>DASVQC010000026.1:0-46939 GCA_036389335.1 Pyrinomonadaceae bacterium | reverse complement strand
GCGCACGCGCCACGTCCCCGTCATGCTGCTGGTGGGCGCGTTTGAACCATTCGACGAAGCGGAGGCGCGCAGAGTTGGCGCGGACGAAGTCTTGACCAAACCTTTCCAATCCATACGCGATCTGGTGAACAAAGTCGGCGGCATGCTCGGCGGCCAACCCGATCCCGCCGATGCCGACGAGCGCGACGCGCCTGACGCCGCGCGCGCGAGTGACTCGGTCTCGCGCCCGCACTCTCTCGACCCCCTCGCCGGCGGGCGCGGCGGGGAGGCGGCAGACCCGCGCGCGCCCGAATTCCAGAAGGATGAAAGCACGCACGCCGCCGCGCCCGCGTTCGCCGACTTCGGCGGCGACGACGAGGGCATCGAGGCGGCGACGCCGGACGAGTTCGACGCGCGCGGCCACGCGCACCCCGCCGAGTTCGCGGAGTCGCGCGCGGCGTTCGAAGCCGCGCCGCAGGGTTTCGCCGCCGCGCCGGGCGGAGCGCCGCGCGCCCAGACCTTCGAGTCGCGCGCGGACGCCGCCGCCGCCGCGGACGACGCGCTGCTCGAACTCGGAGACTTCGACTCTCAGGGCGCGCGCGACACGGACTCCGACGACTTCGTGCTCGACATCGGCGACGCAGACGCTTACAAAGCGCCGCGCGCCGCCGCCGCCGAGCCAGCCGACGCGCCGACATACGGCGCGACGCCCGATGCCGACGACGCGCCCCCGGCGGTCGAGATGATGGGCGCGGGCAGCCTCTCGATGGCCGAGCCCTCCGTCGCGTGGGAAAACGCGGAGGAGTTCGCCGTCTCGCCCGAAGCCGTGGCCGCGCCCGCCGCGCCCCCGGCGCGGGGAGCGGACGCGACCGCCGCACGTTTCGACGAGGCGACCGCCCCGGCGCTCGAAACGCGCGGCGCGGCGACGTTAGACGAGTCGTCGCCGTCGGGTTCGGCGGCGGGCGAGGTCGCGAGCGCCGAACCGAGCGCGCAGGCCCCGAAGGGCGCGGCGCAACTGTCGCCCGAAACAATCGACGCCATCGCGCGCCGGGTCGTCGAGCATCTTTCGGAGCGCGTCGTGCGCGAGATCGCGTGGGAGGTCGTGCCCGACCTCGCCGAGCGGCTGATCCGCCGCAAGTTGGAAGAGGACGCGACGCGGGCGAAGTAACTGAACGGAAAGTTTTTCGTGATCGATGAAAGGCGCGGGGGCGGTTCAGCCCCCGCGCCTTTCATGTTCCCGGCTGTCGAACTTTAAAGGTTGCGGAGGAAGATTCACCACGGAGGCACAGCGGACACGGAGTTAACACAGAGGATTGAGCGGAGGGATGAGGAGTGTGCTGATATGGAGTCAGTGTTTCTCCGCGCCCCTCCATGTTCTCCGTGCCTCTGTGGTGAATCTTCTCTACCGGACGCAAGAGTAAGCGATGGACTCACGCGCGACGCCACGACGAGAGCGGGGCGCACGAGCCGCCGCGCCTCCCGGCGACGATCTCGGCGAGGATCGAGAGCGCGACCTCTTCCGGCGAGACCGCGCCGATGTCGAGCCCCACGGGGGCGCGCACCTCGCGCAGGAGTTCCTCGCCGACGCCCGACTCGCGCAGCCGCCCGAGCACGATGTTCGTCCGCCGCCGGCTCCCGATCATGCCGACGTAGTCGGGGCGCGCCGCGATCACGGCGCGCAGGCACTCTTCGTCCTCGTTGTGGCCCCGCGTGACGACCGCCACCGAGACGCCGCGCCCCTTGCCCACCGCCCCGCCCACGGCGCTCGCCCACCCGCCCGTTGCCGCGACGAGCGCGACGCCGTCGTCGGGGAAGCGCTCGCGCGTGACGAAGTCTGCGCGGTCGTCGATGAGCGTGACGCGGTAGCCGACCGCGCGCGCGAGCCGCGCCAAGGCCGCGCCGACGTGCCCCGCGCCGCAGACGACCACGTGCGGCTCCGGCTCGACGCGCTCGAACATCACGCGCGCCGCCCGCCACGCTTCGAGCGCGGGCGCAAACTCTACGACCCCGTGCGTGCCCGCCCCCTGATGTGAGGAGAGGAAACCGATGGCGCGCGCCGCGACCGACTCGTCGAGGGCGGCGTCGCCCAAACTCCCGCAGCGCGTGCCTTCCGCGCGCACGAGCATCTTCGCGCCCACGCCGCGCCGCGCCTCGACGAGCGTGGCGAGCACGGCGACCGAGCCCTCCCCCAAGACTTCGGCGATAGCCTCGGCGAGCACGCCCTGATCGTCTCGCGCGTGCGCGCCGGTCGGGCGCGCGTCGGGCGGGCCGCCTGCGTCGTTCATCTCTTCGTGAGTTGTTCGTCGCGCGCGGGCGCGCTCGCCCTGCCGACGCCTACGGCGGCGAGCGCGCGGCGGGCGAGCCACGCGGGCCCGACGAGCAGGTAGACGGGGTTGCGGAAGAAGGCGGGCTGGTTGCCCTCTATGAGGTGGCCGACGAACTGTAAGACCCACCCGACGACGAAGAGCGCGAGCGCCCAACGCCAGTTGAAGAAGAACAGCGGCAGCGAGACCACGATCAGGGGAATCCCGACGCTGTGCGACAGCCGGTTCAGCGGGTGTTGGTGCTTCGCCTTGTACTCTTCGATGAAAGATGCCGGCATCGGGGCCTCCGTGGCGGGTCAAAACACTCGTGACGGGTAAACCGTGACGGGCGACGGGTGAAAACCTAATGTCCGAGAGTTAAAGATAGGCTTTTTGTGATCACTTGTCACCACCCGTCCGCCATCGCTCTTCGCCGTCGCTCCGCACACATCACACATCAAACTTCTTACCCGTCACCCGTCACGGCTCCCCGTCCCACACGTCGATGAAAATCTCCATCGTGCCGCCGCAGACCATGCCTTCTTCGCTCGCCTCGTCAGCCGTGAGGCTGAAGCGGTGGAGGGCCGGTCTTCCGGTTCGCAAAGTCTCGCGCGCCTCGCCCCAGACCTCCGCCTCGATGCAGCCGCCGCCGACCGTGCCCGCCGTCGCGCCCGATTCGAAGAAGAGCATCTTCGCGCCGCGCCGCTGCGGCGTCGAGCCGCGCGTGTGCGCCACGGTCGCGACCACGACGCGCTCGCCGCGCGACCGCGCCTCGCGGATCATGCGGTAGAGTTCCAGTTGTGGGATGGAAGTCATCGGTTCGCGAAGGCCGTCCCTAAAAACTTGATGACCGGAGTCTGCCCGCGCGCGAAGGTCGCCGCGCCGATGACGAGACAAATAAGGAGCGCGCGGGGCGGGTGTCTCATCGCCGACTTCCGGGCGGCGGATCGTAACACGATCCCCGCCGCCCTGCCTCACAAACTTCCGCGTCGCGGGCCGCCGACTGTCAGGGCAGAGGGGGCGGCGGGGTCGCCGCGGGCGTCGGGGTGGGCGGGGGCGTGCGCGCGGGCGTCGCCGCCGCCGGGCGCGCCGGGGCCGTGCCGTCTTCGCCCTCGGCCTCGCGGCGCATGGCGTCGTCGAGATCGGCGCGGAGCCGTTCGGCGAGCTGCTTGGCGGTGACGAGCGAGGATTCGAGCTGCTGGCGGCGCGCGGCCTGCACGTCGAGCTGCGCGCGCACGCGCCTCTTCTCGTTGTCGAGCTGGCGGCGCAGGGACTCGCGCGCCTCGTCGGGGCGGAACGTGCCCACGGTGGCGAGCTGGCGGTCGAGGTTCTCGGGGCGCATCTGCTCGTCGATCTGATCGACGCGCGCCTGCAGGTTCGCCTCCTTCTCCAGCACCTCGCTCATCTGCGTCTGTAGGGATTCGACGCGCTGCTCGGCGCGCGTGAGGCGCTCCTGAATGAGATCGGTGCGACGCTGCTGCTCCATCTGATCGACTTTCTTGTTGAGTTGCTTGAGCTGAGTCGAGAGCTGATCCATCTCCTTGCGCGACTCCGGCTCTTTCGCGTCCGAGGTGCGCGCGGGCGTGCGCCGCGTCTGCGGGCGCGCGTCCTCCTGCTGCTGATCCTCGGCGCTGCTGACGAGCCGCGGCTCCGAAGGATCGGGCGTCGCGGTCGGGCCCGGCGCGGGCACGTAGGTCGGGCTCACGGGGTTGGTCACGCGGCGCGACGGACGCCTGCGCCGCTGCGTCTGCACGCCGACGACGCTCACGACCAGCGACAACACGACGGCGCACGGCGCGGCGACCTTGAGAGTTGAGCGAGCGAACATGGCGAACCTCCGAAAGAGCTGTTGGCGGCTAGCTGTTAGCGATTAGCTGTTAGCGATTAGCTGTTAGCTGTTAGCAAGGAAGAATCAATCGCAACGTCATTCGGCCCGGCTCGGCTGATTGCTAACAGCTAACAGCTAACAGCTAACAGCTTCAAGTTACACGCGCGAGCGGGCGGCGGGTTCCCTCATCCCGGCTGAATCTTGAAGCTGATGTCCACGGCGCGCGCCGAGTGCGTGAGCGCGCCGACGCTGACGAGATCGACGCCCGCCTCGGCGTAGGCGCGCACGTTGGCGAGCGTGATGCCGCCCGAGGATTCGAGCAGCACGGCGGGCGACAGCTCGCGCGCGATCTTGACGAAGCGCGCCGTGTCTTCGGGCGTCAGGTTGTCGAGCAGGAGGATGTCCGCGCCCTCCCCGATCGCCTCGCGCAGGTCCCGCTCGGTCGAGACTTCGACCTCGACCTTGTGGAGGTGTCCGACCGACTCCTTCGCGCGCTTCACCGCCGCGCCGACGCCGCCCGCGAGCGCGATGTGGTTGTCCTTGATGAGCACGCCGTCGTCAAGCCCGAAGCGGTGGTTGCGCCCGCCCGCCGCCTGCACCGCGTACTTTTCGAGCATCCGCAGGCCGGGCGTCGTCTTCCGCGTGTCGACGATTGAAGCGTTCGTGCCCTCGACGGCGTTGACGAACTCGCGCGTCAGCGTCGCGATGCCGGAGAGCCGCTGCAACAGGTTGAGCGCGAGGCGCTCGCCCGCGAGGAGCACGTCGGCGAAGCCGTTGGTGCGGGCGATGACCTTGCCCGCCTCGATCTCCTCGCCGTCGGAGACGAAGGATTCGAGCTGCTGCTGCGAGTCCAGAGTGGCGAAGACCGACTCGGCGGCTTCGAGCCCGGCGACCGTCATCGCCTCCTTGGCGACGAAGCGGCCCCGCGCGTGCGAGTTGCGCTTGACGCACGCCTGCGTCGTGATGTCGCCGCGCCCCAAGTCTTCGCTGAGGAACGCGCCGATCTGGTTGAAGAGCGCGCCTTCGTCGAGCCAGCTCATTCGCTCAGTGCCTCCACGGTCTGCGACAGCCGTCGTGTTCGTTGCGCGATGTCGCTGACGCGTTGCCGCAACTCCTCGACCTTCTCGGCGGGCGCGCGCCCGACGAACTGCGGGTTCGAGAGCTGCCCTTCGAGCCGCGCCGCCTCCTTCTGAAGTTTATCCTGCTCTTTGCCCAGACGCTCGCGCTCCTGCGCGAAGTCGATCAGGCCTTCGAGCGGCACGGCCACCTCCGCCCCGCCCGCGAGCACGGCGCGGGCCGAGGCGCGCGGCACGTCGAGAGACGCGCCGACGGAAATCTCCGACGCGCGCACGAGCCGCGCGATCTGCTGCGAGCCCGACGCGAAGACGGAGCGCGCGCCGCCGTCCGGCGCGGCGATGGCGATCCGCACCTGCTCGCCCGGCTTGAGGTTCAGCTCCGACCGGATGTTGCGCACGCGCGAGACGAGTTCGATGATCGACGCGATCTCGGCTTCGGCGTGCTCGTCGATCAGCTCCGCGCGGGCCTGCGGGAAAGCCGCGAGCATGACTGTCGGCTCCGCGTCCTTGTACGCGGGGTGCAGAAGCTCGGGGCCGACGCCGGGGAGTTTCTGCCACAGCTCTTCCGTGATGAACGGCATGAACGGGTGCAGCAGTCGCAGCGCCTGCTCTAAAACCGTGAGGACGCGGCTGCGCGCCGCGCCGCGCTCGGGGGTCGGCTCGGTCGCGGTCACGTCGGCCTTCGACAACTCGATGTACCAGTCGCAGAAGTCGTCCCAGAAGAAGTGGTAGATGCTTTGCACGGCGGCGTGGAAGTCGTAGGCCTCGATCGAGGCGGACACGTCGCGCACGGCCTTTTGCAACCGCGACATGATCCAGCGGTCGTGCAGCGCCCACGCCTTCGCGTCGCCGTCGAAACCCTCGCCCGCCCGCGCGCCCTCGGAGTTCATCAGGCAGAAGCGCGCGGCGTTCCAGATTTTGTTGGCGAAGTTGCGGTAACTTTCGACCTGCGTGTCGTTCCAGCGCGTGTCGGTCGTGCCGATCCCGGCGAGCACGATGCGCGTGGCGTCCACGCCGTACTTGTCGAAGACTTCGAGCGGATCGACGCCGTTGCCCTTCGACTTCGACATCCGCTGCCCGTGCTTGTCGAAGATCGTGCCCGTGATGAACACGTCGTCGAACGCGCGCTCGCCCGTGAACTCCACGCCCGTCATCATCATGCGCGCCACCCAGAGGAAGATGATGTCGCGCGCGGTGACGAGCACGGAGGTCGGGTAGAAGGTCTTAAGGTCTGCGGTCTCGTCGGGCCAGCCGAGCGTCGAGATGGGCCAGAGCGCCGAAGAGAACCACGTGTCGAGCACGTCCGGGTCTTGCGTCAGATTGTCCGTGCCCGCCGCGCGCCGCGCGTCCGTCTCGGTGCGCGCGACGAAGACGTTGCCCGCCTCGTCGTACCACGCCGGGATGCGGTGGCCCCACCAGAGTTGGCGCGAGAGCGTCCAGTCGTACAAGCCTTCGAGCCAGTTGGCGTAAACCTTCTCGTAAGGGTTTTCGGGGACGAAGCGCGGCTCGCGCCGCTCGCGCATCAGTTCGAGCGGCCTTTGGCCGAGCGCGGCTTGCTTCAAAAACCACTGGACGGAGAGCAGCGGCTCGACCACCGTGCGGCAGCGCGCGCACTGCGAGATCGAGAACTCGTAGTCGGCGATCTTCTCCAGCAGACCCAGCCCTTCAAACTTCGCGACCACTTTCTCGCGCGCCTCGTAGCGATCCAGCCCCTCGAACTCCGCGCCCGCGTCCGCCGTCATGCGCGCGTGCTGGTCGATGACTTTGACCTGCGGCAGGTCGTGGCGCTGACCCATCGCGTAGTCGTTCTGATCGTGGGCGGGCGTGACCTTGACCGCGCCCGTGCCGAATTCGGGATCGACGAAGTCGTCGGCGACCACCGGAATCTCGCGGCTCACGATAGGCAGGAGAAGCGTCGCGCCGACGAGATCGGCGTAGCGCTCGTCCTTCGGGCTCACCGCGACCGCCGTATCGCCGAGCATCGTCTCGGGGCGCGTCGTCGCCACCGTCACGCGGCGCTCGCTCCCCTTGACCGGGTATTGCAGGTAGTAAAGCTTGCCGTCCCTCTTCTCGACCTTCTCGACTTCGAGATCGGAGAGCGCGGTCTGATCCTTCGGGCACCAGTTGATCAAGCCCTCGCCGCGGTAAATCCAGCCCTTCTCGTACATCCTCACGAAGAACTCGCGCACGGCCCTTGAGAGCCCCTCGTCCATCGTGAAGCGTTCGCGCGACCAATCGACCGACGCGCCCTCGCGCCGCATCTGCTTGAGAATCTCGCCGCCGAATTTTTCCTTCCACTGCCAGACGCGCTCCAGGAATTTTTCGCGACCGACGTCGTGGCGCGTCAGGTTCTCGTCGCGGCGCAGTTGCTTCTCGACCTGTATCTGCGTCGAAATCCCTGCGTGATCCGTGCCCGGAAGCCAGAGCGTGCGATAACCCCGCATCCGGTGGTAGCGCGTGAGCACGTCCATGATGGTGTGCTGGAGCGCGTGCCCCATGTGCAGGTTGCCGGTGACGTTCGGGGGCGGGATGACGATGGAGTAGACGGGGGCCCACGGGTCTTTGTTGATTTCGGGCGCGAAGTAGCCGCCCGCCTCCCAGCGCGAGTAGTGCAGCTCTTCGGCGAGCTTCGGATCGTAAGCCTTCGGGATTTCCATCTGCGAGCGAGTATAGGAAAGGCGCGGGGCAAAAGTAAAAGCGCAGGCGCGCAGACACGGTGACGCGGTGACGCGGCGACGCGGCGAGAAGCGTTAGAGCTTGTCTGAAAACCACCGCGTGCACTCTTAGCGACTTTGCGCCTTTGCGTGAGAATAGTTTTCACGCAAAGGCGCAAAGTCGCTAAGCCGGACGCAGGGGGCGGAAGGTTGTGAAGTCCTCTCTCGGTTTTTTAGCGTCGTCGCCGCGTCATCCTTCGAGCGCGGCCTCTTTCTCGTCGGCGTCGGCGCGCCCCTCGTACTTCTTGCGGCGCTGCGAGCCGCGGACGAAGCCGTGAATGGTGAGGGCGGGGCCGATGAGCATGTAGATCAGGCCGGAGTAGGAGGCGCTGTTCGAGCGCAGCGCCGAGAGGGCGACCCCGGCGGAGAGCAGCCCGATGCCGACGTTGATCAGGTTCGACTGCACCTCGGTCCACGTGTCGAACACTTCGGCGCGGGTCAGTTCGAGGCGCGCGCGGTGGCGGTAGGCGTGCAGGTAGAGCAGGACGAAGACGAGGAAGACGGCGACGTAGCCCGCGTCGAAGACGAGCATCAACTGGCCCCACTGCCCCTCGCGCAGCGCGGGCACGGCCTCGCCGTTCGGCAGGTGCACCAGCAGCCCGTGGCCCGTGAACGCGCCGACGAGCGTGCTCCAGAGGAACTTGAGCGGGTAGACGTAGAAGAGCACGACGAAGAGCAGCGCGCCGTTGAGCACGTTGGTGAGCGTGTCCTGCAGCGCGTAGCGGCGGAAGAAGATGTACTGCTGGTACCAGATGAGGAAGAGCATCGCGAAGCTGATGGCGAAGGGGAGGAAGCCGCGCATCGTCTCCCACAGCTCGTCGAACGTGCGCGGCACTTCGAGCGAGACGACGAGGAGCGTGACGGCGAAGGCGAAGACGGCGTCGCTCAGCGCCTCGATGCGCGCCACCTCGTGACCGCGCCAGCGGAACTTGTCGGACGCGCCGACGCCGCGGTCGATCATATTCTCTCGGATCATCTTTGATCTCCGTCTCTACATGTTGTCGCGCGCGAGGGACGCGCGATTAGAGCATGAGTGTGCGCGGCGGCGCAAAACTTTTCGGCGGGGGCGGAGCGGGCACGCCGAGCTTTCCTCTGTGCATCCTCCGTGCCCTCTGTGCCTCTGTGGTGAGTGCTTCTGATCCTTACCTCACCACGGAGTCACAGAGATCACAGAGCGGGCACGGAGGAAAAATCAGATCGGGGAACCGCAGCCGCCCCGCAACCCCGGCGGCGCGCGAGTTTGAAAAGGCGGCGAGTCGTGCTATCAAAGTCGGCACGATGGCGACGGCTGAGATCGAACCACAGGAGTTGGGCGGCGGGGGCGGCGCGTTCCGCTCGCTCGCGCACCGCAACTTCCGCCTGTTCTGGGCGGGCGCGTTTCTGTCGAACACGGGGACGTGGATGCAGACGCTCGCGCAGGGGTGGCTCATGCTGCTCCTGACGAACTCGGCCTTCTGGCTCGGCTTCGACGGCTTCGTCGCCACCGCGCCCGGCCTCGTTTTGCTGCTCCTCGGGGGCGTCTTCGCCGACATCTTCGACCGCAAGCGGCTCCTCATCGTCTCGCAGATCGTCGCGGGCGCGACCGCGCTCGTCTTGGCCGTCCTCATCTGGACGCACGTCATCCAGTTCACGATGATCCTCGCGGCGTCGTTCGTCACGGGCTGCTGCTTCGCGCTCGCGTCGCCGTCGTATCAGGCGATCACGATCGATCTGGTCGGGCGGCGCGACCTCCCGAACGCCATCGCCCTCAACTCCGCGCAGTTCCAGCTCTCGCGCGTGCTGGGGCCGACGCTCGCGGGCGTCGCCTTCAAGTTCCTCGGCGTCGCGGGCTGCTTCTTCATCAACGGCATCTCTTACGTCGCCATCGTCGCGTCGCTTCTGATGGTGCGGATCCCGAAGGCGGGGGGCGCGGTCGGCGCGGCTGACGCCGCGGGGTCGGGCGCGGAAGTCGCGGTGCCGCGCCCGGCCATCGACCGCCGCTCGGTGTGGCGCGACATCAAGGGGGGCTTCCGCTACGTCATGGGCCGCCCGCGCGTGCTCACGCTGCTCTCGATCTCGGCGGTGACGACCCTCTTCGGCGCGCCCTACATGACGATGATGCCGCTCTTCGCGCGCGACATCCTCAAGCTCGACGCCTCGGGGCTCTCGATCCTGATGGGCACGGCGGGCGCGGGCTCTTTCTGCGCGGCGGTCTTGCTCGCGCTTTTGGGCAACGTCCCGCGCAAGGGGTGGTTCGTGCTCGGCGGCTCCTTCATGTTCGGCGCGTGCGTCGTCGGGTTCGCGTTGTCGCGGACGCTCGCCCCCGCGCTCGTCTTCCTCTTCCTCATCGGCTTCGGCATCGTCTCGTCGGTCGCAGTCATCAACATCCTCATCCAGCAGCTCATCACCGACGAGATGCGCGGGCGCGTGATGAGCATGTTCATGCTCTCGTTCTTCGGCTCGTTCCCCATCGGCAACTACGCCGCGGGCGTCGCCGCCGACCGCTTCGGCGCGCCGCACACGCTCGCCGCGGGCGGCGTCGTCACCGCCCTCTTCGTCGCCTCCGTCGCCGTCCTCAACCCGCGCCTGCGCGCGCTGGACTAGGCGAACAAACTCCGTACACCGCGCCGGGCGCGCGCAGACCCCCGGCCCCGCCGACAGCCGCCACCCCGCGGCGCGGGCCGCGGGCTAAACCCCGCCGCCGCCCTCTGCGGCTGCCGGAAAGACGGGCCTCACGCGCAAGAACCCGCCGCCCCTCCCGTTCTATCAACCAGAGGGGCGCGACCATTTCCTCGCGGGCCCCCGCCAGCAAACTGCCTTTGAGGAGTCTGAGAGTCATGCGTGAGAATCCTAACGCCGCCCGCTTCCTTCTACAGCTTTTCGCCGTCCTCGCCTTGGCCTCCGCCGCGCGCGCGCAGGGCGTGATCGTGCCGCGCCCGCGCCCGTGCCCCGACTGCCCCGCGCGGCAACTCCCGCGCGCCCTGCCCGTCAAGTCGATCAAGATCGACACGAAGATCGCGCAGCAGGTGGCGACCACGCACGTCGAGCAGGTCTTCCGCAACGACACGGACGCCGTGCTCGAAGGGACTTACTTCTTCCCCGTGCCGGAGTCGGCCTCCGTCGCCGAGTTCGCCATCTGGGACGGCAGCCGCCGCCTCGTCGGCGAGGTGCGCTCGCGCGAAGAGGCGCGGCGCATCTACGACGAGATCGTGCGCCGCCAGCGCGACCCCGGCCTGCTCGAATACGCGGGCAAGGACCTGTTTCAGGCGAGCATCTTCCCGATCCCGCCGCACGCGGACAAAAAACTTGAGCTGACCTACACGCAGGTCTTGCGCGCCGAGTCCGGCACGGTCTCCTACCGCTACCCGCTCGGCACGGGCCACAACCTGACGACCATCGGACAGGTTTCGGGCCAAGTCGAGATCGAGGGCCGGGAGCCGATCCGCAACGTCTACTCGCCGAGCCACGCGGTCGACGTTTCGCGGCGCGGCGACGAGCGGCGGGCGCGCGTCTCCTTCGAGTCGGAGGCGGGCCGCGAGGCGCAGGACTTCCAACTCTTCTACTCGCTCTCCGGCGAAGACTTCGGGATGTCGCTCCTCACGCACCGCGAGCCGGGGCGGGACGGCTACTTCCTTCTAATGATCTCGCCGAAGGACAACTGGGCCGAGGCTGAGTACGCGGCCAAGGACATCGTCTTCGTGCTCGACACCTCGGGCTCGATGTCGGAGGCGGGGAAGATGGAGAAGGCGAGGGCCGCGCTCCTCTTCGGCATCAAGACCCTGCGCGACGACGACCGCTTCAACGTGGTCTCCTTCGCGGGCGAGGAGAGGCTGATGGAGGGCGGGCTCGTGCAGGCCGACGCGCGCGGGCGACAGCGCGGCGAGGAGTTCGTCGCGCAGCTTCGCGCCAACGGCGGCACGAACATCAACGGCGCGCTCGTCGCCGCGCTCCGCCAGTTCGACGGCGGCGCTGGCGACCGACCGAAGATGCTCGTCTTCCTGACGGACGGCCTGCCCACGGTCGGCGAGACCAACGCGCAGCGCATCGTCGAGAACGCGCGCGCCCAGCGCAGAGAGGGCGTGCGCCTCTTCACCTTCGGCGTCGGCTACGACGTGAACACGGTGCTGCTCGACAAGCTGGCGGCGGAGAACGGCGGCGCGTCCGACTACGTCGAGCCGAAGGAGGATTTGGAGGTCAAAGTCTCGAACTTCTTCGCGAAGGTCAACTACCCCGTCCTTACCGATCTCAACCTCGACTGGGGCGGCGTCGAGGCCGACCTCGTCTACCCGCGCGAGACGCCCGATCTGTTCCGCGGCTCGCAGGTCACGCTCATCGGTCGCTACCGCAACGCCTCCGATCTACGCAACGTGCGCCTGCGCCTGTCGGGCAAGACCGGCAGGGAGGCGCGCAGCTTCGCCTACGAGAATTTGCGCTTCCCGACGAACTCCGACGACAACGACTTCCTGCCGCGCCTGTGGGCGACGCGACGCGTCGGCTGGCTGATGGAGCAGATTCGCACGAACGGCGAGCAGAAGGAGCTGCGCGACGAGATCGTCGATCTCGGCACGCGCTACGGCATCGTCACGCCCTACACCTCCTACCTCGCGCTCGAATCCAACGCCGACGAAGTGATGCGGGTCGCGCCGGGCCGGATCGCGGGGCGCAGGGAGGCGAGGCGCGCCGGGACGGGTGCGGGCCTGAGCAACCGGCAGGCGGCGGACTTGAACGCGCCGCCCCCGCCCTCGGCGACGCCGATGCCGGTGCCGATGCCGGTGCAGCAGAGTTCCAACGCGCCGATGGCCGCGCCGAAGGTGTCGGGCGCGGGCGCGGTGCGCGAGAGCATGACGGTGAGCAAGATGAAGGACGCGGATCGCGCCGACACCGAGGGCCGCTCCGGCGCGGTGCGCAACGTCAACGGCAAGACCTTCTACCTGCGCGAGGGCGAGGTCTGGACGGACGCCGAGTTCAAGGCGGACGCGAAGCTGCCCGAGACCGCCGTGGCCTTCGGCGGCGACGCCTACTTCGATCTGCTCAAGCGCGAGCCCAAGCTCGCGGACTACTTCGCACTCGGCGAGCGCGTCGTCGTCGTCTTCAAGGGCCGCGTCTACCGCGTGACGTCGAAGTAACGCCGAAAGCCGTGAACCGTAAACCGTAAACCGTGACAGGAGAGAACCCTTTCTTCCTTGTCACGGTTTACGGTTTACGGTTCACGGCTTTTTACGGCTTTTCACTGCATCGACTTGTCTCGCGGGCGCGAGTTCGTGTACAAACGTCGGCGTCGCAACCCCTCGCCAAACGTTCTACGGGCGCACGCGCGCCGGCTGCTGCGGAAATCTCTTCGTGACATGAAAGCTGAGTCCATTCAACCGGCGCGCTTGCGAAGGGCGTGCGCGCTTTTGTCGCTCTCGCTCTGCCTCGTGGCGTGCGCCGCCCCGGCGGCGGCGGCGCAGGGGGGCTGGATCGCGGAGCGGGGCGGCGAGGCGGGCAAGGATTTGAACGCCGTCTACTTCGTCGGCGACAAGCGCGGCTGGATCGGCGGCGACGGCGGGCAGGTCTGGCGCACGGAGGACGGCGGGCGCACGTGGGCGCGGCAGCAGACCGGCGTCGAAGAGAGCGTCAACGACATCTACTTCCGCGACAAGGAGGACGGCTACCTCCTCGCCGGGAATAAGATTCTGCTCACCGAGGACGGCGGCGCGACGTGGCGCGCGGCGCACACGTTCGCGTCGGCGGAGTTCGGCGGCGCGTCGCCCGAACTCTACAGCGTGCGCTTCGCGTCGAAGAAGCGCGGCTGGGTGGTCGGCTCGGTGAGCCGCGGCGACAACGTCGTCGACAGCCTGCTGCTCTACACCGACGACGGCGGCTCCTCGTGGCTGCGCCGCACGACGCCCGTCAGCGTCGAGCTGCTGCACCTCGACTTCGACGGCGAGAAGCGCGGCTGGATCGTCGGCGACCGCGGCACGATCCTCCACACCGACGACGGCGGCACGACGTGGGCGCGGCAGACCTCGGACACGACGGCGACGCTCTACCACGTCGACTTCATCGACGACGAGAACGGGTGGGCGGTCGGCGAGCGCTCGACGATCCTCCGCACGAACGACGGCGGGCGCACGTGGGCGCGGGTGCAGTCGGCGGCGGTCGGCGCGAACGCGACGCTGCTGAGCGTCGCCTTCGTCGACCGCGACGAGGGCTGGCTCATAGATCGCCGCGGCGCGATCCTGCGCTCTTCGGACGGCGGGCGCACGTGGATCAAGCAGGAAGTGGGCGCGAAGCAGAGACTCTTCGCGCTCTTCTTCAACAAGAAGGGCGGCTGGGCGGTGGGCGGCGACGGCACGCTGCTGCGCTACGAGAGGTGAGCCGGGGATGCGAGACGCGCTCGAAGATTTTCGGGGCACGGTCGAAGGCGGGGCCGCGCGACTGCTCGCGCTCGGCGAGGAGGGCGCGCGCCGACGCCGCGGCGGCGAGGAGGGCTGGTCGGCGAAGGAGATCGTCGGACACCTGATCGACTCGGCGGCCAATAACCACCGCCGCTTCGTCCTCGCGCAGCTCAAGGACGATCTCCGGTTCGAGGGCTACGCGCAGGAAGACTGGGTGCGCGCGCAGCGTTACGCCGACGCGCCGTGGGCGGGCCTCGTCGAACTGTGGCGCGCCTACAACCTGCATCTCGCTCACGTCATGGAGTCCGCGCCGGAGGAAGCCTTGCGAAGGCCGCGCGCCTCCCACAGCCTCGACCGGATCGCGTTCCGCGCGGTCGAGGCGGGCCGGCCCGCGACGCTCGAATACCTGATGCGCGACTACATCGCTCACCTCAAGCACCACCTCGCGCAGATTTTCCCCGCCGACGCGGACTTGAATTGACCGCCGCATCGGGCTCATAATCCCCTCAAATCCTCACGACGGGAGAACGCTATGAGCGAAGACCGCACACAGAACCTGCCGAACGACGAGTTCCGGCAAATCCTCACGCAACTCACTTCGATTAATTCGCGTCTCGACCGCATAGATTCGCGCTTCGACGGCGTGGACGCGCGCCTCGAACGGCTCGAAGCGCGCGACTACGACACGAAGCCGATCTGGGAAAACGCATTCAAGGAGATCGCTGAGCTGCGAGTTGAACTGCGAGAGGGCTTCACGAAAGCCGACGCCGAGTTCACAACAGTTCACGGCATGGATAACCTGCGCGCCGAAATGCGCGAAAGCTTCACAGGTCTACGCGCAGAGATGCACGAGGGCTTCGAGAAGGCGCGCGCGGAAATGGACGCGGGGCTGCGGAAAGTGGCGAGGCAGATAGACGCTCTGAATAACAACATCCTCGGAGTGCAGGTAGAGCTTCGCGGGCTCGACGCGGTTGTGAGCAGGCTGGAGGCGCAGGCGGCGCAGTAAACTTCTTTAGCCGCGACGGTCATTTAAAAGCCGCGGGGTCGGTCCGACGACCGACCCCGCGGCTTTTATGGCTGCTACTTTTAGCGAACGGCCCGCTCCCGTTCGCGCGTCACTTCTTCTCCCGAATCATCCTGAGCAGCTCGTCGCGGAAGTAGCCGGCGGGGATCGTGCCCTGCTGCATGAAGAGGACGTGGAAGTCTTTGGCGGAGAAGCGGTCGCCGAGCGCCTTCTGCGCGTCGGCGCGCAGGGCGTAGATCTGCTCCTTGCCGAGGCGGTAGGTGATGGCCTGCGTGGGCCACTTCGAGTAGCGGTAGATGGCCCCCTCAGCGCCCGAGCAGCTCGCGCGCTTCGCCTCGCTCTTCGTCGCTTCCGCGTCGCGGCAGGAGCCGGGCAGGAAGTCGACGACCTGCGAGAAGAGATCGACGGCGTCGTCGTAAGAGAGCCGGCCCGTGTGCAGCCCCGTGTCGATGCGCACTCTCAGGTCGCGGTAGAGCTTGCCCTTAAGCTGGTAGAGGCGTTCCTCGGGCGTGTAGAAGCCGTTGGGGAAGCCGGGCTGCGGCTCCGCCATCAGCGCCTCCGAGTAGAGCGCCCAGCCCTCGGCGGCGATGGAGTCCTCCCACATCGACGAAGAGCCCTCGACCTCGCCTGGCGTGAGCCAGCGCACGGCGCCGATCCGGTCGCGGAACTTCGTCATCGTCTTGTAGTGCCAGTCGTGGCCGGGGAAGCCCTCGTGCGCGGAGAGGTCTGCGAGCGCGGCGCGGTTGTTCTCCTTGAGGATGCCCTGATCATCGTTGCCGGAGGTGGTGACGTAGAAGCGCCCGACGCCGCTCTGCTTGAAGGGCGGCGCGGGGTAGTAGGCCGCGCCCTCGATGGCCGCGCGCAGGGGCGGCGGAGTCTCGACCACGTCGAGCTTGTAGTCGGCGGGCACGTCGAAGACGCCGGACTTGCGCCCGTAATCGACGAGGCGGCGCGCGGCCTCCTCGTACCACCTGACCATCTCGGCGTCGGTCTTCGGGTAGTCCTTGCCCAGCTCGTCGAAGACGGCGCGCACCGTCTCCTCGCCGGGCGCGGCGCTGATCTTACGGGCGGCGGCGATCTCCGCGGCGAGCCTGATCATCTCCTGCCGCGTCGCCTCGACGACCGGCATCGACTCCTCGTAGAGCTGCGCGGCGGTCTTGTCCGTGATGCGCAGGTTGTTCCTGAGCGCCCAGTCGTACTCGCCCTCGCCCATCGAGAAGCGGTCGGCGCGGAACTGCGACTTCAAGGCTTCCGCGCCCTTCTTCGCCGCGTCCTCGAAGAACTCGCGCGCGACGAAATCATGCAGGCCGCGGTAAGCCGCCGCCGCCGCCTTGCCCGCGGCGGCGATCCGTTTGAGCAGGTCGGCGCGCTGCCGCCCCTGCGCGATCCGCTCGGCGGCGGTCTCCGAAAGCGTCTTCTCGAAATACTCGGCGTCGGCCTCGGTCGTCGCCAGCCCGTCGCGCCGGAGCATCCGCCAGTCGGGCGTGTTGCCGCGCCTGATCCCCGCCGCGAGCTGCTCCTGCGCGACCTGCATGTAGCGCGGGACGGCTTGCAGGCGCTTGACGACGAGCGACCACTCTTCGGGCGTGCCGTAAGTTTTCGCGCCCGTCTGCGTCATGCCCTGCATCTGCCAGTCGACGGCGCGGAAGGGCTCGTTCGCGTAGGTGTCGAGCGCGCGCTCCTGATAGCGGCGCTGGTGCTGGTGCAGCAGGAACTTGATCTGCGCGAGCGCGACCTCGCGGTCGATGCGGGAGGCGGGCGAAAGTGTTTTAGGGTCCAGACTGTCGAACACCTTCTGTTGCCGGGTGAGCCACGCGTCCTCCGCTTCGAGCGCGGCGGCGGAGTGGTCGCGCAGCCTCCCCTCCACCTCACGCAGGGAGGCGTCGAGCCCGCCGCCGCCGAGGTACGTGTTGACGACGGGGAAGCGGCGCAGGAACTCTACGACGTAGGCGTCCTGCGCCGCCTTGAAGCGGGCGTCGCCGGTCGTCTTCTGCGGGGCGGCGGGGCCGCGCTCGTTTGTCATCGGTCGTGCGCGGGAGGCTCCCGAAAGCAGTAGCGTGAGCGACAAAAACAGACTGAGTTTTCGCATCGTTTAACCTCCCCTGCGGGGCGCGGAAAATTTTCGCGGGCGCGGGGACAACGCGGCGCGGGGCGGGCGTCATCCGAACGGGCGAGCATAGCAAGAACCCGGAGGGTCGCGAGAGGGGTTTTGACCCGAAGGGAATTCTCCTGTGGTTTCCGCCCGGCGTGAAGAGCACGCGCCGGGCGGTTTTTTTCTTAGCTGTTAGCTAATAGCTGTTAGCTGTTAGCCATTAGGCTCAAAACCTCTTGCTTGTTGCTAACCTCCGACGCCGCCCGATCCGGCTTATGCTTTACGTCTTAGCTAACAGCTAACAGCTAATCGCTAACAGCTATCTCTTCGTCCCCGTGAACTTGAGCGCGGGCGCGGGGATGGGCAGGTTGCTGACCTTGATGGTGCCGGTCATCTGCGCTCCCTCGACGCGCGCGGAGACCTGCGCGTCGAAGGTGCGGCCCTGAAGCGCGAGCGTGACGACGGCGCTGACGCTCTCGCCCTCGGCGTTGATCTGGCTCAGCTCGCCGTCGCCGAGCTGCGACTTGATCGCGCCCGCGACCTCACCATTCGCGCCGCGCGCGAGCGTGAGCGTCGCCGGGTGCTGCCCGAAGGGCGTCTTCACGTCCAGCTCCCACGTGCCGAGCAGCGCGTCCGCCGTGCCCGCCTCCGCCGCCGCCCCGCCCGCCGCGCCCGCCGCGCGGCCCGTCCCGTTGTTCCGTTTTGCCGCCACCTGTGCTCCTTGTTCTTTGCGTTTGCCGTTGTGGTCGTAAAGCTCGACCGCGTCGGCGTAGGGTTTGATCTGATCGCCGAGCGCCTGTGCGTCGCCGACGATGACGATGGCCGCCCGGTCGGGCGTGACGTAGGCGCGCGCCGCGCGCATCACTTCCTCGCGCGTCACGGCCTGCACGCGGTCGCGGTAAGTTTCGAGGTAGTCGGCGGGGAGATGGAACATCCTGATCTGCACGAGCTGATCGATGAGGCCGTCGAGCGATTCGAGCCGGATGGGGAAGATGCCCGTCAGGTAGCTCTTCGCGTCGCGCAGCTCCTTCTCCGAAACTTCCTCTTCGCGGATGCGCCCGAACTCGTAGAAGAACTCTTTGAGCGAGTCGCCCGTCACGGGCGTGCGCACCTCGGCGGTGGCGCGGAAAGAGCCCGCGTCGCGCCGCGCGTCGAGGTTCGTGTACGCGCCGTAGGTGTAGCCCTTCTCCTCGCGCAGGTTCATGAAGAGGCGGGACGAGGCGTTCGCGCCGAGGACGGTGTGCATCACGAGCGCGGGGAAGTAGTCGGGGTGCGTGCGCGCGAGCCCCGCGTTGGCGATGACGATGTTCGACTGCGCCGAGCCGGGGCGATCCACGATGTACGCGGCGCGGCGGTCGCGCGCGGGCGGGGCGGGGAAGTCGCCGCCGAGCGGCTCCGACGCCTCCCACGCGCCGAACAGCTCTTCGACGCGGCGCACGAGCCGCGCGCGGTCGAAGTCGCCCCCGGCGACGAGCACGGCGTTGTTCGGGATGAAGACGGAGCGGTGAAAGTTTGCGACCTCTTCGCGCGTCGTGGCCTCGACGGCCTCGGGCGTCGGCGCGACGACGTGGTAGGGGTGCGCGCCGTAGATGATCGCGGCGACGCGCTCGCTCGCGAGGAACGAAGCCTGCCCGCGCTGCGCGATCAGGTTTTGCAGCGTGTTCTGCTTCGTCAGCTCCAGCTCGTCCTCCGGGAAGGAGGGGCGCAGGCACACGTCAGCCGTCAACTCTAAAATCTCGTCCGTGAAGTTCGTCAGGGCGGACGCGGCGACGGTCGTGTAGTCGGAGTTCGAGCCCGCGTTCAGGGTCGCGCCGACGCGCGCCACCTCGTCGGCGATCTGGCGCGACGTGCGCGACTGCGTGCCCTCGTTGAGCATCCCGGCGACGATGTCCGTCAGGCCGGGCCGATCCGCGGGGTCGTGCGCGTTGCCGGTGGGGAAGGCGAGCCGGAGGCTGACGAGCGGGAAGCGGCGGCTCTCGACGAGCACGACTCTCAGCCCGTTCCCGAGCGTCAACTCCTCGACCCCCGGCAGGTTCAGCGGGCGCGGCGCGAGCGGCGCGGGCGGCTCGCGGCGGAAACTCTCGACGTCGTTTTCTGTTGGACTCACGTCAATAAGGGATGAAGGATGAGGGATGAGGGATGAAGCGAGCGGTCTTGCTGCATCCTTATTATTCATCCCTCATCCCTCATCCTTCATCCTTTCATCGTCGGTGCGTCGGCGGGCTGCGCGGGTTTTTCGGTGTGCGGCTCGTCGTGCGCGAGCGGCGCTTCGGGAGTCTCGCCCGTGGCCGCCGGGGGCTGCGCGGGCGGGCGCGGCGGAACCTGCGGCGGCGGCGCGCCGGGCTGCTCGGCGTCGCCGGTGGCCGCGGCGGAAGAGGCCGCCGCCTCCGCGTCGTCGGGCGCGGGCGTGACCTCGATGAGCGAGAAGTTGTCGTTGGCGAGGAAGCGCGACGCCGCGGCCCTGATCTCTTCGGGCGCGACGCGCAGGTAGTGCTCCAGCTCGGTGTTGATGAGATCGGGGTCGCCGTCGTAGAGCGCGTACTCGGCGAGCATCTGCGCGCGGAACATCGTGGACTGCCGGCCCCGCACGGAGTCGTTCAAAAGGTTGTTGCGTAGCTTCTCCATCTCGTCCGCGCTCGGGCCTTCGGCGGCGAGCCGTTCGATCTCCTCCATGATCGTGGCGCGAATCTCGCCGGTCGTCCGGCCCGGCTTCGGGATCGCGAAGAGGTAGAGCGAGGACGGGCCGCGCCGCTCGCCCATCCCGCCCTGCACGGCGACGACCGACTCGTCGCCCTTGACGAGTCGCTGGTAGAGGCGCGAGCTTTCGCCCTCAAGCAAGAGATCGGCGGCGAGCGTGAGCGCGTAGAAGTCGGGCGTGCGGCGCGCGGGCGCTTTCCAGCCGAGCATCAGCGCGGGGAGCTGCGCGAAGCGGTCGGGGTACGACTCGAAGCGCGCGGCGACTTCGGGCGGCTCCTCGACGTCGACGGGCGGAGGCTGAGGCTGCCGCGGGATCGACGCGAAATACTTTTCGACGAGGGCGCGCGCCTCCGCCGGGTCGAAGTCGCCGACGATCGAGAGCACGGCGTTGTTCGGCGCGTAGTAGATGCGGAAGAACTCCCGCACGTCCTCGACCGAGGCGGCGTCGAGGTCTTCCATCGAGCCGATGGTCGAGTGCGCGTTCGCCGGGTTCTTGAAGATCAGCTCGTTCAGGTGGAGGAAGGCGTTCGAGTAGGGGCGGTTGTCGTAAGTTAGGCGCTTCTCCTCCTGCACGGCGTTGCGCTGGTTGTCGAGGTTCTCCTGCGTCACCTTGAGCGAGCGCATCCGGTCGGATTCGAGCCAGAGCGCGAGCGGGAGCTGGTGCGACGGCAGCGTCTCGAAGTAGTTGGTGCGCTCGGTCGAGGTCGTGCCGTTCATCGTGCCGCCGGAGTTGAAGACGTACTGGAAGTGCGCGGCCTTCGGCACGTTCTCCGAGCCCTGGAACATCATGTGCTCGAAGAGGTGCGCGAAGCCCGTTCTCCCCTCGCGCTCGTTGCGCGAGCCCACGTCGTAGTAGACGGCGACGGAGACGACGGGCACGGCGTGGTCTTCGCTCAGGACGACGCGCAAGCCGTTCCCGAGCGTGAACTGCTCGGCGTGGACGCGGGGGACTGCGACATTTTCGGGCAAACAATTGACCTCAGTGGTAGCTGTGCTCGATCAGAACGTACTGTGAGACCGGCTGCCCGTCCTTGAGCGCCGGCTTGAACTCGATCTTCTGGGCGGCGGCGATGCTCGCCCGCCGGATTTCGGGCGGCGCGGAGTTTAGTACTTCGATGTCCGTCACTTTCCCGTTCGATCTGAAAATCATGCGCAGGCGCACCGCCCCGCGGAAGATGTCGCCGAGGCGCTCGGCGCGGGGCGGTTCGGGAAACGATTGGCGCGTAATCCTCGCGGGCGTGTCCACCTCTTTGCGGGCGTAGACTTTTTCCGTTTCCTGTTCAGCCTTCTGCCGCGTGCCGCCTTGCGTCGCCTGAGCCGGGGGCGGTTGCGCGGGCAGCAGAGACAGCCAGAGCGCGATGCAAAATAAGTATGTCATGCCCTCTATTCACCCGCCCTCGGTTAATTCCGCCACTCAGTAGACGTTGAAATTGTACTCGACGATGACGTACTGCGAGACCTTGCGGTCGCCCTTGCGCGCGGGCTCGAACTCGATCCGGCGCGCGGCCCTGATCGCCGCCTCGGTGACGCCCTCGGGCAGCGACTTCTGCACCTCGACGCGGTCGTCCACGCGACCGTCGGCGCGCAGGATGATTCTGAGGCGCACCGTCCCCGCCACCTCCCTGCGCCGCGCCGCGCGCGGGTAGTCGGGCGCGGGGCGCGACTTGATGACGGCCTTGCGCGTCACCTCACGACCCGCGTAGACCCTGTTCTCGTCCGGCGCGGAGTCGTCTTCCTTACCGCCCCCGACGCCCTTGTCGTCGGCCCGGTCGCCGCCGCCGCCGCGACCGGGCCCGGCGGGCGGCTCGGCGCGCTTGACGCGGCCCGACTGCGCGCGCGCTTCTGCCGCCCCCGCCGCGTGGCAGGCGACGAGCGTGGCGAGCGTCAGGGACGGGATGAGTTTCATCATCGCAGGCGTCCGCGGCGTGGGCGCGGCGTGAACGGGACGGGGGCGCGGCCAGCGCGCACTCTCTTCTGGATCAAGGCTGCGGCGTCGAGCCCGCGTTGACGATGCCGCGCAGCTCGGCGCGCAGCCGCTCGATCTCGCCGAGCTTCTGCTGCACGCGCTCGAAGAGGGCGGACTGCGCCTTGATGCCCTCGTCGACGAGGAAGGCCGCCGCCTCGGCGCGGCTGCGGAAGACGCCCGCCTGCACGAGCTGTTCGAGCCGCTCCTGCGCCTCGTGCGAGACCTTGACGGCGACCACGTAGTCGTCCTTGGCGGACATCGCGCGCTCGATGGTGCGGCTGATGTCGCGCCCGATGGAGGAGAGCGATTCGGGGATGCGCGAGGCGA
The DNA here is from genome assembly GCA_036389335.1 of Pyrinomonadaceae bacterium. Classification (GTDB taxonomy): domain Bacteria; phylum Acidobacteriota; class Blastocatellia; order Pyrinomonadales; family Pyrinomonadaceae; genus JAIVGV01. The sequence continues at coordinate 24,574 of DASVQC010000026.1, read as the reverse complement.
TGTCGCGCACCGAGGAGGAGACGCGGTCGCGCTCCGAGCCGTGCCCCGCGGCGTCGTCGTCGTGGAGCATCAGCTCGTCGAGCGGCTCCGCGTCGCGCGAAGGCGGGACGGCGGACGGCGGGTAGTTCGGGTTGTTCGGGTCGTAAGGATTGCTCATCGACTGAGTCCTCCAAAAATCTTCATCGGCGGCTCGCGCCCCGGCTCACCTCCGGGGCGCGCGGAGCCCTTCATCACTCAAGCTGGGAGAGCTGAAAACCTGTCGGCCATTTTAGTTGACGGACTGATGAAGTGACAAACGTGCAGAGCGCGCCGGGTGAGTAGGCGCGACGGCGCGCGGGGCCGAGCGCGGCGGCGCGGCGGGGAGCTTTTTACGCGCCCCGCGCCCCGCCGGAGTTGCCGCGGCGCAACCTTGCCGCCCGTTCAGTCATCAACTACACTACGAAAACCTGCCACGGCGGGCGTCCCTTCCGCGGTTCTCGGCGTCGAGCGTTTCGGCGGCGGGGGTCGGCTGGGGGGCGAGTTTTCCGAGAGGTCTAAAAAGCAGTGAATAATAGACTGTCACGCCCCGCGCTCGCGCTCCTGTCGCTGGCGCTCACGGTCTCGTTCGTCGCCGCGCAGCAGACCGCGCCGCAGCGCCGCGCGCCCAACGCGCCGGGCGCGCCCGCCTCGCGCGGCGCGCGCGACCACGCGCGCCCCGCGCCCGACGCCACCTCCGCGCTCGAACAGGACTTCGCCGAAGCCCTCTCGATCGTGCAGGACAACTACGTGGACGGCGTCAAGCTCGACTACAACACGGTCTTCAAGTCGTCGATCATCGGGATGCTGCGCTCGCTCGACCCGCACTCGAACTACTACGACACGAAAGAGTTCGAGGAGCTGCAGACCGACTGGCGCTCGGAGTACTTCGGCGTCGGCGCGTCGATCATCAACCACGACGTGAACGGCGAGACCTCGACCTTCGTGCTGGCGACCTTCGAGAACTCGCCCGCGGCGCGGGCGGGCCTGCGCTACGGCGACAAGATTCTCGCCGTCGACGGCAAGGACGCGAAGGGCAAGTCGTCCGCCGAGGTGCGCGACTGGATTCGCGGGCCGAAGGGCTCGACCGTCAAGATGTCCCTTGAGCGCGCCGCGACGGGGGCCAAGGAGACGGTCGAGATCACGCGCGACGTGGTGCCGCAGCCGACCGTGCCCGACGCCTACATGATCAAGCCCGGCGTCGGCTACATCGACATGCAGCGCGGCTTCAACCGCACGACCGCCGAAGAGTTCGCCGCCCGCCTCGAACAGCTCCACAAGCAGGGCATGACGCAGCTCGTCCTCGATCTCAGGAACAACCCCGGCGGCCTCTTGGATCAGGCGGTCAAGGTCGCCGACCGCTTCCTCGGTCGCGGGCAGTTGATCCTCTCGCAGCGCGGGCGCATCGAGGGGGCCGACCGCACCTACAACTCCACGAACAGCAACCCCGACACGATCCCGCTCGTCGTCTTGGTCAACCGCAACACGGCCTCGGCGTCGGAGATCGTCGCGGGCGCGCTTCAGGATCACGACCGCGCCATCGTCGTCGGCGAGACCTCGTTCGGCAAGGGGCTCGTGCAGTCGATCATCCCGATGGACTACGGCACGGCGCTGACGCTGACCTCGTCGAAGTACTACACGCCTTCGGGCCGCCTCATCCAGCGCGACTACTCGAACGAGGGGCTCTACGACTACTACACGAAGGGGCAGGGCGTGGGCGGCGGAGAGGGCGGCGCGGCGGCGGCGGGGCAGAAGCCGACCGGGCCGGAGAGTTTGACCGACACGGGCCGCAAGGTGTACGGCGGCGGCGGCATCTCGCCCGACGACGCGATCAAGCCGCGGCTCATCACGCCCTCGCAGCAGCGGCTCGCCGATCCCATCTTCGGCTTCGTGCGCGAGCTGGTGAACGGGCGCGTCAAGGGCTTCGAGGACTACAAGGTGACGCGCGGGATCGAGTTCGACCACGTCATCAAGTCGGACGAGTACCCCGTCACCGACAACCTCTTCAAGGCGTTCAAGGCTTACGCCGCCTCCGCCTCAGCCGAAGAGGCGAGCAGGCCGACCGACGCGCAGCTCGACAAGGCGCGCGACTTCATCGCGCGCCAGATGCGCTTCGAGATCGCCACCGCCGTCTACGGCACGGTCGGCGCGTCGCAGGTCTTGGTCGCCGACGATCCGCAGGTCTCGAAAGCCGTCGACGCGCTGCCCCGCGCGCGCGAGCTGGCGGCAGCCGCCCTGCGCGGTCGCAACCCGCAGTCGAAGAGCTTCGAGTAGAACCGCCGACGGTAAAGCCCGATCAAGACGCGAAGGGGCCGCAACTCAAACGAGTTGCGGCCCCTTCGCAATTCCGGGCCGTCTCCTCAGCCGGTCACTCGCCCGTCTCGGAGTGCGGCGCGTCGACGGGCTTCGATTCGGGCGAGCCGCGCTGGCGCAGCCAGATCGAGAGCAGGACGATGGCCGCGACCGAGAGGAACTCGCTCTGCCAGTTCTGGAACGACTCGAACCAGAAGCGCGAGGAGACGAGGTACTGCCAGAACGTGATGGTGGGCTCGCCGTGCTCCCGCTGATCGCTGTTGTACTCGCCGACGCCGCCCGCGGCGTGCAGCGTGAAGGAGACGAGGAAGAGCAGGACGAGGGCGATGAAGAGGGAGTTCTCGTAGAGCTTCAGGACGAGCCCGCCGCGGCGCACGGGCCACGGCGCGTCCCGCCGCGAGGGGCTCGGGTCGCGGTCAACCTCCTCCTTCTTGTCCGGGTCTTTCGACTCCGACGAGCCGCGCTGGAAGAGGAAGGCCGTGAGCATGACGTAGGCGGCCATCTGGAGGAACTCGCTCTCCCAGTTCTCGAACGTCGCCTCGACGAAGTGGCTCGTCGTCAGGTACTCGGCGTAAGTGACCTGCGGCTGGCGGTGCTCGCGCTGATCCTCGTTGTACTCGTGATGGCCCGTGAGGCTCTGACCCAGCAGCGAGAAGAAGAAGAGCGTGAGCATGGTGATGCTCAGCCCGTTGTCGCGGAAGAATCGTCGCATGAAGCTCTCCTCGGGGGCTCGGGACGGCTAAGTCTCCCGCGGCCTGTCACCGCTCGCGACCGACCGTCGTCACTACTTACCCCGCTTGTAGAGATCGGCGACGCCGAGGCTCAGCCCGCCGAAGACGCCGACGCGCGGGGCCTCCGGGTTCAAACCGAAGCGCACGCCCCAGTCGAGGCGCAGCCGCCGGTTCACCTTGTAGTTGAGCGAGCCGAGCGCGTAGAGCCCGCGCGGCAGGCTGCTGTCCAAGCTCATCCCGGAGATTTCCGCCTCCACGCCGAAGCCGTTCTCGAACTCGCGCGAGGCGGCGAAGGCGGCGAGCCCGCCGTGATCCCAACCGCCGCCGCCCTCCTCTCCGTTGGCGAGGAAGGCGGCGTTGAAGTCGAGGTCGGTCTTGCCCACCTTCTTGCTCAGGAGGAGGAGCAGCTCGTGATCGAAGCGCCCCGTGCCGAGCCCCTTCCGCTCGCTCGCGGTCGGGAGCTTCAGGCGGTAGGCGAAGGCGAGGGCGGGGTGGGCCTCCGTCTCTTTGACGGCGACGGCCTGCAAGCCTAACCGCGCGTCGCCGACGCCCGTGCGGCGCTCGCGCGTCTCGCGGTCGGTCTCCGACTTGAAGGTGTCGAGATCGAAGGTGAGCAGGAGGCGGCTCGACGCGGCGAAGCGCAGGGCGAGCTGTCCGGTGTGTTCGGCTTGGAACTCGTCGGAGCGGAAGTTGCCGTCGTAGCCGTACTCGACTTGCAGCACGCCCGCCTTCTGAAACTCAGCCGAGCTTGAGACCGTGGGGCGGTCGGGCTTGATGAACTCTTCCCCCTCCGAATCCTCCGAGGCCGACGGGGCGCGCTTCTTCGCCACGACCCGGCGCGCGTCGAGGGCCGCGAGCGAGTCCGTCACGGGCACGTCGCCGAGCGAGCCCGCGCGCGCGGGTTGCGCCTGCTGCGCCCGCGCCGGCGAGAGGCAACACAGGGCGAGCGCCATCGTGATGAGCGAGCCGCCGACCGCGCCCGCCCGCCTTCCGGGGTGTTGGCCCATTTTTCCTCCGCGCTGCGAGAAAGGGTAGAGCGTCTATGCCGTGCGACGTACGAGACGAAAGGTTCGGGCCATCATCCCCGGCCCGGCTGCGAACGTCTGTACCGTCCCGTACTCACCTTCGAAAGCCGGAACCCGGCGCGCGCGCCGCCTCAACCCTCCTTGGCGAACTGCTGCGACTGCGGCGAGGGCTTGGGCTGTTGCGGCTCCTCGTCCGCCCGCCGCTTCAGCTCCGCGAAATCTATCTCGTGCGAGGGGCGCGTGTCGGCTTTGAGCACGCGGCGCATGTGTTCGAGCGCGTGCTCGTTCTCGCGCGGGTCGGCGGAGGCGACGCAGTCTTCGGGGACGAACAGATCGAAGTCGCGCATGTAGGCGTCGCTCGCGGTGAAGAGCACGCAGATGTCTCCGGTGAGGCCGGTGACGACGAGCGCCTTGACCTGCAAGTAGTCGAGCAGGATGTCGAGGGTGGTGGAGAAGAAGCCGGAGTGCTTGGGCTTGAGGACGAAGTAGTCTTCGTCGCCGTCGGGCTTGAGCAGCTCGGCGAGGGGGCGTCCGCGCACGTCGTCTTCGAGGCAGTGTTTGAGGAGCTTCTTGAAGTCCGACTGCCAGCGACCGAAGTTGTCGTTGACGTAGACGACCGGCACCCGCGCCTCTTTCGCGCGCCGCTTCAGCTCCGCGAGGCGGCGCGCGGCGGGCATGGCGTGTTCGAGCAGCGCCTCGCCGCTGTCGAATTCGAGATCGTTGATCACGTCGATCAGGAGCAGCGCGACCGCCGCCTTGTCCGGCACGTTGCCGTGCAGATCTTCGTTCTTCGCCGGAGCCATCGCCTTCCCCCGCCGGATGAATTTCTGGTGAGCCGATGTTACCGGAGAAGGCGTGGCAACGAAAGACGAGAGCGTGACGAACACGAACCCGCGTGTGAACGGTTAAAAATTAAAACCTCACCGCCGCGGGCGCAGAGGGCGGACTAAACGATGAAGGAGGAACGATGAACGATGAAGTTAAGGCAGTCGCTTTCAGTTCACCGTTCATCCTTCCTACTTCATCGTTCCTCCTTCGTCGTTCGGCTCGCGCCTGCGGCGGTGAGTCTTTCTGAAAGTCCGTCACGCGGTCGCCGTCGCCGCGCCGCGTCTGCGCCGCGACTTTCGCAGCGCGCGCCACTGACCGCCCGCCACGGTCGCCGGGACGACGAGCGCGAGCAGCGCCAATTGCCACCACGCGGGCGCGAAGCCCCACATCTTGATCGTGGCGACGATGCCCATGGCGAGCTGCAACAGCCCGAGGGCGAGCGCGTGCGCGACCTCGCGCCGGCGCGCGACCCAGCCAGTGACGTAGCCCCCCAACACCTCGTAGCCGGTGCTGTAGGACAGCATCAGGAAGAGCACGGGGACGCTATCGACGTGCCCGCGCGAGTCAACCCAGTGCGGGAACAGTGACATGATCAGAAAGTCCGTGCCGAGCGCGACCGCCATCCACGTGACGCTGCCCGCGACGACCGCCAGAATGCTTCTCGTCATCGGTTCGTTCTCCTTAACGATTGAGAGTGGTAAACCCGCCGCGGCGCGCGAGACTACTTCGCCGCCGGGTCGGACTTGTAAACGCCGAACGGGTTGCCCTCTGTGTCCTCGCAGTAGGCGACCCAGCCCGCGCCCGGCACGGCGAACTTCGGCATCGTCACCTTGCCGCCGCCCGCCGTCACCTTCTCGCAGTACTCGTCCACGTCGTCCACGCCGAGCGTGTTGACGATGGGCGGGAAGCGCGCGTCGCGGCGCATGATGCCGCCGTTGATGCCCGGCTCGGACTCGTCGCCGGTCGTCATCAGCCAGTAGCTCTGCGCGCCGTCGCCCCAGCGCCGGGTCTTCCAGCCGAACACCTGCTCGTAAAATTTCGTCGCGCGGTCGGGGTCGTCCGCCATGATCTCGAAATGCACCACTCTCGGCATCGCCGTCTCTCCTTCATCAGTTATTCGAGGCTGGACTACTTCACTCACGGGGCGCGCCGCAGCGTTGCGCGGCGCGGAAAGTCGTCGCGTCTCAGGCGGGGCGCGCGAGCGTGATGAGAGAGAGGGCCGCGCCCGTCGGGTCTTCGATGACGCAGAAGCGCCCGACGCCGGGGATGTCGCTGGGCGGCACCCTCACCTTGCCGCCCAACTCGGCGGCGCGCCGCGCGGAGGCGTCCACGTCGTCCACCGCGACGTATGCCCTCCACTGCGACGGCGCGTCGCCGTACTCGGGCCCCGACTGGTAGATGCCGCCGACGTGCGCGCCGCCGACGACGATCTCGGTGTAGGCCATCGGCGCGGCGTCGCCCTCCTTCAACTGCCAGCCGAGCAGCTCCGCGTAGAACCTCTTCGCCGCCACAGCGTCCCTCGTCCCCAACTCGTTCCAGCAGAACTCGCCGTGGCGAGGCATCTCCCGTCCAGCCATTTTCGTTTCTCCTTCGTTCGTGAATTTAGAAAGCCGCCGACAGTGTGCGAGGTCGTTGAATCAAAATCCGCCGCGCCTCGCGCGCCCGCCCCGCGCGGCGGGCGCGCGGGCTACACGTCTTCGAGAGTGAGCGGGCGCGGCTGCCTGCCGTCCACGTCCGTGAAGCCGTACTCCTCGGCCAGCGCCGCCGCCACGAGCACGCGCCCGGACTTACTCATCACGCCCGCGTCCGAGGCGAGGGCCGCGACCGCGCGACCGACGAACCGCGGCGACTCGGAGTTGGAGAGATCGAGGAACGCCGCCGCCGCCAACACGCCCTCCGTCCGCACCAGCCCCGGGTACAGCGAGACGACCGCGACGCCGTGCCCGCGCAGCTCGTGCGCCGCGTCAGCCGTCAGCTTGTCGGTCGCGGCCTTCGCCACGCCGTAAGCCGTGTTGCCGACGTGCTTTTGCGCCGCCCAGAAGGAGATGTTGACCAAGAGGCCGCCGCCCCCCTGAGCGACCATGGCGCGCGCCGCGTGCTGGCTGGCGACGTAGTGCGCGCGCACGCCCGCCGCGAACATCGCATCCCAGCGCCACGCGGGCTGCTCCCAGAAGGGGCGCGACCACGTGAACACGCCGCCCTCGATCATCCGCTCGTAGCCGCCCCAGACGTTGTTGACTAAAACGTCCAGGCGCGGCTCGTCGTCCGCGACGCGGCGAAACACGGCCCCGACCTGTCCGTCGTCGGTGTGATCGCAGCGGACGGCGACGACCCGCCCTTCAGTCGCGTCGGTCGCGAAAGAGTTCTCGGCGACGGTGCGCCCGGTCGCGTAGACGGTCGCGCCCGCCTCGGCCAACGCGAGCGCCACGCCTTTGCCCACGCCGCGACTCGCGCCGGTCACGACCGCGACTTTTCCGCCGAGACTTGGCATCACGTAGCTCCCCGCAGCCGGAGGGCGCGCAAGAGTCGATCACCTGAAACGATCGACGGGCGGCCCGAAAGGCTCAGGCCGGTGCGAGGTGTAACTGGCGAGGTAAAAACTACTCTGCGAGGGTAAGACCGGAAAGCTTTAGGATGACGACTGATGAAAACGAGAGGTGAGCCCCGCTTGCCCGAAACTCACCCCTCAACCCGCCCCTGCTCGTTCTTTCGCGCGCCGCGGTTCTGACGCTCCCCGGCGCGCACCTTCCGTTAGTGGGCTGCAAGCCACTCACTGAAGACCTGCGACTCTTCCGCCTTGCCCGACCAGCGCGCGCGGTTCTTGCCCGTGAGGGCCAAGACCATCGCCTGATGCTGGCCGGCGCGGTCGCCGAGCCGCTCGAAGTAGTTGTAGAGCCGGTCGATCTTCTGCACCGACTCGGTGGCCGCCTCGACCGTCTTGAACGACAGCACGTTGCGGAAAAAGCGCGTGTAGATGTTCTGCTCGCGCGCCGTCGTCGTGTAGAGATCGAAGTAGCCCGTCAGATACCCGGCCTGCTGTAAGACCTGCGCCACGTAGCTGGGGCGCGCGCCGACCTGCCGGACGATCTTCGCGATGTCGGTCGTGCCGCGCTCGAAGAGCGAGATGATCTGATCCTTCTTCGTGCGCTGCTCTTCCGACTCCTGCTGCTGCTGCCCCGCCTCTCCCGGCTCGCGCACGGAGGGCGCGGCGACCGCCGCGGCGTCGCGCGTCTCCTCGGCGTACTCAAGCTCGAACGTGAGCGGCTGCTCCTGAATCAACTCTTCCGTAAACATTTTTCACTCACCCCCTTGGAAATTGCGGATTCCGGATGGCGGAGTGCGGATTAGAGAGATTCGGTTAGAACCTCAAACCCGCGAACCCCTGATGACGCTCCCAACCCGCAATCCGAAATCCGCATTCGGCTTAGCTCGCCCGGCGCATCGGCTGCGCCTGCGCGCCCTGCAAGCCCTTGAGGTGGTCGATGAAGCTCGACGCGGCCTTCTTCGACAGCTCCTCGGTCGTGATGCGCATCACCTGCCGGCACTCCTCGTCGGCGTCCACCTGCGCCTCGCGGGCGAGCGCGCGGATCATGCCGAGCTGCTTCGGCGTGACGAGGTCGTTCATCGACTTGGCGAGCGGGTCGCGCGGGAACTCGCCGGGCTGCGGGCCCGCGCCCTGCGTCTCGATCACTTCCGACTCGCGCTGATACAGCTCGCGCGCGATGCCGAACTTGATCGCCGCGCGCTTCAAGGCGTCGTGCTCGGCCTTCTTGATGCCGGTCTCGTTGTCGGCGGTGCCCGTGCCGACGCCCTCGCGCGTCACGTCGCCGATGGTGATGGCGGCGGTGATGGCGACCATGTCGCCGATCTGTACGATGCCGCGAACCGAGTGCGACCAAGTGGGCGCGACGCGGTCGAGGATGTCGGCGACCGCGTGCCACTCGACGTACTCGACCATGTGCTGGTTGCCGTTGCGATCCCGCCAGCCCTCGCGCGTCTTGATCAGCTTGGGATCGACCGGCTGGCGCAGCACGCGCAGCGTGTTCGTGAACTGCATCGGCACCACCGAAGCGTTACCGGCCCCGGCCTCGTGCTCCTCGGCGGTGACGAACTCCAAGTCCTCGCCCGCCTGCTCGACTGTTGCCTGTTTCCTGTTCATCTCTTCCTGCTCCTCTGTGTTTGTGTACGCCGCAAGCGAACCGAGACCCGAGACCGGCGCGCTCGCACTGCCTTGCGCCTTCGTCTCCGTCCGTCCGCCTTGCTCCCGTTCGAGGCTGTGCGGGGCGTCGGCCTGTGCGGCCGTCGCCTCGTCGCGCCTCTCGGATGCGGTGTTGGCTTCTGTGTTGGGCGTCTGAGTCGCCTTGCTCTCTTCCGCCGCGCGCGCGGCGGGCTTCGGCTGCGGCTGCTTCGTCACGGCTTCCGTGTTGCGCGCCAGCAGCGAGTGTTTGACGGCGAGGATGTGCTCGCAGCGGAAGCGCGCGTCCTCGACCGACATCTCTTCGAACTCCAGACAAGAGCAGCAGACGCGCCCCGCGTCGTTGCGCCACACCTCGTAGCTCGCGCGCTTGCCGCGCAGTGAGGGGGTGGTGACGCGGAAGCGGTCGCCTTCGCGGTTGACGAGACCCATCGCGGCGATCCCCTGCGCCCTCTTGTCGCGCATCATCGCCTTCCTGTCCGTCGTCGTCGTCGTGTTCGCCGTTGCGTTCGTCATCGCTCTCGTCCTCCGGAACTTTCCAAAAACTTTTTACGCCGCGCGCTCGACGGGCATCTCCGCGACCCTCTGCTGCGCCGCACGCCGCTCGACCTCGGCGGCGCGCTCCGCGAGACGCCGCTCCAGATCGACGACCCTCGCCTCCAACTCCTCGACGCGCCGCGACTGGCGGTGCACGGTCTTCCAGAGGCTGTCGAATGTCTCCCAGATGTAGTCGCTCGTCATCGTCTCTTCCGTCCCCGATAGCTTTAGATGAAGCCCCGTCTCGGCGGGTTGTTTCATACGTGAAACAGTGTACCATCGAGCCGCCCTTGTTGCAAGCATAAAACAAAATCTTGCGCATAAATTTTTACTGTGCTATGTTCTGGGTCGGAAGGGAGCGCGCCGCCGCCCGTCAAGGGCAGTCCGGGGCGTCTCGAAGGAGGGGTTAAATGGCACAGAATAAAGGTTTAGTGAACACGGTCGAGCTGGGGCGGGCGATCCGTCGCAAGCGCGAGGAGCTGGGTCTGAGCTTGAGGGACGTGGCGGACGAGACGAAGGTTTCCGCCTCGACGCTCTCGCGCATCGAGAACGGCACGGGCAAGCCCGACGCCGACAACATCGCGCGGCTCACCGGCTGGCTGGAGATGCCTGTCGAGCGCATCATGAGCGGCAGGGAGCAGGGCGACGACTCGGCGCAGGCGGTCGTCTACTTCCCGCAGGAATCGACGCCTTCAATCGTCGAGGCGCACTTGAGAGCCGACCGCAACCTCAGCGAAGAGACCGCCCGCGCGCTCTCCGAACTCTTCCGCGTCGCCTACGCCCAGTTCAGCCACCCCGGCTCGACCGACAAGGAGCGCGACAAGCGGAAGTAGCCACGACATAACTTTCGGTCTGAAGTCTCTTAGGCGCTTGATCCCGTTGGGTTGAGCGCCTAATTAGTTTTTCTGAGGGTAGTTATGAATGACGCATTTGAAGGTGTTGCTGAGCATATGAAAGGACTCGGTTTAGCTGCGCTGTCTCATGGCTTGCAGCACACATTCTTTTACGACCAGAGTAATCCATATTGGAATGATTTGGCTGTCCTTCAAGTGGCACATGCGGCTGAAATTTTGATTAAGGCTCGTATATCTGAACAGCACCCTCTTTTAATTTTCTCTGACTTGCCACGCTCGACACAGGTAGGTGGGGGGGGCATTGAACATCCAAGCATTGGTAGAGTCTGGCAGAACATTTCAGTTCCAAGACCTTCCGGACAGACTTTGGGCTACGACCGGATATATGCTCCGTGAACTACAGCTTTTCCAGCGTTTTGGAAAGTTACGCAATAGCATCCAACACTTTGCATCGTTGAAAGAGTGCGATCTAACCCAAGAAATCTTAGAATTCGTATTCGGTATCATTGATCCAATGATTAATGATTTTTGGGGGCTCTACGCGGTTAATTATGTAGAAGACCCTGATGCACATGATTATATATTCCCTATGTTGATAGAATCAGGAGTGACTTTTCTTATTCCAGAAGATTGTAAAGGGACAGTAGCGGAAGAGCGCGCTCGTTTACAATTGGGCATATAATTGAGTAAGACTATTATCTAAGCGGGGCTTACATGAGTATTCAATTCCTTCTCAGCGAGTACATCGAACAGGCGTTGTCGCAGGCTGAGTACGACAAGCTAGAGGATGAAAGTTTCTCCGGTCGGATCGCGGCGTGTCCGGGCGTTGTTGCTTTCGGCGCGACGTTGAGGGGATGCGAGGACGAGCTGCGTTCGACGCTGGAGGAATGGCTCTGGCTGGGGTTGAAGCTCGGGCACCAACTCCCCGTCGTTGGGGACATAGACCTGAACAGGGAGCCGGTCTATGAGCCGTTGGAATCCGTGTAAGCGCGGCGAGTTCGTGAGGCGGCTGCGGCGGCTCGGATTCGAGGGCTTGTACTCCGGCTCGAAACATCAATTCATGGTCTACCAGCAGCATCGTCTCACCATCCCGTCAAACGCAGAATACTCAGCCCCGCAACTTCGGATGATGATGCGCGAGGTAGAGACGATCATCGGTCGGCAGATCACGGCTGACGAGTGGGAGAAGTTATCGTAAGGTATGGTATTCGATGAAAACAATGTTACTGACTCATATTTTACTCATCAGCCTTTCCGCCTCAGCTTGCTCAGGTAGTACTAATAGCCATAAGGGCAATACCGCTAACCAACCCGCTGGTTCTCAAGCCACAAAAAAAGATGAAGTGCGGAGCCGCGAGTTAGAGCGACGGATCGGGCAGATCGCGGCGGAGGCGAAGGGGAAGGTGGGCGTGGCGGCGGTGGTGTTGGAGACGGGTGATGCGGTCGCGCTGAACGCGCACGACCATTTCCCGATGCAGAGCGTGTATAAGCTGCCGATCGGGATGGCGGTGCTGCGGCAGGTTGACGAGGGGAAGTTGAAGCTCGATCAGCGCGTGCGCGTCGAGAAGGGCGATTACCTGCGGTTGGGGCAGCACAGTCCGATCCGGGATAAGAATCCGAAGGGCGTCGAGCTGAGCGTCGCGGAGCTGCTGCGCTACGCGGTGTCGGAGAGCGACGGGACGGCTTCGGACGTATTGCTGCGGCTCGCCGGCGGGCCGGGCGCGGTCGGCGATTATCTCAAAGAGATCAAGGTGAATGAGCTGGTCGTCGCCAATTCGGAGCGGGAGATCGGGGGCGATTGGGAGACGCAGTATCGCAACTGGGCTTCGCCCGAAGGCGCGGTCGGGCTGCTGCGCGCGCTCTACGAGCGGCGCGGGCTCTCCGAAGAGAGCCGTGCGCTGTTGATGAGAGTCCTGACCGAATCGACGCCGGGGCCGAAGCGTCTGAAGGGGCTGCTGCCCGAAGGCACCGCCGTCGCGCACAAGACCGGGACTTCCGGCACGCAGGGCGGCACGACCGCCGCGACCAACGACATCGGACTCATGACGCTGCCGGACGGGCGGCACGTCGCCGTCGCGGTCTTCGTCTCTGACTCTCCGACCGACGAGGCGACGCGCGAAGGCGTGATCGCGAAAGTCGCCAGGGCCGTCTGGGACGCGTGGGGCGGTTAGTATTTTCCCGCCGCCCGGCGCGGCGCGATGAACGAGCGAGGGGGAGGTTGTTTTGCGGTTCGACACGATCTACGGCGTCGATTTCAGCGGCGCGCGGCTCGCGGGCAGAAACACTTGGGTGGCGCGCGTCGAGCGCGCGCGCGGCGGAGCGCGCGAGACGCCTTACAGGCTCGCAGGGCTGTCGTCGCTCGAAGACCTCTGCGGCACGGCGGAGCGCGCGGCCTCGCTCGCGCACCTCGTCGAGCTGATCGAGCGGTCGGAGCGCGCTCTGTGGGCGCTCGACTTCCCGTTCGGGCTGCCCGTCGAGGTCGTCGAAGAGGGCGCGCGCTGGTCGCACCAGTTCGACTTCCTGCGCGCGTGGGGCGCGGACGATTACGGCGTCGGGCTCGAATGCATCGCGCGCGCCGAGCGTCAGGGCCGCGAGAAGCACATCCGACGGCTCACCGACATCGAAGAGCGCGCGCCCTTCGATCCCTACCACTACCGCATCATCTACCAGACCTTCTACGGGATGCGCGACGTGCTGAGGCCCTTGCGACGAAGGCGCGAGACGGCCATCCTCCCCTTCCAGTACCGGCGTCTGGCGGGCGCGCGCCGCGTCCTCGTCGAAGCCTGCCCCGCCTCGACTCTGAAGCGCCTCGCGCTCCCGCACCAGAACTACAAGCAGCCCGAAGGCGGCGCGCTCACGCGCAAACGCCTCCGCACGCGCCGCGCCATCCTCGAAGGCCTCTCCGCGCACGTCCTCATCGACGACGCGCAGCGGCGGCGCATCATGCGCAACGGCGGCGGCGACGCCCTCGACGCGGTGCTCGCCGCCGTCGGCGCGGCCCGCGCGTGGCGTCTGTCCGATCACACTTCAATCGCGCGCCACCACCGCTACCCGCGAGAGGGCCGCCTGTACGTCTGAGCCGCGCTCCCGCTCAGTCTTTCGCCGAAGCGATGAGGATGAGCGGCAGGGCCAACGTCCCGATCAGGGCCACGAAGGCGGCGATCCGCACCCCCTTGGGCGGGCTGTTGCGCTGCCCGGTGAACAGGTCGGGTCGGGGCGCGTAGCCGGAGCGCACCTTCAGCACGTCCGCGTAAAGGATGGTGACGGCCCGGCGCTGATCCACTTCGGCGATGTCGAAGCTCTCCCCGCCGATGTTGGTGATGGCCCCGTGCAGGTCGTCGCCGTGAGCGATGATCACCGTGATCGTCTGGCTCATGCCGATCCGCTGCACGGAGCGCCTGATCTTTTCGGCCCGCTTGTCGAGCGGGGCCTGCGGCGGCGCGCTCGGCTTCTGCGCCGCGGCGGGCTGCGGCGTGGCGGCGGCGGCGGCGGGCTGTGCCTGCGCGAGCGCGGGGCGCGTCTGGGTCACGAGCAGCGAGAGGGCGAGCAGCAGTGTCAGGCGTTTGTGGCGCATGCGGGAAGACTCCTCAGGTTAGAGTTTGCGCCGCGGCGTGGCGCGCGCGGCGTCAGTTTTCAAACTGCATGGCAACGCCGGTGCCGCAACCGCGCGCCGCACTTTCGGCTGGAAGAACCGCGGCGTCTCCCGCCGGGGCGTCGTCCGGGGCGCAGTAAAAAGGCGACTCCTGAAGCGCCGCCGCCGCGCTCGAGCGGCGTCAGTTTGTGAGGGCCAAAAGGGGCGCGGGAAGGTATAATTCGGCTCATGGACACGGAGCTTTTGCCGCCGAGCTTCAAGGGGCGACAGTACGAGATTCGGGCGATGGGCTTGCGCGATTTCGCGGGCCTCAGGCGCGACGACGAGCCGCTCGATCCGTTCGCGCTGGCGCACTACGCGAAGCTCCTCGTCGTCGATTTCGATCAGATCGAGGGGTTGTCGGAAGAGGCGCGCGAGCACCTGCTCGGCGTCGGGACCAACTCGTGGTCGGGCGGGACGTGCTCGCGCCCGCTGCCGAACGGGTGGCGCGTCGTCATCCTGAACCCGCGCCACGGGCGCGCGCGCAATAACGCGACGCTGATGGAGGAGGTCTGCCACGTCTTCCTCGGCCACAAGGCGAACCGCCTCTCCATCGTGGCGCAGAACAAGCAGGGCAAGACGGTGGCGCGCGACTACAACGAGGCGGACGAGGAGGCGGCTTACTCGGTCGGGGCCGCCGCGCTCGTGCCTTACGCGGGCCTCAGGCGTCACGCGCGCGCGGGCGAAAGCTCGGCGGAGATGGCGCGCCACTTCAACGTCAGTCGCGAACTCGTCGAGTACCGCCTGAAGGTGTCGCGCCTGTGGTCGGAGTACCGCGAGCGGCAGGAGAAGCGAATCGCCGCGCGCTACGCCGCCGGGGTCGCCGCCCGCGCGAAGTCGGACGACGCCCCCGAAGACGCGGGCGACGGCGCTGCCGCACGAACACATCACGCCTCAGCCCCGACGCCGCGCGCACGCGGCAACGGCAGACATGACAGAGCCCGCTGACAAGCCTCCGGCCCGCGGGGGCGGGCTCGAACGCCTGCTCGCCCTGCGCGACGAGATCAAACGCGCCATCGACTACCGCTCGTTCTTCCTCCGCTACTGCCCCGACCCCGTCCGCCCCTCCGGCACGCGCTTCCACGCGCTCTGCCCCATCCCCTCGCACGCGCACACGGGGAAGGGCAGCCCGAGTCTTTCGGTCGACACCTCGCGCGGCCTCTTCCAGTGCTTCTCGCGGGGCGAGGGCGGCGACGCCTTCAAGTTCTACGAGCTGATGCACGACGTGTCGTTCGCCGAGGCCGTGCGCGGGATGGCGCGCGAGCTGGGGATCGGCGCGACGACCAGACGCAGGCCGTCGCTCGCGCTCAGGGCCGCGCCCGACGCCGCCGGAGAGGGCGTCGCCGACGAAGAGCCGCTCGCGGAGGAGCGCGTCGAGGCCATCTGCGGGCAGTTTTTATCCGCCTGCCGCGCGGAGGATCAGACCGAAGGCTTGAGCTACCTCGCGCGCCGCGGCATCGACGCGCGCACCGTCCGCCGCGCGGGGCTCACGTACTTCCCGCGCCGCGCCTACCGCCGCGTGATGCGCCGGATGCTCGACGCGTTCCCGGCGGGAGAGTTGCAGCGCAGCGGCCTATTCAACAGCCGCGCGCATCTAACCTTCTACCGCCACCGCCTGCTCTTCCCGTTTCTGGTCGAGGGGCGCGCCGTCTACTTGCAGGCGCGCACGACCGCCGCGGGCGTCGAGCCGCGCTGGCACAACATGCGCGGGAGCGTCCCCGCGCTCTACAACGCCGACTCTCTGGCGCGGCTCCCGAGCGGCGCGGTCGTCTACCTCGTCGAGGGCTTCACCGACACGCTGACGCTCCAGACGCACGAGTTCCACGCGGTCGGGCTCGTCGGCGCGGGCGGCCTCAAGCCGGAGTGGCTCGCGCCGCTCGCGCGCTTCCGCGTCGTCGCCGCGCTCGACCCGGACGCCGCGGGCCGACGCGCCGCCGAGCGTTACGAGGAACTCTTCGCCGCGCGCGGCATGCGCCTCGCCCGCCTCGCGCTCCCTTCGGACGTGAACGACTTTTTCCGACACCACCCCGCCGCGCCCGTCGAGTTCAGCCTGATGACCGAGGCGGCGCTCGAAAAGCAGGGATGAAGGGGAATGGGTCGGTGGTCAGTAGTCAGTAGTCAGTTGTCTGTTGCTCGTTATGGTCTCACCCGATGACGGAGAAGATATGGACGGCCAACAGCTAACAGCTAACAGCTAACAGCTAACAGCTAACAGCTAACAGCTAATAGCTAACAACCGACTGTTTTCGGGTTATAATACGTGCCCGAATTCGTTATGAGTGAGAACGTTAAAATCGCGAAGCCCTCGGCCAAGCTGACCGTCGTGGACAAGCTCCGGCTGCTGCTGGACATCACGAAGAAGATCAGCCGCTCGCTCGACGTGGAAGAGGTCGTCAACCTCGTCATGGACAAGCTCGACCAGCTCCTGCCCTACGAGGCGGCGGGCATCTACGTCGTCGAGTGCGAGCCGGGCGCGGACGGCAACTGCGCGCCGAGCGCCTTGAAGCGTTTCAGCAAGACCGCCGTGCGCGGCTACGACATCGAGGAGATGGGCGAGCTGCACCTGAAGGTCGGCGAGGGACTGATCGGCCACGTGGCGAAGACGGGCGAGCCCTTGATCGTCTCGGACGTGCTCAAAGACTCGCGCTACTTCAACGCGCGCGCGTCCACGCGCTCCGAGATGGTCGCGCCGATCATCTCGAACGAGGAGGTGCTCGGCGTCTTCGATCTCGAATCCGACGAGGTTGACGCCTACGACGCCGACGACTTGGAGGTGCTCATGCTCCTCGCCTCGCAGGTCGCGATCATCCTAGAGAAGGCGATGCTCTACGAGCACTCGATGGAGCGCAAGCGGTTGCAGGCGCAGCTCGAAGTCGCGCGCCACGTCCAGCTCGAACTGCTGCCCGCGCGCGACCCGCAGCTCGAAGGCTTCGACATCAGCGCGTACAACTTCTCGACCGAAGAGGTGTCGGGCGACTACTACGACTTCGTCCAGATTTACGACGACCACCTCGGCCTCGTCATCGCCGACGTGTCGGGCAAGGGCGTGCCCGCCGCCCTGCTGATGGCCTTCCTGCGCGCCAGCTTGCGCGCCGCCATCCACATCGGCTACGCGCCGAACATCTCGATGGCGAAGGTCAACTACCTGCTCTGGGAGTCCATCGAGAGCAACCAGTTCGTGACCGCCTTCTACGGCGCGCTCGACGCGACGAACAAGACTCTGGCCTACGCCAACGCCGGACACAACCCGCCGCTCCTGATGAGCGCCGACGGCGCGGCCCGCTTCATCGAGCGCGGCGGCATCCCGCTCGGAATGTTCCGCGACACGCGCTACTACGAGTACTACCTGCCCGTCGAGTCCGGACAGACGCTCGTGCTCTACACGGACGGCGCGACCGAGGCGGGGAGCCCCGACGGCTCCGAGTTCGGGCGCGACCGCTTGGAGGAGAAGGTGCGCGAGGGGCGTCACCTCAGCGCGAAAGAGTTGATCAAATCCCTCCACAATGCGATACTCGAATGGACGGACGGGCGCGGGTCTTCGGACGACGTGACCTTCGTCGTCGTCAAAGCCCTCTAGCCGACAAGCCGAAGAGCGGGATCGATCCTCACGAATCAAACCCCGCCCCGCCGCAAAACAAGCCTGAAATTGAAAAGTCAGTGAGCCGTCAGGCGGCTGTGCGCGTAATCGCCACCGGGCGCGACCGCCGCGCGGTAGTCGCCGAAGTGGAACTCGGCGCGCTCGTTGTCGAAGGCGTACACGTCGAAGCCGTAGGCGTCGAAGTAGGCCGCCAAATCCGCGGACGAGCGGAGGAAAAGTTGCGAAGAGTAGCCCGCGTCCTCGCGTATCTCAAGCAAACGCTCGACGACTTCCAGCGGCGCGAACACCCTCACCGGGTCTCTGTATGTTGCCATCGCCGTCCGTCCCCCTTCTCCCGAATCTCACCGCGACGCGCGGCGTCCGACGGTTGATAGGATGTACGCCGCAGAGCGCGCGTTGGTTTGTAGTTCTCCTCCCTTTTCCGTCCCATGTATTACGAAACTTTGCCGACGCCTCACTCCCGCACTCACTTGAGCCGCTTTAACGAGCAGCTCACCGCCGCGGCGCGGGGCTCAGCCGCAGGGGCGCGCGCCGCGTCCTCCGCGCGCCGCCGCGCCATCTCAGCGCGCCGCCGCGGCGCAGCTCCTAAACCCACCGCTCAAGCCACTCACAAGGGAACCCGCCGACCATGAGCACACAGCCTAACGCGCCAGTCGAGATGCCGCCGCCTCAGCCGGAGGCCGCGCCGCTCAACTTCGTCAACGTCCTCCGCACGATGCTCGCCGTCTCGGACAAGGTGAGCGATCTCATCTTCTCGCCGGGCCGCCCGCCGCAGGTCGAGCTGTCGGGGAAACTTCAGCCCGTCGCCGTCGCCGGTCTCGAAAAACTGACCGCGGGGCACACCTCGGCCATCGCCCGCCTGATCGTCAACCAGCAGAAGGGGGCCGCCGAGATTCTGGAGAAGAACGGCGCGGCTGACGCCTCCTTCAGCGTCCCCGGCTTCTGCCGCTTCCGCGTCAACGTCTTCACGCAGCGCGGCACGCACGCCATCGTCATGCGCGTCATCCCCTTCCGCCCGCCCACCTTCGGCGACTTCGATCTGCCGCAGCAGCTCCGCCACATCTGCGAGCTGAAGACGGGGCTCGTCCTCGTCACCGGCCCCACCGGCTCCGGCAAGTCTTCGACGCTCGCCGCCGTCATCGATCTCATCAACGAGACGAAGCACTACCACGTCATCACCATCGAAGACCCGATAGAGTTCCTCCACGCGCACAAGAACTGCACCGTCCACCAGCGCGAGCTGCACTCGGACACGCCGACGTTCGCCCTCGCGCTCCGCGCCGCGCTGCGCCAGGCCCCGAAAGTGATCCTCGTCGGCGAGATGCGCGACCGCGAGACCATCGAGATCGCTCTGGAGGCCGCCGAGACCGGCCACCTCGTCCTCTCCACGCTGCACACCATCGACGCCTCGAAGACCGTGGATCGCATCATCGGCGTCTTCCCCAAGAACGAGGAGCGCGCCATCCGCGCCCGCCTCGCCAACACCTTCCGCTACATCGTCTCGCAGCGGCTCGTGCCGCGCGCCAACGGGCAGGGGCGCATCGCGGCGATAGAGATATTGAAGGCGACTTCGCGCACGAAGCAGTACGTCGAGCAGGGCGAGACCGAAGGCAAGTCGCTCATCGACGCGATGGAGCAGGGCGAGCTGGAAGGGATGCAGACTTTCGACAGCGTGCTCGAAAAACTGATCCGCGAGGGCGTCGTCGATAAGGACGAGGCGCTCTCCTACGCCTCGAACCCCGGCAACCTGCAACTGCGCCTCGTCGATCTCAACGGCTCGAAGCCGAACGCCCCCGCGCCCGCGCAGGCCGCGCCGCCCCCGCCGCCCGCGCGCGAGGGCTCGATGCTCGACATGCTCGACCGCTAAAGGGCGAAGACTAAATACGACGCGGGGGCGCGCGGACGCGGTGACAGAGGGGACGTGGCACAAGAGCCCCCTTCCTCTCCGCGCCCCGCGCCCCCGCGTTCCCGCATCTCCGCGTCTCTCATCCCACGCGTCGCCGCGTCGTCGAGTTTTCGCGCGCGGGTCTCAAGTTGGGATAAACTCTCTGCCGGGTCGATTCGCGGCAACCGGGCGGCGTCCCGCGGGGCATCCAAGCTCGCGGGCTGCGACTCGGGATCGGGATGCAGAGAGTTTCCACAGCTTCGGCGCGGCGCACACTCCTTCTCGCCGCACTCTTCGCGCTCGCCGCGGCGTGCGCGGCGGCGGGGCGCGTCTCGACGCTTCAGACGAACAGCGGCGGCGACTTCGTCACCGTCGATCTGCCCGCGACGAACGAGGTGCGGATCGAGAACCAGCGCGGGGGCGTCGATCTCGAAGTGTGGGGCGAAAAATACCTCGCCGTCGCGGGCCTTTCCGAAGACCCCGCGCCGACGGCCCCCGGCGACTCGCCCGTCCGCCTCGACCGTGGCGAGAACCTACTGACCGTCAGCGTCGCACCCGCAACAGTTGCGAGTCCCGCGACGACGCGCCCCGCGAGCCCCGCGCGCCGTTCAAAATCGCCGCGCGCCGCGCTCGCGGCCCGCGACGCCGCTCCTCGTTCAGCCGACCCGAAGACCCAGATCGATCTGAAAGTCCGCGTGCCCGCGCACGCGCGCGTCGTGGTCGTCACGGCGGGCGGCGCGGTGGTAGTGCGCGGCGTGCCCGCGCGGCTCGAAGTGCAAACGGTCGCGGGCGACGTGCGCGTCAGCGTCCCGGCCTCCGCGGACGCCGACATCATGGCGCGCACGCTCTACGGCGCGATTGACGCGGGCGCGGGGCTCGGCGCGGGCGCGCGGCCTGCCTCGGGCGGGCGTTTCTCCGCGCGGCTCGGCGCGGGCTCCCGGCTCGTGCGACTTTCGACCGTGCGCGGTCGCATCACGCTTGAGCAGTCCGCGCGGCTCGCGGACGTGCGCGCCGACGTTGCCGCAGACGCGCCGCGCGCCGCCGAACCTCCGGCGCGGCGACCGCAGGCGGACGCGGGCCCGACGCGGCGGGCGGCGGGCGAGCCGCCGACGCTGAACGACGAGCCCCGCGCGGCGGAAGCGAACCGGCCCGCCCGCCCGCCCGTGCTCGAAGGGGCGGGCGACCGGGCGGGCCCGGCGACGCGGCCCGCGCCGGCGCAGACGCCGAGGCCGGGCGCGCCCATCGAGGTTGACGAGGGCGAGGTGCTGACGGTCGAGACGAACATCGTCACGCTCAACTTCAGCGTCGTGGATCGCAAGAGCGGGCGCGGCTTGCAGAACCTGATCGGCGGCGACTTTAAAGTCTTCGAGGACGGGGCGGAGCAGCAGATCACGCACTTCGAGGCGGTGAACGCGCCTTTCGATCTCCTGCTGCTCGTCGATCTCTCGGGCTCGACCGCGCGCGTCAACGATCTCATCCGCGCCTCCGCGCGCCGCTTCGTCGATACGGTGCGCGCGGGCGACCGCGTCGGCGTCGTCGCCTTCGCCGCCGCGCCCCGCGTCGTCTCGCCGCTCACCTCGGACAAGCCCTCCTTGCGCTCGCGCATCGACGCGATGGGCGCGCCGCAGGGCGACACGAAGCTCTACGACGCGATCAACTACGCCCTCGAATACCTCACGGACAACTCGCCGCGCGCGCGCCGCCGCGCCGTCGTGCTGCTCACCGACGGGCTCGACAGCGCGCTCCCGAACGTGCAGGGCGACGGCTCGCAGCTCGGCTATCGGGAGCTGCGCCGCCGCGTGCAGGAGTTCGACGGGCTCTTCTACGCCATCGCGACCGACAACTACGAAGACCCGCAGAGCCCGCTCGACGTGCAGCCGGAAACTTACGACCTCGCGTGGGATCGCCTCGAAGAGCTGACGCAGACGGCGGGCGGCCTCTACTACGAGGCCGACAAGCTCGAAGACGTGGCGAGTCTCTACGAGCGCGTCGTCGAAGACCTCGGCACCGTCTACAGCATCTCCTACGCGCCGACCAACAAGGCGCGCGACGGGCGCTGGCGCGCCATCCGCGTCCGCCTCCCGCGCCGCCCCGAAGCCATACCCCGCGGCAGGAGCGGCTATTACGCGAAGTGAGGCGCGCGCGCGCGGCGGATCACGCGCCCGCCGCGCCCGGCCCTCCGCCGAGAACCTCGCGCATCACGTCAGCCAGATCGTTCAGCGCGGCGGCGGAGTCGCCCGTGAAGGACGAGCCATGCATCAGGGCGAGCGTGTGCGGCTTGAGCGCGGCGAGCCTGCCGAGCGTCTCCGCCGTCCGCGCGGTGTAGGGGTACGCGTCGGCGAACGGGCTCTGCTGGCCGGCGATCAAACCCTCCCTGAACCGCCCGATGATGTCGGACGAAGTCAGAGGCTCCACGTCGCCGTAGTGCGTGAAGAGGTCGGAGCAGAGGAGCGTGCCCGCGGTCTCCTCGTAGAGCAGCCCCGCCTCCCAGCAGTGCGGCACGTGCGGCGTCCGCAGGAAGCGGAAGCGGTACTTGCCCGTCGCCAACACCTCGTCGTCCTGCATCGCCCGCGCCGGGCGCGAGGCGAAGTCGTTGACGCTCACGAGCGCGCCGACGAGGCTGCAGACCGCCTCGGCGCGCGGCGCGACGGCGAGCCACTCGTTGAGCGCGCCGCTCTCGTCCGACTCGAAGTGGCTGAAGCCGATCCAGCGAATCAGCGACGGATCGACGACGCGCGCCACCTCCTCGCGCACCACGGGGAAGAGCCCCCTCATGCCGGTGTGGAAGAGCAGCGGCTCTTCGTCGCGCACGACGAACTGGTTGAACTGCAAATCGAACTCGGGCACGTAAGTCGAGACCCGGTAAAGGTCGGCGGCGATTTCTTCGACGGCCATCGTCTTCCTCCATTGTCAGGTGCTACTTCATAACGTAACGCGTAATTCAGGCGGGAAACGGATCCGGCTCGCCCGCCCCGCCGCGCCGGCGGCTGACGGGGCGCGTCCAGCCGCGCATCTCGAACCGAACCCGCGCGGCGCGCGAACGCCCGGCATCGCGCCGGCGCGCCGGCGCGTCTAAGCACGGTATGCGAACGAGGGGCGGGCTCATCTTACTCATCTCAATCGCGGCGGTCACCGCCGGGCTCGCGCTGCTGGCGGGCGCGTGCGGGAGGGGGCGCGGCGCGGCGACGCGCGGGTCGGCGTCGCAGGCGGCGCCGCCCGCGCCGGGGACGCACTCTCTCTCGCCGCTGCCCGAACGCGAGTTGTCGCCCGCGCTGGAGCGCGTGCGTTTGCGCGTGATGCGGCGCGCTTCGGGCGCGCGCGAGCTTCCGTGGACGAGCGAGCCGCGGATGACGGAGCTGACGGGATGGGAGTACGGGACGCGCGCGGCGGAGATGACGGAGGCGCTCGGCGGCGAAGAGCTGCGCGAGCTGAGCCGCCTCGCCGTCGCGGGCGGGATGCTCCCCGCCGGGACTGACCTCGCCACGCTCGCCGCGGGCTTCACCGCGACGACCGCCACGGGCGTCTATTCGCCGCTCGACAAGAGCGTGCTGCTCGTCGCCCCGGAGCGCGGCAAGTCTTCGTCGGCGCACGCGGGCGCGTCGCCGTCTTCAACTGCCGACGCCGTCGACGAGTCGCTGCTCGCGCACGAGCTGACGCACGCGCTTCAGGATCAACATTTCGACCTGCTGAAACTCCTGACGGCGAAGCCTTACAGCTTCGACCGCACGGAGGCGGCGTTCGCCGTCGTCGAGGGCGACGCGATGAACGTGCAGCGGCGCACCGAGCGCGGCGCGGCGTGGGCGCGCACGACGCCCGAAGACGCCGCGCGCATCGAGGAGTCGCGCTTCGCGTCGTACCGCGCGCAACTCGGCGCGCTCTTCCCGCCGCTGCTCACGGAGACTTTCATCTTCCGCTACCGCGACGGCGCGCGGCTCGTCGAGACCGCGCGGCGCAAGGGCGGCGAGCGCGCGGTCGACGGGCTGTTCGCGCGCCCGCCCGCGTCGAGCGAGCAGGTCTTGCACCCGGAAAAATATTTCTCGGGCGAAGCGCCGCGCGCGATCAGTTTCGACGAAGGGAGGCTCGCCCCCGGCGGCTGGAAGGCCGCGACCTCGACGCCGCTCGGCGAGCTTGGCGTGCGGGGCCTGCTGTTGAAGTCGCTCAGCCGCGGGCGGGCGGAGCGCGCGGCGGCGGGCTGGGGCGGCGACCGCGCCTACCTCTTCACGCGCGGCGCGGACGAGACGCTCTTCGTCTGGGCGAGTGTGTGGGACTCCGTCGGCGACGCGCGGGAGTTCTTCAACGCCTACAACGAGCTGGAACGCGCGCGGGGCGGACGGGACGCGGGCGCGCCGGACGAAGGCCAGACCGTCGAGGTGAAGGCGTGGCGCGAAGCCGGCACGATCACGCGCGCCCGCCTCGAAGGCGACTCGGTTTTAATCCTGCGCGGGCGCGAGGCGGACGTCGAGTCGGCCTCGCGCGCCGCGCGGTAGCGGCGCGCTCGGCCCCGCGCGACGCCGGATCACAACCAGCCCCGCACCTTGGCAGCCGACCATGTACCTGATCCAACTCCTCCTGCCCCTCTACGACAACGAAGGCGAGCCCTTCGGGCGCGAACATTTCGACGGCGTGCGCAACGAGCTGGCGCGCGAGTTCGGCGGCGTGACCGCGTTCCGGCGCGCGCCCGCCGAGGGCGTGTGGGTGCAGCCGGAGGGCGAGGTGAGCCGCGACGAGGTGGTGATCTTCGAGGTGATGGCCGAGCGGCTCGAACACCGCTGGTGGTCGCGCTACAGGCGCGAGCTTGAGGAGAAGTTTCGGCAGGACAGGGTGGTGATCCGCGCGTCGGAGTGGGAACAGCTTTGAGGCGCGAGCCCGCGTTCGTCGCCGCTACCCTTGAGGACTAGAGGGAGCGCGACCGATGAAGCCGTCGCCCCGCGGCGCGCGTCACACGCGCCCCGGGGCGCCGAC
>DASVQC010000025.1:0-36236 GCA_036389335.1 Pyrinomonadaceae bacterium | reverse complement strand
TCGCGCTCGCGATCATGGCCGGTCTCGTCGGCACCGTCTGGCAGGCGCGGGCGGCGGCGCGCGAGCGGGATCAGGCGCGGCGCGAGCAGGCGAAGGCGGAGCAGCTCAACAGGTTCTTGCAGGGCATCCTGTCGGCGGCGTCGCCCGAAGAGAAGGGCAGGGACGCGAAGGTCATCGAGGTCCTGAACGACGCCGCCGCGCGCGTCGAGACGGAGTTCTCCGCACAGCCCGCGCTCAAAGGTCAGGCGCTGTTGACCATCGGGCAGACCTACAACGAACTCGGGCTGGAGGAACAGGCCGAGAAGACCCTGCGCGAAGCCCTGAGCGTCAACGCGGCGCTCTACGGCGCGGAGGACGCGCAGACGGCGTCGAGCGCCATCTACCTGGGCGTGGCTCTGATGAACAAGGGGAGCATCGGGGAAGCTGAACCGATCCTGACGCGGGCGGTCGAGACGGAGCGGAGACTCTTCCCCGGCGGCAGCAAAGAGCTGGCGACCGCGCTCTTCGTCCAGGGCGAGACGTGCGTCAGGAAGGGCGAGTTCGCCAAGGCCCAAACCCTGCTCCAAGAATCCGCCTCGATGTCCGAACGGCTGGCGGGCAGGCAGGACGAAGACTTCGCCTTTACTCTCGTCTCGCTCGCCCGCGCGAAGTCGTTCTCGGGCGACCTCGACGGGGCCGAGGCGATCTTGCGGCAGTCCATCGCCGTCCTGCGCGGCGCGACGCCGCGCTACGAAGGCCGGATGGCGACGGCGCTGCTCAACCTCGGCCACCTCCTCTCGCAGCGGGGGAAGTACGAAGAGGCGCTCGCCGCCCTCGGCGAAGCCGACCGCATCTACCAGAAGCAGGGCGAGTCTTTTTTCCTGTTCGAGTCGAAGGTCTACCTCTGCACGGCGGCGATCAACGCGGGTGACCACGCGAGGAGCGCCGCGGAGGGCGGGAGGGCGTTGGAGATCGGGCGCAGGCTCAGTCTGCAAGACACGCCGGACTTCATCATCGCGCTGGAATACGTCGGGCTGAGCGTGACGCGCACGGGGAAGCCGAAAGCGGCGGAGCCACTACTGCGCGAGTCGCTGGGGCGCGCCGGGAAGACTTTCCCCGCGGGGGACGTGAGGGTACCGCTCATCGAGAGCGCGCTCGGCGAATGCCTGACGGCGCAGAACAGATTCGCCGAGGCCGAGCCGCTCGTCGTCCACGCCTACGAAACCCTCAAAGCGGGACAGGGCGAGAAGAGCCCGCTGACGGCGCTCGCCGCCAAGCGCGCCGCGGAGCTTTACGGCCGCTGGCGCAAGCCCGACCTCGCCGCCGAATACCGAACAACGACGCCGCAAAGCTGACGACGCCGCCCCGCGCGGCGGCATCACGGCCCGCCGCATCCGAGCAGCGTCCGAAGTCTATTTCTACTCCGTGCCTGCCCGCGTCCTCCGCGGCGCGGCGTAGGTACACGCCGCTCCTTACGGGGGATGGGGCGGGGACACTACCCGCATTCACTCCGACTTTAAATAAGGCTTGAGCAGCGTCGTCCAGCTCCGCTCGATCTGCGCGTACTCGTCGGCGCACCTCTCGGCGCGCTCCCGCGGCAGGACGCCGTCCTCGACGATCGATTTGTACTTCTCCTCGTTCTGGCCGTAGACCCAGCAGACGATGTTGTAGAAGCGTTGTTGGTCGAGCGAGTGCTCGTCCCAGTAGCGCGGCTCGCCCTCGCCGCTCCCGGCGTTCTCGTCGCGGTAGAGCGATTCCGCCGCGTCGAGGGCCGCCGCCTCGCCCTCGTCCGTGCCGTCGGTCAGGAGGTAGGTGGAGAGCTGATCGACGGCGTCCTCTTCCCTGCCCGTCACGGGCAGCCGGTAGACGCCGACGAGCGCGTGCCCGATCTCGTGGTAGAGGACGAAGACGGTCGCGCCGACCACCCTCTCGTCCAGCTCCTCGTCGTCCTTCGCCTCGTCGCGGAAGGCGTCGTAGAGATCGTCCGCCAGCTCGTAGCAGACCGTCACCAGACGTTTGTCGGGATCGTAGGAGGCGTTCACCTCGCCGCACTCGGCGAAGGAGAGCGTCACGTCCGCGGGCAGCGCGAGCGTCCTGTTCAACCCTTCCGCCGCCTCTTCG
This sequence comes from Pyrinomonadaceae bacterium, assembly GCA_036389335.1. GTDB lineage: Bacteria > Acidobacteriota > Blastocatellia > Pyrinomonadales > Pyrinomonadaceae > JAIVGV01. The sequence continues at coordinate 34,136 of DASVQC010000025.1, read as the reverse complement.
AGCGCGCGGTTCTCGATCAAGTCCTGCCGCAGCCCGTCCAGCCCCTTCGTCTTCGCCTCGCCGTAAGAGACCTTGAAGTCGCCGCGGTCTTCGGCCTTCGGCGCGCCCGGCGGCGGCGGCGGCGCGGCGGCGCGCGGCGTCTCGCCCCGGCGCGCGAGGCACGCCGCGAGCGCGCACGCGGCGGCGAGCGCGCAGGCGACCGCGAGCAGCTTCTTCGGCGCAGACACCCGCGCCCTTACCTCTTCGCCGCCGCCGCGCTCGCGGCGATGGCGTCGAGGTTCTCGTCGAGCAGTTTGACGGTCGAGAGGATGGTCTCGGTCGCGCGGACGAAGAACTCGCGGCTGATGGTGGCGAAGTCGTCGGTCGGCTGGTGGTAGTCCTTGTGATCCTCGACGCCGAAGTAGACGAACGGGATGCCCGCGCGGTGGAACGCCGACTGATCCGACTGGAACGTCCAGTCGTCCTTGCCGAGCTTCGGGTCGTCGTGCCCCTCGATCAAATGAACCGGCGCGGCGGCGGCGGCGCGGTCGAGGTAGGGCTTGAGGAACGGGTAGTGGAACGCGCCGACGGCGTACAGTTCGTTGCGGTCGTTGTGGCTCACCATGTCGAGGTTCACGTCCATGGCGATCGACGCGAGCCCGACGGGCGGCTTGCCGATGAAGCTTTTATTGCCCCCGCCCGGCCCCTCTTCGGCGTCGAACGCGACGAAGATGATCGGGTGCGCCGGGCGGTGTTTGTGGAAGTAGGCGGCGAGCGCGAGCAGCGCCGCCACGCCCGAGGCGTTGTCGTCCGCGCCGTTGTAAACCTTGCCGCCCACGACGCCGAGGTGATCGTAGTGCGCGCTGACGACGAGGTAGCGATCCGCGCCCGCGCGCCCCCTGACGAAGCCGACGACGTTCGCGCCCTTGCGCACGACCGTCTCGCGCGGGTACGAGAAGTCGAACGGCTGGACGTAGGACGCGCCGAAGGGCTCGACGCCCGCCTGCCTGAACCGACCGGCGACGTAGGCGCGCGCCTTCGCGCCGCCCGGCGTCCCGGCCCCGCGCCCCTGCATGTCGTCCGCCGAGAGCACTTCGACGTCGCGCAGGAGGCGCGCCGCGTTGATGACGTCCGAGTGCGGCGCGGCGGCGCGCGGCGCGTCGTGTGTGGTGCCGCCGTTCTGGGCGACGGCGGCGCAGGCGGACAGCCCCGCGGCCACGAGCAGCGCGAGCGCCCGGCGCGTGTGTGATCTCGTCTTCATACTCTTAACTCCGGCTAGTCCCCGCGGGCCGGCGCGGGGCGGAGGGTGAGGCTTTTACGCCGCCCACTCCTCTTTCGTCCCGGCGCGGCGGCGCGGGTTGAAAACGGCGCGCGCCGTGGTGTAGAGATTAACAGCAACGAAGCTCTACGAAAAATGTTCGGCGCGCGCCGGGGCGCGCGCCCGGGGTGATCCACCAGCCATGACCAGCAGGGCCGCGCCGAAAAGTCTGCTGCTGCTCGCGCCGTTCGCCGAAGACTCTTCGCACGTGAACGTCGTCGTCGAGACGCCGCAGGGCAGCCGCAACAAGTATAACTTCGACGAAGGGCTGGGCGTCTTCCGCCTCGGCGGCGTGCTCCCGGCGGGCGCGGTCTTCCCCTTCGACTTCGGCTTCGTGCCCTCGACGCTCGGCGGCGACGGCGACCCGCTCGACGTGCTCGTGCTGATGGACGAGCCCGCCTTCCCCGGCTGTCTGGTCGAGGCGCGTCTCGTCGGCGTCGTCGAGGCCGAGCAGACCGAGCGCGACGGCGAGCGCACGCGCAACGACCGCCTCGTCGCCGTCGCCGCCAAGGCGCGCAACCACAAGGGCGTGCGCCAGCTCGGGCAGCTCAGCCCGCACCTCGTCGAGGAGATCGAGCACTTCTTCGTCTCCTACAACGAGATCAAGGGCAAGACCTTCGCGCCGCTCGGTCGTTACGGCTCGCGCCGCGCCCGCGCGGTCGTCGAAGAGGGCGCGAGGCTTTTCCGGCAGCGGGCGGGCGGCGGCGCGAAGTCGAAGAAGGGTTGAGGGCGCGCGGGCGGGCCGCCGCGCGGCAGGGCGCGCGCAAAAAGAGAGGCAGCCGACGCGGCGTGCGTCGGCTGCCTCCCCCCGTTGATGTTGCTGGTTCGCGGGCCTTAGCCGCGCTGGTGCTGAGCCTGCGGCGGGCGGCGCTTCTTCTTGTTGCGCTTGCGGGCGAGGGCGGACTTGAGTTTCGCCTTCTGCCCCTTCGACATGAAGAAGGCGTGCTTCTTCGCGTCCTTGATGATCTCTTCGGTCATCACCTTCCGCTTGAAGCGGCGCAGCGCGCTCTCAATCGACTCGTTCTGGTTGACTGTGACTGATGCCATTAGCGTTGTGATACTCCAATCTCTCGTTAGCAAACGCCGGATATTATGCCCGCCGCGCGCCGAAAACGCAAAACCGCAGCCGCCCGCGCGCGAGGGCTAGCCCTCGTCCTGCCCCGTCCTCTTCTTCGTCGGCTGGTCGTAGAAGAGGATGGTGACGACGAGGTAGATGGCCGCCGCCCCGGCGAGCAGGAAGAAGATGATCGCGATGCCGGGGTAGCCGAAGATTTTGAAGGCCGTGTCCACCCTCATCAGCAGCGCCGCGCCGACGATCATCGAGCCGATGACGAGCCCCACGGTGATGCGGTTGGCGATCTTCTGCGCGCCCTCCATCAAGACCTTCTCGTCGAGCGCGTCCACCTTGATCTGGAGATCGTTGTTGCCGACGGCGTCGAGGATTTTGTTGACGCGGCTCGGCAGGCGCTCGACGAACTCCTTGAGGTCGATGAGGCTCGTCATCACGTTGCCCGGCTCCAGGGCCTTGAGCATCCGGTGCTGGAGGATCTCGGTCGCGTAGCGGCGGATGGTCTTGTTCGGATCGAAGGAGGGCGAGAGCGTGTAGACGACGCGGTCGAGGTTCAGGAGCGTCTTCGCGATCATCGTGAACTCGGGCGGCAGGCGGAAGTCGCAGTCGGCGGCGATGCGCGTGATCTCAAGGACGACCGCCCCGGCGTCGATCTTGTTGAGGCTCGCGTCGGTGTGGCGCACGACGATGTCGCCGACCTTGCGGCGGAACTGCCCCTCGTCGAACCCGCCCTTCTTCTCGCCCATGCCGATGGTGATCTGCGCCGCCTCCTCGCCCCGCCCCTCCGAGATGGCGAGCAGCAGGCGGAGCAGGTTGTCCTGAAAGTTCGACGTGACGCGACCGACCATGCCGAGGTCGATGAGCGCGACGCGCGGCGGCGAGTCGTCGGTGAGGAAGACGTTGCCGGGGTGCGGGTCGGCGTGGAAGATGCCGTCGACGAGGATCTGCTGGAGGTAGGCGCGGAAGAGCTGCTCGGCGAGGCGCGCGCCGTCGATCTCCATCAGGCCGAGCGGGGAGAGATCGGTGATCTTCTTGCCCGCGACGAACTCCATCGTCAGCACGCGCGAGGTGGTGAAGTCGAGGACGGGGCGCGGGAAGACGAGCGTCTCGAAGGTCTGGAGGTTGTCGGCGAGGGCCAGCAGGTTCGACGCCTCCTCGCGGTAGTCCAGCTCGCGCAGCACGCTCTGGCGCAAGACCGTGACCATCGGCGAGAAGTCGTAGCGGCGACCGATCTCGGTGCGCGCGTCTAAAAAGCCCGCGACCTCTTCGAGCGCGTCGAAGTCTTCGACCATCTGCTGGCGGATGTCGGGCCGCTGCACCTTGACGACCACCTCGCGCCCGTCGCGCATGCGCGCGCGGTGCACTTGGCCGAGCGAGGCCGACGCGATGGGCTTCGCCTCGAAGTGCGCGAACGCCTTCGACAGGCGCACGCCCAGCTCCGACTCGACGATCTTCTCGACCTCGCCGAACGAGAAGGGGCCGACCTTGTCCTGCAAACGCGTGAGGGCTTCGAGGTAGGGCGCGGGCAGGAGGTCCGCGCGCGTCGAGAGGAGCTGGCCGAGCTTGACGAAGGTGGGGCCGAGCCGTTCGAGATCGTCGGCGAGGCCGTCAGCCGCCGCCGCCGACCCGCCCGCCTCCCCGGCGAGCGCCTTGTCCTCCTCGACGAGCGCGGCTTCGAGACCGGAAGACTTGACGAGGTCGGAGCGACCGTACTTCACGAGCAGCATCGCCACGTCCTTGTAACGCTTGAGGTGTTCGGTCTTCGGTAAAATGCTCATCGGCGCGCCCCAGCCCCTTCGCTCTCCGCGGTCGAACTCTCGTGCTGATTTTCGGGAAGAATTAGTCCGGCTGGGATTATAGCCTTAACCGCGCGGCGCGTGGGTAGTCGGAACGCGGAATTTCGCGGGGCGCGAACTAAACGATGAACGATGAACGATGAACTGAAAGCGACTCGTTCTTACTTCATCGTTCATCGTTCCTACTTCATCGTTCGGTCAGTGTTTGATCTTGATGTTGCCGCTCACCGTCTTGGCGACGATCGACTCGCCGCCCTTGCCGAGCGTGCCCGCCGCGTGCTCGCCCGCGACGCGCTTCTCGACGCTCAGGCCGAGGTCGCCGTCGGCGCTCACGTCGCCGCTGACGGTCTCGGCCTTCAGCTCGGCGTTCGCGCCGCCGACGCTGAGCGTGATGTTGCCGCTCACGGCGTTGAGCGACTGCGGCCCGGCGGGCGTCGCGCCCTTGAGGCCGGCGTCGATGTCGCCCTTCATCGTGCGCGCCGAGACCGTGCCGGTCAGCCCCTTGAGCGAGAAGTCGCCGCGCATGACGCTGACGGAGACGTCGCCCGCGAAGTTGGCGAGCGTGACGTTGGAGTCGCGCGAGTTGATCTCGATCTGGCGCACGCCGCGCGGGAGCTTGATCTCGTAGCGCACCTCCCTCACGCCGTCCGCGTGCTCGCCCGTCCTGAAGGACAGCTCCCTGTCCGACGCCTGATGCATGATCTCGACTTCCTCGCGCTCGCCCGCCGAGCCGCCGCGCTTGGTGACCTTCACCTGCGCCTCCGCGCCGTCCCAGCCCTCGACCGAGATGTCGCCCGACGTGTTCGCGAGCGAGAAGGCCGCGCCCGCCTTGAGCGGGAAGGTTTTCGTGATCACCGTCTCGTCGCCCGACACCTGCGCGCCGTCCTCGTCGAGCGCGTCGAAGTCGGCGTCGTCGGGCGCGCCGGGCGGGGGCATGTCGGGCATCGGCGGCAGCGGCGGGACGTCTACGCGCACGCCCTGCCGTCCCTTGTTGACGACGACGACCTTGCGCGCGAGTTGCTGCGTGACGTAGCGCGCCGCGAAGATCGAGCCGACGACGAGGAAGCCGAGCACGCAGACGAGCGCGATGAGCCAGCCGGGCCAGCCCGAACGCCCGCCGCCTTCGAGCGACATCGGCGACAGCGGCGCGATGGGCGCGGGCGGGGGGTTGAGGAACTGCTCGACGCGCGAGCGGTAGACCTCGTCCGTGTCGCGGCCCGGCAGCCGGGTCGTGGCGGCGCGCGGCTGGGAGGCGGTCGGCGGCGGCGGCTGTTGCGGCTGGCCCTGCCCGCCGGGGAGAATCTGCGTCGGCACTTCGCCGGTCGAGAGTTGGCGCGTGGGCGCGCCGCACTGTCGGCAGAACTGCTGCCCCGCGAACAGCTCCGCCCCGCAGTTGTCGCAACGTTCGTTCATAGAGTTAACCGCCGCCTGAAAATTTTTCGCGCCGCGCGCCGCGGGTCGATTCTAAGCGCGCCGCGCGGGGTTTCACAACCGGGGAATTCGACGCGGCCCTTCGCCGCCTTAAACGACGCGCGCGCCGCCGATGTTCGCGAAGAAACCCCTGCCTTTGTCGGGCCGGAAAACGCGGCTGGACGTTGACACCGACGTGCGCGGCGTGGCAGCTTCCGGGTCTGGCGCGTTGAAGTATTTAGGGTGCGTTGCAAAACCTTCTGCGTCCGCCTTTGCGTCTTTGCGCCTTCGCGTGAAAACTTATCCTCACGCAAAGGCGCAAAGACGCAAAGAGAAGCGCGCAGATGTTTCGCAACGGGTTTTCAAGTAGAGGGGGAGACTCGCAGTGACGGGGACGCTGCCGCAGGACTTGCGCTACGGCGCGCGCACGCTGCTTAAAAACCGCGGCTTCACTTTCGTCGTCGTGCTCACGCTCGCGCTCGGCGTCGGCGCGAACGCCGCCATCTTCTCCGTCGTCGAAGCCGTCGTCCTCAGGCCGCTCCCCTTCGCGGGGGCGGACAGGGTCGTCGGCGTGCGCGAGTCGCTCCCCGACGAGCCGTCGATCCCCGCGGCCTACCGCACCTACGCCGAGTGGCGCGCGCAGCTCGGCGCGGTCTTCGAGTCGATGGCCGCCGCGAGTATGTGGGACTTCACCGTCGCGGGCGCGGGCGAGCCGGAGCGCGTCGCGGGGGCGCGCGTCACGGCCTCCTACTTCGACGTGATGGGCGCGCGCCCGCTCGCGGGGCGGGCCTTCCTGCCCGGCGACGACCGACCGGGCGCGGCGCGCGTCGCCGTCATCGACGAGGGGCTGTGGCGTCGCCGCTTCGGCGGCGCGGCGAACGCGGTCGGCCAGACGCTGCGGATCGACGACAACGATTACGAGATCGTCGGCGTGATGCCGTCGTTCGCCGAGCGGAAGCCGACGGGGTGGGCGAGCGTCTGGGTCCCGTTCGTCGTGCGCAACGAGGAGAGGGCGCGCGCCAACCCGTTCCGCTACCTGACGGTGAGCGCGCGCCTCAAACCCGGCGTCACGCTCGATCAGGCGCGCGCCGAACTCTCGCGCGTGATGTCCGCGCTGCGGCAGACTTACCCCGACACGCACGGCAAGCCCTACGGCGTCGACGCGCGGCGGTTGCAGGACTTCGTCGTCCCGCGTGAGACGCGCACGGCGCTCTTCGTCCTGCTCGGCGTCGTCTCGCTCGTGCTTTTGATCGCGTGCGCCAACGTCGCGAACCTGACGCTGGCGCGCGCGGCGCGGCGCGAGCGCGAGATCGCCGTGCGGGCCGCGCTCGGCGCGTCTCGCGCGCGCATCGTCCGCCACCTGCTGGCCGAAAGCCTGCTGCTCGCGCTCGCCGGCGCGGCGGCGGGGCTCGCGCTGGCGCACTTCGGGATCAAACTGCTGACGGCCTTCGCGCCCGCCTCCGTCCCGCGCCTCGACGCCGTACGGCTCGACCCTTCGATCTTCGCCTTCGCGCTCGGCCTCGCCGCGCTCGCGTGCCTGCTCTCTGGGCTCGCCCCGGCGCTCGCCGCGTCGAAGGTCGATCTCACGACGGCGATGAAGGACGGCGGGCGCGGCGCGGGGCGCGGCGCGCGTCACGGTCGCCTGCGCGACGCGCTCGTCGTCGCGGAGGTCGCGCTCGCGCTGACGCTCCTCGTCGCGGCGGGGCTCATGCTGCGCGGCTACCGGCGGCTGCTCGGCGCGCCCGCGGGCTTCGACACGGAGCGCGTCCTGACGCTTGAGGTGACGCTGCCCGCGGGCGGCTACGACACGCACGACCGGCGCGCGGGCTTCTTCCGCGAGGCGATAGCGCGCGTCGGCGCGCTGCCGGGCGTAGAGGTCGCGGCGGCGGCGCAGTCGCTCCCCCTGCGCGGCCCCATCCTCACCGATCCGGTCGTCGTCGAGGGCCGCGCCGAGCCCGCGCGCGGGGCGATCCCCTTCGTCAGGCAGAACATCGTCACGCCCGACTACTTCCGCGCGATGGGGATGCGGCTCGCGCGCGGGCGCTCCTTCGACGAGCGCGAGGCGTGGGAGGCGGGCGGCGCGATCATCGTGAACGAGACCTTCGCGCGGAGGTTCTTCGCGGGCGAAGACCCGCTCGGCAAGAGGCTCAAGCTCGGCGCGCAGAAGCCGTGGATGACGGTGGTCGGCGTCGCCGCCGACACGCTCGACGGCGGCTTCGACGGGCAGCCCATCGAGCAGATGTTCTACCCCTACACGAACCCCTCGGACGAGTTGCCGCTCCCGTTCCTGACGCTCGTGCTGCGCGCCTCGACCGATCCGGCGTCGCTCGCCGCGCCGGCGCGCGAGGAGGTGAGGCGGCTTGATCCGAACGTGCCGGTCTCGCGCGTGCAGACGATGCGCGCCATCGCCGAACGCTCGACGGCGGGCGCGCGCTTCAACCTGCTGCTCACCGGCCTGTTCGCGGGCCTCGCGCTCGCGCTCGCGGCGGTCGGCATCTACGGCGTGATGGCCTACTCGGTGTCGCAGCGCACGCACGAGATCGGCGTGAGGATGGCGTTGGGCGCGCGCGCGCGCGACGTGGTCGCGATGATCGTCGGGCAGGGGATGAGGCTCGTGCTCTTGGGCGTCGCGGCGGGACTCGCGGCGGCGCTCGCCGTGACGCGCGTCGCGTCGTCGCTGCTCTTCGGCGTGAGCGCGACCGATCCGTTGACGTTCGCCGCCGTCGCGCTGCTGCTCTCCGGCGTCGCGCTCGCCGCGTGCCTCCTGCCCGCGCGCCGCGCCACGCGCATCGATCCGCTCACGGCGCTCCGGGACGAGTGAGACGTCCGCCGCGGAATGAGCCACGTCAGAGACGACGTGATGCGACGTGCGGCGCGTGATTCATCGGAGGTCAAAACCGGCTAGAGCCCCTGAAAGGGGCGAAAGGCAGTAGCCCGCGGCGTCAGCCGTGGGATCAAGCACGCATAAAATCAAGAGAGCCCCCGAAGGGGGCGAAAGACCGTCACGACGAGCGAGGCCGTTTCTTTCGCCCCCTTCGGGGGCTCTCAAATTCTTTGCCCGTCTGCCACCCACTTACGCCGCGGGCTACTACCTTTCGCCGCCCCGCGGCTCGACGTGAACTATTACGGGGCTTGACGTGATCTATGCTCTTTCCTCATCGCGCGGCTTGGGATCGAGGCTTGCCCGCCGCCTTCAACGACCGCCGGGGAGCGCAGACCAGCCGCGCGTGAGGTAGTCGCTCATGGTGAGCCCGATCATGATGGCGAGCCAGAGGAAGCCGCTGGCGATGACGATCCACGTGAGCCGCGGGCTGTGGCGCACGTGCATGAAGTAGAGCACGACGAGCGTCGCCTTCGCGACCGCGATGGTCAGCGCGATGACGGTCCCGATCGCCTCGTTCCCGAACGAGACCTGCGCGGCGAGCACGGTGAGCGCCGTCAGCGCCATCAGCGCGCCGAAGATCAGGAAATAAACTTTTCTTGAGACGATGTGTTCCGACATGAGACCTTAAACCCTTCCGCGTCACCCGCCGTGCGCGAGGTGCGCGCCGAGCAGGTAGAGCAGGGGGAAGAGGAAAATCCAGACGATGTCGACGAAGTGCCAGTAGAGCCCGCTGATCTCGACCGGCGAGTGGTACTCGGGCGTGTAGCGCCCGCGGTAGGCGTAGTAGATCAGAAACAGCATGATGCCGATGCCGATGATCATGTGCAGCGCGTGCAGGCCCGTCATCGCGAAGTAAATCCAGTAGAACATCTGCACGGATCGCTCGGTGACGTTCGCGGGCAGCGCGTGCTGCGCCTGATCCCAGTGCCAGAAGCCCCGGATGGGGACGTGATGGTCGCGAATCTTCTCGGCGTACTCGACCGACTTGACGCCCAAAAACGTCAGGCCGAGCACGGCGGTGATCGCGAGGTAGGCGATCTGGTTGCGGCGCGAGCCGACCTGCGCGAAGTAGACGGCGAGCACCATCGTCAGAGAGCTGGTGATGAGGACGACGGTGTTGAAGGCCCCGAGCTTCCAGTTGAGGGTCGAGCTGGCGTAGGCGAACGACGCCTGATTCTGCGTGCGGTAGATGACGTAGCCGGTGAAGAGCCCGCCGAAGAACATGATCTCGGTGATGAGGAAGACCCACATGCCGAGCGAGCCCGCCTCGCGCTGCTGTTCGAGGTTGTCGAAGTGGTGCGCGAGCGCGGTCGCCGCGTGCTGCTCGGCGTCCGTCAGGTGAATCTGGTCGGCTGCGTATGACAACTCTCTTACTCCCCTCCGCGTCCTCTTCTCCGGCGTCCCCCGGCCCCGCGGGGTCGATTTAAGTCGTGCCGTGCGCGGGCTGCACGGGCGGCGACGTGTCGCCGTCGGACAGGCCGATGACCCCCATCTCCTCGACGGGGCGGTACTCGTAAGCCTCCCACGTGACGACCGGCGTGGTGGCGAAGTTCTCGGTCGGCGGGGGCGAGAGCGTGCGCCATTCGAGCCCCGTGGCGGGCCACGGGTTGGCGGGCGCGAACTTGCCGTAGCGCATCGACCAGATGAAGTAGATGCCGGGGATGATGAGCCCGACGGCGAGGATGGACGCGCCCGCCGTGGACATCACGTTCAAGACCTGCCAGACGGGCTCGTCCGCCGGGTAGGCGGCGTAGCGGCGCGGCATGCCGAGCGTGCCGAGGAGGAACTGCGGGAAGAACGTCAGGTTGAAGCCGACGAAGATGACGAGCGCGCTGAACCTGCCCCACCCTTCCGGGTACATGCGCCCCGTGATCTTGGGCCACCAGTTGTGCAGGCCGCCGAGGTAGCCCATCAGCGCGCCGCCGACCATGATGTAGTGGAAGTGCGCAACGATGAAGTAGGTGTCGGTCAGGTGCACGTCCGTCCCCAGGGAGGCGAGGAAGAGCCCGGTCAGGCCGCCGACGGTGAACAGGCCGATGAAGCCGAGGGCGTAGAGCATCGGCGTGTCGTAGGAGATCGAGCCGCGGTAGAGCGTCGCCGTCCAGTTGAAGACCTTGACCGCCGAGGGGATCGCCACCGTGAAGCTCAAGACCGAGAAGATCATCCCGGCGTAGACCGACTGGCTCGACGTGAAGAGGTGGTGGCCCCAGACGAGGAAGCCGAAGACCGCAATCGCGAGCGACGAGAACGCGACGAACGTGTAGCCGAAGATGTTCTTGCGCGAGTGGGTCGAGACGAGTTCGCTGATGACGCCCATCGACGGCAGCACCATGATGTACACGGCGGGGTGCGAGTAGAACCAGAAGAAGTGCTGGAAGAGGACGGGGTCGCCGCCCAAGCTAGGGTCGAAGATGCCGATGTGCGCGAGCCGCTCCACGGCGACCAAAAGGATCGTAATCGCGATGACGGGCGTGCCGAGGATGAAGATGATGCTCGTCGCGTACATCGACCAGATGAAGAGCGGCAGGCGGAACCAGGTCATGCCGGGCGCGCGCATCGTGTGGATCGTGACGATGAAGTTCAAGCCCGTCAGGATCGACGAGAAGCCGTTGACGAAGATGCCTAAGCCCACCGCGACGACGTAGGAGTTCGAGAAGGTGGTCGAGTAGGGCGTGTAGAAAGTCCAGCCCGTGTCCACGCCGCCGTTCAGAAGCGCCCAGACGACGATCACGGCGGCGAGCATGTAGAGGTACCAACTGAGCAGGTTGAGGCGCGGGAAGGCCAAGTCCTTCGCGCCGATCATGAGCGGCACGAGGAAGTTCCCCAAGACCGCCGGGATCGACGGGATGAGGAAGAAGAAGACCATGATGATGCCGTGCTGCGTGAACAGCTTGTTGTAGGTCTGCGGCTGGACGAGGTCGCTCGCGGGCGTCAGCAGCTCAAGGCGGATCAGCATGGCGTAGATGCCGCCCAGGGCGAAGAAGATCGAGATCGAGCCGAGGTAGAGCAGCGCGATGCGCTTGTGATCCCTCGTCAGCAGCCACGACTTGATGCCGTAGTCGGCGTTGATGTAGTTCGCGTGCGCGAAGCGGACGCGCGACTCTGGCGTCGCGGGCGTCGGCGCGGCTGCGGGCGGAAACGGTGCGTCCATTGAACTCATAAAGCTGTGACTCTCACTCCCCTCTGGCCCCTCACTGGTTGCTGTTGCCGCCCCCTCGGCGCGCCGCGCCGCCCCCGCCGTTGCGGTTGCCGCCGCCCGCGTTGACCTGCGTGCGCGGCGCGCCGCCCGCCGAGCCCGTGCCGCCCGCGGGCTGCGTGGGCGCGAGCGGGTTCGAGCGCTGCGAGTCGGGCGCGACCGCGCCGCTCGTCGTCTGCGTGCCCGAAGTCTGCGAGCGCGCCCCCGCGGTGCCGCCCGTCTCCGGCGCGCCGAGCGAGCGGATGTAGGCGATGAGTTGCAGTACCTGCTCCTCGCTCAACTGCCCCTGATAGGTCGGCATGATCTGCTGGAAGCCCGCGACCGTCTTGGCGCGCGGGTTCAGGATCGACTCGCGCACGTAGGCGTCGTCCGCCGTGACGGTCGTGCCGTCGGCCAACTGCTGCGGCTTGCCGTAGACGCCGGTCAGGTTCGGGCCTCTACCCTGCGTGTCGAGCCGGTGGCAGGTGGCGCAGCCCGTCGACTGGAACAGCTTCTCGCCCGTGGCGGCGGGCGAATCCGATCCGCCGCCCGCGAGCCACGTCTGGTAGGCGGTCGGGTCCATCACCTCGACGAAGCCGTTCATCCCCGAGTGGTTCGTGCCGCAGTACTCGGAGCAGAACAGGTGGTAGCGCCCCGTCTTCGTCGCCTCGAACCACGCGTAGGTGTACCGGCCCGGAACCACGTCGGAGCGGACGCGGAAGGCGGGGACGGCGAAGGAGTGGATCACGTCCTCGGTCGTCATCGTCAGCTTGACGCGGCTGCCGACGGGGACGTGCAGCTCGTTGATCTCCCTCTGCCCCTCGGTGTGCTGGAACTTCCACATCCACTGCTTGCCGACGACGAAAATCTCGATGGCCTCCTTCGGCTGCCGGTAGAGCGTGAAGTAGAGGCTCGACCCCCACGCGAAGATCGTCATCGCGATCAAAAAGGGGACGACCGTCCACATCGTCTCCAGCGCGAGCGAGCCCGCGTTCGGGCGCGGGATTTCGAGCGGGTGGCGGCGGCGGAACTTGACCGCGAAGTAGAAGATCAGGATCGCGACGAGCGCCGAGAAGAAGATCGCGATCGCGGCGATGTAGCCGTAGAGCGCGTCGTACTGCCCCGCCACCGAAGAGGCGCGCTCAGCCATGAATGGAACCGAAGGCGACTGCATCTCTGTTTTAAACCGCCCCCCCCGCGTGCGCGTGCTCGCCCGGCTGCGCGCGGCGCAGGATCATAATCAGCGCCACGAGCCCGAAGACCGTCACGACGGCGGCGACGCGCATCGCGCTCATGATCGCGAAGCCGTATTTGCCCGTCGTCGGATCGTAGTGGTAGCAGTAGAGGGTGATCTGATCGACCGCCGATCCGATCCGCCCCTCGGACGACTCGACGAGCGCGAGCTTGAGGTCGCGCGGCGCGTACTCGATGCCGTAGAAGTAGCGCGAGAGCCTCCCGTCGGGCGTCGCGACCATCACGCCGGAGCCGTGCGCGAACTGGTTGGTGCGCTCGTCGAAGGCGTAGCGGAAGCCGACCGCCTCGGCCACGGCGTCGATCTGCGACTTCTCGCCCGTCAGGAAGTGCCAGCCCGCGGCGGCGACGGGGTCGTCCGGTCGCCGCAGGTCGCCGAGCGCGACCTGCTTCTTCCCGGCGGCGTCCTGCGGCGTCTCGCGCGGGTCGAAGCTGACGGTCACGATGTCGAAGTCTTTGCCGACCGAGAGGGCCTGCCCGCGCACGCCGGAGACCAGCCCGTTCAAGACCTGATTGCACAGCATCGGGCACTTGTAATAGACGAGCGAGACGACGACGGGGCGGCCCCTGCCGAAGTAGTCGCCGAGCCTCACCGCCTTGCCCGCCTCGTCGCGGAACGTCGCGCCGAGCGGCAGTCGATTATTCAGGCGCTGATCGATGCCGATGTTCTTCAGGGCGTCGGGCGGCTGCTGGCTCGCCATCCCGCCCTGCGGCGGCTGCGCGTACTGCGCCCGCGCGCCCGCCGCAAACAGCAGGCAACAAGGGATGAGCAGCAACGGCCACGCCGCGGGAGCGACCCGGTGAAGTCGGGGCAGGCCGCCGCGCCCGCTCACGCTCCGGCTGACTGCTGACTGCTGACTGCTGACTACTACCCTCACTGATCCCTCTTCTCCGTCTGCCGCCCCGCGCTCGAATACGAAGGCACGTCCGCGCCCTTCGCGCCCGCCTCGCCCGACTGCTGCTGCCGCACGGGCAGCCCCTTTTCGAGGAGCATCCGCTTGGCGTCCTCGATGGGGATGTGCATGGTCTGCGTGTTCGCGTCGAGGACGCCGGGGTTGTTGAGATCGTAGTCCCACTTCCGCCGCAACGCCTCCCACTCCGCCTGCGGGTGCTTCAGCTCGAACTTCTGGCTCTGATCGTTCGGATCGTGCGGGTCGAGCGACTCGAAGCCCGGCGCGGCTTGCAGGCGCGGCGCGGGCGGCAGCCGCTCCGCCTCGGTGCGCGCCATCGGCGAGACGGCGATGCGCGCGTCCTGCCGCGCGGCGTTCCACTCGAAGGCCTTGTAGAGTCCGACCATCAGCAGGGCGATCAGCGCGAGCCCGGCGGCGAGCAGGCCGACGAACGTCCCGACCCCGCGCAGGTTCACGTCCGACTCCTCGTGCATCACGTCCACGTTCGTGATGTGGCGCACGTCGGGCGTCTCGGTGATGTGGACGTACTTGCGGCCCTGGCCGCCGCCGTGTTCCCCCGACCAGCTCATACCTTAATGCTCCACTTGCGTGCCGCCGCTGAAGAAACTCTCAAACCCCGACCTCAATGATGATGCCCGTGCGGCTGTTCGAGCGCGGCGTCGAGCCCGTCGTCGCCGAGCGGCAAAAGCGGTCGGCGGTTCAGCTCGCGGATGAAGGACCAGAGCCAGATGCCGCCGAGGCCCACCGGCGTCACGAAGCAGAGCGCGTAGCCGAGCGCGCCCGCGCCCCGCGACGCGCCGCCCACCTCCGCGGAGTGGACGCTCGGCGCGACCGTCCAGAAGAGATCGACGACGCGCATCACGATGACGAGCAGCGCGACCCCGCCGAGGAGCCGCGCCGTGCGCTTCAAGTCGCGCGACAGGAGCAGCACGAACGGCAGCGCGAAGTGCAGGACGACGAGCGCGAGCGCGACGTACTGCCAGCCGCCCCGCAAGCGTCGCAAGTACCACGGAATCTCTTCCGGCAGGTTGCCCGCCCAGATGATCAGGTACTGCGAGAACATGAAGTAGGCCCAGACCATCACGAAGGCGAGCAAAAGTTTCCCGTGATCGTGGAAGTGGCGCGGCTGGTAAACTTCGGCGAGCCCTTCCTCGCGCGCCAGGCGCACGGCGACGAGGATCGCGAAGGCGAAGGCCGTCAGCCCGAAGCCCGCCATGATGAGCAGCCCGAACATCGTCGAGAACCATTCGGGTTCGAGCGACATCAGCCAGTCGATTGCCGCGAACGTCACGGTGAGGCCGAAGAGCAGGATGCCGGGGCCGCTCACGTTCTGCATCCGCTCGCGCAGGCGACGCCTCACGCGCGGGTCGGGCTCGGCGTCCTGCGCGAGCGACCACTTGTTCAAAAAGTACGCGAGCGCGAACCAGACGGCGAAGTAGAAGACCGTGCGCCCGAGGAAGAAGGGGATGTTCAGGAACAGCTTCTTGTGCTCGATGGCGTGCTCGTGCTGGAGCGCGGGGAACGTCCACGGGTAGAGAGAGCGCGTCGCGACCGCGGCGGCGACGGGCAGGAACATGAGCGCCAGCACGGGCAGCGTCCGCGTCGCCGCCTCGAAGATGCGGCGCAGGACGACGCCCCAGCCGCCGCCCGACAGGTGGTGCAGCATCATCAGGGCGAGCGAGCCGACCGCCACGCCCGTCCAGAAGGTGAACGCCACGAGGTAGGGCCGCCAGAAGGCGAGCGCGAACCCGTGCGGGCTGAGGAAGGCGAGCGCGACCGCGGCGGCGAGCGCCACGACGCCGACGACGAGCGCCGTCGCGCCGACGCGCGCGAGCGCGCGCGGGACGGTGTAGAGTCTCTCCTCGACCGACGCCGACATTACTTGTGCTCACCCCCGCTTCCCTGCTGCCCCGGCGCGCCCGCCGCCGCCGCGCGCGTCCTCAGTTCGGGCGAGACCTGCGAGGCGGGGACTTGCTGGCTCAGTTGCAGCGCGCGCAGGTAGGCGATGATCGCCCAGCGGTCTTCGGGCGGAATCTGCGCCGAGTAGTCCGGCATCGCGCCCCAGCCGTTCGTGATCACGTCGAAGAAGTGTCCGACGGGCTCATTCCGCAGCCGGTCGTCGTGGTACGAGGGCGGGCGGCGGAAGCCGCGCCGCACGATCATGCCGTCGCCGTAGCCGGTCAGCCCGTGGCACATCGAGCAGTAAATCTGGTAACGCTCCTGCCCGCGGTCGAGGACTTCCTTCGTGACGGGGAACGGGAACTCGCCCACCGCGTCCTTGCCCGCCTGCGACTGAATCTCGCCGCCCGGCTGCCCGACCTTCCCGCCCACGTTGCCGCGCACGTTCACGTCGCCGCCCGGCTGCCCCGCCGCGCCGCCCTGCACGTTCGGCGTCGTCGCCTGCAACACGCCCTGCTGCGCGCCGCCCGCGTTCAACGACTGGCCGCCGGGGCTGGCCGCGCCCTGCTGCGCGCCGCTCTTGCCCTGATAGAAAAACTTATCGTCCTTCAAATGGCCGCGCGCGATCGTGCCCTCGACGTAGGGCCTCGACGCCTGCCCGTCGGCGAAGAACTTGCTCGACTCGTAGACCTCGTAGCGCGGCTGATCCTGCATGTCCTGCCTGCAACCCGCCGCCGCGAGGCAGACGATTGAGAGCAGGGCGAGGAGGAAGACGCGGGGACGCGCAGGCGCGGCGGCGCGGGGAGGCGAGCCCGCCGCCGCGCGGCGATCATCCACCGCCCCGCGCGATCTTGAATCTGAAATCGTCGCCCTCAATTCTTTCACCTGACCTCTGGCCTCTGGCCTCTGGCCTCCGCCCCTAAAACTCCACGTCGGTCACGCCCTTCACGCCCTCCGAAGCCTGTAGGAAATCGGTCGTCGCCTCGCGGTCGAACTTCGGGTCGCGCCACTCGATCATCAGGAAGAAGCGGTCGCGCGTGGCGAGCGCGAAGCTCGGCGCGTTGAAGACCGGGTGGTAGGGCTCGGGCAGCCCGTTGAGCGCGAGCATCCCGAAGATGGCGAAGAGCGCCGCGCCGAGCACGGTCGTCTCGAACGTGATCGGGATGAACGCGGGCCAACTGTGCAAAGGTTTGCCGCCGACGTTCAAAGGGTAGTTGATGACCGACAGGTAATACTGCAACAGGTAGCCGCCCACGCCGCCGAGGACGCCGCCGATTAAAACGATCAGCGGCAGCCAGTTGCGCCCCGTCCCGACCGCCTCCGACAGGGCCTCCACGGGGTACGGCGAGTAGGCGTCCATGCGCGTGAACCCGGCCTCGCGCGCGCGCAGCGTCGCCGCGACCGCGTCGGTCGGGTTGTCGAACTCGGCCATCACGCCGTAGACGGTCGGTCTTGTGCGCTTCCTAGCCATAAAAGCCGTCAACCGTAAACCGTGACGGGTGACAAGAAAGACCTGTTTTTACTTGTCACCCGTCACCCGTCACCCGTCACGATTCCAGTGCCTCCTCGTCCACCGCCGCCTGCGGGAGGATGGTGCGCATCTCGAAGATCGAGATGATCGGGAGGAAGCGTATGAAGAGGAACATCAACATCAGGAACATCCCGATGGTGCCGAAGAGCATCGTGAAGTCGAAGATCGTCGGGCGGTACATCCCCCACGACGAGGGCACGAAGTCGCGGTGCAAGCTCGTCACGATGATGACGAAGCGTTCGAGCCACATCCCGACGTTGACGAACATCGCGACGACGAAGAGGACGACGGTGCTGTGGCGCGCGCGCTTCGACCAGAGCACCTGCACGGCGAGCACGTTGCACAGGATGAGCAGCCAGTAGATCGAGCGGTAGGGCCCCGCCCAGATGCGGTTCTTCATCATGAAGCCCTCGTACTCGCTCGCCGAGTACCACGCCATGAACGCCTCCATCATGTAGCCGTAGGCGACGATCAAGCCCGTCGCCAGCATGATCTTGGCGCAGTTGCGCAGGTGGCGCATCGTGATGAAGTCTTCGAGCCCGTAGAGCTTACGCAGGGGGATCGTGAGCGTCAGCACCATCGCGAAGCCCGCGTAGATCGCGCCCGCGACGAAGTAGGGCGGGAAGATCGTGGCGTGCCAGCCGGGGACGATGCCGATAGAGAAGTCGAAGCTGACGATGGTGTGCACCGAGAGCACGAGCGGGGTGGCGAGCCCGGCGAGCAGAAGGTACGCCGTCTCGTAGCGGTGCCAGTGGCGCGCGCTGCCGCGCCAGCCCAAGGCGAGCATCCCGTAGACGACTTGGAAGGCGCGGTTCTTGGCGCGGTCGCGGAGCGTGGCGAAGTCGGGGATCAGGCCGATGTACCAGAACAGCGCCGAGACCGTGCCGTAGGTGGAGACGGCGAACACGTCCCACATCAGAGGGCTGCGGTAGTTCTGGTAGATGTTCATCGTGTTCGGGTACGGGAAGAGCCAGTAGGCGAGCCACGGCCTCCCGGTGTGCAGCAGCGGGAACAGCCCCGCCGCCGCGACCGCGAAGAGGGTCATCGCCTCGGCGAAGCGGTTGATCGAGGTGCGCCACTCCTGCCGCAGCAGCAGCAGGATCGCCGAGATCAAAGTGCCCGCGTGGCCGATGCCGATCCACCAGACGAAGTTGATGATGTCGAACGCCCAGCCCACCGGCTGGTTGTTGCCCCAGATGCCGATGCCTTTGACGACGAGGTAGGTGATCGTCATCATCAGCACGTTCGTCATCATGAAGGAGATGCCGAAGCCGATCCACCACCCCAAGGGCGTGCGGCGCTTGAGGACGAGCGCGCTGATCTTGTCCGTCACCGAGCCGAAGGTGTGGCCGGGCTGGATGACGGGGTTCGGCGTGACGTGGATGTCACCCGTCCAGTCGTGTGGCTCGTCGATCTTGCGGCTCGACATAAAGTTCCTTCGCGTCCCCTCGAAACTCGCTATCCCCAACTCTTACGCGCCGTGAATCTCCGGGTTCGGGTTGCGCAGCGCGGACAGGTATTTCGTCCGCGGGCGCGTGTTCAGCTCCGCCAGCAGCCCGTAGCTGCGCCGCTCGTGCTGCAACTTGGTGACGCGGCTGTTCGGGTCGTTCAAGTTGCCGAAGACGATGGCCTCGGTCGGGCACGCCGCCTGACACGCCGTCTGAATCTCGCCGTCGCGCACCTGCCGCCCCTCCTTCTCCGTCTCGATCTTCGCGTACTGGATGCGCTGGATGCAGTACGAACACTTCTCCATCACGCCGCGCGAGCGCACCGAGACCTCGGGGTTGCGCATCAGCTTCAGCGAGGGCGTGTTGAAATCCTGATAGAGGAGGAAGTTGAAGCGGCGCACCTTGTAGGGGCAGTTGTTGGAACAGTACCGCGTGCCGACGCAGCGGTTGTAGACCATGTTGTTCGTGCCCTCGGCGTCGTGGACGGTCGCGTTGACGGGGCAGACGGGCTCGCACGGCGCGTTCTCGCAGTGCATGCACGGCACGGGCATGAAGTAGACGCCGTCGGGGTTCTCGGCCAGCCCCTTGAAGTAGGCGTCGACCCTCAGCCAGTGCATCTCGCGCGAGCGCGCGACCTGCTCCTTGCCGACGACCGGGATGTTATTCTCCGACTGGCACGCGACGACGCAGGTCGAGCAGCCGACGCACGCCGTCGTGTCTATCGCCATGCCCCACTTGTAGCCGTTGTAGTCGTAGCCGGTGTAGAGCGAATCGCCGGGGCCGGGCTCCTTGTGCGTCTCCGTGCCGACGACTTCGCGGTGCCCCTGCCCCGAGGCGACCGGCGCGCCGCCCTCGCCCTCGCCCGAACGCTCGTTGTTCGGCTCGCCCTCGCCGCGCAGGTACTCGTCTACCGTCCCGCTCTTGACGATCTCGCGCCCCTCCATCCGGAAGTGAATCTGCGTCTGCGCGAGCAGGTACTCCTCGCCCGTCGGCGCGACCTCTAAGCCAGCGCCCCACCACATCATGTTCGACTGGCGCAGCGGGTAGGCGTTGAAGCCGACGGTCTTGTCGAGCGTGGTCGAGCCGACCTGGCCGGCGCGCGTGCGCCCGTAGCCGAGGTGGACGAGCACCACGCCGTCGGGCACGCCCGGCTGCACGAAGACCGGAGCCTTGACCGAGCGGCCCTGAAACTTCAGCTCGACGAGGGGCATCTCCGACTCGCCGCCCTTGAACGTGAGCCGGTTCTCGTCCAGCCCGAAACGCTCGCGCGCCGTGCGCGGGCTGACGTGCGCCGCGTTGTCCCACGTCAGCTTCGTCAGGTTCTTCGGCAGCTCTTGCAGCCACCCGTTGTTGGCGAAGCGACCGTCGTAGATCGTCGGGTCGGGGCGGAAGACGATCTCCAGAGACGAGCCGGGGGCCGGGGGTTGGGGGCCGGAACTGCCCCCGGCCCCCGACATGAAGTCGCCGCGCACCGTGACCGACTTCCCTTTCGCCGCCGTCGCCGGGACGACGCCGTCGTGGACAGCCTTGCGCCACTGCGACTCGAAGTCGCCCGCCATCTGCGTCTGCCAGTACGAGCGCACGATGTCGTAGCTCGACTTTTCGGGCGCGTCGGTGAAGGTCGCCAAAAATTCGTGGACGGTGCGCCCCTTGTAGAGCGGCGCGATCAAGGGCTGGATGATCGAGACCGTGCCGTCGTGCGCGCGCGCGTCCGACCACGATTCGAGGTAGTGGGTTTCGGGCACGTGCCAGTGGCACAGCTCCGAGGTCTCGTCGTAGTAGAGGCTCAGGTGGATGCGCAGCCCGTCGCGCCCGTCCGGCGCTTTGACACGGTCGAGCCGCTCCTTCGTGAGCGCGAGATCGAACGGCGCGTTGTAGACGGGGTTGCCGCCGACGACGACCAGCATCTCGACTTGGCCCGCGTCGATGTCGCGCACCAGCTCGGCGAGCGACTGCACCTGATCGACCGGGTTCGCGTCTATCGGCTCGACGTAGGAGACCGTCTGGCCGACGTTGCCGAGCGCGGCGTTCATCGCGTGCGCGAGCGCGTGAACCTGCGGCGACTGGTACTCGCCCGCGACGACGACGGACTTGCCGCGCGCCGCTTGCAGGTCTTTCACAATCGCCGCGATCTTGTCGGCGTGCGGCACGCCGCTCGCCGGCGCGCTCACGCCCGCGACGCCGAGCGCGGCGGCTAGGGCGAGCGCGAACGGAAGCATCTCGCTCGGCCTGACGGCGAGGCGGTGATCCGCCTTCGCGCCCGTGTTCGTCGGCGCGCACTCGACGGCGTAGAGCCGGTTCATCCCCGCCAGCCCGTTCGTCTCCGCCTGCCCTTCGGCGACGCGGCGGCGCGAGATGAAGTCGCGCGCGTAGCGGTTGTTCGCTCCGACGGCGTTGAGGAAATCCGAGTCGAGCGACAGGACGCGATCCGCGCGGTCGAAGTGGTAGATCGTTTGCACCGCCTCGCCGAAGGCGAGCGCGGCCCCGACGGTCGCGTTGTTCCCGCCCGCGGGCTCGTAGGAGTGCCACTTCGCGGCGGGGAAGGCGCGCAGGATGTCTCTCAACTGCGCGGCGGCGGTCGGCGACGTGACGGTCTCGGTCAAAAACCTCAGCCCCGCGCCCTGCCTCGACTGCAACTCGGCGAGGCGCGCGCGCACGTCGGCGAGGAAGGCCGTCTGCGGGCGCACCTCGCCGCGGTAGCGCACCGTGTCGGAGCGGTCGGGGTCGTAGAGGCCGAGGACGGACGCCTGCGCGTAGAGATCGACCGAGGCGACGCGCTGTTCCGCGGGCCGTTCGGGCGTCCCCGTCGTCGGGTGATCGGGGTTGCCCTCGACGTGCGTCGGGCGGCCCTCGTTGCTGCGCGCCAAGAGTCCGAGCGCGCCCGTCGCGAAGGGCATCGCGGTGGCGAAGAAGAGGGGCTTGCCGGGCACAAGGTCTTCGGGCTGGCGCACGAAGGGCACGGCGGTCTCCGGCGGCTGGTAGGAGCACGCGGTCGAGAGCCCGGCGAGGGCGAGCGACGCGCCCATCAACTTTAAGAACGTGCGGCGGCCCACCTCGTCCGAAGGGTCCCACTCGGAGGCTTGGCGCGGGAACTCCCTGTGCAGCAGCTCGTCGAACTCCGGGGTCTCGGCCAGCTCTTCGAGGCTGCGCCAGTACTCCTTGCCCCGCTTCGACGCGAGGCGGCGGCGCACCTCCTCCGTCCGCAGAGGTTTCCTGATCTGGTAGAGCTCGGGGAGAGTGTCCTTAATGTGCATCTGACTCGTTTAGGAACCCGCGCGCGCCGCGGCTACCGGTGGCACGTCGAACAGCTTTGCAGGATCGCCTTGTGCCTGACGTTGTACTCTTTCTTCTTTTCGAGCCCGAACGCGATCTCTTCCTTCGACTTGTTCTCGGCGCGCCACTTCATGTTGAAGACCTCCTTGCGGTCGCGCAGGAATCGCTCCGGCTCGCGGTGGCACTCCAAGCACCATTCCATCTGGAGCGACGCCGCCTGATAGACGAGCGGCATCTCGTCGACTTTGCCGTGGCAGGTCGAGCAGCCGACGCCCTTGTTCACGTGGATCGAGTGGTTGAAGTAGACGAAGTCGGGCAGGTCGTGCACGCGCGTCCACTCGATGGGCCGGTTCTCCTTCCAGCTCCGGCGCACGGGTTCGAGGTACGGGCTGTCGCTGTAAATCTGCGAGTGGCAGTTCATGCAGGTCTTCGTCGGCGGCAAGCCCGCGCTGCTCGAAGTCTCGACCGAGGTGTGGCAGTAGCGGCAGTCGATGCCGTCGTCGCCGACGTGGTGCTTGTGCGAGAACTGCACGGGCTGCTCGCGCTCGACGTAAGCGCCCGTGTTCCACGACGAGCGGTTGATCTCGGCCAGCGCCCACGCCGCGAAGCCGAGGATGAAGAGCCCCCCGAAGATCGAGAGCCTCGCGAGCGTGTTCGTGCTGCGGTGAAAGATTTGCGGCATGGTGCCCTTAAACTCGACGGCGCGCGCACGTTTGTAGCCGAACGCTATGGCGGACTCGCTGAGTCCCTGTCACGATAGCGTCACGACCCGCCGGGCGCAGTCGGGCGCGGACGACGGCGGACGTATGCGCTCTACTCGAACGCGCCGACGCCCGTCGGGGTGACGGCGCGCTTCGATAAGCTGCGAACACGGAACTACTTTTTGGTGGTCTAGTTTTTACTTAATTTTTCGCCCGAGGGCAAGCGATTAACTATCGCGCCGACGATAAAACTGCGCGCGCCTCGCCGCACGGCGCGCCGCGCGCGCGGCGTCATCCCGCGGCGGCCCGCGCGGGGGCCGCATTTTTACTGCCGAAAAACGTCTCTCCGTCCGCTCTCGTACGATGCGCGCGTCGCCTCAGTTATAAGTTTCGCGCGCGCAAATGCGACGCGATTATTCATCCCCGCCCCGGCGCGCGAGGCCGGGCGCGCGAAAGTTTTTCTTGATCCGCGCGCCGCCGCGGTGCTATAGTCCGCGCCGACGTTAACAGTGGCCGCCCGCGCGAAACCGCGCGGGCGGTTTTTCTTTTGGCGCGAACCGTCGGGAGACGAAAGCCACGAACGGGGGTTTTGGAAGATGCTCGAAGGCAGAGAGGGGCTGACGATCAGGGCTTTGCACTTAACCGTCGGCGCGGTCGTGCTCGTCGAATCACTCGCCCTCGCGGCGAGCCGCGCGGGGGAGGCCGCCTACGCGTGCGGGGCTGCCGTCCGCGCTCCGCCTCTCCCTCGGCTGGGGCGAGGCGGCGGCGGCGCTGCTCTTCCTCATCCCGGCGACGCTCGCCGTCGGCGGGTGGGCGCTCATCTTCGTCTTCTTCGCCGCCGCGCTCCTGCACGTCCTGCACGGCCAGTACGACGTCGGGCCGCTCGCGGCACTGGCCGCCGCCGTGCTCGTCGTCATGGCGCACCGCGCGGGCGCGCGCGGTCTTAAAGTACGAGAGGTGACGAATCGTGAGTGAAGAGATTACGAACGGGGCGGGGGGCGAATGCCCGTTCGCGCCGGAGGAGGCCGAGTTCGTGCGCCGCTTCGAGGGCTGCGAGCTTCCCGCCGCAGAGTTCCCGCACCGCGAGCACGTGCGCCTCGCGTGGCTCTACCTGCGGCAGTGCGGCGCGCCCGCCGAAGCCCTCGCCAGATTCTCGACCGGCCTCAAACGCTTCGCCGCCTTCAACGGCAAGCCCGACCTCTACCACGAGACGATCACGTGGGCCTACATCCTCCTCATCAACGAGCGCGCCGCGCGCGCCGGGCGCGCGCAGGGCTGGGAAGAGTTCGCCGCCTCGAACGCCGACCTGCTCGACTGGCACAACAGCGTCCTCAAAACTTACTACCGCGAGGAGACGCTCAACTCGGCGCTGGCGAAGAAAGTCTTTCTCCTCCCCGACAGGGGAGAAGGAGTACCCGGCAGCGGTCGGTAACTTAATCGTAGCGCGGCGCGCGGCGTCACGCTCCCGTGCCGCGTGTGCTACCGTGCGGCGGGGAGTAGCGCGTAGTTATATTTCTTCGGCACACATTGTGCCGACGGCAAAAATCGGAGCAAGCAGATGTGGGATGAAAGATACAGCGCCGAAGGGTACGCCTACGGCACGAAGCCGAACGAGTTTTTGGAAGAGAACGTTGACCACATTCCGAAAGGCAGGGTTCTCAGCCTCGCCGAAGGGGAGGGGCGCAACGCCGTCTTCCTTGCGAAACGGGGTTACGCCGTGACCGCCGTGGACGCCTCTCTGGTCGGGCTGAACAAGGCCCGGAAGTTGGCCGAAGAGAACGGGGTCGCCGTCGAGTTTATTCACGCCGATTTAGCAGACTATGATCTGGGCGAGAATAAATGGGACGGGATCGTATCCATATTTTGCCCGCTGCCCTCTTCGTTACGGAAGCAACTGTATAAAAAGGTGGAGGCGGCGTTGAAGCGGAACGGCGTTTTTCTGCTCGAAGCTTATACCCCGGAACAGTTGAGGCACGGCACCGGCGGCGGGAATTCGGCGGACGTGATGCAATCCGAAGAGTCTTTAAGGCTTGAGCTTGCCGGCCTGAAGTTTAGGCACCTGATTGAGCTTGAGCGTGAAGTAATAGAAGGCAGTTATCACACCGGCCTCGGCGCGGTGGTTCAGGCAATCGCCTCAAGAGAAATATAACAACCCGTTCGACCGGACTCGCGATCAGGTTGATCCTTAAATTCAATCTCCACATGCTCGCCGGTTAGTGATGCTGGTGAGACCAATCTACAGACGGGGCGGTCTCGGGGCGGCGACACCCTTGCCCGTCAGACCGACCACCGATTAAATTAGCGCGACGAGAGGGGCGGCGGCGGGCGATGCCACACTTCATCATCGAGTGTTCTGAAAATATCATCCGGCAAAAATCACCCGACGAGATAATGCGGGCGGTGTATGACGCAGCCGATTCGACGGGGCTATTCGCGGCGGACGACATCAAAGTCCGGCTCCGCCCCTACCAATATTTTAAGCTGGGGGCGGGCAAAAAAGATTTCGTCCACATTTTCGGGAACGTCATGGAAGGCAGGAGCGCCGATCAGAAAGCCGACCTTGCAAAGAAAATAATCGAACGACTGGACGGGATGCTCCCCGGCGTATCAATTCTTTCGATCAACATACGCGAATTCGAGAAGGCGACGTACAGCAACAAAGCCTTAATCGATCCACTTAACACGACGAAGGACAGACACTTTGACATTAAGAACTAGGCCGGGGGCGCGTAAAAGTCTATGACGACGGAGCCCGAGACGGATCGGCGCTTCGACCTGTACGTGGTCGAGGGTTACTTCGACGCGGGGGCGTGCCGGGAACTCGTCTCCGAGATGCGGCGCTCGCCCGCCCGCCCGGCTGTCGTCTACGGGCGGGGCGAGTCGGGCGCGGTCGACGAGAGGATGCGGAGGGTGGCGCTCGTCGCGCCCGCGCCGGAGACGGTCGAGCGAGTCGGGCGGCGGCTGTCGGAGAGCAGGAACGAAGTCGGCGAGCACTTCGGCGTGAGCCTCGGCGGTTATGAGGAGCCGCAGTTCCTGCGCTACCGCGTGGGCGACTTCTTCGTCGCCCATCAGGACGGCAACACGGGGATGCTCCGGTCGGAGCGCGAGCAGTGGCGCAAGGTTTCGGTCGTGATCTTCCTGAACCGTCAATCCGAGGCCCCGGACGGCGACGCCTACGGCGGCGGCTCGCTCGTCTTCTCCGACTGGCGCGGCGGCGGGGGGCGCAGGGAGTTGCGCCTGTCGGGCGAGGCGGGGACGCTGGTCGCGTTCCGCTCGGAGACCACTCACGAGGTGACGCCCGTGACGCACGGGGAGCGTTATTCAATCGCCAGTTGGTACGGGTGAAGCGAGCGAGCGCGCGGGCACGATCCGGCGGCCCGTTTCGGCCCGCACGGGCCGCCGTAATTTGGGTGTGGCGGCGGCGACTCTTGTCGAGTATGATGCCCGCGTCGAGCCGCCGGGCGCGCGTCGGCCCCTCACCGGCGGGCGGCGGTCGGGCATTCGCGGCGGCGGCGGTCAGGCGTCGGTCGTTTGACGGGAGGCACGCATGAGTCCCTCACGGGAAAGGACGGAACCGAGATGAAGATGCGCGTAACGCTTACTCTGCTTTTACTCTGCGCGCCGGTGGCGACGGCGCGCGCTGTCTCCGACGAGGGCGAGGGCGTTGCGCCGCGCGGCGTCACCATCCTGCGCTTCGACTGGTACGACAACACGCACCGCAGCAACTGGGACAGCTACAGCGGCGCCGACGCCAGCCAGAGCAGCGATAACACGCCGCCCCAGATGGCGCCCGCGGGCCAGGCCGCCGCCGGGAGCGAAGGGGCGTTCGGGACGCGGAGCGCCTCCGGCACCGCCGAGTCCGGCCTGCGCGTCATCCGCTCGGGCGACCGCGGCAGCGCGTCGTCCGGCGCGGTGCCGACGAGATCGGTCTCGGGCACGCCCCTGATGGGGCGGAAAGTGGTGGAGTACGTCTACCGCATGAAGCTGCGTAACGACGCGGAGAAGGCCATCAGCGCCGTGGACTGGGAGTACCAGTTCCTCGATCCCGACACCGGGCGGCAGCTCGATCACCACCGCTTCGCGAGCTTCGGGCGCATCAAGCCGGGCAAGTCGCGCACGCTGCAGAGCGCGTCGATCACGCCGCCCGCGAAGGTCATCAGCGCCGCCGCGCTGGGGCGCGGGAAGAAGCCCGCGTACAAGGAGCGCGTCGTCGTCAAGTGCGTCGCGTACTCCGACGGCAGCTTCGGCTGGCACGACTCCGGCGACAAAGACGACTGCGAGCGGTTGCAGCTACTCGCCAAAAAGCAGCGCAACTGAGCCGCTCGCTTGGGCCGCGCGGCGCGCCCGCGCGCCCGGCGGCGGCCTTCTTAAGGACGCAGCGCGTCAGCCGCGCGAGTAGAAGTCGATGACGCGCTCGACGGCGCGGCGGCAGACGGCGCAGAAGCGCGCGGTGCGCGAGAACATGATGCAGTCGAGCTGCGGGCGGTAGTAGCCGCGCGCCTCGTACATCGCGCCCTCGAACGCGCCGACGCGGTCGCCGTACTTCTCGCGCGCGAACATCTCGGCCTCGTGCCCCAGCTCCTCGCGGAAGAGCGCGTCCATCACGCCCTCGGGCCGCTTCTCCGCCCTGATCCTCCCGCGCCTTTCCTGCGTCTCGCGCGAGTACGCCTCGAAAGCCTCCTTGCCCCACGGCGTCGGGATCGGCGTGCCGGGCGTGACCAAATCCTTCCACTTCAAGTTCGCGGGGTCGAGCAGCGCCGTCGCGTTCGGCTCCCAAGGCTCCGTGCGCTCAGTCGAAGGCAGGTAGGCGACCGACGAGGTGTAGTACTCGTCGGCGAGCCCCGCGAAGTGGTGGCCGAACTCGTGGACGAAGACGTAGTTGGCCCACGCGCTGTCCGCGGCCACCGTCGAGTAGAGGTTGTGTATGCCGCCGCCGCCGTAGGTCTTCGAGTTCGTCAGAATCTCGACGAACTCGTAAGGCGCGAACTGCGCGACCTTGCGGAAGGCGCGGTTGTCGAACGTCAGGACGTAACGCTCCGAGCCGAAGGCGTCGTAGCCCGCGCCGACCGGCGAGTCGCGGTACGTCCCGCCCGAAGGGCGCGAGACGCCCGACTCGAACGCCGGGGGCGCTATCGCCCAGACGTTGAAGTCGCGCCGCCGCTCTCTGAAGGGCGAGGTCGAGAACAAGACTTCGACGAGGCGGCGCGCGTCGCGCTCGAACTTAACCTGCTCGCGCGCCGTGTAGCCGTCGCCGAGGATGAGCAGATCGACCTTCGCCGCCGGATCGCCCATCCGCTGCACGGGGATGACGCGACCGGGAGGGGCCGAGCGCGAGCGGTCGATGAAGATGTCGTGCGGATCGAGCGTGGTCGCCCAGATTTCCTGAAAGACGTTCTGCTTGTCGCGCTTCTTGAGGACGATCTTCACGGGCGCGTCGGGCGCGGGGAAGCGCAGAGACTCCTGGAACGTGCGGTTGACGGCGCGCGCCTCGTCGGTCGTCTCCCACTCGCCGTAGATCGACGCGAAGCCGCGCGAGAAGAGGACGCGCCCCGTCTTCTCGTCGCGCACCTCGAAAAAATACTTGCCGAGGTTCGTGTCGTCCACGGCGCGCGCCGGGTTGCCCGGCCACGGGAGGGGTTCGAGCACGACGCGGTCAACGCTGAACAGCTCACGCGCGGCGTCGCCCGTGTGGTAGTAGTCGAGCCGCATCGTGCGCGGCGGCGGGGCGGCGAAGGCGCAGGCGGCGAGCGCGATCATGAAGAGCGCGAGGCGCAAGGCGGGCGAGAGATGCTTCATCATTCGGCGATTGTAGCAGCACTTTGATTTGTACTGACAAGACTCCGCCGCCACTCCGTCGCGCCCTTCCCTCTTAGCGCCTTTGCGCCTTTGCGTGAGGAATGATTCTCACGCAAAGGCGCAAAGGCGCAAAGGTAATGAGTAGGGCTTTTCGTCGTGGCCTTGGCGGGCCGAAAAATAATTTTCGTCAGCCCGGTATAGTCCGCCGCCGGGGTTGGCTCTTATCTCGTGGAAGGCTTCGGAGTCGCATGAAGCAGACGCGCGCGCTCGTCGGGAGGGCGACGGACACAAAACGAACGCTCGCCGAGCGCCACGCGGCGTTCGGCGAACTCGTCCGCGCCTTTCAGGACATGGCCTTCGCCTGCGCCTACGGCGCTCTCTGCGGCGACTTCCACCTCGCCGAGGACGCCGCGCAGAACGCCTTCGTCACCGCTTGGCGCAAGCTCCCGCAGTTGCGGGAGCCCGAGGCATTCCCCGGCTGGCTGCGCCGCGTCGTGCTGACCGAATGCAACCGCCTGACGCGCGGCGCGCGCCTCCGGACCGTGCCGCTCGAAGAGGGCGCGGGGATGTCTTCTCCGGGCGAGAGCCCGGAAACAATCGCGGAGGCGCGCGAGCTGGGCGCGGCGGTGCGCGACGCCCTGAGAAGACTCCCGCGCGGCGAGCGGATCGTCGTGACGCTCTTCTACTTCGACTCGCGCTCGCACAGAGAGATCGCGGACTTCCTCCAACTCCCGCAGACGACCGTCGCGAAGCGCCTGCGCGCGGCGCGCGCGCGGCTGAAGGGGGGCGCGCTGGCAAAGATGAAAGATCGTTTCGACGAGCGCCGCCCGTCGCGCGACCCGGCGTTCGCCGCGCGGGTGCGGCGCGGGATGTTCGACGACTACCTCGGTCGCTACCGCTACGAGCTGCGCCCCGACCTCGAAGTCGTGATCACGCGCGAGGGTGATCGACTCTTCGGCGAGGCGGCGGGCCAGCGCAACGAGCTGTTCGCGCGGCGCGGCGACGCGGAGCGCGAGCTGCGGGCGAGCGAGTTCGACGGGCGCGGCGAGTTCGTCAGGGACGGGCGCGGGCGCGTCACACACCTCGTCTACTACGAGTTCGGGCGCGAGATGGGGCGCGCGAAGAAGATCGGGTGAAGCGGCGGCGGCGGGAAGGCGGCGGGATCGCGAGCGTGTAATTAAAACGGCGGGATCGCGAGCGTGTAAGGAGGCGGCGAAAAATAGTGTGGGAGGGAAGATGACGAAGAAGCGTTTGGCGCTTGAGGTCGCGCTCTGGCTGGCGGCGATCTTTCTGGCCCTCGTCTGCCTGCGGTCGGGGCTGACGAAGCTGCCCGCCGAGAGCTTCTGGGCGCGCGACTTCCGGCGCTGGCACTACCCCGTGTGGTCGCGCTACGCGGTCGCCTGCGCGGAGCTGGCGGCGTGCGCGCTCCTCCTCGCGCCGCGCGCGGCGGGCGCGGGCGCGGCGCTCTTCGCCGCCGTCATGCTCGGCGCGATGTTCACGCACGCCACGCACGGCGAGTTCAGCCGCCTGCCCTTCAACCTCCTGCTCTTCGCGCTCTCGCTCGCCGTCCTCTTCGCGCGCGGCCCGAAGCTCTTGAAGTCGCGCGCGCGCGGGCGCGGCGCGGTCGCCGCCGGCGAAGTGGGCGCGCGAGTCTGAACCGTCGGCGGGCCGCTCGCCGTCGCTCGCGCGCGTCTCGTTCAAGTCTCGGCGGGCGTCGCGCCGCGCCTCATCTTCCAGAGCGTGTGCGCGAGGACGGCGGCGACGATGATCGCGCCGCCCGCCAGAGCCCAGCGCGACGGTCGCTCGCCGAGGGCGAGGAAGACCCAGATCGGGTTCAAGACCGGCTCGACGTAGCCGATGACGCCCGCGTCGAGCGAGCGCACGCCGCGCGCGATCCCCAGGGTGAGCATCGAGTAGGCGAAGCCGATCTGCACGACCCCGAGGTAGGCGACGACGGCGAGGTTGCGCGCGTCGAGCTTGTGCGCGCCCGCCGCGAAGGCCGGGAGGGTGACGGCGGCGAGCAGCAGGTTGCCGTAGATGACGGACGAGGCGCGGTTCACCTCGCGCGCGCGCGGGTGGCGCAGCAGCAGGTAGAAGATCGCGAAGCACAGGCCGGAGCCGAGCGCGGTCAGGTTCCCTTCCACGTCCTGCGGGCGCAACTGCCCGACGAAGAACAGCGACATCCCCGCCACGCAACACGCGACGACGGCGAAGTCCGCCGCGCGGTACTTCTCTCTGAAGAAGAGCGGCTCCAGCAGCAGGATGTAGACCGGCGCGGTGTACTGCAAAAAGATCGCGTTCGCGGCGGTCGTCAGCATCGTCGCGCTGACGAACAGGTAGAGCAGCAGCGCGTAGAAGACCGACGCGACGCCCGTCAGGAGGTTGAGGCGGAAGCCCTCGCGCCGCGTCAGGAGCGCGACCGTCGCGGCGGAGAAGAGGGCGCGCCCGCAGGACAGCTCGGCGTCCGTCAGGCCGCCCTGCTTGCCGAGCTTGATGAAGACGCCGCCCGTGCTCCACAGGATCGCCGCGCCGAGCACGAGCAGGTAAGGCGAGACCCCGCCCGCGCCCCGCGCCCACACGTTCGATCCCGGCTTCGTCATCCTCTGAACACGCTCGAAAGTTGATCAATCCCTCTTAGCGCCTTTGCGCCTTTGCGTGAGAACTATTCGTCACGCAAAGGCGCAAAAGGATGCAGCGTCGCCCGATTCGTTGTGCGCGCTACGAGCCGAGGCGGAAGGTTTCGAGGATGACGGGCATCTCGCCGCGGACGCCCACGTCGTCGGGGCTCTCGATGCCGTCGGCGCGGTCGGTCGTGAGCATGATGAGCGCGACGCCCTTCTTCGTGCCGCTCGGCGGCGGGATGAGCACGGCGCGACCGAAGACCGTCGCGTCGCCGCCCGCCGCGCCCGGCAGGTCGGCCTTGAACTTGACCTCGTAGGCCTCGTAGTCGCCGACGCGCGTCTCGCCCTCCGAGACCTTCTCGTAGCCCTTGAAGCCCTGCGCGAACTGCGAGCTGAGCTGCCCGGCGAGCTGCGGCATCAACTGCTTGTCGAGCGCCGTGCCGGTCGCGCTGATCCAGCCGACGGCGAAGTTCTCCAGCGTCGTCCCGTTGTCGTCGTCGCGCTCGACCTTGACGAAGTTCTTCGTCTCGTTCGGCACGACGCGCCAGCCCTCGGGGTAGTCGAAGGAGAAGTCCACGAAGTTCTGCGCGAGCGTGCCGGTGAAGCCGCCGCGCTCGTTGACGTAGCGCGTCGTGCCGGAGGCGGGAGAGCCGGCGCGCGGCGCGGTCGTGACAGGGCTCGCGCCGCGGTTCGCGTTGCGCGCGCGGCTGTTGGCGTTCAGGGTCGAGGCCACCTCGTCGGCCTTCTTGAAGCCGAGGTAAGCCAGGCCGCCGAGCGCGAAGAGCACGACGACGACGATGACGAGGCAGCCGAGCACGCCGCCGATGATCCAAGGGGCCTTCGACTTCTTCGGCGCGGTCGGCTGGCCGTAGGGCTGTCCCTGCGGCGCGGGGTTCTGCGGAGGGTAATTCGGGGGGGGATTTTGCATGAGTGTCTCCTTAAGTAGCTGTTAGCTGTTAGCTGTTAGCTGTTAGCTGTTAGCTGTTAGCTGTTAGCTGTTGAGCGTTAGCTGTTAGCTGTTAGCTGTTAGCTTTCTGCTTCCCTTTCCGGCTAACAGCTAACAGCTATTAGCTATTAGCTAATCATTGATCGTCGTCCGCGCCGGGTCGCGCGCCCGGCGGGGCGGGCTCGCGGCCCACGCCGAGGTTGTCGAAGTTGAGCGCGGCGTTGAAGACGAGGAAGAACTCGCCCTGCGTCTGGTGTCGCCACATCGGGTTGGTCGCGAACATCACGACGTGGCCGCGACCGACGGGCACGTCCACGACCGCGGGCCGGTTCGCCAGCTCGGAGCCGCCGGCGAGCATCCCGCTGACGAGCAGGCTCTGCTCGTTGCGCGCGAAGCGCATGACGACGCGCGGTCGCTCCTGCAAGGGCGTGAAGAAGGGGCCCAGTTGCAGACGCTGCTCGTCCGTGATCTGCTCCTCGCCGGGGCGCGCGGGCGGGCGCTGCGGCGGCGGCGCGGCCTGCGGCATCGCCTGCACGATGTCCGGGTCTGTCAGCGTGCCGCGGCCCGACGGGCGAGCGCCCGCGCCGCCGCCCCCTCCCTCGCCGCCGCCCCCTCCCGCGCCCCCGACGCCCGCGGCGACTTGGAAGAGCGGGGCCTGATTGAAGTAGATGGCGAGCGAGTCGTCGTAGCCGTAGGCGATGGGGCTGCGGCGATCCGAGAAGGTCGCGTTGAAGATCGAGCCCGCCGCCTGAAGTTGTCGCGCGGCTTCAATCGAAACCCCGCTCGTGATGCCGTAATCGACGGCGACGCGCGAGGTGTTGGCGACGGTGATGAAGAGCCCGCCGCCCTCGACGAAGCGTTGCAGGTTGCCCACCCCCGCCACGCCCATGCCGCCCCTCATGTCGTCGGTCGTGTCGGGCGAGTTGCCGAGGTTGGGCGTCACGTCCGACTGCTTCCACGGCATCGGGTCGCCGCGCATCGGGATGCCGTTGACGATACTTTGCGCCGTGCCGCCGACGGGCGGGAAGATGATCACGTCGTACTTCGAGCGCAGATCGGCCGTGTCGCGTATGTCGTGATCGGAGATGTAGCTGTAGGGAATCCGGTAGCGGTCGAACTCGACGCGGAACCAGCCCTCGTTCTGCGTGTTCTGCCTCGTGTGCAGGATGGCGATGCGTGGCGCCGTGACTTCGTGGGTCTTGACCGCGGGCGCTTGATCGAAGGCGTAAGCGGTCAAGCCCAACTCTTCGACCGCGGACTGAAGGCGGCTCTTCAGATCGGGCGGGTTGCCCTCGGCGCGCACGACGAACGAGCCCGCGTTGAAGCTCTGCGAGCCGACCTTGAAGTCCGACTCGGCGACGCTCATCCGCGCGTCCCTGAGCCGGTAGCGGAGCGTCATCAGCGTGTTGTCCGTGTTGTGGTTGACGACGAAGAAGCTTCCGCCGCCGCCGCTCATCTTCCCCCGCACGCGCGCGTCCGAAGTCAACAACTCCATCGGCGCTTTCAGGACGTTGGCGTCCGTGACGCGCACGGTTCGTACGTTGCGCATCGCGCCGAGCGTCCAGCCGGTGTCGTCGTAGGGGCGCGGGTCGTTCGTGTTGTAGTACTGCGTGTCGAGCATCATGTCGGCCATGCGCGAGTAGGGCTGATCCATGCGGATGACGTAGGAGCCCGCGGGGAACGTCTGCTCGGCGGGCGGCGCGCCGCGCCCCTCCCCCTCGCCCCCCTGACCTGTGCGCGCGCCCGCGTCGCCCGCGCCGCCCGCCGCCGCCTGCTCGCTCTGCCCCGCGCCGAAGTTGAATTGCCGGCGCGGAGCGGGGCCGCTTCTCACCGTGAACTCGCGCGTCGCCCGGTGAACCTCGACGCCCATCAGCCGCAGCAGGTTGACCATGTCGGCGGCCTCGACGGGCCGCGGCGTGTCGCCGGGGACGACGTACGCGTACGGCCCCTCGTTCGCGGCCTTCCCCACCGAGCGCTTGCTCTTGACGTAGAAGTTGTTGAGGAACCGCTCGCGGTTGCGCGCCGTGTAGTTCATCGCGAGCAGGACGCCGGACTGTTGCAGGTTGATGTTGTTGCGGATCGACCACTTGACGCGCGGCTGCGGCGGGTTCGGGCGGAACCAGTCGCG
>DASVQC010000024.1:0-17877 GCA_036389335.1 Pyrinomonadaceae bacterium | reverse complement strand
GCGGTCGTCGCCGCCATCTTCATCGTCGAGCAGATCGCGAGCGACGGCGAGAGCAACTGGCTCGAAGGCGTGCAACTGCTCTCGGTCTACGCCATCCTCGCCATCCTCTTCTACTTCCTGCCCGACACGCACGCCGCCGCGGGCGCGGCCACGCCGCACCCCTAGGGCCGCCCGCCTTTGACTCCGGGGCCGCGACGGCATCAGCATGGGGCGGAACATGACGAAAGGACGAACAACAATGCCCCCCACGACGAACGCACGGCGCGCGGCGCGCGCGCTCGCTGCCGCGATCCTCATCGCGTCTGTCACGTCCGGCGCTCTCGCGCAGGCGACGAAGCTCGGCGCGGTCGAGTTCCCCACCTCCGCCTCGTCGCCGGAGGCGCAGGAGCGCTTCGCCCGCGGCGTCGCCGCGCTCCACTCGTTCTGGTACGAGGAGGCGCGCGACGAGTTCCGCGCGGCGTCGAGGCTCGACCCCGACTTCATGATGGCGCTCTGGGGCGAGGCGATGACCTTCAACCACCCGCTCTGGGCGGAGCAGGACGCGGAGTCCGCGCGCGCCGTCGTCAAAAGGCTGCGCGACACCCCGAAGCTCTCCCGGCGCGAGCGCGGCTTCATCGGCGCGCTCAAGCTGCTCTACGGCGAAGGCGACAAGCTGGCGCGCGACAAGGCCTACTCCGACGCGATGGCGCAGGTCGCGCGCGACAACCCGGACGATCTGGAAGCCGCGAGCTTCTACGCGCTCTCGCTGCTCGGCACCGTGCGCCCCGGCGACGCGGGCTTCGCGCGGCAGATGAAGGCGGGGGCCATCGCCCTCGACGTGTACGCCCGGAACCCGAACCACCCCGGCGCGGCCCACTACATCATCCACGCCTTCGACGATCCCGAACACGCCGTCCTCGCGCTGCCCGCCGCGCGCCGCTACGCCGAGATCGCCCCCGCCGCCCACCACGCGCGCCACATGCCCGCGCACATCTTTTTACAGCTCGGCATGTGGGACGAAGCCGCCGCCTCGAACGAGTCGGCGTGGAAGGCTTCGACCGACTGGGTCGGGCGCAGGAAGCTCGCGATGGGTCTGCGCGACTACCACAGCCTCCACTGGCTCACCTACGTCTACCTCCAACAGGGCCGCTTCGACGAGGCGGAGAAGCTGCTCGCGCTCAAAGTAGAGGACATGGCGGCGAGCGGCTACGCCCCGCCCGTCGCGCGCGCCTACGCCGAGTCGGCTGCGGCCTACGTCGTCGAGACCGAGCGTTGGGACAAGGCAGCCGCGCTGCTCGCGACCCTCGACAAGACGAGTAAGTCCGCGCCCGTCTACGCGAGCGCGCCGACCGACGCCTGCCACGCGGGCGCGGCGGCTGCGCCCGCGCCCAAGCCCGCGACGGCGGCGCGCGACGAGGCCGCCGCGCGCATCACGCCGCTCCACTTCCGCGGCCTGGTCGCCGCGTACACGAAGGACGACGCCGCGGCGGGGCAGAGCGTCGCCGCCCTGCGCGCCCTGCGCGAGCCCATCGCGGGCCGCCCGCTGGCGAAGCGGATCGAGGCGAAGGAGCTTGAGATCGGCGCGATCCTGAGCGCGTCGCGCGGGGATTACGACGGGGCGGTCGAGATGATGCGGCGCGCGACGAGGCTCGAAGAGGAGCTGTCGCCGCCTTCCGGCCCGCCCGATCTGATCAAGCCGACGCACGAGCTGTTCGGGGAGATTCTCCTGCGGGCCAAGCGACCGAAGGAGGCCGCGGCGCAGTTCGCCGTCTCGCTCGCGCGCCAGCCGATGCGCGCGCGCTCGCTCCTCGGCGCGGCGCGCGCCGCGAAGGGCGCGGGCGACGAGCGCGGCGCGCTCGACGCCTACAACGCTCTGCTCAAAGTCTGGCGGCGCGCCGACCCGCAACTCGCCGAAGTCCGCGAGGCGCGCGGCTTCGTCGAGCAGGCGGCGCAGCGTTGAGGGCTTTGCGCCGGCGCGCGGCCCGCGGGCGGAAGTTGCGCGCGGGCCCGCGATGGGGTTTAATTGCCGCGCAGCAGGCAGTCCCGTCTCCTCGCCTTATCGTCCGTCACAATACCTGGAGGTTCGATTTGATGCTCCGCAAACTACCGGCACTCGCGCTCTTACTCCTGGCGTGCGCCGCACCCGGCTTCGCGCAAGCGCCCGCGGCCACGTCCACGCCCGCGACCGCGCCCGCCGCGCGACCGCAGATGCCGCCCGCGCCGAAGACGAATCTGAAGGTCGGCGACATGGCCCCCGACTTCACGCTCCCGAACACCAAAGGCGAGCCCGTCCACCTCGCCGACTTCCGCGGCAAGAAGAACGTCGTCCTCGCGTTCTACGTGCTCGCCTTCACGGGCGGTTGAACGGCTGAGATGAAGGCGTATCAGGCTGATATCGCCAAATTCGAAGCCAATGAAACACAGGTCTTAGGGATCAGCGTCGACAGCTCCCCGGCGAACGCGCGCTTCGCGCAAGACCTCGGGCTGACCTTCCCGCTCCTCAGCGACTTCGTCAAGCGGCAGGTCGTCAAAGACTACGGCGTCTTCAGCGAGGCGGGCGGCTACGGCACGCGCGCCACCTTCCTCGTCGATAAGGACGGCGTCATCAAGCACATCGAGCAGGGGCGCACGGCGGTCGACCCGACCGGCGCGTACAACGCCTGCAACCTCCTCTCGAAGCCGAAGGCCGGCGGCGAGAAGCAGTAACCGGCAGGACATCAGCGAGGCTCTGAGGTTCGCGCGCCCCGCGCGCCGACCTCAGAGCCTCGGCCATTCCCGCCCTGTTTTTTTCGCCCGAAACGCAAAACTTTCCCCCGCCCTTTTCCGTTTAAGCTGAAGTACCCGCGCGGTCGTTTTCATCAACCAACTTCAGTCCCGAGGTGCCGACTTTGAAAGCCAGAACTCTCGCTCTCGCCGCCCTGCTCGCCCTGCTGCTCCAACCCCTCGCCTCCGCGCAGACCCACCGCGCGTCCGTGCGCGGCAGGGTCGTCGATCCGGCGGGCGCGGTGATCGTGAACGCCGCCGTGAAGGCGACCAACAAAGAGACGAACGAGGTTCGCACGGCGACGAGCGGCGGCGAGGGGGAGTTCGCCATCACCTCGCTCGCGCCCGGGACGTACACCGTCGAAATCTCGGCGGCGAGCTTCAACACTTTCTCGCGCGAGATCACGCTCCAAGTTAATCAGGAGATCAGGCTGGACGCCGCGCTGCCGATCCCGTCGGTCAACGCGGGCGACGACTTCAGCACGCCCTCCGTGCCCATGTTGAAGCAGGACTCGCCCGCGCTCGGCGCGGTGATCGCGGAGCAGGAGATCAGGCAGCTCCCGCTCGACGGGCGCAACTTCTTAGAACTCGCGCTGCTCGTCCCCGGCGCGGCCCCGGCGGCGAGCGGATCAGCCGGGTCGGTGCGCGGCGACTTCGCCTTCAACGTCAACGGCGCGCGCGAGGACGCCAACAACTTCCTGCTCGACGGCGTCTACAACGTCGATCCCAAGCTCAACACCTTCTCGGTCAAGCCGCCCGTCGACGGCGTGCAGGAGTTCGAAGTCCTGACCTCGACCTACGACGCCGCCTTCGGTCGCAACGCGGGCGCGCAGGTCAACGTCGTCACCAAGTCGGGCACGAACGAGCTGCACGGCACGGCCTACGAGTTCCACCGCAACGCCGCTCTGGACGCGCGCAACTTCTTCGTCCCCGCCGACCAGCCCGACCCGAAGTACATCCGCAACCAGTTCGGCTTCTCTCTGGGCGGCCCCCTCCGCAAGGATCGCACCTTCCTCTTCGGCGACTACGAGGGCACGCGGGCGCGCGAGGGCGTGACGCAGGTCACCAACGTGCCGACGCTGCAGGAGCGCAACGGCGACTTCTCGCAGAGCCTTCTGCCGTGCCCGGTCGATCCCCTCTCGCGGCAGCCGCTGCCGGGGTGCCGCGTGCCCGCCGCGTTCCAGAACCCGATAGGGCGCGCCATCGCCAACCTCTACCCGCTGCCGAACCGCAACGACCCCCGCGCCAACTTCGCCTCGTCGCCCACCGGGCGCGACCGCAACGATCTCTTCGACGTGCGGCTCGATCACTTCCTGACCGAGGATCAGGACGCGCGGCTCACCGTGCGCTACAGCTTCGGCGACCGCGACCTCTTCGAGCCCTTCACCGGCCCCACCTTCGCCCTCGTCCCCGGCTTCGGCGACGTGGTGCCGCGCCGCAGCCAGAACCTGATGATCAGCGAGACGCAGGTCGTCTCGCCCGCGCTCGTCAACGAGGCGCGCCTCGCCTTCAACCGCGTCGCCTCCGCCGTCACGCAGGAGGGCGGCGGCACGAGTTTGAATCGTCAGGTCGGCTTGCCCGAGCTTTCTTCCAACCCGCGCGATTTCGGGCTGAGCTTCATCACCGTGACGGGCTTCTCGCCGCTCGGCGACGAGTTCAACAACCCGCAACGGAGCGCCGTCAACACTTTCCAACTGCTCGACAACGTCTCTTACGTCCGCGGCGCGCACTCCTTCAAGTTCGGCGCGGACTTCCGCGCCGCGCAGCAGAACGCCTTCCGCGACGTGCAGTCGCGCGGCTTCATCACCTTCTCCTCGCAGTTCCCCTTCACCGGGAACGCGCTGGCGGACTTGCTGCTCGGGCTCCCCGCCCTCTCCGGCGGCGCGCGCGTCGATAACGCGCAGCACCTCCGCACGCAGAGCTACAACTTCTACGTCAACGACAGTTGGCGCGCGACGCCGCGGCTCACCCTGAGCGCGGGCCTGCGCTACGAGCTGAACACGCCGCCCGTCGACGCCGAGGATCGCGCGAACGTCTACGACCCGGCGACGCGCGCGCTCGTCCGCGTCGGCACGAACAATGTTCCGCGCGGCGGCTTCGAGGCGGACAAGAACAACTTCGCGCCGCGCGTCGGGCTCGCGTGGACGCTCGACCGCGCGCAGGCCACGGTGCTGCGCGCGGGCTACGGCGTCTACTACGATCAGTCCGCGCTCGCGCCCGGCGAGGCGCTCTACTTCAACGCGCCGTTCTTCGACCTCAGCCTCTTCTTCCCGCTGCCGGGCCTGCCGCTGACGCTCGCCGACCCGTTCCCGCGGGGCTTCCCCTTCCCGCTCCCCAAGAGCGCGCTCGCCGTCCAGCGCGACCTGCGCACGCCCTACGTGCAGCACTGGAACGTCAACGTCCAGCGGCAGCTCGGTCGCCGCCGCGTCGCGGAGATCGGCTACGTCGGATCGAAGGGGGCGAAGCTCCTGACCGCGCGCGACATCAACCAGCCGGGGCCTTCGCCCGTCAGCCCGAACCCGCGCCCCAACCCCTTCTTCGACGACATCGACGTCATCGAGTCGCGCGCCAACTCGAACTACCACGCGCTACAAGCGCGCCTCCAGCAGAGACTCTCCGGGGGGCTCTCGCTCCTCGCCTCGTACACCTTCTCGAAGTCCATCGACGACGCCTCGAACTTCTTCACGAGCGCGGGCGATCCGAACTTCCCGCAGGACTCGAACAACGTCCGGCCCGAGCGCGGTCGCTCGAACTTCGACGTCCGGCAGCGGTTCTCCGCGAGCTACACGTACGAGCTGCCGTTCGGCAGGGGCCGCCGCTTCGCGGGCGACGGCGGCTTCGCCTCCGCGCTCCTCTCGGGCTGGCAGACGAACGGCATCGTCACGCTGCAAACG
Source organism: Pyrinomonadaceae bacterium (assembly GCA_036389335.1). GTDB lineage: Bacteria > Acidobacteriota > Blastocatellia > Pyrinomonadales > Pyrinomonadaceae > JAIVGV01. The sequence continues at coordinate 12,241 of DASVQC010000024.1, read as the reverse complement.
GGCCGCCCCTTCACCGTCGCGATCCTCGGCGACATCGACAACAGCAACACGGGCCGGTCGAATCTCGGCTTCGGCGCGAACGACAGGCCGAACGTCGTCGGCGATCCGCGCCTGTCGCACCCGACCCCGGATCGTTGGTTCAACACCGCGGCCTTCGCCCTGCCCGCCTTCGGCACGTTCGGCAACGCCGGTCGCAACACGCTCGACGGCCCCGGCTACCAGAACTTCAACGCCTCGCTGGTGAAGAACACCGCGCTCACCGAGTCGGTCAAGCTCCAACTGCGCGCCGAGGCGTTCAACCTCTTCAACCACCCGAACTTTAATCTGCCCGACAACTTCTTCTTCCCCGGCTCGCAGACCTTCGGGCGGATACTTTCGGCGCAGAGCCCGCGCCACCTGCAGTTCGGCGTGAAGCTGCTGTTCTAGCCCGCGGGCGGGAGGGTGTCCGAGATGTTCTTTTCCCACAGGCGCAAAATTTTCCCGGCGGCGCTGGCGCTCCTGCTCGCCGCGCTGACCGCCGCGGCGCAGGACTGGTCGCAGTGGCGCGGCGCGGGCCGCGACGGTCGCACGCGGGAGCCCGCGTTCCCCTCCGCGCTCCCCAAGACGCTCAAGGAGGAGTGGCGCGCGACCGTCGGCGTCGGCCACTCCTCGCCCGTCGTCTCGGAGGGGCGCGTCTACGAGTTCGCGCGGCAGGGCGAGGAGGAGGTCGCCATGAGCTTCGACCTCGCCACGGGCAAACAACTCTGGCGCGCGGCCTACCCGGTCGCCTACAAGATGAACGAGGCCGCGCTCGCGCACGGCAAGGGGCCGAAGTCCACGCCGGTCGTCGGCGGCGGGCGGCTCTACACGCTCGGCATCACGGGCGTCCTCTCCTGCTTCGACGCGAAGGCCGGGACGCTCCTCTGGCGCAAAGAGTTTTCCAAAGAGTACCCCGCCACCTCGCCGCTCTACGGCACGGCGATGTCGCCCGTCCTCCTCGACGGCAACCTCGTCGCGCACGTCGGCGGCCAGGACAAGGGCGCGCTCACGGCGTTCGACGCCGCGACGGGCGCGGTGAAGTGGCGGTATGACGCCGACGGCCCCGCCTATTCATCGCCCGTCGTAGCGACGCTCGCGGGCGCGCGCCAGCTCGTCACCTACACGCAGAAGTCGCTCGTCGGGGTCGATCCGGCGGCGGGGAAACTCCTGTGGCAGCTCCCCGCCAAGACCGAGTACGACACGAACTCCGTCACGCCCGTCGTCTACAAAGACACGATCATTTACGCGCGCGAGAATCAGGGGCTGAGCGCCGTGCGGGTCGCGAGGCAGGGCGATCAGTTCGTCGCGCAGGAGGTCTGGAAGAACCCGGAGAACGAGTTGTACCTGAACACGCCGGTCGTCGCGGGCAACCTCCTCTTCGGGCTCTCGGTGAAGAAGCGCGGGCAGTTCTTCTGCCTCGACGCCGACACGGGCAAGACCCTCTGGCAGTCCGAGGGCAGGCAGGGCGAGAACGCCTCGCTCGTCAGCGCGGGCAGATACCTGCTCGCCCTCACCACCGACTCGACGCTCTACCTGCTCGCGCCGAGCGCCAAGGGCTTCGAGCCCGCCGCGCAGTACGCGGTCGCGCGCTCGCCCGTGTGGGCGCACCCGCTCGTCGCGGGCGACCACATCGTCGTCAAAGACGAGACCACGCTCGCCTCGTTCTCTATTAAGAACTGAAGACACTCGCCGCGCGGGCGCGGGGTTGACGCGGAGGGGGCGCGGAGGGTCGGATGATTCCCCCCGCGCGATCCCTGCGTCGCCCTGCGCCCGCGCGGCGAAGGCTCGAAAATTCTTGTTGACTCGCCCGCCCCGTCTGGCATAGAAGCTACTTGCCCCGCGCCGCCCCCGCGAGTTAGTCTGCACTCCCCGACCGAAACTTCTTATGGCGACCAACACGGAAACGAACGCGACGCCCGCGCCCGCTCCCGAAGGCGAATGTAGTGAAGGTTTTTGTCTTAGCGATCTGATCGGGAGGATCGCGCGCCTCGAAGCGCACCCGACCTTCGACGATCTACAGGAATGGCTCTCGAACGTGGAAGTCGGGCGCGAGGAGCTTGGGCCCTACGTCAAGTTCCGCCCCGGCACCTACGTCCGCACGCGCGTCATCCGCAACGCGCACGTCGAGCTGCTCGTGCTCTGCTGGCGGCCCGGCCACTACACCTCGATCCACGATCACAACGGATCGTACAGCAGCATCCGCGTCCTCGAAGGCGAGATGCACGAGACGCTCTACGACTACGACGGCGAGCGCGGCCTGTGCGAGACGGGCTCGCGCGCGTGGCCGCCCGGCCACGTCGCCGTCGCCGACATCCCGGACATCCACCGCATCGGCAACCGCGAGGGCGGCGGCCCGCTCGTCACGCTGCACTGCTACTCGCCGCCCTTCGACGTGATCAAGACCTACCAGCCCGGCAGCCGCGAGATAGGCGAGCTGCGCCCCGAAGCGCCGCGCGAGATCGCGCCGCGCCAGCCGGTCAACTTTTCTTAGAGCCTCCGACGAGACCGCGATTCACTATCGCGGGACGCAGGCCGGCCCGCGAACTTGAGCAAGTTCGCGGGCCGGCCTGTCAGATCAGTTGATGACTTTCAGTCGTCCGCGGCGCAACAGCCGCGCGGCTCAGTCGGCGAGGTTGTAGCAGGCCATCTCGGTGCCGTTTCTGATGAGGAGCCGCCCGCCCGCGATGGCGGGCACGTTCCAGGTCTTCCCGCTCACCGCCTGAAAGCGCGCCACCTCGGTGTACTGCGCCGGGTCCGCCTTGACTAGCGCGACCTCGCCGGAGCCTCCGTCCGTGACGATCAGGTGGCCGCTCGCGTAGAGCACCTGCCCGTAGTTGTAGCGCCCGCCCTTCCACCTGCGCTCGCCCGTCGCCAGATCGATGCAGGTCAGAATCCCCTCGTCGAGCCCGTAGATGAAGCCGTTGTCGTAGACGGCGCTGTTGAACTTCGTCTTGAGGTTCGTGTTCTCCCACACGGCGCGCGCGTCGAAGCCCTTGCCCTGCGGCGTCAGCTCGACGAGCGTCGCGCCGTGGCCGTAGCCCGCCGAGATGAAGACGCGGTTCTTCGCCACCGGGATGGGCTGCGCGACGTTGATGCCCATCTGCGTGCTCCAGGAGTACGACCAGAGCAGCGAGCCGTCAGCCGGATCGAGCCCGACCAGTCGGCTCGCCGTGACGCCGACGATCTGGCGCTTGCCGCCGAGCGTGGCGAGCATCGGCGACGTGTAGGACGCGCGGTCGTTCTGCGACGACCACACGCGCGCGCCCGTCGCCTTGTTGTAGGCGACGAACGCCTTGCCGGAAGTCCCGCCCGGCATCACGACCACCTTGTCGTCGACGACGAGCGGCGAGGCCGCCGTGCCCCACTGGAGGTTCTGCGCGCCGTTGTCCGCCAGAATGTTTTTCTGCCAGACGACCCTGCCCGTCTTCGCGTCGAGGCATTCTAGCTCGCCCTCGGCCCCGAGCGCGTAGAGGCGACCGTCGTCCCACGTCGGCGTCGAGCGCGGCCCGTCGCCCGTGTCGTCGGGCGAGAACGCGCCGGCCCACTCGCGCTTCCACAGCTCGCGCCCGGTCTCGACCTGATAGGCCGCGACCACCTCCTGCTGCCTGCGCTGCTCGATGGTGTAGGCCACGCCGTCGGCCACGACGAACGAGGAGAAGCCGTCGCCGACGGGCTGTTTCCACATCGGCTTCAGAGCGCCCCACCCGCCCGTCTTGATGGCGCGCTCCTCGTAGCGACCGTCGCGGTTCGGCCCGCGGAAGTTCGTCCAGTAGTTGCGCCCCGCCGCGACGGCGGCGTGGTTCGCGTCGGCGACGGCGGCTTGCGTCGCCGTCGCGGCCCCGTTCGCCGCGGGCTGCTGCCCCTGCTGCTGCGCGTTGGCGTTCGCGGCGTTCGGATCGGCGGCGGCGGGCGGCGCCGAGGCGGCGGCGGGCGCAGCCGCCTGCCCGGCGGGCGCGTTCGCCGCCTGCTGCCGCTGCAACTCGCGGCTGCGCTCAAGCTCGGCGTAGCGCGACTCCTTGTCGTCGAGGAGGCGGTAGCCGACGAACTTGTAGAGCGCGCCGAGCGCGACGGCGGCGGCGACGACCACCGCGCCGACCTTCAACAAGGGCGAGCGGTGCCACGGGAGTTTCTCTTGCGGCTCGAACATCTGACGACTCCTTTGAAAAGCGCGACGCCGGAGGGCTGCGGCGCGCGTTTCTACGAACGCGCGTTGGCGATGCAATACAGATTCTGGTCGCCGCGGATGAACAGCTTCTCGTCGGCGATGGCCGGCGAGGAGTGTACGGGCTCGCCGAGCGAGTTCGTGCGGACGATCTCGTGCTTCGCGCCCGCCTTGACGACGAAGGTGTCTCCGTCCTCGCTCGTCAACAGTATCACGTCCCCGAAGGCGACGGGCGACGCCATGAAGGTCGAGGGCACGGGCACCCTACCGCCCTCGTATTTGACCGCGCCGGTCTTCGCGTCCAGACACGTCAGGATGCCCTTGTCGTTCATCAGGTAGACCAGGCCCTGATAGAGGATGCCCGAAGGGACGTAGGCCGTGCCCTTGTCGTAAGTCCAGACGATGTCGGTCTTGTCCTTCAGCTCGCCGCCGCCGCCGAGCCGCATCGCCATCGTGATCTTGCGCGGGAAGCCGGAGCCGACGAAGACCAGCTCGCCGTCCGAGAGCGGCGAGGGGATGGCGTTGCTGTCCACGCCCTTGGCGTGCCACAGCTCCTTGCCCGTCGCCGGGTCGTAGGAGATGACCGCCTCGTTGCCGTTCGTGATCAGCTCGGCGCGCTTCGCCGTGCGGACGACGAGCGGGGTCGCCCAGCTCGCCTGAACTTTGCGCGGCGTGCGCCAGACCTCCTTGCCGGTCTTCTTGTCGAGCCCGACGATGAACGAGTCTTTGCCCTCTTCCGTGTCGGCCTGCACGATGAGCAGGTTCTCGTAGAGCACGGGCGAGGTGCCGACGCCCATGCCGAGCGTGGCGAGCTTGCCGAGCGACTGCTTCCACGCGAGCTTGCCGTCGAAGTCGTAGGCGTAGAGGCCCTCCGAGCCGAAGTAGGCGTAGACGAGCTTGCCGTCGGTCGCGGGCGTCGGCGCGGCGTAGCTGCCGCGGCGGTGGCGGTTGTCGTAGGGCGTGCCGACGAACGCCGTGCGCTCCCACAAGATTTTCCCCGTGTCGCGGTCGAGGCACAGGACTTTGAAGGTGTGCTCCTTGTTCGCGCCCACGCTGTCCGGGTGCAAAAACACCTGCCCGCCTTCGAGCACGTGCTTCACGGCCTGCGCGCCCGGAACCTCCGCGCCCTCGATGGCCGTCGTCAGGAAGACGCGCTTGCCCCAGATGATCGGCGAAGAGTTGCCGCGCCCCGGGATGGGCGTCTTCCACAGCACGTTCTTGGTCGCGCCCCACTCCGTCGGCACGCCCTTCTCCTGCGAGACGCCCTGACCGTCGGGGCCGCGGAACTGCGACCAGTTCGCGCCCTTCGCCGCGACATTGGCGTTGGAGAAGTAGAAGACGGACGCGGCGGCGGCGCAGCAGGCGACGAGCGACGCGAGCGACGCCCGGGAAAATCGTTTCATGTTCTGGTTCATCCCCTTCCGAGAGTTCCTGAACCAGCGTCGCCCGTTAGACGCGGCGACGCCGGAGTTTGTTCCATCCGACGACGAGGACATAAAAAAGCGCCCGGCGATCAGCGAGACTCTGAAGACGTAATATTCGGAGGCGGCACTCTCGCGCGGGCGCGGGATCGGTCTCGGCCAAACGTGGCCCTAACCCGCCCGCCCCCTCTTACCCTTCAGCCGCTCCCACGCCGCCGTGTCTTTCGGGCGCAACCCAGTCCCAGCCGATGAGCGCCCAGTCGGGGTCTTCGGGGTCGAGCCCCAGCTCGCGTATCCCCTCGCCCTCCGTCACGAAGAACTGACTCTTGTAGGGCAGCAGGTACCCGCCCTCCGACTCGCGCGAGGCGCGCGCCTCTTCGTAACTCGTGAACCAGCGGTTCACCACCGCGTCCATCTGCGGCACGTACATCGACGATCCTTCATCGACCGCTCCCGTCATCCTCGCCTCCGTGCGCCCGCCGCCCGTGCGGCGCGCTTCACTTCCCGCCCTTCGCCGCCTTCGTCTTCGGCGGGGCCGCCGGGGCGGGCGCGTCGCCGATGGCGTAGAGGTTGTCTTTCGTGCGGACGAAGAGCACGCCGTCGGAGACGGCGGGCGTCGCCATCATCACCTCGCCCATCGGGTTCGTGCCCAGAAACTCGTACTTCGCGCCCGCCTTGACGACCATCACGTCGCCGTCCTCGCTCGAAAAATAGAGCTTGCCGTCGGCGGCCACGGGCGAGGCGGTGAACGCGCCGCCCTTGCCCGCGAGCCGCTCCTGGTAGAGCCGCTCGCCCGTCACGGCGTTGTAGGCGGCTAAGACGCCCTGATTCGAGACGACGTAGAAGATGTCGCCGTAGACGATGGGCGTCGGCATGTAGGGGCCGCCGCGCTGCTTGCTCCACGCGATCGACTCGTTCGTCTCCTTGCCATCCTTCAAGCTGATGTCGCCGTTGGCCGTTCCCGCCTTGACGGCGAAGATCGGCTGGATGGGCCGGTAGCCGTTCGTCACGTAGATCAGGTCGTGCGAGAAGATCGGCGTGGGCGTCGCGATCTCACTGTTCCCGCCGAGCCGCCACAGCTCCTTGCCCGTCAAAGGATCGTAGGCGCGGATGAACTTCGTGCCGTTCGTGACCAGCTCGGCGCGCGTCTTGCCCTCGACGACCGTGGGCGTGCCCCACGAAGGTATCTCGTCGCGCATCGTCTTCCAGACCTGCTTGCCGGTCTTGAGATCGTAGGCGGCGATGAAGGAGTCCTTCTGCACGTCGGCCTGCACGACGACGAGGTTCTTGTAGATGATCGGCGAAGAGGCGTGGCCCCACTGGTAGTCGGGATCGTAGAACCAGCCCGCGTCGAGCACGCCGGTGTCGGTCGTCCAGAGCAGCTTGCCGTTCTCGTCGTAGCAGACCATCAAGCCCTGCGAGCCGAAGAGCGCGACGACGTGCTTGCCGTCGGTGGCGGGGGTGGAGGAGGCGTGCGTCGCCTTCGGGTGGCGCTTCGTCTTGGGCGTGCCCTCGTAGGCGACCCGATCCCAGAGGACTTTGCCCGTCTGCTTGTCGAGCGCGATGACGTGCCACGTGTGCTTCGGCTCGTCCTTCACCGGATCGACGTCGCCGTAGAGCCCGTAGCGCGCGGCGGGCTTGGCCTCGGTGCTCACCGCCGTGGTGACGAAGACGCGGTTGCCCCAGACGACCGGGCTCGAATGCGCGAGGCCGGGGATGGGCGTCTTCCAGCGCACGCCCGTCATCTTCGTCGCGTCCCACGCGGCGGGCGCGGGCTTGCCGTCGGCGACGCCCGAAGCGTTCTGGCCGCGGAACTGCGACCAGTTCTGCGCGCCCGCCGAGGCGACGAGGAGCGCGATGCAGAGGGGGGCGAGAATGGCGCGTTTCATCGAAGGGGTCTCCTTGTGAGCGAAGCGGTTAGCTGTTAGCTGTTAGCTGTTGGCTGTTAGCTGTTGGCTGTTGGCTGAAAGGTGTCAACTCCCGGCTTCATATCAGATCGTCTTTGATTGCGTTTGGCTAATAGCTAACAGCTAATAGCTAACAGCTATTAATGGTTGCTGCCCGCCTTCTCGCCGTCCTTCTTCTCGTCCTTCTTCGGCAGCGGGAGTTCGGCGAGGTTCGGGAGCGGATCGTCCCAGAGGTAGTGGTTGAACCAGACGAGGTTGTGCGTCATCACGGCGCGCTGCGCGCGCGGCTTCGTGATGCCGTGGCCGAAGCCCTTGTAGACGACCATCTCGACGGGCACGCGGCGATCCTCCAGAGCCTGACGCAGCTCGTAGGCGTTGGCGATGGGCACGCGGCGGTCTAGCTCGCCGTGCTGGATGAGCGTCGGCGTCTTCGCGCTCGCGATGTAGGCGATGGGCGAGGTCTTCTTGTAGATTTCGGGATCGGCGACCGGGTCTTTGCCGAGGTAGTTGATCGTGAAGGGCGTGATGTCGGTGTTGTAGTAATAAGTCGCCCAGTCGGAGATGCCCGCGCCGACCGAGATGGCCTTGAACCTGTCGGACGAGGCGGTCAGGAACGCCGAGATGTACCCGCCCTGACTCCACCCCATGCAGCCGACGCGCGCCGGATCGACCCACCCCTTCGCGATTAAAGAATCGACGCCGCTCAAAACGTCCCAGGCGTCGCCCACCCCGAGGTTGCGCACGTTCAGCGTGCGGAACTTCTCGCCGTAGCCCGCGCTGCCGCGGTAGTTCACCTTGAGCGCCAGCGCGCCGCGCGCCACCCAGATGTCGGTCGGGTAGGTGCGCAGATCGATCCCGGCGGGGCGGTCGATGCCGGTCGGGCCGCCGTGGATGACGCAGAGCAGCGGGTACTTCTTCGACGGGTCGAAGTCGGCGGGCTTCACCAGCACGCCCTCGATCTCCGTGCCGTCCTGACTCTTCCAAGACACCAGCTCGCGCGTGCCGAGCGTGAACTGCTTGAGCTGTTCGCTCGCGTCGGTCAGACGGCGCGGCGAGAATTTGTCGAGCGGCGTGACGTAGATTTCCGTGAGCGTGGTCGGCGACGGCGCGGTGAAGGCGATCCGCTTGCCGTCGCGCGTGAACGAGACGCCGTTCACCATCAGGTTATCCGGCGAGGTGACGCGCACGACACGGCCCGTCGCCGGGTCGAGGCGGAAGAGGTGCGCGGCGGTCTTCTGCAAGCCGCCGAAGTAGAGGCCGTTCGCGTTCCAGTCGACGAAGTTGGCGTTCTCGTCGAACTCGTCGGTGACGGAGCGCGGCGCGCCGCCGTCGGCGGAGACCACGGCGAGGCGCGAGTTGGTGGCGAAGTAGGGCTCCCGGCCCATGACGGTCGAGAAGACGATCTGTTTGCCGTCGGGCGAGAAGTGCGGGTCGTCGTCCTGACCGGGCTGCGAGACGATCTTCTTCGCGGAGTCGTCGGCGAGGTTGAGGACGTAAACGTCGCCGGTCGAGCCCTGAATGAGATCGGGGTTGAGGGTCGCGCCGAAGGCGATGCGCGAGGAGTCGGGCGACCACGAAAAGCTCGACACGCTGAACTCTTTATTCTTCGTGCGCTGCTTGCCGACGACCGGCGCTTGCTGCGCCTCGGCGACGGCGAACGTCCAGATGTGTACGTGGTTGTACTCCTTGCGCACGACCTCGAAGTCGGCGAACTGCTCCTTGCGCTCCTTGGCCGAGGGGGGCGGCGGCTCGGTCGCGGCGTAGGCGATCCAGCGCCCGTCGGGCGACCACTCGTAGCCCGAGATCGAAGTCTCGTGCTTCGTCAACTGCACCGCCTCGCCGCCTTCGGGGCTGATGAGGAAAATCTGGTTCTTGTCGCCGGAGCGGTCGGAGGTGAAGGCGAGCCACGCGCCGTCGGGCGACCAGCGCGGGTTGCCGGAAGATTTTTCGCCGCGCGTCAGTTGGAAGCGGCGGCCCGTCGCGGTCTCGGCGAGCCAGAGCTGCGTGACGAAGGCGTCCGTCTTGAAGTTGGCCTCGGAGACCGTGTAGGCGACCCACCTGCCGTCGGGCGAGATGCGCGCGCCGCCGACGTTCTTGATCGAGAGCAGATCGTCCACGGTCGGCACGCGCTTCGTCGCGCTTTGGCCGCGCGAGGCGGGCGCGCAGAGGCCCGACGAGGCGAGCAGGATGGCGAGCGTGAGCAGGCGGCGTCGCATTTCTTGTGAGACTCCTTGGTCGAGAGAGCGTGCGGGCTTAGAGCGTCAAACAAAAACCCCTGCCGTCGGATGGCATCCGTGGGGGCCGGGGCCCGCCCCCGCCCGCCGTGCCTTTAAGATTCGACGAAGATTCAACGCCAAGATTCGACGAAGATTCGTCGCCGCGCGTAGTGAATCGACGCGGCCCCCGCGCCGCCGCGCGCGCCTACTTCCCTTCCACGCGCTTGAAGAGCGTCGTGTTCGGGCCCCGCTTGAAGTTGAAGCCCGTGACCTTGCCCCCCTCGACGACGAAGGTGAGCGTCATGCCCTCGTAGGCGAGCGGGCGGAAGGAGACTTTGTCGAACGCCCCGAGGACGATCACCTCGCCGGGCACGACGAGCGTCAGCTTGCCGTCCTTATCGACGGCGACGCTCAGGTCCGAGCCGCGCTCCGGGTGGTAGTTGCCGACGTAGGACTTCAGCGTCTCGGCGTCGACCTCGAAGTTGGCGGGGCGCGGCGGCTGCGCGCCCGCCGCCTTGAGCAGCTCCACGATCTCGGGGTGCTTCTCGCGCGCGGCGACGGCGTAGGCGTCGGTCAGCGCCTCCGCGCTCAGGCCGCCCTTGGCGAGCGCGATCTTGACCAGCTCGGCGTTGCCCGCGCCCGCGCCCTGCGCCAGCACGTCCTCGACGCCGGGGATGCCCTTCTCGACGAGCGCGCGCACCACCTCGACGTGCGACTTGTCGAGCGCCCACGTCAGGGGCGTCGCGTTGTAGAAGGTGTCTTTGACGTTCACGTCCGCGCCGCGGTCGAGCAGGAGGCGGACGATCTCGGCGTCGCCGCGCTCGGCGGCTTTGAAGAGCGGCGTCATCTGGTAGCGCCCGCGCGCGTTCACGTCCGCGCCGCGGTCGAGCAGCGACTTGACGGTCGCCGCGTCGCCGTGGCGCACCGCCTCCCAGAGGTCTTCGTTGAGCTTCTGTTTGTCCTGCCCTGAAGTGGGGGGGGCGGCGAGCGGCAGCGCGAGCGCGAGCGCGAGCAGCAGGCAGAGTTTGCGGGTCATGGCGGACACTCCTTCGGACGGGGCGCGGCGGGCGCGTGGGCTTCCGGGTTCGGGTGAATTTTTTGAATGAGCGGCGCGGCCTCGCCCGTCTAACTTCTACCAGACGTGACGCCTTGGTGAAAACGGGACGAAACCGCCTGCGGTTTGCTGAAACTTCTACGCCCCGGCGCTTCCTTTGGTTTCAAACTTGACGGGGTCGCCGCGGGCGAAACAATATAGTCCTTCCGACCGCCGCCGCGTCAAGAAAAACGCCGCGCCGTTCGCAACCCTTGTCTCCCCTCGTTCGTACTTCAGACGGCAAGACCCGTGCCCGTTCTTTCTTGCGCGTCCGGAGTGACCCTGTGGGTTCACGTCCGCAGCCCTGCACCACGGAAAACCTATGCGCTTCCCCTTTGCGAAACTCGCCGCCGCGCTCCCCGCGCTCGCACTCCTGACCGTCGCACTCACGCACGCGCGCTCCGCCGACTGGGCCGAGTGGCGCGGGCCGGCGCGCGACGGCGTCTCTTCGGAGAAGAACCTGCCCGCGCGCTGGTCGCCCGCCGGCGAGAACCTCGCGTGGAAGGCGCCCTACGGCGGGCGCTCGGCCCCGGTCGTCTTCGGCAACCACCTCTACTTGCAGAACACCGCCGAGAAAGGTGCGAGCGAGCAGGAGCGCGTGATGTGCTTCGACGCCGACACGGGCAGGCTCCTCTGGGAGCACCGCTTCAACGTCTACCTCTCGGACGTGCCCGCGCACCGCGTCGGGTGGGCCTCGCCCGCCGTCGATCCGGCCACGTCGAACGTCTTCGTCTTCGGCGTCGGCGGCAGCCTCATCTCGCTCAACAAGGACGGCAAGGTGCTGTGGGAGCGCTCGCTCGGGGAGGACTTCGGGCTGCTGACGACGCACGGCGGTCGCACCGTCTCGCCGATCATCGACGGCGATCTCGTCATCGTCAGCGGCGCGATGTTCGTCTGGGGCGAGCACGGTAGAGGCGGCCACCGCATCGTCGCGTTCGATAAGCGCACCGGCGAGACCGTCTGGATGACCGCGCCCGGCGCGCGCCCCTACGACACCACCTACGCGCCGATGGTCATCTCGAACGTCAACGGCACGCGCCTCCTGATACAGGGCGGCGCGGACGGCATGGTCTACGCCCTCAAGCCGCAGACGGGCGAGCCCGTGTGGCGCTACGAAATCTCGAAGCGCGGCATCAACACCGGCGTCGTCGTCTACGGCACGACCGCGATCCTCACGCACAGCGAGGAGAACCTGGACACGAGCGAGATGGGCATGATGGTCGCCGTCGACGCGGCGGCGGCGAAGGGCGACGTCAAGCCGGAGCAGGTGAAGTGGAAGAACGTCGGGTGGCAGGGCGGCTTCTCCTCGCCCGTCATCGACGGCGACAGGATGTACCAGATCGACAACGGCGCGAACATCGCCGCCTTCGATCTCAAGAACAACGGCAAGCAGCTCTGGCTGCAAAACCTCGGCACGATCCAGA
>DASVQC010000023.1:0-17437 GCA_036389335.1 Pyrinomonadaceae bacterium | reverse complement strand
GCTCAACGCTTATCGCCGGATGATCTTCGAAGACGAACGCGCGCGGCCGGAGGATCAGCTTGGCTTCGTGCTGCACCTCGGCGACTTCATCTACGAGGTCGTTCAATATCCCGAAGAGGGAAACACCCGCTTCGACCGGACCATCTATGAGGTCGCGCGCATTCCCGATGGGGGAAAGAGCGGCAAGCTCCACTACCCGCTGACCGTCGACGGCTATCGCGCCGTGTACAAGGGCTATCTCGCCGACCCCGACCTCCAGGACGCCCGCGCGCGCTGGCCCTTCGTCGCCATCTGGGACAATCACGAATTCTCGTGGCAGGGCCGACAAAGCATCGTCCAGGCGGGCGGCGAGCCGCAGCCCGGCCAGACCGTCAAGGTCGCCGCCAACCAGGCCTGGTTCGAATACGTCCCGGCTCGCGTGTCGCCGCCGAGCGGCTCGCTTGACGAATTCGGGGCGGTCGCGGTCAAGAACGTCAAGATCGATAAGTGGGACGGGAACGGGCTAGGGCTAGAGCCGAACAATCTGGCCGCGATCCGCAGCCTGATCGCTTATCGGGCACTGCGCTACGGCAAGCACCTCGACCTCCTCATTACCGACCAGCACAGCTTCTGCGGCGACGACCCGACCGACGCCGAGGGGGTCGGAAAAATTTATGACCCTGCCTTCAACGGAATGTTTTCCGAGGAGGCGATGATCGCGCTCGACGCGGGACGCGCCTTCGACGGCGGGAGGCCGCCCGCCGAACTCCACTTCCGCGATGTGAGCATTCCCAATCCACGAAAGGACACACCGCCGCGGACCATCCTCGGCGTCGAGCAGAAGGCGTGGTTCAAGGACCAACTGCGCAAATCGACGGCGACGTGGAAAATCTGGGGCAATTCGCTCGGCGCGCTCGACTGGCGCTCGGACCCGCAAAACCTCCCCGCCGGAATGGTCGAGAAGCCGTGGCCCGCGGACACCTATGCGCAGTTCGGCAGCAACGACTACGGATCGGCCTACGCCGAGCGCAAGGAAATCTACGACCTCGTGCGCGAAGCGAAGATCACCGGCTTCGCCATCGTATCCGGAGACCGTCACAGTTTTTGGGCCGGATATGCTGCCGCCGATCTCCCGCCGCGGAAATTCGAGCCCGTGGGATTGAGCTTCGTCGGCGCGTCGCTGGCAAGCCCGGGCACGATGGAAGCCTACGAGCATCGCTTACCCAAAGACCTGCCGATCCGCGCCTTGTTCCTCGCCGACCGGCCGGACGGCCGTAAGCCGGACTGGACCTACAACATGCTGCTACGGCATGGCGTCCGCTCTTGCCTCGAATATGCGAAGAGCTTCGACCTCAAGCGCGCACGCGCGTTCTCGAACCTGCAGCTTGCGCCGCACCTTGAGTTCGTCGACATGGGCGGCCACGGATACGCGAAGGTGCGCCTCACCGGCGGCGAGATGCGGACCGAGTTCGTGTGCATCCCGCGGCCGATCAGCCGCAGCGCGAGCCCGGATGGCGGGCCGATACGCTACCGCGTCGCGCATGTCGCCAAGCTGTGGGGACCGGGCGAGAGGCCGCGCCTCCACCAACAGGTTCTTGAAGGCGACGTCGGACTATCGATCTGACGGTGCCCCTGCGGCGACGTGGCGTTCACCCGGAACCAGAATTGCGCCACGTCGCCGCGGGGGCACCGACGTCGAGATGTCCGGCGGGGCAGAAAGCCCTGATGTCGCGGTACTGAGACGCCGGTTGGCGGCCTGCCAAACGACGATTCCTTTTACGGGCTTTTCTCGTTTATTGAAGTGACACGCCCCTCATAACACTGAAAAGCCCGCGCCGATCGGTAAGATCGGCGCGGGCTTTTCGGCAAGTGGGATGGTGGCCTTGCGGGCCGAGCCGCCGCTCGGGCGCGAACGCCCGAGCGGCGGCTCGGCCTCATTGCACGTTGGCGGTGACGGAGGCGTTGCCCGTCGGCGTGAAGCGACAGGTCTTCGCCTTGCTCCCGCCGCTCGAACACGCGCCCGACCAGATCGCGTCGCGCCCGTTCGTCACGCTGAGCGTGATGGCCGAGCCCGTCGCGAAGGTCGCCGTCGCCGTGCTGCCCACCGCCACGTCGATCCCGGTCGGGCTCGACAGCACACGCTCGCCGCCCCGGCCCGTGGCCGTCACCGTCAGCGCCAACGTCCCGCTCGGCGGCGGCGGCGACGACTGCGGCGTCAACGTCAGCGTCGCCGTCCGGCTCACGCCGCCCGACAGCGCCTTGATCGTCACCGTGGTCGAGGCCGTCACCGACGTAGTCGTCACGGTGAAGCTGGCGCTCGTCGCCCCCGCGGCGACCGTCACGCCCGCGGGCACTGTCGCCGCCGACGCGTTACTGCTCGAAAGCGTGACCGACGTCCCGCCCGCCGGGGCCGCGCCCGTCAGGGTGACCGTGCCTTGCGCGGAGTTTCCGCCGACGACCGAGGCCGGGCTGAGCGCGAGCGCGGAGAGCGTCGGCGCGCTCGTCGGGGGCGGCGGCGACGATGCCTGCGCCGTGAACCTGCGCGCGGCAGACCACGAACCGGCAATGCCCGCCGAGTTGATGGCCTGCACGCGCCACCAGAGTCTCTGCGCGGGCAGAGCGTCGGTCGTGAACTGCGAGACGTTGACCGTCGCGCCGACGACGAGCGGCGCCGGGAACGTGTCCGCGTCGTCGATCTGTATCCTGTAGGAGACCGCGCCGCTCACGTCAGACCAGTCGAACGTGGCGGGCTGCCTGACGGTCGCGTCCTTGGCGGGGCTGATGAGCGTGGGCGCGGCGGGGGCCGACTTGGTCGCGGGCGGCGCGGCCCCCGTCGTGTTCCTCAGCGCGACCGTGCCGACGGTCGCGCCCGTGAATTGCAGAGCGATGTCCGGCTTACCGTCGGCGTCGAAGTCCGCCGTGAGGAGCGTGCCGCCGCTCGTGCTGGATTTAGGATCGGGCACCAAGTAGAGCACGGGCGGCTGGAACGTGCCGTCGCCGTTGCCCTTCAGAATCTCCATCCACCCCTGAAGGCCCCACCCCAAGCTGATGGCGAGGTCTTGTATGCTGTCGCCGTTGTAGTCGGCGACGGCTTGGTACTGCGGGACGCGGCCCCCGGGCTCCGTGATGATCAGAGGTTGCCGGAACGTGCCGTCGCCGTTGCCGATGAGGACTACCGTCTTGTTGGCGTTGAGGGCCAGGGCCACGACCAGATCGGGCACCGTGTCGCCGTTGAAGTCGGCGATGTCGATGTCCGTGCCGTCAACGCCGAGGTTGCCGTCCGGGATGGGCACGAGCGTCGGCTGCTGGTTGAACGTCCCGTTGCCCGCCCCGAGGAGGACGTAAACCTGTGAGCTGTCGCCCGCGATCCCCAAATCCTTCAGCCCGTCGCGGTTGAAGTCGCCGACGGCGATGCTCGACATCCCCGTCCCGACCTCGACTTCGCGCGCCGGCTGGAACGTGCCGTCGCCCAGTCCGATGAGCACGGAGATCGTCCGCGCGGCGACGCAGGGCGCGGTGTAACAGGCGATCTGGTGCGCGACGACGACGTCGAGCCGCCCGTCGTTGTCAAAATCGGCGGCGACGACGGCGGGCGAATCGAAGTGGGAGGTGTTGGGGAAATTAACGGGCGCGTTGAACGTGCCGTCGCCGTTGCCGGTGAGCAGCGAGAGGCCGATCTCCGGGTTGTTGATGGTGTAGACTAAATCCAGTTTCCCGTCGCCGTTAAAGTCGCCGGCGGCGGCGTCCTGACTCCAATCCGCGAGCGGGTATTCAACCTTGGGCAGGAACGTCCCGTCGCCGTTACCCAGCATGACGGCCGCCGCCTGCCCGCCCGCCCCGGCGAGATCGGGCTTGCCGTCGCCGTTAAAGTCTCCGACGACGTTTCTGTTCCCGAGCAGCGGGTAATCCGTCCTGCCGAATGTCGGCGATTGGGCGAAGGCGCTCGCGGTGAAAAGCAACATTACCCCGACGGCGAGTAAAGCTGATGGAAAATGGCGCGCTGACTGTTTGCGAGGGATGAACTGCATTGACTTACCTCTCCTTACCACACGACACCTTCTGCACGGCAGAGCGGTGGCGTGCTCATAAACCCGTTGAGAAATTGTACGGAATGTCGGGAAACTGAGGGGGTGAAGTAAACATAGGCTGACCGCCGGGATAAGTCAACCCGGCATGCCAGCCTGTAGTGTTCTATTAGTGTGTGGGTGCTATTATTTGCTAAGCCGTGCGCCGGGAGTGAACCAAAAAACGAGAGCGAAGGGGGCGGATTACAGTCCGCCCCTTTTTCTTCATACTGCTAACAAGTCCTTCAACTCCCAGATGTGCCCGGTTATGGAGGTTGAAGCCCCGCGGCGGCTCTACCCTATTCCGTCGGTTGGATCAGCAGGTCGATGCCGAGCCGGTCGAGGACTTCGCTGATGGGGTTTGCCACGCCGTAGCTTTCGATCCGCGGCGGCCTTTCGGCGGGCGGCTTTGCCCCCGCGGCGGCGTCGGCTTCGGGCGCGGCCACGTCCGTTTCCGGCGCGTCCGGCGTGCCGGCGAAAATCAGGCCGACGACATGTTGCCCGGCGTCGAACAACAGCGAGCCGCTGTCTCCCCCTTCCACGAACTTTGTGAACGCCGGCGCGGTCGGCTCGATCAGTAGCTGGTTCTGGAAAAACGCGGACTGTCCGGTGCGACTGTAGCCGATCCAAATATCAAGATTGGTGGAGAAGATACAGCCCTCCGTGCCGCCCGTGGTGCGCCCGAACTTGCGCACGGGTTCGCCGATCTCGATGTCCTTCTTTTCCACGTACCCCCGGGCCGCGCCGATGCACGGGACGACGGGCTTGTAGGGTTGCTGCCCCCACAGTCTGGCGATGGCGGCGTCGACGTGGTTGGGCTCTTCCAGGGTGCCGTCGAACTTTATGGGCGCGAAGTCCACCAGCGTTGCGACGGGCCGGTTGCCGCACGACTCGCCCGGACTCGGCTGCACGATCAGATCGCCTTCGTCGACTTGCGTCTTCCGCAGATCGGCGAAGACGTGCGTGCAGCTAACCGCGAACTTCTGCGTCCGCCGCGGGAGGATGCTCCTCCGCGTGCAGAAGTAGCCGATGGTGCCGCTCTGCCCCGTCAAGTTCGTGTGCGCGCCGCTGATCCCGCCGACGAGCACCTCCTGGTGTTCGCGTATGGGGCCGGGGTACTGGTCTCCCGGCGCGGGCGGGCCCAAGCCCGCGTCCGACATAAGCTCCGCGCGCCGCGCCTCGAACACCCTGATAGGGACGCCGCCGTAGCTGGGGGGCAGCGTGGCCGCGCCCGCGCCCGCCCACAGCTCCTGATTCGCGTCGCTGATAAATACTTGAATGCAGTATTCGCCGCCGCGTGTCAGCCCGACGCCCACGGCGTGGATGTTGGCGGAGATGCCGAGCGGCAGGTAGCGCGCGCTCACCTCACTTTTGAGCTTGACGACGTGTTGGAGCAGCCTGTGATCGGTGCGGCGCGGCGGTCGCCTCATGGCGCGCGCGCGCCTGTGCCTGCTCACGAAGAACCACGCCAGCCACGCGAGGGCCACCGCCCCGACGATCCACGTTACGGCGTCGTAGTAGTAATAGATGGCGGTGCCGCCGTTGCCGTCCGGGCGCGACCAGATCACGTGTTTTTCGAGGGCGAGAATGTTCATGTCACTCTCACAGGTCGTCGATGGAGTCCAAGTCCGTGCCGATGGGGTGGCAGAACTGCTCCTGATTCACCGCGCCGCCGCGCGCGACGCCCGCGCCCGCGGCCTCGACGACCGGGACGAGATCGAACTTGTTGCCGTCGGGGCTGGACAGGTATTTGTAATAGTCGGGCATGTCGCTGTAGATGGCGGTCGCGTCGTGATCGATGTTGTCGATGACGATCAGCGACGGGAGGCCCTCGACGCGCTTGAGCAGGTGCGTCTCTTCGCGGTCGCCGACGCGGATGGTGAAACTGACCTCCTCGCTCTCGATCTTGACGCCGATGGTCTCGGCGACGTTGCCGAAGAGCTCGCGCCGCGTCTCCGCCCCGCCCGCGTCCTTTTCCACCTTCTCGAACAACAGGTGCGTGTCCAGCTTCGCGGTGTAGAACTGCCCGCCTTCGATGTACAACTTCGCCAGCGGGTAGGGGCCGTCCGCCGTGGGCGTGAGCGGCGTGCCCCCGTGCAGGTCGTTCACGTTGACGATCCAGCCGTAGTCCTGAAGGTCTTCGCTCGTCAGCCTGTCGAAATCCCCGCTCTGGTAAATCTCGTAGCCTTCGACCGCCGACTTGCCGAGAGCCTTGATTTCGATCCTCACGTCTTCCTTCGGGAGTTGGGAGTAACTGACGACGTCCCTGTAGGCGACCGTGTCGCCCCCGCTCCCGTCCTGATAGGACGGCTGCCTGAGCTTGATGCTCAGCGAATGGTTCTCGTCGCGGATGACGGCGAGCTCGCCCCTCCGCTGCGTCTTGTTGAAGCAACTGATGGCGAGTCCGGTGATGCGGACGAGGGCGGTGGCGGAACTCTCTTTAACGGGCATGGGGGTTCATCTCCTGTCTCCGGCGTTGTGAAAAGCTGTCAACTGAGAGTGCTCTCCGCGCGCGGAACGTAACGCCGCCCGGCGAGGGCCGGAATTAACGGCAGAACCACACGCCGCCGATCATCCCGCAGTTGAACCTCCTCGACTTCGCGACGCTCACCACCTTTACCGCGCCGTTGTCGTTCGTCCTGATCCGCCACTGATACCGGGCGGCCACTTGAGCCACCACGCACATCTCGAACCTGGTCGCGTACTCGATGGGGCTTAAAACCGCCTCGGCTGCGACGCCGTCCGGCACGTTCTCGGCGATGATTTTGCGCCGCTCCTCTTCAATCTTCCGCTGCCAGCCGTCGGCGTACCTGCCGAGGATGCTCTCCCTCGCGCGCCTCATGTCGGCGTCGGAGCATTCCCTCTGCTCGCGCGGGGGCGCGGGCGCGGGCGCGGGCGTCGGCGTGGGCGTCGCGGATCGCACCAGCCGCGGCGAAGGCGACGGCGACGGCGAAGGCGTCGGCGTAGGTGTGGGCGTCGGCGTCGGCGTCGGCGTGGGCGTAGGTGTTGGTGTTGGTGTTGGTGTTGGCGTGGGCGTCGGCGTCGTGCTCTTGATGAACGCCGCGCGCGGAGTAGGCGTCGGGGCCGGCGTGGCTCTTTGCGTCTCTTTCGGCTCAGCCGTGGGGCGCGGCGTGGCCGTGGGCCGTGTCGTCGGCGTGGAAGCGGGCTCGTCCGGCGTCGCCGGCGCGACCGAATCGGTGAGCCTGTCCGGCGTGATCGCCGGAGGCGTCTCCGGCGGCGAAGCCTTGGCGACCTCCCCCGGCTTCGGCTTGAGGTAGATGAGGCTGTTGGCGTACACCACGCACACGACCATGATAACGACCGTCATCGTCGCCGCGCTCTGCACGACGCGCCAACGCTTCCGCCTGCGCTCCCGCTTCCCGAACGCGTCCGCTTTCTCTTTAACGACGCGCGTGCCCTCGTCCCAGCTTTCGTCGGAGGGCTCTAGGTTGACGAGCGGCGTCCCGTCCGCGAGGCAGAACGCCAGTAGTTCGTCGGCGTAGTAGTCGCCGCATTTTGGGCAGGTGTGTAACATCTCAGTAATTAGCGTAGCCGCCGAAAAGGGAGAACGCCGCCCAGTAGAAGGGCTGCTTCGTTTCCGCCCGGCCCAACACTTCGAGCTGCGCCCGGCGCAGGCTCTCGGCGGAGGGCAGACGCTTCCGCGTGCGGTTGTCGTGAAACGCGATCATCAAATCTTTCGTCGTCTCCGAATCGACCTTCCACTGACTGGCGACGACGACCGGCGCGCCCAGCGCCAAAAAAGTTCGCGCGACGCCGATGGCCCCCTCGCTCTTGTCGTAACGCTCGAACCCGGTCTGGCAGGCCGAGAGCACGGCGAGCTTCGCGCGCGGGAGCCGGCGCGCGCCGAGTTCGGAGGAGCGCAGCCCGCCGCCCGCGAACAGCAGCTTCGAGTTGCCGGGCGAGCGGCGGTTGGCGACGAAGTGGCCGGCGAAGTGGATCACCTCGGCGTCGGCGAAGTCGCGCAGGAACGCCTCCTTCGTGGCCTCGCCGCCGAGCAGCACGCGCGCCCCGTGGTAGTCGCCGGCGATAGAGCTCGCCTCGACTTCAGCCGCGCGCAAGTCGGGCAGGCCGGGGTTCTCTTCGCGGTCGAAGTCGGGGTTGCCGACGCTCAGCAGGCTCTCTTCGCCGCCGCGCTCTTTCCGCCGCGCCTCCTCCGTCGCCAGCACGAGGACGGACGCGCTCGGCGCGTAAAAGAGCGTGAAGTCTTCCAGCAGGTATTTACCCGACGGCGAGACGAGCGAGGCGAAGGCGAGCTGGTGCAGAGACTTGTCGGGAACCACGCAAACCTCTTTGCCGCGGTCGAGGTCTGGCGGGATCAGAATCTCGTACAGCTCCCTCGCGGCTTGGCGGACGCCGGCCTCCGGCTCTTTCCCGACGACCGAGGAGTGGTAAGCGTCGATCTTTTTTTCCAGCTCGTCGGCGGCCAGCGGCTTCTCGACGAGATCGAAGCGCGCCCTCGACACGATCCAGATCGCCAGCCTGTCGGGCAGCACGGCGTACTGGAGAAGCTGCACCTGTTCGGGCAGGCGCGACTGAATCTCCGGCAGCGACAGCGGGCGCGCGACCGAGGCGAAGCTCTCTTCCGCTTTGGCAATCGGCTGGCCGGATTCGACGAAGTCCAACAGCGACCGCGCCCTCGAAGCCTCGACGAAGGCGAACGCGCCCCGGCTGTCGCGCCTCGTCATGGCGTTCGCCGCCGCCGCGTCGAACACGCCCTGCTCGTTGGCGAAGAACGCTTGGCGCGAGCTGTCCTTGCGGATCGTCGTGCGGTACTGCTCCGACAGCCCCAAGACCGCGGCCAGCTCGGAGAGGAAGTCGTCCTGCCGGTCGAGCTGCTCGAAACAGAACAGCCGGCCCTTGTGAATCCGGTACAGCCTCGCGGTGACTTCCGGCAGACGCCGGTACAGCTCAAGCGCCTTGTCGTAGTCCGCCAGAGCCTCGCCGCAATCCTTCATCTGGCTTTTCACGTCGGCGAGCAGCAGGTAGACGTCGGCGGTGGTGCTCCTGCTGCCCGCGTCGTCGCCGCGGCTGAGCGCGATCCGCTTCGACTCTTCGGCGTAGCCGAGCGCGGCGGCGAAATCTTTTTTCGCCGCCGCCGCGTTCACCATGTTGAGCAGGTTCTGGTTCACGCGGATGCCGGTGCGGGGCAGCTCGCGCGCGATGCCGAGCGCCTCGCGGGAGAAGCTCAGCGAGGTGGAGAACAATTTCAACTTCAGCGTCAGCTCCGCCAGCGTCCCCTTGTCGCGCCAGAACTGCCGGCGGCTCTGGTAATAGAGGTCTGCGCCCGCGAGCATCCGGCTGGCGTAAGCCAGCGCGGGCTCAAGCTCGCCGAGGGTGGAGTAGTAGAGCGCGAGCCCGTCGCGCGCGTGCTGCACCTCGAAGGCGTTGCCCCCCGCCTCGGCCAGGCGCAGCGCGGTCTTGTAATTCTTGTCCGTCTCCGAGAGGCCGCTCCGGCTGTAGTCGCTGACGGCGAGCCAGTAGTAAGCCGCGGGCGCGAGGATTTTGAAGTCGCGGCTGTCGGAGAGCGAGACGAGGGCCGACAGTCGCCGACGGCCCTCCGCGACCCGCGCCACGCCGGGTAAGAACTGGGCCGCCCAGACCTCCGCGACGGCGGCCTCGCAGTCGTCGCCGAGCCGCGCGAAGAGTTCCCTGCCCTTCTCAAACTCGGCTATCGCGCGCGCGTAATCGTCGTCCTCGACGAAACGCTGCCCGCTGTCGAGCAGCCCCTTCGCCTGTAACAGGCGCTCCGTCTTGTCCGCGCCGACGCCCGCGTAGAAGCGCGCCAGCTCGGAGAAAAACTGCTCGGAACTCTGCTCCCGCTCGAACCTGCCGACGTAGGTCAGGGCGTCGAGGCTCTCGGCGGCTTCGGCCTCGTCGCCGCGCCGCATCGCCAGCAGGTAGCGCCGCGACAGTTGCAGCGGCACGGACGGCTCCCTCAGCAGGCCCTTCGTCTCGTCGTGAATCCTGCGGGCGCGGGCGTCGTCGCGGCTGCGGTAGGCGGTCAGGAAATCGCCCAAGACCTGCTCGTCCGACTTGAACTGCGTCTGCCGGTCGTCGATGCGGCTCAGGTTCCGGCGCGCCTCCTCGGCCCACGGCGAAGACTGATCCTTTTGCAGGTAGAGCGTCCACGACTGCTTCGCCTCGCGCGGCATCGCCAATTCCTGTAGGGCCAGCGACCTGTTGAAGAGCGCCTCCAGCAGGTCGCCGTCGAGTTCCGTCGCCTTCGTGAACTCTTCGAGGGCGCGCGACAAATCTTCGAGCCGCTTCTCTTTCGCCGATGACATCGCCCGCTCGAAGTATGCCGCGCCCAGATCGTTGTGAATCTTCGCGCCCTTGTCCGCGAGCCTCAGCGCGCGCTCGAACTCTTCGACGGCGTCGGCGTACTCACCTCCGGTGAGATAATAAAGGCCCAGCGCGTGATAATTTTCGGCGCTCGGGCTGCGCTCCGCCGCCTCCATCAGCCTGCTCCCGACGAGGCGGCGCGCGCCCTTCTCGCGCTGATCGGGCGCGCCGCGCAACTGCGCGAGCGGCGCGTAGCCGAATCCGGAGATGCGTGTTTCGGTCGGTCGCTCTTGAGCGTAGAAGGCGCGCAGCTCGGCGAGTGAGTCCGCCTCGGGCTTCCGCGTGAAGTAGATCGCCGAGGCCAGCGCGGCGACGAGCAGGAGCGCGGACGCGGCGGCGTACCCCCGCTGGCCGAAGAACGCCTTGAGCGAATCGAAGAGCGACGGCGCGGCCTCTTTTGCCGCGCTCGCCGCGCCCGCGTCCCGCGCCCGCGACTTATTTTTCAGCCCGCGCGCCAGCTCCACGTTGAAGCACCTGTCGGGATCGCCCGAGAGCGTCGCGCGGAAGCTGGCGGCGTCAGCCTCGTCGAGGTCTCCGAGCACGTAGTCGTTGACGATGCCGTCCTCCGCCAGCGCGACCCGCGCGGAGAACTCTTCGTCCGTGAAGAGAAGCTCCTCGATCCCTTCGAGCGTCGCCTCGTCGGCGACGCGCCCCAGAAGGTAGTCGCGGATGGTCTGTTCGCTCTTGAGGGACTCGCTCATCGCTGTTGCCGCCACCCGGCTGTGTCGGCGGCGGCGTTTATGTGTCGGCGTTTTGCGGCTCGCTGCACTGGCGTATGCAATTCTTCAACGCGCTCTTCATCCGGCACAGGCGCATCCGCAGGGCGGTCTGCGTCATCCCGAAACTTTTCGCCATGCGTTGGTGAAGCCTGATCTTCTCCCCCTTGTCCTTCGAAAAGTAATCGAGAATCATGTCCCGACTCTCCGGCGGGAGTTCCGCGAGGCACTTGTCCAGACACTCTTCGGGGAAACTCGGCTCGGCGGGGGCCTCAGCCGCGATCTGCAGCCCGTTAACGTCCAGATGAGTCCGCTCTTTCCGCAGCGACTCGCGGAAGACGTTTTTCGCCACGCCGTAACAGTAGGCGAGCTTGTTTTCGATCCGCTCCTCGCCGACTTTCAGGATCACGCGGTTGATGGTTTCGTCCGCCAGCTCGTCTGGGAAGCGGCACCCGCGCCGCGCGAAGAGCATGCAGAGCAACGACCGCAGGCGCTCGTACTCCTCGCCCGCGCGCTCGGCGTCGGGGCTCAGCCACGCGAGGAAGCGCGCGAATTTCTCGGCGGTCACTTCTTTATTCGCTTTAGTTTCAGACACTGAGGTCGCCCCAGGATCGAGCGGTCGGGAAGTGCGGCGGTAGGATAACGCAAACATAAAAGGATGAACAGCGTTATATGTGGAAGCCCGAGCCGCCGAACGGCTCGGGCTTCCGGGCCCGACGCTGCCGGAAACTTCGCTACCGATCCGGTCGCTTGCTCGGATCGGTTTGCCCCGGCGAAACTCCCGGCGGCGGCGTCGCCCCCAACCGCATGGAACTCTTCCCGGTGGGGTTTTGTCAGCAGCCCTTACCTGGGTTTCGTGAGTTCGCTTGAGCAGGTGCCGACCAATTTTGCGTTAACGAACATCCCGGACGGGCTGGGGCCGTCGTTTGTAACTTTAACCCTGAGAGAATGTGTGCCGGGGCCGACGGTGGCGGTAAACGTTGACAGAGATTTATTAGGGGTGTTGAAACACCAACCTCCGGTGCAGGGGGGGAAGCCCGTGTTATCAAAAAAGACCTGAACGTCGTCGTCCCCGCCGTAGTCTCCGGTCAAGGTCACCTTCTGATCAATCGAGCAGGCCGGAACTACAAAGTCTAGCTTGTAGTCGTAAGAGCCCGCGGGGACCGTGCCGGTGCCGCCGGTCGCCACGGTCGAGACCCACTTGGCCGGGCCGGGGTTGATATTCCAGAGTTGGTGAATCGCCGTCAGGAAAACTACCGGGCTGCCGTTCACCGTCCAATTGTTTGAACTGATGGTGCTGAGGTCCAAGGTATTCGTCCCGCCGAGGCATTTACAACAGCCCAGCGTGGCTACGCGGCCTCTGCCGTCAAGGCCGGCTTGCTTGATTTGCGCGCCCCGCTCGACCTGCGCCGTCGCCGAAGGTGCGGCGATCAACAAACCCGTGAGCGCGAAGATTGCTGAAAGCGACCGGAGTTTTCTTGACATTATCTTCTCCTCTGAAAGGTCGGATTTGCACGAGACCTTGCTCAGGTTTCGTGCTTGCACCTGTGAGTGACTCTGCCCCGGAGAAACGTAACGCGAGCTGCGGATGATTTTTTAAATCTTCTTGTCCTTGTCGCGGCGGCGGCGTGATAGGCTAGAGGACGCGTGACGGGTCACGAACTGACAGCGGAGGCGGACGGCGGGCTGCGGCGCAGGCTCTGGTGGCTCGTCTGCGGGCGCGCCTCGGTCGGGCTCGTGATGCTCGCCGCCGGGCTGCTCCCCGCGCGCGACCGCTTGAGCCCGCACGCGGGGGCGAGCGGCGTCCTCCCCGTCGCGGCGTTCATCCTCGCGCTCACCCTCGTTTACGCGCTCGCGCTGCGCTTCTCGCCGCTCACGCCCGGCGCCCAATCCTGCGCGCAATTCTTCTTCGACGTGGTGACGGTGACGTGGCTCGTCGGCGCGGCCAACGAGCTGCACACCCCCTACGTCGCGCTCTACGTCGTCGTCATCTCGCTCGCCAGCGTCTACCTCGGCGCGCGGGGCGCGCTCGTCACCGCGGTCGGCTGCGCCGCCTGCTACACGACGCTGACGCTCGCCCCCGCGCTCGGCCTCGCGCGCGCCGGGGGCGGCGAGGCGGTGTCGGCCTCGACGGGCGAGCTGTTGACGAACGTCGGGCTCTACGACGTCGCCTTCCTCTTCGTCGGCCTGCTCGCCGCGCGCCTCGCCGAGCGGCAGGCGCGCTCGGACGTGCAGCTCGT
This sequence comes from Pyrinomonadaceae bacterium, assembly GCA_036389335.1. Lineage (GTDB taxonomy): Bacteria > Acidobacteriota > Blastocatellia > Pyrinomonadales > Pyrinomonadaceae > JAIVGV01. The sequence continues at coordinate 4,075 of DASVQC010000023.1, read as the reverse complement.
CGCCGCGACGCACGCGCTCGCCAACCTGCGCGCGCTGCACGAGCGCATCGTCGAGTCGATCCGCTCCGGCGTCGTCACGACCGACCTCGACGGGCGCGTCTACACTTTCAACGCCGCCGCCGCCGAGATCACCGGCTACGAGGCCGACGCCCTGCGCGGCAAGGACGTGTCGATCCTCTTCGGCCGGATCGCCGACAAGATCGCCGTCGCGCTCGACGCCGGGGGCCGCGGCAAGATCAACCCGCGCTTCGAGGCCGAGTGCATGACCGCCGAGGGCCTGCGCCTGCGCCTCGGCTACAGCATCGCGCCGCTGCACGACGAGCGCGGCGAGACGACCGGCGTCATCATCACGTTCCAGGACTTGACGCAGGTGCGCGCGCTCGAAGAGACGCAGCGGCGTCAGGACAGGCTCGCGGCGGTCGGTCGCGTCGCCGCCGGCATCGCGCACGAGATACGCAACCCGCTCGCGGCGATGCGCGGCTCGATTCAGGTCTTGCGCTCCGAGGTGGACGGCGACTCCGCGCAGGCCGAGCTGATGGAGATCATCCTGCGCGAGTCCGACCGCCTCAACGGCATCATCACGGACTTCCTCACCTACGCGCGCCCCCGCCAGGTCTCGCTCGCCGCGACCGACCTGCGCGAGTCGCTGCGCGAGACCTTCACGCTCCTGCGCCACAGCCCCGAGCGGCGGCCCGACCACCTGATCGAGGAGGACTACCCGGAAGGGCCGGTCAGCGTGAACGCCGACGCGGCGGGCCTGCGCCAAGTCTTCTGGAACCTCGCGCGCAACGCCCTTCAGGCGATGCCCGAGGGCGGCACGCTCGGCGTGAGCCTGAGCAGAACCGACGCGGGGCGCGTGCGCATCTCCTTCGCCGACACGGGGCAGGGCATGACGCCCGAACAGGTCGAGCGACTCTTCGAGCCCTTCTCCTCGACGCGCGCGGGCGGCACCGGGCTCGGGCTCTCCATCGCCTACCAGATCGTGCGCGATCACGGTGGTACAATAAACGTCCGCAGCCGCGAGGGGCGCGGCACGACGATCATTATCGAGTTGCCGCAAGCACAGAGGTCAGAGGTCGGAGGCTAGAGGTCGGAGGTCAGTTCGTCTTAACGGGAGCGACTGGCTATGCAATCAGATAATCAGATCAGAGATCATAGAGATTTGATCGCTTGGCAGAAAGCGATGAACCTGGTGACTTCCGTTTATAAAGCGAGCCGTGTCTTCCCGAAGGAGGAAGCTTATGGGCTCACCAGCCAACTGCGGCGCGCGGCGGTCTCAGTTCCGGCGAACATCGCCGAGGGGCAGGGGCGCAGATCAAAACCAGAGTTCCGGCAATTTCTCGGTCACGCCCGCGGCTCCTTGTTAGAGTTGGACACGCACTCAGAAATAGCCCTGCGGCTCGAATACATAAATCGTCAACAGCACGCTCAGCTCCAAGAACAACTTAGCGAAGTCGGAAGAATTATCAACGGCTTGCTCCGTTCACTGACCTCTGACCTCTGACCTCTGGCCTCTTTTTTATGGCAAATCTTCTCGTCGTAGATGATGAACAGGGGATGCGACAGCTTCTGTCGCTCGTGTTCGGGCGGGCGGGCCACAAGGTGCGCGCGGCGGAGAACGGGCGGCGCGCTCTGGCGCTGCTCGGCGAGCAGGCGGCTGACCTGATCGTGTCCGACGTGAAGATGCCGGACATGGACGGCATCGCGCTCTTGCGCGAGGCGCGGGCGATCTTCCCCGAAGTGGCGGTCGTGATGATGACCGCCTTCGCCACGGTCGAGACGGCGCGCGAGGCTTTCAAGCTCGGCGCGGACGACTTCATCCAGAAGCCTTTCGACGTGGACGAGCTGAAGCTCATCGTCGAGAAGGCGCTCGAACGCCTCGCGCTGAAGAAGGAGAACGAGAGCCTCAAGTCGGAGAACGAGGCGCTGATTAAGAACCAGCGCGAGCGCGGGCGGCTCGACCAGATCATCGGGCGCTCCGCGCGGATGCAGGCCGTCTACCAGATGATCGAGACGGTCGCCTCCGTGCAGTCGACCGTGCTCATCACGGGCGAGAGCGGCACGGGCAAGGAGCTGGTCGCGCGCGCCATCCACAACCTCTCGCCCCGCGCGGAAAAGCCTTTCGTCTCGATCAACTGCGGCGCGTTCACCGAGACGCTTCTCGAATCCGAGCTGTTCGGCTACGTCAAGGGCTCCTTCACCGGCGCGAACGCGAACCGCAAGGGGCTGTTCGAGGCCGCCGCCAACGGCTCGATCTTCCTCGACGAGATCGGCGAGATGAGCCCCGCCATGCAGGTCAAGCTCCTGCGCGTGTTGCAGGAGCGCAAGGTGCGCCCCGTCGGCGCGCACGAGGAGACGGGCATCGACGCCCGCGTCATCTGCGCGACGAACCGCGACCTGAAGTCGATGGTCGCGGCGGGGACGTTCCGCGAGGACCTGTTCTACCGCGTCTCGGTCATCCCCATCGAGCTGCCCCCCCTGCGCGAGCGCGGCGAGGACATCCCCGATCTCGTCGATCACTTCGTCCGGAAGTTCTGCGCCGAGACGGGCCGCACGCTCGGCGTCTCGCCCGCGGCGATGGAGCTGTTGGAGCGCTACAACTTCCCCGGCAACGTCCGCGAACTCGAACACACCATCGAGCGCGCCGTCGCCCTCGAACGCACGGACGCCGTGCAGCCCGAACGACTGCCCGAACAGATCACGCAGTACAACCCGGCGCGCGTCGCCGAGGCGTTCGATCTCCCCGAGGAGGGGCTGAACCTCCCGGCCCACCTCGACCAGCTTGAGAAGACCTACCTGCTCGAAGCCCTCCGCCGCACCGCGGGCAACCAGACGCGCGCCGCCGAGCTGCTCAAGCTCTCCGTGCGCAGCTTGCGCCACCTCCTCGACAAGCACGGCGTCCGCAGCATCACCGCCCAACTCAGATCAGACTCCGCGCGCGGCGGCAGCGACTAGAGCAAAACCTCGACAGGCGTGAGCGTCGCACGGGCGGGTCTCGTCCCCGCCCTTGCGATCAGCGCGCGCACTACTTTCGTTTGAGACTTGCCCCGGCAGGGGCCGCCCCGTCTGGCACAACCCTTGCTCAAGTCCAGCGCAGTCTGACCGGCCCTCCGGTCAAGTTGATTTGCGCGGGGATCAAACTTCGATATGCACACCTCCCACTCCAAGCGACGCCAACGCGGGTTCTCTTTGATCGAGCTTTTGATCGTCGTCGCCATCATCGGCATCATCGCCGCCATCGCCATCCCCAACTACATGGAGTCGCAACGCTCCGCGTGCACCGCGTCCGCCGTCGAGTCGCTGCGCATCATCCATCAGAGCGAGATCTCTTATCACGCCACGAACGGGAACTTCGGCGATCTGAACGCCCTCGGTTCCGGCAACTACCTGCAAGACCCCAGCCTGCGCGCCGGATCGAAAAGCCGCTACAACTTCAACCTGACTGTCATCGGCTCTGGCGTGACGGCCAACTACGAGACCGCGGCGACCCCGGCGTTCTTGGCGACGCGCTGGCGTCATCTCTTCATCGACGGGACCGGCGTCATCCGCTACTCCGACGGCGCTCCCGCCGCCGCCACGAGCACTCCCATCGGCTAGTCCCCAAACAACACACGCCGCGCCGGACGAGGCGGCGCGCCCCTTAACAAAGTTTGTCACCACGGGGATGACAGGTTTTGTTAACCACGGGCGCGTGCGACTCGCGGCGTTCGGCGTCGCGCCCGTTTCTTGATGAAAACCACGCCTTTCGACGCGGCGGGGCGGGACGCGGCCAGTGGCACGGGGCTTGTTACCTCTCTAGCGCGCAAGCACGCCGCGTGGCGCGAATGACGGCGACTGACGGCGCGAAACTCTCAACCCCCCACAGACTTTGCCATAAGGAGCAATGAACGAAATGCAGAAGAAGAACCAGAAAGGTTTCTCGCTGATCGAACTCTTGATCGTCGTCGCGATCATCGGCATCATCGCCGCCATCGCCATCCCGAACCTGATCGCCTCGCGCAAGGCCGCCAACGAGAGCGCCGCCATCGGCTCGCTGCGCACCATCGGCAGCGCGCAGGCCACCTACCTCTCGACG
>DASVQC010000022.1:0-1647 GCA_036389335.1 Pyrinomonadaceae bacterium | reverse complement strand
GGTGGCGCGCTCCTCGGCCCTCTTCGTCGCCTTCTACCCGTCGCTGGTCCTGTGGTCGTCGCAGGGCCTCAAGGACGGCCCCATCGTCTTCCTCCTCGCCCTCTCCATGCTCGCCACGCTCCGCCTCGACGAGAAGTTCAGGGTGAGGTACGCGCTGGTGCTGGTCGCCACGCTGGTCGGCGTCATGAGCCTCAGGTTCTACCTCTTCTACATGCTGGTGACGGCCATCGGCGGGGCGTTCCTGATCGGCATCGGGGCGCAGAGCGCGAGCGGGTACGCGCGCCGTTTCATCGTCCTCGGCGTCGTCGGCTTGGCCCTGTTGCAACTCGGCGTGTTCAAATCCGCGAACGACCAGTTCGAGATGTACGGCAACTTCGAGGCGCTACAGCGCAGCCGCGCCGACCTCGCGACTTCCGCGGCGTCGGGCTACGGGCGGGACTCCGACGTCTCGACCGCCGGGGGCGCGCTGGCGACGATCCCCGTAGGGATGGTCTACCTGCTGTTCGCACCCTTCCCGTGGCAGCTCGCCACCTTGAGGCAGGCCATCACGCTGCCGGAGATGGTCATTTGGTGGGGGTCGTTCCCGCTGCTCGCCGCGGGCCTGTGGTTCACCCTCAAGCACCGGATGCGGCAGGCGTTGCCGATCCTCGTCTTCACGATGATGCTGACGCTGGCCTACTCGGTCTTCCAGGGCAATGTGGGGACGGCGTACCGGCAGCGCAGCCAGCTCTTAGTCTTCTACTTCATCTTCGTCGCCGTCGGCTACGTCCTGATGAAGGAACGCAGGGAGGATCGGATCAGGGCGGAGGCGGCGAAACACCTGTCGCCGAAGCGCGCGCAGCCGGGCGTGACGGCGCGCGAGCGCGCGGCGGCGGTCGCCGGGACGCCTAACGCGCCGCCGCCCGCGCTCGAAGCGGGCGGGGGCGAGAGGCAGTCGGCGCGGGCCTGAGCCGGGACGCGCCCGACGCCCCGCGCGGCGTTTGGACTTCCCCGTGGTTCGCGGTTATCTTTTCGGGGACGAAATCCCCCTCTCTTGCGACTCGACGTGCTGACCGGGACGGAACCACCGGCGGCGGCGCGCCCGAGCAGGCGACCGGCGCGCGACGGAGCTGAGGACATCTTTCGGGCATGAAGGCGATACTCACCGCGGCTGCGCTGGCGATAGTCGGCGCCGTCATGTTGCTGACCCCCAAGCCGGGGGCGGCGGCGCTGGTGCTCTGCGTCCCCGTGGCCGCGGGGGCGGGCTATTTCATCTCGCGTCAGGGGGGCGCGGATAAGAAGTTCCTGCTGCGGCTGTTCGTGGGCGCGCTGCTGGTGCGGGTGGCGGTCGGGACGGCGATCTTCTACCTGAACCTTCAGGACTTCTTCGGCGGCGACGCCTACACCTACGACCTGCTCGGCAGCATGCAGTTGGAAGCGTGGCGGGGCGGCTCCGCCGCGCTCGTCGGTCGCCTCAACGAGTACGCGCTCGGGTGGGGCATGGCTTACCTCGTCGCTGCCGTCTATTACCTCGTGGGGCAGAACATGCTGGCGGTGCAGTACGTCAACGCGGTGGCGGGCGCGGCGACGGCCCCCGTCATCTACCTGTGCGCGCACCGCATCTTCCGCAACGTCGGGGTGGCGCGCTCCTCGGCCCTCTTCGTCGCC
>DASVQC010000021.1:0-132042 GCA_036389335.1 Pyrinomonadaceae bacterium | reverse complement strand
AGACCTCGGCACGCGCCACCGCGCCGCCATCGGCATCACCGAGGACACCGACTCGGTCGCCGTCGTCGTCTCCGAAGAGACCGGGCTCATCTCCTTCGTGCAGGGCGGGCAGATCCGCCGCGGGCTCGACGCGACCAAGCTGCGTGCCGAAATCTTCGACGCCATGCAAGCCCCGAAGCGCGACGACGCGCGCGAAGCCGAGGCCGAAGCGAACGAAGTAGTCCCGACGTGAAAAAGCAGAGGTCAGAGGTCAGTCGGAACGGATTTCACTAACCTCTGACCTCTGACCTCTAGCCTCTACCTTATGACTCTGCGCGACGTGGAAAAGGACGCGGTGGTGATCGGGCGGCGGTGGCTGCACGATCTGCTGTTCGCCGACTGGGGCCTGAAGCTGCTGGCGCTCGCCATCTCGCTCGGGCTCTGGTTCGCCGTCACGGGCCAGCGCGTGCCCGCCACCGCGCGCCTGCGCCGCGTCCCGCTCCGCTTCGTGCTGCCGAACGACGTCGAGATCAGCAACGACCCGCGCGAGGAGGTTGACGTGACGCTGCGCGGCGGCAAGCAGGCGTTAAACTCGCTGCGCTCGCAGGACGTGGTCGTCACCTTCGACGCGAGCGGCTACAGCCCCGGCGAGCGACTCGTCCGTCTCGCGCGCGAGAGCGTCACGCTGGAGCTGCCCGAAGGCGCGGGCGCGGGCGACGTTTCCGTCGAGCGCATCGAGCCCGCGACCGTGCCGTTGCGCCTTGAGCGTCGCGCCGAGCGCGAGGTCGAGGTCGAGCCGCGACTCGAAGGCAGGGCGGCGGAGGGGTACGAACTGCTCGGCGTCGAAGCGCGCCCTCCGCGCGTGCGCGTGCGCGGGCCGGAGAGCCGACTGAACGAGCTGAAGAAGGCCCCGACCGAGACCATCCTGCTCGAAGGCAAGACCGCGGGCTTCGTCGCCTCCCAGATCGCCGTCGATCTGCCCGACCGCAGGCTCGTCCCGCTCGACGCCGTCGTCGACGTGGTCGTCCGCATCGGCGAGCCGCGCGCGACGCGCCGCTTCGACGGCGTCACCGTCCGCCTCGCGCCGGGCGCGGCGGGCGCGCCGCAGCCGGCGCGCGCCTCCGTCGAGCTGCGCGGCCCGCGCTCAGTCATGGAAAAACTTCGCGCCGACGAGATCGCGCTCGTCCTCGAAGCGTCGCCCGACGGCGCCCCCCGCCCGCGCCTCTCCCTCCCTTCGAGCGCGGACGCGGACGTCGAACTGCTCTCGACCCAGCCGTCGAATTTCTCGATCAGGAAATGAGAGAGCCGTTAGCGGTTAGCTGTTATCTGTCAGCCGTACCAGAAACGTCTGACGGCTCCCGCTAACAGCTAACCGCTAACCGCTAACAGCTAACCGCTAATCGCTCATCATGGAAAAACTTTTCGGCACTGACGGGATGCGCGGCGTCGCGGGCCGCTTCCCGCTCGACGCGGCGACCGTCCGCACCGCGGGCCGCTCGCTCGCGCGCCGCCTCGCCGCGCAAACCGCGCGCGCGCCGCGCATCGTCACGGGCCGCGACACGCGCGAGTCGGGCGCGCGGATCGAGCGCGCGCTCACGGAAGGCGCGAGAGAGGGCGGCGCGGATTGCGAATCGGCGGGCGTCATCACGACGCCGGGCGTCGCCTACCTCGCGCGCACGCTGCCGGCGGACGCCGGAGTAGTCGTCAGCGCGTCGCACAACCCTTACGAGGACAACGGCATTAAGATTTTCGCGCCGTCGGGGCGCAAGCTCGACGACGCGACCGAGCGCCTCATCGAAGCCGACATCCACGAACAGCGCCGCCCTCAGACTCGAACCGCGGGCGACGGCGCGGATCAGACAGGCGCACGCGCGGAGCCCGCCGCCGGCTCAGACTCGCGCGAGGATGCGCGCGCTCGCGCGCTCGCGGCGCGCTACCTCGACCACCTCGTCGCCGGGATGGGGCGCGGGCTCGATCTCAAGAGCCTGAGTCTTGTGGTTGACTGCGCGAACGGCGCGGCGTGCGGCTTCGCGCCCGAAGTCTTCCGCCGGCTCGGCGCGCGCGTCCTGAGCGTCAACGACGCGCCCGACGGTCGCAACATCAACCGCGAGTGCGGCTCGCTCTTCGTCGAGCGGCTGAGCGGGCACGTCGCGGCGCAGGGCGCAGACCTCGGCGTCGCCTTCGACGGCGACGCGGATCGCGCCCTCTTCGTCGACGCGCGCGGAGAGGTCGTCGACGGCGACGCCACGCTGTGGGTGATGGCGAACCACTTCGACGCGCGCGGCGAGCTGGAGGGGCGCAGGGTCGTCGCCACCGTGATGAGCAACCTCGGGCTGGAACTCGCGCTCAGATCGCGTGGCATAGAACTCGCGCGCGCGAGCGTCGGCGACAAGTACGTGCTCGAAGAGTTGCTGGCGACGGGCGCGACGCTCGGCGGAGAGCAGTCCGGTCACATAATTTTTCCGCGCGTCAGCCTCGCCGGAGATGGGCTCGTGACGACGCTTTTTTTGCTCCGCGCGTTGCAAGATTCTCAGCAGCCGCTCCACGCTCTGACCGAGGGCTTCACGCGCTACCCGCAGACGCTCGTCAACGTCCGCGTCAAAGAGAAGCGATCCTTCGAAGAGGTTCCGGAGATCGCCGAGGGCGCGCGCCGCGTCGAAGCCCGACTCGCCGGGGAGGGGCGTCTTTTACTCCGCTACTCCGGCACGGAGCCTCTGGCGCGCATCATGATCGAGGGGCGTCGTCAGGCCGAGATCGAGGCGCTCGCGGAGGAGTTGGCCGCCGTCATACGTGCCTCGCTGGGGGGAGGCGGAGGCGGCGCGGCGTGAAATCTTTACTCGGCTGCGAGTGTAAGTCTTACACGAACGGCGTGCCCGCGGGGGGTCGCTTAAGAGACGCTCGGAGGTGGCAAAATCGACAAAAGACTGAGGAAAGTTGGCGTCGTCGGCAAAAAAAATCGCGTCACCACTTGCATGGCATAAGCGTTGCGATGTATATTGTGGGGCAAGAGAGACGGTTGGTGGATCCTCCGTCTCAGTGGTTGCTGGGGTGAGGACAGTGACCACAAATTGGAACCGGCGCAGCATTCCCCAAGTTTGCTGCGCCGGTTCTGTATTTGCCCGAAGCTAATTTTCCGCCGGGCCTTCGCCACGCCTTCCGCCTCTCCGTTCACACCCGCACGCGCCCCCCCGTGCTACAATTTCCGACGCTCTACAAACTCCTTCGGGCACATCTAGACGCGCGCTAAAGACGCCGTCGCCGCGGCATGGAGACGAGCCACTACCGGCGCGAGTACGCGGCCTACCACGCCGCCGTCGAGCGAGCGCTCTACGAACACTTCACGGGCGCTGCCGCCCAGCCGCGCCTCGAAGCGATCCGCGAGCGTTACTCGGATTTGTGGACGCGCGAGGCCGTAGCCGCGCTGGAAACCGCGCGGGAAGAGACGCCCGCGCAGTTTGAAACCGAGCGCGCGGCCCTGCGCTCGCTCGCGGGCGCGGCGCGCCTCGCTTACGCCGAGACGCGCGCCCGAGAGGTGTCGGAAGAGCTGTCGCGCTGCTCGGCGGCGTCGCGCGTCGGGTGGGGCGGGGAAGAGTTGACGCTGCGCGAAGCGGGCGCGCGCATCGCCGCGGAGACTAAGGCGGAGGTGCGCGGCGAACTCGCCGCGCGCTGGCTCGACGGCGTGCGCGCCTGCGACGATCTGCGCGCCGCGCACGTCGAGACCTTGCGCGACGCCGCGCGCGAGTTAGGTTTCGACTCCTACGCCGCGCTCCTCGCGGGCGCGACCGGCGTCGACTACGGAAAGCTCTCCGCCGCGGCTGAAGTCGTGCTCGAACGCACCGCCGCCGCCTACGAGTCGCGGCTCGCCGCGACGCTCGCGCGCAGCCTGCCGCCCGAACGCGCGCGCGCGCCCGATTACGCCGACGAACTATTCTTCGCGCGCCGCGCCGATCTCGATCCGCCTTTCCCCGCGCGCGCTCTCCGCGCGACCTACGAGGAGGCGACGCGCGGCGTCGGCGTTTACGCCGGGCGTCGAGATCACCTCCGCGTCGAAGAGACGGCGCGGGCGGAGGCGCGCGGCGCGGCGGGCTGCTTCGCCCTGAGTCCGCCCGAAGACGTGCGCCTCGTCTTCGGCGCGGGCGCGGGCGCAAACTCCTACCGGGACGTCTTCCGCGAAGCCGGGCGCGCGAACCAACTCGCGTGGGCGTCGCGCGATCTGACGGCGCGCTACCCCGAGTTCGCCAACTCGCCCGACCGCTCTTCGGGCGCGGGCTTCGGCTCCCTGCTGCGCGCGCTCTTCGCCGACCCCGCGTGGATCGCCGAACGCCGCGGCCTGCGATCTTCGGAGGCCGAAGAGATCGCGCGCGCCTGTGCGCTCGCCGACCTGTATGAGGCGCGCCGCGACTGCGCGCGCGTGCGCGACGAGTCCGAGCTGTTCGCGGCGCGCGATCCGCGTTCCGAAAGTCTCGCCGAGGCTTGCGCCGCGCGCAGGCGCGAGGCCACGGGGTTCCGGCAGCCGTCCTCGCTCGCCCTCTTCGACGCGTCGGCGGGCGGCGCGAGCGCCGCTGATTCTCTGCGCGGACGGCTCTTCGCCGCGTCGCTCGCGGAGTACCTGCGCACGCGGCACGGGGCGCGCTGGTGGTCGCGGCGCGCGGCGGGCGACGAGCTGATCGATCTGTGGAACACGGCCTCGCGTTACGGCGTCGAGGAACTCGCGCCGCTGGCGGGCGCGGGGCAACTCGATCCGGAATTGCTCGCGGCGTCACTCAACGCGGCGACGTACGGGGGGAGATGACGGGGTGCGAATGCCGAAATGCTCCGGAAGGCCGGCGCGCGGCGGGGGTCGAATGACGAGGGGCGTGCTGTCGTGAACGGCGGTGGTGTGTGATGCGGCGTGTGCGGGTTCGCGCGGGCTCGCGCGGCGGCTATGAGATTCTGATCGGCGCGGGCGCGCTCGCCCTGCTCGGCGAAGTCGCGCGCGGCGCGCTGCACCGTCGCGCGCGCAAAATCGTCGTCGTCTCCGACGCGCGCGTCTTCAAGCTCTACGGCGAGCGCGCGTGCGCGTCCCTGCGCGGGGCGGGCTACGAGGTCGCCGACTGGCTGGCGGGCGGCGGGGAGCGCAGCAAGACGCTGCGGACGGCGGGGCGGCTGCTGGAGTTTTTCGCGGCGCGCGGCGTGGAGCGCACGGACGCGGTCGTCGCGCTCGGCGGCGGCGTGGTCGGCGATCTGGCGGGCTTCGCGGCGGCGGTTCACCTGCGCGGCGTCGCCGTCGTGCAAGTGCCGACGACGCTGCTCGCGCAGGTCGATTCGTCGGTCGGCGGCAAGACCGGCGTCAACGCGCGCGCGGGCAAGAACATGATCGGCGCGTTCCACCAGCCCGCGGCGGTCGTCGCCGACACCGAGACGCTCGCGACGCTCCCGCGCCGCGAGCTGACCGCCGGGTGGTGCGAGGCGATCAAGCAGGGCGCGGTCGGGGATCGAAAACTGTTCGAGCGCACGCGCGACTTCCTCGCGGGCGGCGGCGCACACGCGGGCCCGCGCGCGGGCGCTAACGACGGGAGTCTCGCCGGCGGCGCGGGGGCCGCGCGGCGCGGCGGCGCGCTCGCCGATCTCATCGCGCGGCAGTGCGCGTTCAAGGCGAAGGTCGTCGCGGCGGACGAGCGCGAGAGCGTGGAGCGCGCGGGCGCGCTCTCGCGGCGCGTGCTGAACTTCGGCCACACGGTCGGGCACGCGCTCGAAGCCGTGACGGACTTTCGCCGCTTCCGCCACGGCGAGGCGGTCGGCTACGGCATGATCGCCGCGGCGGAAATCTCGAACAGGCTAGGCAGGCTCGCCGCTCCGGAGCTAGAATTGCTGCGGCGCACGGTCGCGCGCGCGGGCCCGCTGCCCCCGGCTGCCGATCTGGACGCGGAAGAGATTCTGCGCGCCGCCGCCGCCGACAAAAAATCGACGGGCGGCGAGTTGCAGTGGGTGCTGCTCGAAGGGATCGGTCGCGCGTCGGTCGTCGGCGGTCGCGACATCGCGCCTCGCGTCGCGCGCGAAGCGGTGCGCGCCGCGCTCAAGTTCGGGGGTTGAAAAGTTGCCCATGAGAATCTTGTGCGGGAGACTTCCGCCGCCGCGCGGCGAGCGCGGGGGGGCGCGCCTCAACTTTCTGATCGTGATGGCGATCATCGCGGCGGTCGGCTACCTCGGCTACCAAGTTGTCCCCGTCTTCTACCAGTCGCGCAACTTCGAGTCGTTCATGCAGGACACGGTCGACGCCGCGGCGATCACGAACAAGAAGCCGGCGTGGGTCGAGGAGCAGCTCAAGACGGCGCTGCCCGACTACGACGTGCCGCCCGAGGCGGTCGTCAAGTCCACGATCACCCGCGGGCGCATCGAGGCGCAGGTGCAATTCACGCGCACGATCCCGATGCTCGTGACGCAGTACAAGTTCGACTTCGACAAGACCGTGCGCAGCGCGACCGGGGCGGCGGGCGGCTAGGCGGCGCTAAAATTTTAGGCGCGAAGACGAAGAACGCGCGACCGCGGTGGGCGGCGCGCGTTCTTCGTTGCCGGGACGTTCTGCCGGGCGGCGTCAGCCGGCGGCAGCCGGCGCGCCCACGCGCGCGCCGAGCGAGCCTTGCAGTTGGACGAGGGCGGGCGCGGCGTCGGCGAGCCACGTCGTCGGGCAGACGCCGCAGCGCTCGCACTGGCTGACCGAGGGGCAGGGCGCGGTGGACTTGGCGATCTGCGCGCGCGCGTGCTCCCGTTCGAGGAAGACGCGGCCCATGCCGGAATCGACGATCTCCCACGGCAACGCCTCGCCGTAGCCGCGCGCGCGCGACGTGTGCAGCGACGCGTCCGCCCCGGTCTCGCGCAGCGCGCCGTGGAGGTCGCCGCCGTTTCGCGCCATCGCCTCGATGACCGCGGAGACGGTTCTATCGCCCGAGGAGAAGAGCGCCTGCTCGTGCGCGATGCGCGCCGACATCGAGCGCACCTCGACGTTGGGAATCTTCGCGAGCCGCTTGCAGACCGCCTTCAGCCGCCGCTTCAGCTCGCGCTCCTCGCAGATCGGCTCCCACTGGAAGGGCGTGTTGGGCTTCGGCACGAAGCCGTTCAAGGCCGGGATGATCTTGCCGACGCGACCGAACTTCCTGCCCGCTTCGAGCATCCTGTCCTTGATGCGCTCGACGAGCGTGACCATCTCTTCGAGGTCTTCGTCGGTCTCCGTCGGCAGGCCGACCATCAGGTAGAGCTTGACGGTCAGCATCCCGCGGTCGAAGACCGCGCCGCAGATACGGACGATCTCGTCGTTCGTCAGGTTCTTGTTGATGACCTTGCGCAGGCGATCCGAGCCGGTCTCCGGCGCGACGGCGATCTGCTGATCCCGCGACTCGACGAGCGCGTCTAAGAGTTCGTCCTCGATCTGATCGAGCCGCAGGGACGAGACGGAGATGCGGTAGTCCATCGCGCGCAGGCCGCTCAGGATTTCGCTGATCTCCGGGTGGTCGCAGACGGCTGTGGAGACGAGGCCGATCTTGTCGGTCTTCGCGCGCCACTCCCCGGCTTTGGCGAGGATGTCGCGCGCGGGGACGACGCGCGGGGGCCAGTAGTTGTAGCCCGCCCAGCAGAAGCGGCACCCCTGCGAGCAGCCGCGCGAGATTTCGACGAGGAAGCGCTCGCCCATCTCCGCCTCCGGGGCCCAGACGACGGTCGAGGGCGCGAACACCTCGCGCGCGCGGAGCGCCTCGGCGATCTCCAGATCGCCGCGCCGCATCGCCCGCCTGAGAGTCCCCTCCTTCGGGTTTTCAGCCGCAATCGCCCGCCCGACGCGGACGGGCACGCCCGCCTGCTTCGGCGTGTAGGCTTCGACCGTGCCGTCCTCTTTGTAAGCCACGTCGTAGAGCGACGGCACGTAGAAGCCGCGACCGCGCCGCGCCAGCGCGAGCAGCAAATCTTCCTTCGTCCCCTCGTTGTCGAGGACGGAATCGACCAACTGCTCGACCAAGACCTCGCCCTCGCCGACGCCGACCACGTCGGTGAAGTCGGCGATGGGTTCGGGGTTCAAAAACGACGCCGCGCCGCCCATCACGACGAGCGGATCGTGCTGCGTCCTGTCAGCCGACCGCAGCGGCACGCCCGCGAGCCGGAGCATCCGCGCCATGTTCAGGAAGTCCGTCTCGAACGAGATGGAGAAGGCGATCACGTCGAAGTCGCGCAGGCGCGCCTGCGTCTCGTAGGAGAGGAGCGGCGTCGGCGTGCGCTCGTACTCGCGCAGCTCCGCCTCGTCGGGCAGGAAGGCGCGCTCGCAGGAGACCTCGGGGATGTTGTTGAAGAGCTCGTAAACCGAGTGGAAGCCGAGGTTCGCCATCCCGACCGCGTACACGTTCGGGTAGCAGAGAGCGACGCGCAGCCGCGCGCCGTGCTTGATGCGGTAGCCCTCTTCGGTGGCGAGCCTCCGCTTATAACTTTCTACGATCTTCTTCATTAAAAAGCTGCCAGTCGTCCGTTGTCAGTAGTTAGTAGTCAGTCGCGTGATCGTATTGGATGCGGGCGCGAGCCTTCCGGAGGCTTTATTCTGAGAAAAAACAACGGACAACTGACTACCGACAACGGACAAATTCCTACTGCTTCGTGCCCTCCAGAAACGCCTTCAATTTGCGCGAGCGCGACGGATGCCGGAGTTTTCGCAAGGCTTTCGCCTCGATCTGCCGGATGCGCTCGCGGGTGACGGCGAAGTGCTGCCCGACCTCTTCGAGCGTGTGCTCGGAGCCGGTCGTGCCCAGGCCGAAGCGCATCTTGATGACCTTCTCCTCGCGGGGGGTCAGAGTCGCCAGCACCTCGTCGGTGATCTCGCGCAGGTTCGAGGCGACGACCGCGTCCGCCGGGTTCAGGATCGACTTGTCCTCGATGAAGTCGCCGAGGTGCGAATCCTCCTCCTCGCCGATGGGGGTTTCGAGCGAGATCGGCTCCTGCGCGATCTTCAGCACCTTGCGCACCTTCGAGACGGGGATGTCCATCTTCTTGGCGATCTCTTCGCTCGTCGGCTCGCGCCCCAACTCCTGCACGAGCGCGCGGGAGGTGCGGATGAGCTTGTTGATGGTCTCGATCATGTGGACGGGGATGCGGATGGTGCGCGCCTGATCGGCGATGGCGCGCGTGATGGCTTGGCGAATCCACCACGTCGCGTAGGTCGAGAACTTGTAGCCGCGCCGCCACTCGAACTTGTCCACGGCTTTCATCAGGCCGATGTTGCCCTCCTGTATGAGGTCGAGGAACTGTAGCCCGCGGTTCGTGTACTTCTTGGCGATGGAGACGACGAGCCGCAGGTTCGCCTCGATCAGCTCGCGCTTCGCCTGCCCGGTCTCGAACTCGCCGAGGGCGATCGACTGGAACGCGCGCTTGATGTCCACGGGCGAGATGAAGGTCTCCTGCTCGATCATCTGCAAACGCTTCTTGGCCGACGCGATCTGCCGCTTGTACTCGCGCTCGTCCTCGGCCTTGAGCCGCTTCCTGGTGAGCTTCTCGGTGTACTTCTCGATGTCGCGCTCGGCGGAGCGCACGTCCTGCGCGACGGTGCGGATGGAGGCGATCAGGCGCTGGCGCGCGCCCTCGGTCAGGTTGAGCCCCTTGATCTCGTGCGCGATCTCAAGGCGCGAGCGCGCCACCTTGCGCTTGAGGCGCAGGAGCTTCTTCGACTTCTTGCCGCGCGTCAGCTTCGTCTCGGCGCGCAGCCGCTCCCACTCCTTCAGGCCCGCCTTGAAGAGTCGGCGGATGTTGTTGATGCCCTCGATCGTCCACTGCTGGTACTCCTCCGCCTTGTCCTCGATGCCGGTCAGCTCGGCCTGCTCGGAGAAGGTGACGACCTCGCGGATGTTGAGCTTGCCGGCTTCGAGCAGCTCGCCGATCTTCAGCAGCTCGCAGACGGCGATGGGCGAGCGCGAGATGGCCTTGCGCGTCTTGATCTGCCCGCGCTCGATCCGCTTGGCGATGACCACCTCGCCCTCGCGCGTCAGCAGCGGCACCACGCCCATCTCGCGCAGGTAGAGGCGGACGGGGTCGTTCGTCTTGTCGAGCACGCCCGCCGAGAGGTCGAGCTCCACGTCCTCGTCCAGCTCGTCGTCGTCGGGCGCGGAGGAGACCGCCGCCTGCTCGATCATCCGCTCCTCGGAGTCGGCGACGGCGATGTTCGCGCCGTCGAGCTTCTGGAGCACGTCCTCGATGTCGTCGGGCGACACCATGTTGTCGGGCAGCTCGCGGTTCAGATCGTCGAAGGTGAGGAACTTCTTGTCCGTCCCCAGCTCCAAGAGCCGCGTCATGACGTCTTCCTGATCTTTCTCTTCCATGTTTCTCGAAGGAGCCGTTAGCTGTTAGCTATTAGCTGTTAGCCGGAATAGGTTTGGCTAACCGCTAACCGCTCATGGCTAACTGCTTCTCATAATGACAGGTTCAAGATCGGAGAAACTCAAGTCCGGGGGAGTAGCGCGTTGCGGCGGCGCGTCCAGTCGAGGTTTTCGAGGACGAGCGCGTCGCGCCGCGCCTCGTCGCCCGCGCGCTCGGCCTCGTTGATCGCGGCGGCCAGCTCCTTGAGCCGGTGCTCGACGCTCATCACCTTGAGCGCGGCGAGGCAGCTCTCGGCTTCGGCGAGCGTGTCGTCCGCCGCCTCGCCCTCGGCGCGTGCCGACTCGCCCATCAGGACGACGGGGACGAGATCGGCGGCCACCGCGTCGCCCTCCGTGCGCGGGCCGAGCGTGGAGAAATCCACTTCCAGCCCCTCGCGCTCGATCTCCTTCAAGGCGTCGAAGACGCGCGCGCTCGGCAGGTCGCGGTAGTCGTCCTCTTCGAGGCGCGGGAGAATCTCGCGCCGCAGCTCCGCGTCGTGCGCGAGCAGTTCCAGCAGGCGCTGCTCGGCGACCGTGAGGGGCGCGGCCTCGGCGCGCGCGATCCTGCGCTCGACGCTCGCGGCGTCCGGGGCGGGGCCCGCGCCGGGCGGGGCGGCGACCGCGCGCCACAGCTCGCGCCGCAGGGTCGGCTCCTCGACGCGCAGCGCGTCCATCGTCATGTCAAAGTACTCGCGCCGCTGAATCCTGTTCTTGACGGCGCGCACGAACGGCAGAGACTCCTCGACCGCCGCGGCCTTGTCCGCCGGGCGGCGCAGGTTGCGACCCGCGACGGCCTGATCGAGCACGAATTGAATGTAGGGGAGTGCCGCCCCGCGCCGTTCGTTGTACTCCTCGGCGCCGCGCGCGCGCAAGAATTCGTCCGGGTCGGCCCCGTCCGGCAGCACCAGCACTTTCACCTCGAAATCCTCCGGCAGGAGGACTTCGATGGCGCGCTTGGCAGCCGCCACGCCGGCGCGATCCCCATCATAGTTGACCACCACGCGGCGCGCAAACCGGCCCATCAGCCGCGCCTGCTCCGCCGTCAGGGACGTGCCGAGGCTCGCCACGCAGTTCCTCACCCCGAACTGGTGCGGCACGATCACGTCCAGATAACCCTCGACGAGGATCACGAATTTCTTGTTCCTGATCTCCTCGCGGTTCTGGTGCAGCCCGTAGAGGTGCCGCCCCTTCGTGTAGGCGGCGGTCTCCGGCGAGTTCAGGTACTTCGGCTCGCCCCCGCCCGGAAGGACGCGCGCGCCGAAGGCGACCGCGCGCCCCTGCGCGTCGAGGACGGGGAAGATGACGCGCCCGCGGAAGCGATCATAGAAACCGCCCGCGTCCTTTTTAACGACCAGGCCGCTGCGCTCGATCTGCGCGGGCGTCGCGCCCTTGGCTTTCAGGTGCGACGAGAGCGCGTCCCAACTGTCGGGCGCGAAGCCGAGGCGGAAAGTCCGGCGCGTCTCCTCCGTGATGCCGCGGCTCTCGACGTACTCCCGCGCGCCCCGCGCCGCGCCCTCCGCGTACTGCCGCTCCCACCATTCGAGCGCCCACGTGTTGAGCTGCACGATCTCGTCCGCGTCCCTGCGCCTCGCCTCGAACTTGTCGTCCTCGACCGGAGCGGGCAGCGCGACGCCCGACTTCTCCGCGACGATCTTCACCGCTTCCGGAAACGTCACGTGCTCAAGCTCCATCACGAACGTGAAGACCGAGCCGCCCTTCCCGCAGCCGAAGCAGTAGAACATCTCCTTCGACGGGCTCACCGAGAACGAGGGCGACTTCTCCTGATGGAACGGGCAGCACGCCATCCAGTTCGTGCCCTTCTTCTTCAGAGACACGTAGTCCTGCACCACGCGCACGATGTCCGCCTGCCGTTTCAGATCGTCCAAGAATGTCTGCGGGAAGCGCATGAGTCGAAACTTCGGTGAATGACTAAAACGGTCGGGTCGTAACTCTCGACCCGACGGGGACGGGGGCGCAGGCCCTCTTATCGTAATTCGCGTCGAAGCAGTATTCACGCCCGTCGTCCGCGCCGCGGATGATGACGCCCGCGGAGGACGCCCGACCGACCTTCGTGATCTTAAGAAACTGCCCCGCGTCGGGCGTGTCGAGGAGGCGGAAGAGCAGGCCGCGCCTGACGCGCTGCCGCGCCCCCGCGCCGATCCTCACCGTCGTCAGCGAAGCCTCCGGATACCACTCGCCGTAGAAGGCGCCCTCGACGCCGTAACCTTTAACCACCCGCCCGCGCCCGACCTGCTCGATCTTCGCCTCAATCGGCTCCTTCATCAGCCACGCGTACTGCGCGGGCACGGCGGGCCGTCCGGGCGGCGCGGCGGGCGACGCGCGCCGCGCCGCCACGAGGAAGGGGGCGAACTCGCAGCAGGGGCCGTTGAAGTCGTTGTACTGCCCGAGCCCCGCGACGTAGTTCCCGAAATCCCTCATCTCCCCCACCGGGATGAGGTAATTCGACCCGCCCCACGCGGCGGTGACGAGACGCCGCGGCGTCGCGCGCCGACGGCCAAGCGGCTCGCGCGTCGTCTGCTCGCGCTCGGCGATCACGGCGATGCCGGACGGGGTGACGGCGACTTTGCCGTAGCTGAAATCAATGACGGAGAAATTCTCATAGACGTAAGCGTAAACGAAGCCGGCCCCGGGCGCCCACCTGAAGTAACTCGTCCGCATCGCGCCGTACTGGACGTACGCCCCCGCAAACTCGTTCGCGGCGGACTTGGACTCTTCGCCGATTGCGCGCCAGCGCGACTTGAACGCCTCCAACTCGGCCGCCGGCGCGTCCGGCAGATACCAGGTCGTATCTTCCGAGACGACGAGTTGATCGCGGGCCGACTCGGCTGACTGCGGTTGACTCTGCGCCTGCGTCGCCCGCGCCCCCGCCGAGGCGGCTGCCGAGGCCGTCGCGCAGGCGATAAGAAGGTGGCGGAGCGCGGCGGATTTCAAGGGAAACGTCCTCTCAAACGATGCGTTAAAGAAGGGGCGAGTTTAACGCTTCAACTCGACGACGGTCGCGCCCGCGCCGCCCTGATTGGCGGGCGCGGCGTCGAAGCTCTCGACGTGCGGGTGCCCGCGCAGGAGTTCGGCGACGGCGCGGCGGAGCGCGCCCGTGCCGTGGCCGTGGATGATGCGGACGCTCGCGTAGCCGTGGAGGAACGCCTCGTCGAGGAATTTATCCACGGCGTCGCCCGCCTCGTCGGTCGTCTTGCCGATGAGGTTCAGCTCGGCGTCGGGCTCGGCGCGCGAATCTTTGAGGCGCACCTGCGTCGTGGATCGCGCGGCGGCGAGCTGTTCGAGCTGCGCGCCGCGAGGCTCGCCGCGGCGCGCGGCCTCGGGCTTCGTGGCGACGCGCTCCAACAGTTCTAGGTTCGAGAGCTTCTCGCGCAGGCGGACGTTGCCGACCCTCACCTCGGCCTCGCCGTCGCGCACCGTCTCGACCGTGCCGGTCTTGCCGAACGAGCGCAGGCGCACCGCGTCGCCCTTCACGATCTCGCGCTGCTCGGCGGCGGGCCGGAACTCCGCCGCGCCCGATGAAGGGCCGGATGCGGAAGAAGACGCGGACGACGATGACGGCGACGCTGACGAAGACGCGCCCGCGTGGCGGACGACGCGGACGCCCGAGGGCTGCTCGACCGTCTTCGCGCGCGTCTCGGCGCGCGCGGCCTGAGCGGCGCGCTGCGCCTCGCGCCGCAGCTCGGAGGCGCGCCGCTCGGCCTCGCGCTCGACGCGGACGCGCTCGGCGCGATCCTCGATCTTCGAGATCAGCTCGCGCGAGCGCAGCTCGAAGTCGGCGAGGCCCGCGCGCATCTCGCGCTCGAACTTCTCGACGCGCTCGGCCTCGCGCCGCCCGGCGTCGCGTTCGAGCGCGGCGTACTTCTCCGCGACCGCCGCGCGCTCCTCTTCGAGCGCGCGGCGCAACGCCTCGGCCTCCTCGGCCTCGCGCTTGATGCGGCGCAGGTAGTCGCCCGCCGCGCGCGACGAATCATCAACGCGCGCGGCGGCGGCCCGCACGATGTCGCGGGGGAAGCCGAAGCGTTCGGCGATCTCAAGGCCGGAAGACGATCCGGCGACGCCGACGAGCAGGCGGTAGGTCGGCTGCAAGGTCTTCTCGTCGAACTCGACGCTGGCGTTCTGCACGCCCTGCTCGCTCGCGGCGTAGTGCTTCAGGCCGCTGTAGTGCGTCGTCGCGACGACGTGCGCGCCGCACGCGCGGCGGAAGTGATCGACGACGGCGACGCCCAGGGCCGAGCCCTCTTCCGGGTCGGTCCCCGTGCCGACTTCGTCCAACAGCACGAGCGCGGGCCGCTCGCACAGCTCGATCATGCGGCTGATGTTGCGTATGTGCGCGGTGAAGGTCGAGAGGTGCGCGGCGAGCGACTGGCGGTCGCCGATGTCGGCGAGCACGGAGGCGTAGAGCGGGACGCCCGCCGAGCGCGCGGGCGTGTGCAGGCCGGAGAGGGCCATCAGCGCGACGAGCCCGGCGGTCTTCAGCACGACGGTCTTGCCGCCCGCGTTCGCGCCGGAGATGACCATCACCGGGCGCTCGGCGTCGAGCCGCAAGGAGACGGGGACGACCGCGCCGCCTTCAGCGCGCAAGTTCTCTTCGAGCAGCGGGTGGCGCGCGTCGACTAATTCGAGCGCGCCGCCCGCGGTGACTTCGGGCTCGACGCAGTCGAAGGCGGCGGCGGTCGCCGCCTTCGCGGCGACGAAGTCCAGTTCGGCGACGACCGCCGCCGCGAGTTCGATTGAAGGCAGCTCGCGGCGCATCTCGTCGGTGAGCGTCGCGAGTATCCGCGTGATCTCGCGCAGCTCCGTCTCGCGCAAGGATTGCAGCTCGTTGTTCGCCTCGATGGTCTCCAGAGGCTCGACGAAGACCGTCATGCCGGAAGACGAGGAGCCGTGCGCGACGCCCGCGACCCGCCCGCGGTGATCGGAGCGCACGGGCACGACGAAGCGGTCGTTGCGGATCGTGACCAGCTCGTCCTGAATCGCCTCGTCGGCGCGGCGCATCAGGGCTTCGAGCGAGCGCGTGATCGAGGAGCGCAGGCGGTTGATGTCGTGGCGGATGCGCGCGAGTTCGGGGCTCGCGCGGTCGTCGAGTTCGCCGCCCGGCAGGATTTTAGAGGTGACGCGCGCGGCGAGGCTGTAGAGTTCGCGCGGCAGGCCCGCGACCGACTCCCACAGCGCGGGCGCGGCCTCGCGCTCCGACTGGATGCGCGCCCTCGCCTCGCCCGCCTGATCCGAGAGGCGCGCCAGTTCTAAGAGCGCGAGCGGGTCGAGCACCGCGCCCTCGATCTTCAGGCGCGCGATGGATTCCGACGGGTCGGCCAGCTCCGAGAAAGACCAGCCCGCCCCGCGCCGCCGCAACTCCAAACACTCGGAGACGGAACGCAACGCGCGCCGCACCGCCGCCAGATCGCCCATCGGTGCGAGCGCGTCGGCGAGCGAGCGCCCCATCGGCGTCTGCGCCCCGCGCCTGACGAGCGCGCGCAGCCCCTCGTATTCGAGCACCCCGAATGCCTGTTCGTTCATGGAATAGCTGTTAGCTATTAGCTGTTAGCTGTTAGCTGTTAGCGATTAGTCGTTAGCTCTTGGCTGTTGGCTAATAGCTAATCGCTAACAGCTAACAGCTCTTTAACGTACTTCAGCATGTCTTCGCCGTAGCCGAGCCGCCGGTAGAAGCCGCGGGCGCGCGCGTTGCGCGCGAAGACGTTGAGCGTGAGCAGGCGGTAGCCGCGGGAGCGCGCCCACTCTTCGCACGCGTCCATCAGAGCCCGCCCGACGCCGCGCCCCTCGCCCGCGGGCGCGACGACGAGCGCGGAGATGTGGCCGTGCGCCTCGCGCGTGAAATAGTCGGTCGCCGTCACGAGGTGGACGAACCCGAGCGGCTGGCCTTCGCCGCCCTCCGCCACGAAGATCGACTCGCCGTGCGGCGTCGCCGCGAGCGCGTCGGCGATCACGCGCTGCTCGGCTGCGGTCATCACCGCCGCGTCGCGCCACGGGGGAGGCCCGAACTCCGCGAGGCGCGCGACGAGCGGGAGGATGAACTCGACATCCTCGGCGCGCGCCGGGCGGACGCACGCCCCGCGCGCCGTGTCGGTCGCCTGCGCCTTCGTCTCCCGATCGCCTGAGTCCATGATCCGTGGTGCGGCGCGCGCGCCGCCCATGCCCCGAAGTAAATCGCTTTGGCGTTATCTTAACATCCGCGCGCGCGCGACGGCGACGGGGCGGGGGGCGATGAGGTCACGATCTTTTGCGGCGGCGGTCGGTGCCCTGCATGGCGGCTTCGAAGAGGCGCGAGGTGTCGAGCAGGGTGACGGACGAGCCCGCGTGCTCGAACGTGCCGAGCGCGGGCGCGCGCGCGTCAGCCGGGGGCGTGATGCGCGAGCGCGCGACGTCGATCACGCCTTCGGCATCGTCGCAGGCGAGCGCAAGCTGTTCGTCGCCGCGCAGCGCGACGAAGAGGCGCGGGGGCGCAGCCGACGTTTGTGCGCGCGCCATTTGGGCGCGCGCCTCGCCCGCGTCTTTCATCACGTCCGTTGCGTTCGCCGCGTTCGCCGCGTTCGAGTCGCCGTCGCCGTCGTCCGAGTTTGACGGGGCCGCGTCGGCCTCGCCGTCGCGCGCGAGGCGGAGCGGGTCGAGCGCGGTGCGGACGCGGCCGCGGACGCTGACGACGCCGACGACGGAGGGCGGCGCGAAGGGCAGCGGCGCGGGCGTGAGCCCTTCGGCGGTCGCCTCGACCTCCTCGGCGGCGACGGCGAAGAGCCTCGCGCCCGCGCGCAGCACGAACACCTCGCGCCCGCCGCGCATCTCTTTCGTCCCTCTCTCGCTCATCGACTATCGCCCCCGCGCGTCAAACGGTGCGGTTCTAGCACGCGCCCCGGAGGGTGTCAACGCGCCCCCCCGACGCCCCCCGCCGCGGCGGGCGTTAACCGCCCTGACCGTGCTACACTCCGCCGCACCTTTCGTCCCGGCGCGCGCCGAACGCGCGCGCCGCGTCACAGCGCGAATCCCGCGCAAGTGTCCGCCGCGTACATCGTGTGTCGGCGGGCGAAACCTTCAGAGCCGTTAGGAAGTTTTAGCCCCATGTTGAAGAAGCGTTTGATCTCTTTGAAGAAACGTTTGATCTCCGCCTCGCCGGTCGCGCTGCTCTTGCTGGCGGCGTGGGCGGGGCCGTGTGCGAACCCGGCGCGGGCGCAGGAAGTGTCGGAGGGCGGCGAGATGATCGGCGAGGCGGGCGGGTTGCAGACGCGCGGGCGCGTGCGCGCGCCGGAGCTGGCGGGCGGCAGGGGGTGGCTCAACACGGACAAGCCGCTCTCTCTGGCGGCGATGCGCGGCAAGGTCGTGCTGCTCGACTTCTGGACTTACGGCTGCGTCAACTGCATGCACATCATCCCCGACCTCAAGAAGCTCGAAGCGAAGTACGCCGACCAGCTCGTCGTCGTCGGCGTCCACTCCGCCAAGTTCGCCAACGAGAAGGAGACGGAGAACATCCGCCGCGTCGTCCTGCGCTACGAGATCGAGCACCCGGTCGTCAACGACGCGGACTTCCGCATCTGGCAGGCTTACGCCGTGCGTGCGTGGCCCACGCAGTTTTTGATCGACCCGGCGGGCTACGTCGTCGGCAAGGCCGAGGGCGAGGGCCACTACGAGACGCTCGACCGCGAGATCGCGCGGCTCGTCGCCGATTCGCGCCGGCGCGGCGAGCTGAACGAGCAGCCGCTCAAGTTGGCGCTGGAGCGCGCGAAGGTCGGCGATCTGCCGCTCGCGTTCCCCGGAAAAGTTCTGGCGGACGCGAGAGGCGGGCGGCTCTTCATCTCCGACTCGAACCACAACCGCGTCGTCGTCACGCGCCTCGACGGCACGCTCGTCACCGTCATCGGCACGGGCGAGCGCGGCGCGTCGGACGGCGCGTTCGAGCGCGCGACCTTCCACCGACCGCAGGGGCTCGCGCTCGATCAGGGTAAGGATTTGAAAGACGACGTGCTCTACGTCGCCGACACGGAGAACCACCTGATCCGCCGCGTCGATCTGAAGGCGCGCGTGGTGTCGACCGTCGCGGGCACGGGCCGGCTGTCGAACGTGCAGCCCGGCGACGACGGCGCGGCGGCCATCCCGGCGCGCGAGACCGCGCTCAACTCGCCGTGGGACTTGCAGCTCGTCGGTCGCCGCCTCTACATCGCGATGGCCGGCCCGCACCAAATCTGGCGGCTCAACCTGAGCACGAACACGATCTCGGTCTTCGCCGGATCGGGGCGCGAGGCGCGCGCCGACGGCCCGCGGCGCGAGTCGGCGTTCGCGCAGCCTTCGGGGATCACCACCGACGGCTCCGTGCTCTACGTCGCCGACGCCGAGTCGAACGCCTTGCGCGCCGTCAGCCTCGCGCGCGCCGCCGCCGCCGCGGGGCAGTCGGCGGATGACGGCGAGCCCGTCATCCCGTCCGACGGCGACGGGGCCGCCGAGCTTCAGGCGCGGGGCGAGGTGTCGCCGCCGGGCGAGGACGAGACGAAGCCCGTCGTGGCCTACGCCGTCATGACCAAGCCGCCGCCGCAGTCGCAGGTCTCGACGCTGGCGGGCGGCGACCTCTTCGAGTTCGGCGACGCCGACGGCGCGGGCGACGGCGTGCGCCTGCAACACCCGCTCGGCGTCCTCTACGTGGAGGGCGCGGGGGTCTTCGTCGCCGACACCTACAACCACAAGATCAAGCTGCTCGATCCGGCGACGCGACAGGTCACGACCGTCGTGGGCACGGGCATGCCCGGACAGGCCGACGGCGACAAGCCTTCCTTCTACGAGCCCGGCGGCCTGACGACGGCCAACGGCAAGCTCTACGTCGCCGACACGAACAACCACGCGATCAGAGTCGTCGATCTCGCGACGGGGAAGACTTCGACGCTCGCGCTCCGCGGCTTGCAGCCGCCGCAGGCCGCGCCGTCCTCGTCCGCCGCGTCGGACGACAACGCCGTCGCCGCCGCCACGCTCTCGCCGGAGATCGCGGTCGCGCCGCAACGTCTCGCGCTCGCGCCGTCGGGCGGCGCGCTCACGATCAGCGTCGGGCTGCCCGCCGGTTATCACCTGAACGAGGCCGCGCCGCAGCGCCTGCGAGTGTCGGTCGTGCGCGGCGCGGGGGTTCTCGCGCTCGCGGGCGGGCAGACTCTCACGCGCGGCGGCAGGGACGTGAAGCTCCCGCTCACGCTCCCGCTGCGCGCCGCGTCGGCGGGCGCGGCTGAGCTGCGCGCGCAACTGACGGCCTACTACTGCCGCGACGACAACACGGGGACGTGCCGCGTCAAGACGCTCGTCTGGAAAGTCCCCGTGCAGGTCGCGGCGGAGGCGGACGCGCCGCGCGAGATCAAGCTGGAAGGGAAGATGGAATAGACGCGGGAAGGGAAGATCGAGCAGCCGGGAGACAGCCGCGGGAGCGGCGGAAGAGAGTAGCCGGCGGCGCGCGCCGCGGTATCGCCAAGCGAACAAAATTTTCAGAGCCCCTGAGAGGGGCGAAAGAAATTGATCTGACCTCTCAGATCGTAAAAATTCTTTCGCCCCTCTCAGGGGCTCTCGAATTTTATGCCCAACCTATGCTGCTTCAGCTTGATCCCGCGGCGCGCGCCGCGGGCTGCGTTCTTTCGCCCCTTTCGAGGCTCAGCGTCGTCCCGCCCTTTCGGGACTTGTGTTTCTCGCCCGCGTCAGTGCGTGAGATCGGATTCGAACGGCGCGTGGAGCTTGAGAGTCTCGCCGTCGATGACGGCGGCGGGCGCGTCGCTGTTGTGCAGGCTCGGGTGGTCGCTTTTGAACTCGGCGGCGGCCCTCCCGGCGGGCGCGAGCGCGTCGGCGAGCGCGTCGGCGGCGGCCCCGACGAGCCGCCGGTGCTCGGCGGTGTACTGCGCGAGCGATGCGGAGTAGAGCGTGAGCGCGCCGTAAGCGTCGCCGCCGCGCGTGACGGGGAAGGCGGCGAGCGTGCGGTAGGCGGCGAAGCTCGCGCGCGCGTCCTCCGGGAGATCGAGCTGCGGCGAGGTGTTGCAGAAGGGCTGCTGGTTGGCGAGCACCCAGCCCGTCACCCCGTCGTTCTGCCGGACGCGGCGACCGCGCAGCAGCTCCGCGTGCGCGCCCGCGGCGTGCGCGACGACGTACTCGCCCTCGACGGTCGCGAGCGCGACGGCGCAGGTCTCGAAGGGGACCAACCCGGCGAGCGCGCCGAGGAAGACTCTGACCACTTCGTCGCGGTCGGGCCGCGCGGCTTCGAGCCGGCGCGCGAGCGCGCCGAGCGCGTTCAGCTCGCGCGCGGTGAGTTTCAAATTCGCGGCCTGCACCTCTTCGGCGAGCCCGGCGGCGGGCGCGACCTGTGAGGCGGCAGCGGAGAGCCGTTCGGCGGGCTCGATGCCGTAGGTCGGCACGGGCGCGTTACGCATCGCCAGAATCTCGGCCTCGAACTCGGGCAGGTGCGTGACGAAGGTGGCGACGACGCGCGGATCGTACTGCGTGCCCGCGCCCTGCGTGATCAGCGCGATGGCCTCCTCGCGCGTCATGCCCTTGCGGTACTGGCGGTCTTCGCGCACGGCGTCGAAGCAATCGACGACGGAGAGGATGCGCGCCGTCAGCGGGATCGCGTCTCCCTTCAAGCCGTCCGGGTAGCCGCGCCCGTCCCACCGCTCGTGGTGGTGGCGCACGACGGGCGCGACCGGGTAGGGGAGATCGACGCGACCGAGGATCTGCGCGCCGACGAGGGTGTGCGCCTTCATCTTCTCGAACTCGTCGGCGGTGAGCTTGCCGGGCTTGTTGAGGATGTAGTCGGGCACGGCGATCTTGCCGATGTCGTGCAGGAGCGCGCCCGCGCGCAGCGCCTCGACCTCGGCCTCGGTGCAGCCGAGCAGGCGGGCCACGCCCGCCGCGTAAATCTGCACGCGCAGCACGTGCTCGTGCGTCACCTGATCCTTGGCGTTGATGGCGACGGCCAGCGCCTCGACCGTCTCGCGGTGCGCCTTCTCGACGGCCTCCACCCTCTGCTCGACGCCGCGGCGGTTCTGCCGCTGGATGACGTTGACGGCGATGAGCGTCGGCGCGGCGACGGCGGCGAGCGTGAGGGGGCCGCCGTGTTCGAGCGCGTGGTGCATGAGGACGGCGGCGGCGGTCGTCGGCAGGCAGAGGAGCGGCGCGGTCCAGAGGAAGCTCTCCTTGAGCGACGCGAAGATCGGCCTGGCGTGGCGCAGCGCGAGCAGCGTCGAGAGCAGCCCCGTGTTGACGAGGTTGTGCGTCACGCTCGCGGCGGCGAAGGCGAGCGCGGCGAGGTGGAAGGGGAGTTGCCCGCCCCCGCCCGCGGCGAGCGCGCCTCTGATGACGAGGGACGAGACGGCGGCGACGAGCGACATCATCCCGAAGGAGAAGAGGTTGCTCGACCAGCGCCTCACCGTGCGCCGCGACGTGATGAAGCCGTCGAGCCCGGCGACGCAGATCGCCGGGTAGAGGCCGCCCCAGTAGGCGACGAGCAGCACGATGGCGTCCGAGAGCGAGAAGGTCAGCCGCTCGCGCGTGAGCGCGTGGCCGAGCGGGATGCGGAAGTGCTGGGTGAAGAGCCCGGCGAAGACGACGACGGGCGCGAGCGCGAGCACGACGAGCGGCCCGCCCGGAGACGGGGCGGCGTGCAGACGCGCGAGCGCCCACAGCCAGAGGCTGACGCCGGCGACGGCGACCGCCGCTTGGTAGGCGCGCGCCGCGGGTCGGTGTTGGTGCGACTTCATCCCTTTTGAGCGTCCCTTCAACGCCCATAGAGGTTAGTGAGGTAAGTCCGGCGCGAGGGCGATCCGGTTCGGCGCGGAGGAGGACGCGGCGGGCGGATCGTCTACGTTCCGGATGGTCAGTGAGGGAGTTTGACCGGGGCGTCGTAACCTTCGGGAGAGGGGGCGGCGGCGCGCTCAGTTGCCGCCGTTCGTCTGCAAGTAGATAGTATCGTAATAGCCGAGAAAACGGTAGCCCGATTTCCGGTAAAACGCCCGCGCGCTCTCGGACTTCTCGTTGACGACGAGGCAGACGGCGTCGGCCCCGCGCAGCAGCTCGCGCGCGAGCTGCGACATGCAGCGCCAGCCCACGCCCTTGCCCCGCTCCCCGGCGCGGACGTGTACGCCTTCGAGGTAAACCACTTCAGGCGTCTCGGCCAGCACGTCGGCCTTGAAGACGATCCCCGCCGCGTCCGCCCAGACCCAGACGCGCCCCTGCTCGACGCGCCGCGCCGTGCGGACGCGGAAGCCCAGAGGGTCGCGCTCCATCGGGTTCAGCCCGCACTCGTCGGCGACCATCGAGGCGTTGACGCGCATCACCTCTTCCAACTCGGCGAGCGTCGCCCGCCGCAGCCCGCGCACGGGCTCGGGCGAGGGGGCGGGCGTCCGCAATTCGCAGAGCATCTCGCGGCAGACGAGGCGCGGCGTCTGGCCCTCGCGCGCGTAGTATTTCCAGAACGTCCCGACCGTCTCCTGCTCGCCGCGGATGAGGTGGGCCGAGGCGCAGCCGCGCGCCAGACGCGCGAACGCTTCGACCGCCGCCTCGCAGCGCGCCTCGACGAGCGTGGCGTGGCCGACGAGCGAGACGCCGATCAGATTCTCGTCGGCGTCGCGGCAGGCGTAGAACGTGCCGCGGTTCAACGGGCTCTCGACCCCGTTGTCGCGCAGCAGGCTCGACATGTAAACCGTGTGGACGGCGCGCTCGGCGAGGAAGGCGAGCGCCTCCCCGCGAACAGCGTCTTCGAGCTTGAAGGTTCGCAGCGCGCCGCCGCCCGCCGACCCGCGCCCCGACGCCGCCGCGTCGATCTCCTGCCGCATCACGCTCACAGCCATCGCTTCAGCCTCTCCGGGCGTCTTGCCGAGCCCGCCGACTCTCGCGGCGGTGTTCCATTAGGGGTTTTCGCGCCGCGTCCGGGGACTAGAGAGGGGGGACGCCGCGCACGTCTGCCAATCAACGCCCGTGCCACCCGGCGGAATTGCCGCCGCCGCGATTTCCCGCGCCTTTCGGCGGGCCGGCCCGCCGGGCGGCGAGAGATTCAGTCACGCGCGGTCAGCCTAAGCGGGATCGGTCGGTCGAAGTGAAGGGGACGGGGGAGGCGGTCGGACGCGAATGATGAAACTTAGTCGCACGACGCGGGCGCGCCGCCCGACTTCACCCCTCCGACTTGCTCTCGCAATGACAGCCCGCGTGCGGTTCGGGTAGAATCCGGCACGAGAGCGATCAAACAGCGAGCAAGACCAGCGTCGGGGGCGGAGCGCGACCGGAGCGTCGCCGTCGCCGCCGCGGCGCGCACGCGGAAAGAAACTTTTGTCCGAGACGGATTCGACGAACAGGCACGCCGGGCGAACGACGATGTGCCGCAACTGCGGCGCGCTCGTCGGCGCGGGCGAGGCCGCCTGCTCGGCGTGCGGCGCGCCGGTCGGGGCGTCGCCGCCGCCGCCCGAGCGCGGCGCGCCCGGCGCGCGGCCCGCCTACGACGCCGACACCGTCCGCTTCGCGCGCTCGATCCTCTCGCGCCCGGCGACCTTCACGTTCGTCTTCCTCGCCATCAACGTCTTCGTCTTCCTGCTCATGCAGCTCTCCGGCGGGACGGAGAGCTACGAGGTCTTGCGCGCCTTCGGCGCGAAGTACAACTCGCTCATCAACCAGCGCGAGTGGTGGCGGCTCGTCACGCCGGTCTTCATACACATCGGCTGGCTCCACCTCGTCGTCAACATGTACAGCCTCTTCATGCTCGGGCCTTACGTCGAGCGGCTGTACGGCTCGGCGCGCTTCGTCTTCTTCTGGATCGCGACGGGCGTGGCGGGCGTCGCGGCGAGCTACCTCGCTTCGAGCGTGGGCGGGAAGCCGGGCGTGATGGGGCGCTTCCTCTTCCGCGGCGGCGACGGGCCTTCGGCGGGCGCGTCGGGCGCGCTCTTCGGTCTGGTCGGCGTGCTCTTCGTCTTCGGCATCAAGTACCGCCACGAGCTGCCCGAGGGCTTCAAGCGCGCCTTCGGTCTGGGGATGCTGCCGACGATTTTGATCAACCTCTTCATCGGCTACACGATCCCCTTCATCGACAACGCCGCGCACCTCGGCGGGCTCGCCGCCGGGATGCTCTTCGCGCTCCTGCTCGACTACAAGCGGCCCGGCGAGCGCGGCTCGGTCGCCCTCACGTGGCGCGCGCTCCAACTCCTTTCGCTCGCGCTCGTCGTCGCCGGCTTCGGCGAGGTCGCCCGCCACTTCGACGCCCACGCCGCCACGCTCGACGACGTGCGGCACAGCGGCGCGGAACAGTCGTCGCCGGTCGCGGCCTACGCCGACGCGATCAACGCGGGGCAGGCCGCCTACCGCGCCGCGCTCAACGAGGGCGCGGAGAACGCGGCCCCCGCGGCGGCAGCCGCCGACGACGCGCTCCGCAAGATCGACGCCGCGCGCGGGCTGGACGAGCAGACGACGGCGATGCTCAAGGAGTTAAGGTCAATCGTCGAACGCTCGCGCGACTACGCCGCGCTCGGCGCGAAGGAGCGCGCGACGACCCGCGCGCAGATGCTGCGCGAGCGGCTCGACGCCGACTTCAAATCGTGGGAGGCGCGCTCGGACGACTGGGTGAAGAACGAGGGCGAGAAGTTCGGCCTGGGGCTCGACCCCGACGCCGCGCCGCCCGCGCCCGACGCGCAGGGCGGCCAAGGGCAGACGCCGCAGAGCAAATGAAGCCCGGCGCGGCCCGCGCCCCTATCGCCCCCCGCAAGGTTAACCGATCTCGGCAATCAAATTTTACGCGGACAGGAGAGTCATAAAGATGGAGATCAAAAAAGTGGGCGTGCTCGGCTGCGGCCTGATGGGCTCAGGGATAGCGCAGACGGCGGCCTCCGCCGGGTTCGACGTCGTGGTGCGCGAGGTCTCGGACGAGTTGTGCGAGCGCGGCTTCGCGGGCATCGACAAGTCGCTCGCCAAGTTTGCGGAGAAGGGGACGATCACCGCCGAGCAGCAGGCCCAGATTCGCGGCAGGCTCAGGGGGACGACGAAGTTTGAAGACCTCTCGGACTGCGACATCATCATCGAGGCCATCATCGAGAACCTCGACACGAAGCGCGACACCTACCGGCAGCTCGACGGGCTGTGCAAGCCCGAAACCGTCTTCGCCTCGAACACCTCCTCGCTCTCGATCACGGAGATGATGACGGCGACCTCCGCCGAGCGGCAGAAGCGTTTCGTCGGCCTGCACTTCTTCAACCCCGTGCCTTTGATGAAGCTCGTCGAAGTCGTCCGCACGATCCTGACGGACGAACAGGTGTACGAGACCGCCGTCGAGTTCGGCAGGAAGCTCGGCAAAGTCCCCGTGCGCGCGGGCGACAAGAGCGGCTTCGTCGTCAACCGCCTGCTCGTGCCGTACCTTCTGGACGCCATCCGCGCGCTCGAAGAGGGCGTCGGATCGATAGTTGACATCGACAACGGCATGAAGCTCGGCTGCGGCCACCCGATGGGGCCGCTCACGCTGCTCGACTTCGTCGGGCTCGACACCACCTACTACATCTCCGAGATCATGTTCAGCGAGTTCCGCGAGCGCCGCTTCGCCGCGCCGCCGCTCCTCAAGCGCATGGTCATGGCGGGCCTCTACGGGCGGAAGTCCGGTCGCGGCTTCTACGACTACGCCGACCCGAAGAACCCCGTCCCGATGAGCCTCCTCTGAGCCGAGGCGGGCGGCGGGCGACAAGAAAATTCAGCACTCTTGTGACTTGTCGCCCGCGCCGCCCGCCGCCATCTGCGTTAAGCTGCCGCCCACACTTAACGAACACGGAGGCGAACCCATGAGCAAGCAGAGAGAGTTGACGCTGCCCGCGTCCGCCGGCGGCGCGTCGGCGGACTTCGCGCGGGGCTCGGTCTATTTCGTCGGCACGGCGACCGTCATCCTGCGCTACGCGGGCTTCACGATCCTGACCGACCCGAACTTCCTGCACGCGGGCGACCACGTGCACCTCGGCTACGGGCTGACGTCCGAGCGGCTGACCGAACCGGCGCTCGACGTCGAGCAACTGCCGCCGCTCGACTTCTGCGTCCTCTCGCACTACCACGGCGACCACTTCGACCGCATCGCCGAGGAGCGCCTGCGCAAAGACCTGCCCATCATCACCACCGAGCACGCCGCCGGGGAACTCAAGGGCAAGGGCTTCACCGCGCCGCTCGCGCTCGACACGTGGGACTCCGTGACGGCGCGGAAGGGCGGCGCGAGCGTGCGCGTCACGTCGATGCCGGGCAAGCACGGCCCCGCCGGGGTCGATTTCTTCCTCCCGCCCGTGATGGGCAGCATGCTGGAATTTCAGGGCGCGGGGGAGAGGACCGCGCTCCGGCTCTACATCACGGGCGACACGCTCGTCCACGACGACCTCAACGAGATACCGAAGCGGTACCCGGACATCGACCTCGCGCTCTTCCACCTCGGCGGCACGCGCATCATGGGCGTGCTGCTGACGATGGACGCCGAGCAGGGCGTCGAGGCGGTCAGGATCGTCAACCCGAAGAAGGTGATCCCCGTCCATTATAACGACTACGATGTCTTCAAGTCGCCGCTCGAAGATTTCAAGCGCGCCGCCGAGGCCGCCGGTCTCGCCGAGCGCATGATCTACCTCAGCCACGACGAGACCTACGACTTCGAGGTTCCCGCCAGCCGCTGGCAGAACGCGCAGAACGCTCAAACTTGATCACGGACGACAGGGAAGGGGGCGCGCCGCGCGCCGACCCCGGCGGCGGCCCCGTCGGCGGCGGCGCTTCCGTCGCCGGCGACGGATCGATCTTCGTCGAAGAGCGCGGCGCGCTCCTCTTCGTCCGGCTCGACCGCCCCGCCAAGCGCAACTCGCTCACGCGCGCGATGCTCGAACGCCTGCGCGAGATTTTTTCCGGCGTGCGCGAACGCTCTGACCTGCGCGCCGTGATCCTCACGGGCGCGGGGCGCGAGGCTTTCTGCGCGGGCACGGACATCGCCGAACTCGCCGCGCTCGACGAGGCGGGCGCGCGCGCGACTTCGCGTCGCGGGCAGGAGGTCTGCGACGCCGTCGAGCTGTGCGGCGTCCCCGTCATCGCGGCGGTCAACGGCACGGCGGCGGGCGGCGGCTGCGAGCTGGCGCTCGCCTGTCACCTCCGCGTCGCCGCGCGCGGCGCGGCGTTCTCCCTGCCCGAAACGAGGCTCGGCGTCGTCCCCGCCTACGGCGGCACGCAGCGGCTCGCGCGCGCTCTCGGCGCGGGCCGCGCCCTCGCCGCCATGCTCGCGGGCGACGCGCTCTCGGCTGACGAGGCGCTGCGCCTCGGCGTCGTCAACCGCGTCGCCGCGCCCGATCAGTTAATGACCGAAGCCGAATCGCTCGCCGCCGCAGTCTCCGCGCACGCGCCGCTCGCCGTGCGCGCCTGCCTCGAAGCCGTCACGCGCGGCGCGCGGCTCCCCTTCGAAGAAGGGCTCGCCCTCGAAGCCGAACTCTTCGCGCGCCTCTTCGCCACCGAGGACGTGCGCGAGGGCACGCGCGCCTTCCTCGAAAAGCGCGCGCCGATGTTCAAAGGTACGTAGGTAATTTGTCCGCACACCCGTGGTAGAATGACGACAGAAGAAGTCTAAATTTTAGAGGTTAAAGGAAATGGCAAAAGGGCGAAACATTCATGTAGTCCCCCGAAACGGAAGGTGGGTAGTTCGCAAAGAAGGTGATAGCCAAGCTACGTCCGAGCACGTGAGTCGGCGGGAAGCCGTTGACACCGCACGCAATCTGGCTCGAAATGGCAATACTGAGGTCGTGATCCACAGGCGTGACGGTCGGATCGGCAGCAGAGACAGTTACCGCTCTGAGCCTCTACCACCGAAAGAGCCGCGTCCCGTGTTATTCCCGGAATTTTCGAGCACTTCGACGAGCAAGAAAGCCATCCGAAAAGCTGTAAAAGAGGTGGTAAGGGAATCTCAGCATTAACTCTTAAACGTGTTAGCCGAGACTTAAAGAGCGAGCTAAAACGAATGCTGTCTTGAGGGGCTTCACTCCCCCCGTCGGGTTTAAGACCTCACATGCCTAAAGCCCCCAGAAGCGTCATTCCGGCAAACTTTGAGAGGAACGTTTTCATCAACTGTCCATTTGACGATGAATACCTCCCCCTCTTTAACGCTATTGTATTCACCGTCCATGATATGGGTTTCAGACCGAGGTGCGCCCTTGAGGCAAGCAACGCCGGGCTGATTAGGCTGAATAAAATTCTGGACATAATTTCGGAGTGTAAGTACAGCATCCACGACCTATCACGTACCGAGCTTGATACAACTAACTCCCTGCCAAGATTCAACATGCCTTTAGAGCTTGGGCTTGATCTAGGTTGCAGGAGATTCGGTGAGGACTATCAGCAGGAAAAGGTTATTTTAGTGATGGACGTTGATCGATACCGATACCAAAAGTTCATTTCTGATATTGCGGGTCAGGATATTTCCGAGCACAGGGGCGGCGAGAAACAGATCGTGGATGTTGTTAGAGAGTGGTTAAGACCTGAACCAGACCCTCGGACGGTGCTCGTTCCGAGCGGCGATGCAATCTTTCGACGGTACAAACTTTTTCAAAAATCACTACCTTCCATATGCGCTCGGCTCAAATGGAATCCTAAGCATTTAGGATTCGTTGATTGACCCAAACGCGCTAGTGCAAACTATGCACCTTCGGTGTAAGACTTTCAGTTGCAACGCACTCCGATTAAATCTAAGTGAACCGGTTGCGCAGCACGAACTTTGTAACTAAGAAGGGCGCGACTTTCAGTCAGCGCCGAAATCTATGCACTTTCAGTGCATAGTGGTTTAGTTCTCTTTCGCAGTTGCCGCGTGGATAGAAGCTAACTCACTTAGAAGTAAGAAATGAACGCATTGTTTGTTTATGACCCCCGCAATACACATTATGTCTTAAGGACTTGTCACTCCAAGGTCTTATTCCATATACTCGAATCGCCATCACAAACCGAACTTGATCGGAGTCGCCTGAAGTCGTCGTGCAGCCCGTAACGCATCAGGGTCGTCTGAACGCCGCGGGGTTCCGCTTCGCCGTCGTGTCGAGCCGGTGGAACGACCTGCTCACGTCGCGCCTCGTCGAGGGCGCGCTCGACGCGCTCGAACGCCTCGGCGCGGCGGAGGCGTCGGTCGAGCACTTCCGCGTCCCCGGCTCGTTCGAGATTCCGATGCTGGCCTCGAAGCTCGCGCGGTCGGGTAAGTTCGACGCGGTCGTCTGCCTCGGCACTTTGATCCGCGGCGAGACGCCGCACTTCGAGTACATCGCGGGCGAGGTGGCGAAGGGCATCGCGCAGGCCGGGGCCGACTCGGGCATCCCCGTCGTCTACGGCGTGGTGACGGCTGACACGGTCGAGCAGGCGATTGATCGCGCGGGCGTGAAGTCAGGCAACAAGGGGTTCGACGCGGCGATGGCCGCCGTCGAGCTGGTCAATCTTTACAAAGACGTGGCGGGTAAGCCGAAGAAGTGACGGGTGACAAGTGACAGGTGACAAGATAAAGACAGGAGTCAGGAGTCAAAGACGAACGCGGAGCAAGTTGACTAATGACTACTGACTTTCTTGTCACCCGTCACGGTTCACCCGTCGCTGTATTTATCATATGGGTTTAAGGCGTAAGGCGCGCGAGAGCGCCTTGCAGATGCTCTTTGCGGCGGACGTGGCGACGGGTCAGGGTGATCGCCTCAAGGAGCCGCCGCGCGCCGACGAGCTGGTGCGCGACTACTGGTCGCAACTCGGCGAGGAACTGGACGAGCCGGCGCGCGAGTTCGCCACGCGCCTCGTGACGGGGACGCTCTCGCACCTCGCGCAGATCGACGAGCGCATCAAGTCGCGCGCCGAGCACTGGCGCATCTCGCGCATGGCCATCGTGGATCGCAACGTCCTGCGCCTCGCCGTCTACGAGTTCCTCTACGAGCCCACGCCCCGCACCGTCGCCATCAACGAGGCGCTCGAAGTCGCCCGCCGCTTCTCCACCTACGAGGCCACGCAGTTCATCAACGGCATCCTCGACGCCGTCAAGCGCGATCTCGATCACGAGCAGCCGCAGCCCGAGACCGTGACCTCCGAGGAGGACGAAGAGGCCGAAGGCGGCGACGCCGACCCCGAAGGGCCGGACGGCGGCGGGGACGACGGCGAAGACGGCGACAAGGGCCAGACCGCCGCCGCCGACTGAAGACTCCTCACGCGCCCCCCGCAAAGTTTAGTCCGAGTCCACCATTCACCATTTGATTCGCGCCCCGCGGTGGGTCTCCCTCACATCACACTCAGGATCGCACAGCGCCCGCGCCCCGAGAAGATTCCCCTTGACTTCGGGCGTGAAACTTCGGACTTTGTCTCTTGATGGACGAGCCGCTCGCACAGGATTTCATCGCGCAGGCCGAAGAGCTGATCGAATCACTCTCGGCGGACGTGCAAGACCTGCGCGCGGCGCGCGCGCCCGACGCCCGCGCGCGCCGCGCCCTCGTCGACCGCGCCTTCCGCCACGCCCACACGCTCAAGGGCACGGCCTCCTCGCACCCGCGCCTCGAAGCCGCCAGCCGCCTCGCGCACGAGCTGGAAAGCCTGCTCGAAGCCGTGCGCGCCGGTCGCACGGAAGCGGACGACGACGCGCTCGACGCCTGCGACGAGGCGTGCGACGCGCTCTCGCGCCTCGTCGAGTCAGCCGCGCGCGGCGCGGGCGCGCCCGCGACCGACGAGATCGTCGCGCGGCTGCGCTCGTCCGCCGCGCGGGGCGGGGCAGCCGAAGGGTTTGACAAGGCTGCGGGCGAGACGTCCGCCGCGGTGGCCGAGGTCGGCGAAGGGATCGCGTCGCAGCTCAACGCGCGGGAGCGTCGGCGTCTCGCGCAGGTCGTCGGCGCAGGCGCGCGCGCCGCGCTCGTCGAAGTCGATTTCGATCTCGCGGACTTCGACGAACGGTTCCGCCGCCTGACCGACGCGCTCGCGGAGGCGGCGGAGATCGTCGCGACGCTCCCCGCGGCTGAAGGGCTCGCCGACGGGCGCATCGGCTTCCGCGTCCTCTGCGCGCACGACGCGCCGGAAAAACTCTCGCCCCTGCTCGCGCCGTTCGGCGCGCGCCTCGTCGCGCCCGCGACCGGGACAAAGACTGCGACGCGCGGCGCGCCGCGTTCGACGGAAGCGCCGCGCGCCGCGGAAGACGCGCGCGGCGAAGAGACGCCGCCGGAAACGGGGGGGCGTGAGGAATTTCGAACGCGGCCCGGCGCGGGCGGCGACGACGCGGCGGCGGCTGGGGCGGCTGCGCCCGTGCCCTCGTTCGTCCGCGTGCAGCTCTCGGAGCTGGACGATCTGATCTTCGCCGCCAACGAGTTGTTCGACGACACGATGCGCGCGCTCGGCGCGGCGTCGCCCGCCGAGTCGGCCCCGCGTTTGCGCCGCGACTTCGTCGTGCTCGTCGAGCGCGTCATGGCGCTCAGGATGCAGACGCTCACGCGCACGCTCGAACGCGCGGCGCGCGCGGCCCGCGTCGGCGCGCGGCGCGCGGGCAAGCGCGTCGAGATCGAGGTCGAGGGCGGCGAGGCGCGCGTGGATCGCGCCGTGGCCGAGCGACTCGGCGAGCCGCTCACGCACCTGCTCGCGAACGCCGTCGCGCACGGCGTCGAGCCGCCGGCGGAGCGGCGCGCGGCGGGCAAGAGCGAGCGCGGGCGCGTGCGGATCGCGGTCTCGACCGGGGGCGGGCTCGTCAGCGTGCGCGTCGCAGACGACGGGCGCGGCGTCGACATCCGTAGGATCGAAGAGGCGGCGCGCGCCGCGGGGATCATCGACGAGGGCGCGCGCGTGAGCGAGGGGCAGGCGCTGCGGCTCATCTTCCGCCCCGGCTTCTCGACCGCCGCGGACGTTTCGATGGCCTCGGGGCGCGGCGTCGGGCTCGACGCCGTCGAGCACGAGATCGAGCGCGCCGGGGGCGAGGTGCGCGTCCGCACGCGGCGCGGGCGGGGGACGACCTTCGAGCTGCGCCTGCCGCTGCCGCTCGCGCTCGTCCCCGCCCTGCTCGTCCGCGCGGGCGCGCACACCTACGCGCTCGACGCGGGCCGCGTCGAGGAAGTACTCACGCTCGAAGAGGCGGGGGCCGACGCACACTCGCGCACGATCCTTCGGCAAGGTGAAGAGCTGCCGCTCGTCAGTCTGAGCGCGCTGCTGACGGGTCAGCCGCCCTCGCCGGGGCGTCGCGGTGAGCCTGCGGCGCGGGGCGGGGCGCTCCGCGAGGGCGCTCGCCGGGGAGACGACGCGGCGGGCGACGAGGCGCGCCGCCGCGTCGTCATCGTGCGGAGGGACGACGGGCACGATGACGACGCGGCGGCCATTGAAGAAGTCTCGCCGCGCCTCGCCGCGCTCGTCGTCGACGAGTCGGCGGGCCGCAGGGACGCGCTGGTGCGTAGCCTCGGTCGCCACGCCACGCGCTGGCGCGGCGTCTCCGGCGCGATAGATCTTCGCGACGGCGTCGTCGCGCTCATGCTCGATCTGCCGCGGCTGTTGGAAGTGATGAGGGATGAGGGGTGAGAGCGGGCGCGGCGGCGCGGGGAGAGAAAAGACTGCGCTAAGCGATCTCCCTCGCCTCCCCCACCGATCTCTCTCGCCTCTGCTTTTCGCCCCTGCGCCCCCGCCTCCGCGCGCCGCCCACTCCCCGCGTCTTCATTAAACTCCACCACCCATCACTTCTTTAACGCGGCGACGGTGGCGAAGGCGAAGAGCGCGACGCCGACGAAGACCTGCGGCTGTCGCATCATCGTGAGCGCGGCGGCGAAGAGGAGCGCGAGGGCGACGTTCGCCACGAGGCACAGGAGCTTGACGACGCGGTCGCGCCCGCCGTCGCGTATGAGCGCGACGTTGAGGAAGCCCGCGAAGACGATTGCCAAACCTGAGCCGAAGAAGAAGAAGGCCGGCATGGAGAACTCTTCGTAGTCGTGGAACGTGAAGGCGAGGTGCGCGCAGCCGAGCGCGACGACGAGCCAAGAGCAGATTTTGTGAGCGGTCTTCAACGGGCGTCCCCCCTGCGTCGAATGATCGCGCCGCCCGCGCCGCGGCGCGGGCGGCGCGTCCTTAGAATGTTGGTCAGCGCGCGACTATAATACGCCGCATGGAGCCGTCCATCAGCGTACTCGCGGTCTTGAACCTGCTCGGCGCGGCGCAGGGGCTTTTCCTGAGCGCGGCGCTGCTCGGCGTCAAAGGGGGGAATAAAGTTGCCAACCGCATCCTCGCGGCGCTCGTCGCGGCGATGGCGCTCTCCGTCGCGGGCGGCGTGGTGCGCACCATGCACTATGATTTCGTCTTCCCGCACCTGAGCAACCTTCACGATCCGCTCCCTTTCCTCGTCGTCCCGTTAATCTTCCTCTACTTCAAGACGCTCACGTCGCGGGGGGCGGCCTTCACGAAGAAGGAGTTTCTACACTTCGTCCCCTTCGTCCTCTGCGTCCTCTACCTGATCCCGTACTACCTTCAGAGCCGCGAAGCCAAACTCGGCTACTTAACCTCGGGGTACTACTACCCGTCTCTGGGGCGCTGGTACTACGTCCGTTCGGGGCTCCTGCTCCTGCTCGCGACTTTTTATCTGATCCTCACCGCCCCGCGCATCCTCAAGTTCTTGCGGGAGCGCGGCGGGCAAAGCGCCCCGGCTGACGGGGCCGTCCTCTTTCAGGTACGTTTCTTCGTCGCGGGGTTCCTCATCCTGTTCGCGGGCGGCGTGCTCCGCTACCTGCTCGACCACACCGCCAAGACCAACCTGCTCGTCCCGCTCGGCGCTTCCGTCTTCATCTACGCGATAGGATACCTGAGCTTTAGAAACCCCAACGCCCTCGCGCGCCCTGAAGGCGGGCCCGCGCCCGCGAAGAAGTATGAGAGATCGACGCTGACGCCGGAGGCCGCCGAGAGGTACCTCAAGCGGCTGCTTCAGTTGATGGAGGCGGAGAAGCCCTACAGGGATTCGGAGCTGACCGTCTCGAAGCTGGCCGAGCGGCTGTCCGTCCCCGCGCCCCACCTCTCGCAGACGATCAACGAGCGCCTGAACCAGAACTTCATCGACTTCGTCAACACCTACCGGGTCGACGAAGCCAAGCGGAAGCTCGTCGATCCGTCGCGGAGCCACTACTCCGTGCTCGCGGTCGCCGAGGAGGTCGGGTTCAACTCGAAGTCCTCCTTCAACGCCGTCTTCAAGAAGCACGTCCGCATGACCCCTTCCGAGTTCCGTAAAACCTTCCACGCCGACGCCCGGCCCTGAATCGAGAACTGCGGCCCGAGTCCCGCCCCGCTCCTCTCACCCGGATCAAGAATAAACGTCCGGAAACGTGAATCTGCACGTCCGGATTTAGCGTTAGGGACGATCTTCCGAAAAAAATAACGTCTTACATGACACGCGCGCTGAACGCCCAGCGGCGGTGTTAGTCGCCTCGCCGCCCGCGGCCTCTCCCCTCCGCGGCGCGGGCGGGCGCTCTTTAACACCCGGCGCAGTGGGGGCGCGACGCGCCTTTAACAACCGAAACAACACCCCGGAGGAAACGATCCATGCCGAGACTACTGCTCGCCGCACTCTTAATCGCCGGTTGCGCCGCCGCCTCGACGGCGCAGACCGCCGCCCCGTACCCGAAGAACGAACTGTTCGTCGGCTATTCTTACGAGGACGCGGACGTGAACAGCCTGACCGTCAACCCCGGCCGCGCGGGGCTCCACGGCGTCAACTTCGAGTACACGCGCAACGTCAACCGGGTCGTGGGCGTCACGGCTGATTTCTCGGGGCACATCAAAAGAGAGTCGTTCGCGACCGCCGCGGCCAGCGTCCGGCACGACCGCGAGCAGTACAACTTGCTGGGCGGGCTCCAATTCAAAGCGCGCAACCGGACGCGCGCGACGCCGTTCGCGCACGCGCTCCTCGGCGGCGGGCTCTTCCGCGGCTTCTCGGCGGTGCTCTCGCCCGCGAGCAACACCTTCTTCTTCGACGACGCGAAATCATTCGCGGCGGCCTTCGGCGGCGGGCTCGACATCCGTGCGGGCAGGCGCGTCACGGTTCGCGCCCTACAGGCCGACTACAACCCGACCTTCTTCGGGCGCAGCCGCCAGAACAACTTCCGACTCTCCTTCGGCGTGGTCTTCACCAGGTAGGATGTCGGGGACGAAGTCGGGGCCGCCGGTCGGCGGTACTTCTCTCCCGTCCCGCGCGGGCCGCGCCGCACGCGCGGCCCGCGCGGGAGGGCGAATGATCGCGAGAGCGACTAAGTGAAGGGCGGTGCCCGTGAAGGATTTATTGACGAAGTGGGCGGGGAAATTAC
The DNA here is from genome assembly GCA_036389335.1 of Pyrinomonadaceae bacterium. Lineage (GTDB taxonomy): Bacteria > Acidobacteriota > Blastocatellia > Pyrinomonadales > Pyrinomonadaceae > JAIVGV01. The sequence continues at coordinate 96,434 of DASVQC010000021.1, read as the reverse complement.
CGGCGGCCCTGTTAAGCGGATCGTTGATCTTCGTGACGCTCGGCGCGGGCGCGCCTCACGCGTGCCGCGCTCAGGCGCGGGCGGAGCGCCCGCGGCCCGCGCCGCACCGGCTCACCGACTGGAGCGTCTCCCCGTCGTTCAAGTTCGACGCCCTGTGCTTCCTCAACGTCATGACCGGCGATCCGTTCTACGTGACGCACTACAAAGAAGAGTACGCGCGCTTCGAGCCGCGGCTGACGCCGCCCGTGCGCGCCGCTTTGTCGAACCTCAAGCGCAAGATCAAAGACGAAGGCGGCGCGGTCGTCCCGGCCTTCCTCTGCCTCCACTTCTCCGCGACGGACGACGAGACGCTCGGCGAGATGCTGGCGACGCTTGAGAATGCCTCGGCGTTGGAGCGCCGACTGAGGCGAACCACTTACTTCGGCGGCGGCGCGTGGCGACTGTTCCTCTCCGTCCGGGCGGACTTGAAGATCGCCCTCTCGTTCCTCGAAACGATCCGGTTCGCGGACTACTGGCGGGAGAACGTTCTCCCGCGCGCGGAACGGAAGATCGCGGAGATGGGGAACGCCTTGCCGCGCTACAACGTCGTCCCGGAGATCGAGCGGGCGGTCGGCTTCGCGCTCCCCTCGAACCGCATCACCGTCTACCTGCTCTTCTACTCGCACCCGCACGGCATGAGGCTGACGGGGACGCGCTTCGTCGCCAACACCGGGTGGCCCCCCGTCGTCGTCGTTCAGAACGCCGTCCACGAGATGCTGCACCCGCCTTACGATCCGGCGCACGACGCAGGGCTGCGCGGCGCGCTCGCCTCGCTGAAGGGGGACGCCTTCCTGATGGGCAAGATCAAAAATCACAACCCGAGCTTCGGCTACAACTCCTTGGAGGCTTACGTCGAGGAGGACTGCGTGCGGGCGCTCGAACAGTTGGTTCAGGAGCGGCTCGACATCGCGCGCGAGCCGCGCGCGCGTTGGCTTGACGAGGACGAAGGGATGCACGTCTTCGCCGCCGCGCTCTACAGCCTGATGAAGCGGGAAGACTACGGCGGGCGCGGCGAGTCGTTCCGCGATTTTCTGGTCGGGGCGATCCGCTCCGGCAAGCTCGGCGCGGGAAACATCGAGCCCGCCTACAGAGACTTTTACCGCGGCCCAAACTTCCAACAGCCGCAGAGCCCACGATGAAAGCCCGCGCCGCCGTTACTCGGCGGCGCGGGCCTCCCGGTCTCGGCGGCTCACGACAGCGTCGGTCGGCGCTTGTGCCAGTCGGTCGCCTGCTGGTAGCGGGCGGCGAGATCGAGCAGGCGCTCCTCGCCCCACGCGGGCGCGACGAACTGTATGCCGGTCGGCAGCCCCATCAGGCCGAAGCCGTTCGGCACCGAGATGGCGGGCACGCCGACGAGGTTCGACGCGCCGATGGGCGAGGAGGCGGGCGCGGGGGGCCACCCCTGATCGAAAGGCTTGTCGGCGGGGTTGGCGACCGTCGAGCGCGAGGGCGCGACGAGCACGTCGTATTTTTTGAACATCTCGGCCCACGCCCGCCGCATCGGCGCGCGCATCCGCATCGCGTGCAGGTAATCGACCGCCGTCACGAGCGACGCCGAGTAGCCGCCCAGACGCCCCGAAGGCGAGGCCAGCTCTTTGACGCGGCCCGACTCGATGAGATCGCGGAACGCGCTCGCGCCCTCCGCGTCCACGATGGTGCCGACGGCGGGGCCGTAGGGGAAGTCGGGCAGCGCGACGTTCTTCTCTATCCTGACGCGCGGATCGATCTTCTTGAACACGTCGAGCGACGCGAGGAAGTTGTCGCGCACGGCCTCCTGCGCCTTCTCATAAGAATCCTTCAGGACGGCGACGCGCAGCGGCTGCGGCGCGCGGCGCGGAGTTAGGGGGTAGCGGAAATTGCTGTCGCGCGAGGTCGGGTCGAGCGGATCGCGTCCGGCGATTGCCGCGAGCACGTAGCCGCAGTCTGCCGCCGAGCGGCACATGGGGCCGAGCTTGTCGAGCGTCCACGAGAGGGCCATCGCGCCGTGGCGCGAGACCATGCCGTAGGTGGGCCTGAGGCCCGTCACGCCGCAGAAGGCCGAGGGCGTGAGGATCGAGCCCGAAGTCTCCGAGCCGATGGAGAACTGCACGAGGGCGGCTGACGTCGCCGCGCCGGGGCCGGAAGACGACCCGCCGCTCCAGTAGGCGGGGTTCCAAGGCGTGCGCCCCGCGCCCGTCCACGCCGCGCTCGCCTCGTTGTAGCCCATGCCGCCGGCCAGCTCCACCATCGCGAGCTTGGCGACGAGGATCGCGCCCGCGTCTTTCAGCCTGCGGACGACCGTGGCGTCGGCGTCGAACTTCTGATCTTTGTAGGGCGTCGCGCCCCACGTCGTCGGGGCCTCGCGCGTCGCGAGCAGGTCTTTGACGCCGAAGGGGATGCCGTGGAGCGGGCCGCGGTAGCGACCGCCGCGAATCTCACGCTCGGCGGCGCGCGCATCGCGCATCGCCGCGTCGCGTATGACGTGCGCGACCGCGCCGAGCTTGTGCCCGTACTTTTCGAGGCGGTCGAGGTAGCCCTCGGTCAGCTCGACGGGCGAGAGCCTGCGCGCGCGAATCTGCGCGGAGAGTTCGGCGATGGACGCGAAGAAGGTGTCGTCTGTGAGCATGGCGGATTGTCAGTTGTCCGTGGTCAGTTGTCCGCGGTCAGTTGTCAGTTGTTCCAGTTGCCGGGCTTGAGCCTCCGATCCGGGGCGTTAGACGCCCGATCACAAAACAACTGACTATTGACTACTGACTACTGACGGTTTTTCAAGCGCCGAAGACGAAGTCGGGCTCGTCGGAGTTCTGGAGCTTGAACTTGCCGAGGGCTTCCGCCGTGCGGATTTTATTCCCGATGCCGCGGCGGACGCGGACGAGTTCTTCCTCGCCGAGCTTGTCGCCGAAGCGCAGGCGCGCGACCTCCGCGTAGGCGAGCGCGAGAGGCGAGGGCGGCTGCTGTTGCTGCGGCGAGGGGCTCGGCTGCGGGTTGGGCGGCGCGGCGGGCTCCTTCGCGGGCGGCGTCTGCGCGCGCGCGGCGAGCGCGCGCGCGAGCGGCGCGGCGACGACCGCGGCGGCGGCGGATTTGGCGAACCTGCGGCGCGACTCCCGGCGCGAGTCGCGCGCCTCCTCGTGCGTGACTTCGTGATCTTTCATCTTCGTTACGGCGCGTTGTGTCGGAGTGGTTTTGCGCGTGAAGCTATAGCACGCGCCGCGCCTATTTTCAAAAGAAAATTTGTGACGGCGCGTGCCCGCTTGCGGACGCGTGCGGCGGGGCGGTAGCATTAGGCGTCCGAAGTTTTTCCTACCGGGAGTTCAAAACTTTTCCATGCACACGCAGTCTTTTAAACGGGCGGCGGCCCTCGCCGCTCTGGTACTCCTCGTCTGCGCCGGTCAGGCGCAGGCCCAACTGGGCGGCCTCGGCGGCCTCGGCGACAAGCTCAAGAAGAAGACGCCCAACCTGCTCGGCGACAAGCAGCCGATCACGACCTCCTTGCCCGACGCCAAGTGGGGCGACTCGTCGAAGGACGGCTTCACGCCGCGCGAGGCCGAGCGCAGCCTGATGACCTTGCAGCGCACGCCCAACGGCGGCTTCGTCCTCCAGCCCGGCTACTACTCGCTACAGGATCAGAGCTACTGCCTCAAGGCCGGGACGCACGGCCCCGGCGGCGGCGACGGCTACCTCTACGCGCCCCCGAAGGGGCCCGCCGAGGACGCCGTGATGACCATCGTGCGCAACTCGGTCAACCACCCCGAGATTCCGCAGCACGACATACAAGTGCTGCTGTGGGCCATCATCGCCCGCGCCAAGTTTGAAGACCTCCAGCCCTCTATGAAGGCGACGGCCTCGCGCCTGCTGACGCCGCGACAGCTCGCGGGGCTCAACCGCAGCGCGCTCGACGCGCTCTCCGGCAACGCCCTGACCGACGCGCTCGGCGGCGTGCCCGAGCCCCTGCGGCAGATCGCGCAGGCCGAGGCGCAGCTCCGGCAGATGTTGACCACGCCCGGCGCGAGCTTCGCCGAGATGGAGCGCGTCGCGGTGCTCTCGGGCAACGCGCCGCTCGGCCCCGGCAGCCAGCAGGTGCCTTCGGGGCGCTGGTCTGTGCACCCGGACGGCTACTACGTGCGCTACCTGCCCTCGGGCTACAGCTCGACGCGCGTGGAAATCTGGGTGCCGCAGGGCAGCCCCGCCGTCGGCAAGGAGTACGACCCGGCCACGCACATCGCCGTGCCCGGCAACACCGCGCGCCAGCGACTGATCCAGTCGGGTCGCCCGCAGCAGCAGCAGTAAACGCGCGACCCCCCCGGAGCGAAAAGAAAGGCCGACCCCGGAAACGGGGCCGGCCTTTTTTGCCGCGACGGTTTTCGCAGCAGTTTTCGCCGCGCAGTCCCGTCGTCGCGACGGGGCCCGCGTCGCTTTCGCGGCGCTACTGGTTGCCGTCGGTCGCTCGCTTCTTCGCGGGCGCGGCCTGCGACTCACCGCCGAGCCACTTGGTCGGCGAGGCGAGGCGACCGGCGAGAGATTTCAGGCGCGACTTCTTCTCGCGCGGCGAGTCTTCGGTCGCGGGCTGCTGCGGCGCAGACGCCGCGCGGTGCTCCGAGTTGCAGTAGGCGCGCGGCTCGTCGCCCGCGGGGAAGGTCATCGCCAACTTGTGCGGGCAGTCGGCGCGCGCGAGCAGGCCCGTGGAGGGATCGACGCGGACGGTGACGGTGGGGAGCGCGCGCAGAGTCGTCGCCGCGGGCGACGCGGCGGCCCCGCCCTGAGCCGCGGTCGAGTCGGCGCGGCGCGCGGCGTCGGTCTGCGTCTGCTTGCGCGGAGTCTTCTGCGCCGCCGCGGCGTCGCCCGCCTGCTCGCGCCCCTCGTCCGCCGTCGCCGTGCGCGTCGGCTGCGCGGCTGACTCTTCGGCGGGCGGCGGCGCGTGTCGCCGCGAAGAGAGCAGGCGCGGCGTGACGGCGGCGAACGTGGCGCAGAAGGCGAGCGCGGGCACGAGCACGAGCCGACCGATCCGGCGCGGGGCCGGGCGCACGGCGACGCCCGTCTCCCGCGTCTCGCCCTGCGCGCGCGGCGCGTGGGGCGAGCCGGTCGCGCGCGCGGCGCGCGCCTGCTCGTCCGCCGCGCGGGGCCGGCTTGAGCCGAACTTGCCCGCGAGCAGTTGCTGGTAGGCGTCGTTGATCTCTTTGAGCTTCTCCTGCGCCTTCTGTTGGAGGCGCGGGTCGTGCGTGAAGCGGTCGGGGTGCCAGACCTTCGCCATGTCGCGGTAGGCCGCCTTAAAATCCTGCGCCGAAGCGCCGGCGGAGAGCCCCAGCACTTCGAGACACCGCTCGCGGCTCATCTCGTTCGTCATTATTTTTTTTGCTTAGTCGAAACGGAAGCGCGCGCCGCTCACGAGAGCACGTCGGAGAGCCGTGAGAGCTTCTCGAAGTAGTCTTGCAGCTCGCGCCCGAGCGGCACGGGGTAGCCCATCCAGCGCATCACGAGCGCGGCGCACGCGACGAAGATCGCGCCCATCAGGATCGTCTTGAGCGCCGAGACCAGCACGTACTCGACCGGTCGCCAGAGCCACTTGTGGAAGTCGAATCGCATAACGCACCCACGCCCGCGCCCCGACGCGCGTCTCCCTCAGAGGGGATCGAGGCCGTCAACGCGCGGAAGATTTCTTACTGACAATCGGGTGAGACTATTCGCGGGGCGTCCCGTGGCAGGAGGACTCTTCAAAATTACAGAGGCGCGCGCCCCCGTGTCAACGGTCAAGTTGCGCGCCCGCGCTCCGTCCGTCGCGCCGCGCCCGTGCCGGGGCCGGCGTGTGCAATGGGGGTCGGAAGGTGTTAGGCTATTAACCGAACAAAACGAGCAAAATCAGGTTCCCGAGTCTCTCCCGCGCACGCACTTTCGGGGCGCGCGGGCGGCACAAGTTGAGGTGAAACTGCCTTGAGTTCACAGACCGCGCAGAACGAACTGTCCGAGATCATCGCCGAGAACTTCGGCGCGAACGCGACCTACGTCCAAGGGCTGCTCGAACGCTTCCGCAGCGACCCCGCCTTAGTCGACGACGCATGGCGCGCCTACTTCGCCGAACTCCTCGGCGGCGCGACCGGGCCCGCGCCGGCGGACGGCGGCGCGAACGCGACGGGCGCGCAAGGCGACGGCGTGGCCGCGGGCGTCGCGGCGCGCGCGCGCGAACAGCCGGCGGCGCGGGCGGGCGCGGGCGCGGCGGCTCAAGCCGAGACCCCGGACGGGGCGGCGGCCACCGCACGTCAGCCGGTCTCTCAAGCCCCCGCGCCGCGGGCGGCGCAAGCCCCGGCGCAGGCGGCGCGGCCCGCGGGCGAGGCGCAGGCCATACGCGGCGCGGCGCTCAAGATCGTCGAGAACATGGAGACGAGCCTCACGGTTCCGACCGCGACCTCGAACCGGCAGATTCCCGTCAAAGTCCTCGAAGAGAACCGGTCAATCGTCAACCGCTACCTCAAGGAGCACAACGCGGGCAAAACCTCCTACACGCACTTCATCGCCTACGCGATCCTCCGCGCGATAGAGAAGTTCCCGCAGATGAACGACGGCTTCGCCACCGTCGACGGCGCGGCTGCGCGCCTGCGCCGCCCGCAGGTGAACTTCGGCGTCGCCATCGACATCCAGAAGAAGGACGGCACGCGCACGCTGCTCGTCCCCAACGTCAAGGACGCGGGCTCGCTCACGTTCCCGCAGTTCCTCTCGGCCTACGACGACGTGGTGAAGAGGGCGCGCGAGGGCAAGCTCGCCGTCGCCGACTTTCAGGACACGACCGTCTCCCTGACGAACCCCGGGACCATCGGCACGGTGGCCTCGACGCCGCGACTGATGGCGGGCCAGTCGGTCATCGTCGCGACGGGCGCGATAGAGTACCCGGCGGAGTATCACGCGATGACGCCCGCCGCGCTCTCGCAGCTCGGCATCAGCAAGACGATGAACCTGTCGTCCACCTACGACCACCGCGTCATACAGGGCGCGGAGTCGGGGGCCTTCCTCGCCTACGTCCACGAGCTGCTGCTCGGCAGTCACGAGTTCTACGACCGCATCTTCCGCGACCTCGAAATCCCGCACCCGCCGATGCGCTGGTCGCAGGACAGGAACCCCGCGCTCTTCGGCGGCGAAGGCAGCGGGCGCGAGCGCATCGAGAAGCAGGCGCGCGTGCTCGAACTGATCAACGCCTACCGCGTGCGCGGCCACCTCGTCGCCGACATCGACCCGCTGCACGCGCTCCCGCTTCAGTATCACCCGGAACTCGATCTGGAGACCTACGGGCTGACGATCTGGGATTTGGATCGCGAGTTCATCACGGGCGGTCTGGCGGGCAGGGAGAGCGCGCCCCTGCGCGAGATCGTGGACATCCTGCGGCGCGCCTACTGCGGCAAGGTCGGCATCGAGTACCGACACATCCAGAGCAAGGAGCAGAAGCTGTGGATACGCGAGCGCATCCGGCGGGAGTTCGTCGAGCCCGAGCCGCTCGCGGCTGAGATCAAGCGGGCGCTGCTCGCGAAGCTCGTCGAGGCCGAGCAGTTCGAGCGCTTCCTGCACACGAAGTACCTCGGCCAGAAACGCTTCTCGCTCGAAGGCTGCGAGACGATCATCCCGCTCCTCGATCAGCTCGTCGAGCGCGCCGCCGAGCACGGCGTCGAAGACATCACGCTGGGGATGGCGCACCGCGGGCGTCTGAACGTGCTCGCCAACGTCGTCGGCGACTTCGCCGAAAGAATCTTCACGGCGTTCGAGGGCTCGGTCCACCCGAGCTTCCCCGCCGACGAGGGCGACGTGAAGTACCATCAGGGCGCGGTCGGCGGTCGCACCACGAAGTCGGGGCGCGAGGTGAGGATCACGGTCTCGCCGAACCCGAGCCATCTAGAGTTCGTCGACGCGGTGGTCGTCGGGATGGCGCGCGCCAAGCAGGACGCTTGGCAGCGCGACGGCGCGGCGCGCGAGGAGGTGATCGACCGCGCGCTCCCCGTCCTCCTGCACGGCGACGCGGCGTTCGCCGGGCAGGGCATCGTGATGGAGACCTTGAACCTCGCCGACCTGAAGGGCTACCGCGTCGGCGGCACGGTGCACATCATCATCAACAACCAGATCGGCTTCACGACCTCGCCCGAACACGGGCGCTCGACCATCTACTCGACCGACGTGGCGCGCATGACGCAGCTCCCGATCTTCCACATCAACGGAGACGACCCCGAAGCCGCCTTCCGCGTCCTGCGCGTCGCGCTCGACTTCCGGCAGGAGTTCAACAAGGACGTGGTGCTCGACGTGGTCGGCTTCCGCCGCCTCGGCCACAACGAGTCGGACGAGCCGAGCTACACGCAGCCGCTGATGTACGCGCGCGTCAAGGCCCACCCCGGCGTGCGCTCGGTCTACGCGCGCCGTCTCGTGCGCGAGGGCGTGCTGACCGAGCCGGACGTCGAGCAGATGATCAAGGATCAGGTCGCCGAGTACGAGGCGACGCTCGCGCGCGCCAAAGAGATCGCGGAGCAGAACTCGCCGGACGAAGAGCTGAAGCCGCCGACGGCGGAGGAGGACGGCTCAAGCGTCGTCGAGACCCCGGCGAGCGACGAGTCGATCCGGCAGGTGACGCGGGCAATCTCGGTCGTCCCCGAAAACTTCCACGTCAACCCGAAGATGGTCAGCCAGCTCGCGCGCCGCGGGAAGATGGGCGAGGGCGCGCAGCCGCTCGACTGGGGCTTCGCGGAACTACTGGCCTTCGGCACGCTCGGGCTCGAAGGGCACGCGGTTCGTCTGTCGGGGCAGGATTCGGGGCGCGGCACGTTCTCGCAGCGCCACGCCATACTCTACGACACGCAGACGGGCAAGCCGTGGGTCGCGCTCTCCGATCTGACCGAGAGCCCGGCGGGGCGACCGCTCGTGGAGGTCTTCGACAGCTCCTTGAGCGAGCAGGGCGTGATGGGCTTCGAGTACGGCTACTCGGTCGTGGCGGGGCGCGCGCTCGTCGCGTGGGAGGCGCAGTTCGGCGACTTCGCCAACGGCGCGCAGGTCATCATCGATCAGTTCGTCGCGCCCGGCGTCGATAAGTGGCAGCAGCCCTCGCGCCTCACGCTGCTCCTGCCGCACGGCTACGAGGGGCAGGGGCCGGAACACTCCTCGGCGCGGCTCGAACGCTACTTGCAGCTCTGCGCCGAGAACAACATGCAGGTCTGCTACCCGACCACCCCGGCGCAGTACTTCCACCTGCTGCGCCGGCAGGTGAAGCAGGAGGCGGCGCGGCCGCTCGTCGTGATGACGCCGAAGTCGCTCCTGCGACTGCCCGCGGCGACCTCTTCGGTCGCGGAGTTGACTTCGGGGGGCTTCCGGCCCGTCATCGACGATCCTGAGATTCGGGATCGCGACGCCGTGCGGCGGATCGTCTTGTGTTCGGGGAAGGTCTACTACGATCTGAACGCCGCGCGCCTGAAGACCGACGACCGGCGCGTCGCCATCCTGCGGCTCGAACAGTTCTACCCGTTCCCCGAGCGCCGCTTGCGCGAGATCATGGCGGGCTACCCGAACGCCGCGCAGCTCGTCTGGGCGCAGGAGGAGGCGAAGAACATGGGCGGCTGGGCGTTCGTCGAGCCGCGCCTGATGAACCTGCTCCCGCGCTGCGAGCGGCCCTACTACGTCGGTCGCGACGCCTCGGCGAGCCCCGCCACCGGCTCCTACTCCGTCCACGAGATGGAGCAGCGCCGCCTCGTCGATCAATCGCTCACCACCGACGCGCCCGTCATCTCCAACGCCAGCACCGACAAGTACGCCGGGCAGGCGGACGGATGAGAAAAGAGGTCAGAGGTCAGAGATCAGAGGTCAGTGAAAACGCCGCTTCCGCGTCTTCACTGACCTCTAACCTCTAACCTCTGACCTCTGCTTTTAGGGTTTCTTCTTCGGCGGCTCTTCCTCGAAGTCGCCCTCTTCGACGATCTTCACCTCGGCCCCGAACTTCTGGTAGTTGCGGAACCTGATCTCGTTGCGCGCCTGAAAGACTTGGCCCTGCGCGGCGCTCGTCAGCTCGACCTCGGCGCGCACGGGCAGCAGGTACTTGCGCTCGGCGATCGTCACCCAGTCGTAGTCAATCGTGTTGACCGCGCCGCTGATCGGGAAGCCGGCGGGGATTTCCGTCGCGACGTTTTCGAGGCGCAGCACGCGGAACGTCTCGCGGTCGATCCAGACGCGACCGCGCGAGCCGACGCGCGCGACGAGCGGGTCGGCCCCGCGCGCCGCCCTGAAGGAGAGCGTCTGCTGCGAGTTTTCGAGCTTCACCTCGTACTCGTAGATGAGCGCGCGCCGCTCGCGGATGGTGTCGGTGTCGACGGCCTCGAACTTCGCCTTCGCCTCGTCGGAGAAAAGCTCCTTGAGCATCGAGACGAACTCGCCGGTCGAAGACGCGCCGCTCTCCTGCTCGTAGCTGCCGCGCTCGCGCGCGTCGGGCGTCGCCGTCGGCACGCCGTCCACGGCGAGCAGGCGGTAACGCTCGCCGCCCTCGCTCTCGCGGTAGCTGACGCCGACGGTGAGGTGATCCAAGACGCGGTAGTTCTTCGTCTCGCCGAGCGCGCGCGCGCGCGTGATGAGCTGCTTGACGACGAAGTCGGGCATCGCGCCCGCCGCCTGCCGCGTCGCCTGCCGCGAGTTTTCCAACACCACGCGCGCCTCCGCCTCGTTCGGTCGCACGATGGTCGCGGGGCTCGCGCGCCGCCTGTCGGCCTCTTCGAGCGTGCGGCGGAGCGCCGCGTCGTTGCCGGACTTCGACGCCACGAGCGAGCGCATCCCCGAAGTCAATTCAAACGCGATGCCGCGCCGCCTGATCTCCTCGATCACGGCGGCCTTCCGCTCCGGGTGCTGCGGGAGTTGGTAGACGAGCCGCACCAGCTCCTGACTCTCAAGGGGTTTTTCCGCCTGCGGCTGCGCCGGAACCGAGGCGCACAGCACTAAAAATAACAGCGCAAACGACGTGCACCGGAAGAGCGGTGAATTAAGAGTGTGTTGATTCATAAATAATGTCGGCCAGCCTTCGTCTTAGAGCGACTTTTCTCGAACGCTTCGGCGGCGTACACACACGCAGTCAGTGAGAGCCCCGCAACTATCATGGTAGTGTAATCGCCCAGCACGCCCGAATTAAATAGACCGAGACATGTGAGACCGACGAGGAGATATAAAGATTGCCTCAATAAATATTTCGGTCGTGATGGCCGCCCCTGCTTAACCCATAAGAATAAATACACCACGGCGAAAAGCAGGCTTAAAAATATCAGCCCGTACAAATAGAATTTGACCGCTGAGTGGAACATCGGCGTAAAGCCCCCTGTCACAAACGATCTGCAAGGGGCTAGACTAACTAAAAGCAGAACTCTTTGATCGCGAGCGCGAGAATCTCGACGCAGCGTTCCAGCTCTTCGACCGGCACGAACTCGCCCGTGCGGTGCGCGGTGCGGATGCTGCCCGCGCCGAAGACGACCGCCTCCGCGCCCAGCGCGATCATCTGCGGGGCCTCCGTGCCGAAGGCGACCGTGCCCGCGCGCTGTCCGGTCGCCCCTTCCATGAAGCGCACGAGCGGGGCGTCGGCGGGCGTTTCCACCCCGCCGTCGAGCCTCGTCACGTCTAGCCGGTAATCGAAGCCGGGATCGTCCGCGCGCAGAAGTTCCGCCTCGGCTTGGATGAGTTCGACGGCGTGCGACGCTGCCTGACCGGGCACGGGCCGCCACTCTAAAGTGAACCGGCAGGAGCCCGCGATGACGTTCTTCGCCGTCCCGCCCTCTATGCGCCCGACGTTGACGGTCGTGTAAGGCGGGTCGAAAGACTCGTGCCGCTCCGACCGCAACGCCTCGGCCACGCGCTCGACGCGAGCGACGAGGCGCGCCGCGCGGAAGATGGCCGACGCGCCTTCGGAGGGGTACGCGCTGTGCCCCTCCCTGCCGAAGACCTCGACCTCGGCGAGGCAATAACCTTTGCCCGCGCGCACGGGCCGCAGCGAAGTCGGCTCGCCGACGACGGCGCGGCGGACGCGCAGCGCCGCCGACTCCGCGAGCCGCTTCGCGCCGAGGCAGCCGACCTCCTCGTCAGCCGTGAAGACGAGCGCGAGCGGGCGCGCGGGTTTAGTCAGATCGAACCGCCCGACCGCCGCGAGCGCGGCGGCCAGAAAAGCCTTCGTGTCGCACGCGCCGCGCCCGTAGAGCTTCCCGTCGCGCTCCGTGAGCGTCAGCGCCTCGGCCCACGCCGGATCGAACGGCACCGTGTCCGTGTGCCCGACGAGCGCGAGTTCAACCACTTCATCATCCTTCGTCTCACGCGGCGCGACCGCGACGAGGTTGAACTTCTTCGTGCCCGCCTCGTCCGTGTAGGGGAGCAGGCGCGCGCACAGGCCGAGGCGCTCGCAGCGCGGCGCGAGGTAGTCGATCATCTCAAGGTTCGAGACGGACGAGCGCGAGTCGATGCGGACGAGATCGGCGAGGGTTGTTTGGACGTTCATGCGTTACAAAATTCAAGAGGGGTCATGGGCCGCGGCGTTACGGGTCATCCCACAGCCTGCGCTGTAGCGCCGTGAAGCGCGCGACGATCTCGCCTTGCGCCGGGTGCCTGCCGTCTTCGACGACGAGTCGACCGCCGACGCACACCTCGCGCACGGCGGCGCGCGCGAGCGAGAAGACGACGCACGCCAACAGATCGTCCGCGCCCGCCCCGGCGATTGAAGGATCGTCGAGCGCGACGGTGAAGAAATCAGCCGCGCGCCCGGCTTCGAGCGCGCCCGAGTGAGCGCCGATGCTCGACGCGCCGTGCGCGGTCGCGCAGTCGAAGAGGCGCGCGGCGAGCGAAGAAATTTGAGAGGGCTGCTGATCAGAATTTCCGCCCGCGCGACTCGTTCCGGCTCCCGCGTCTTCGCCGTCCGCGCCCGCGGCGGCGTCCTGTTCGGGCGCGAGGACGGCGCGGGAGAGTTTCGCGAGGCGGAGGTTCAGTTCCATCTCGCGCGCGTCTTCGAGGAGATCGATCTGCGCGTGGCTGTCGGTGCCGAGCGCGACGCGCGCGCCCGCGTTGAAGAAGAGATCGGCGGGCACGACGCCGTCGCCGAGGTTGCGCTCGGTCGTCGGGCAGGCGCAGACGTGCGCGCGCGCGCGCGCGAGCGAGCGCGCCTCGCCCGCGCCGACGTGGACGGCGTGAACCGCCGTGAACCGCCCGTCGAGCAGTCCCTCGCCCGCGAGCAGCTCGACGGGCGCGCGACCGTGCTCGGCGCGGCACGCCTCGACCTCCGCGGGCTGCTCGGCGACGTGCATGTGTACGGGCAACGCCTGCGCCCGCGCGTAAGCGCAGACCTCGCGCACGTAGTCGAGCGGCGCGGCGCGCACGCTGTGCGGGGCGACGCCGAGCCACGCCGACCTGACCTCAACACTTCGCGAGCTTGCGTCGCCTTCGTCACCGCGCGAATTTGCGTCGCGTTCGTCGCCGCGCGATTCTGCGCCGCGCTCGCCGCCGCGAGCGTCGGCGTCGCGCGCGAGAGCGGAGCGCAGATCGTCGGAGTGTTTGATGAAGGCTTGCGCGTCGCTCGTGATGAATCGGCGCTGCCGCTCGTTCGGCGGCGCGTTGAAACCCGAGCGCGCGTAGGCGACGCGCAGCAGCGCGACGCGGAGCCCCGCGTCGCGCGCGGCGCGGACGACCTGTTTCGCGAGCAGGTTCGGATCGTCGTAGGGCGCGCCGTCGGCGTTGTGGTGGAGGTAGTGGAACTCGCCGACCGAGGTGACGCCGGAGAGGGCCATCTCAAGGTATGCCATGCGCGAGGCGTCGTAGAGGTCTTCGGGCGAGAGGCGCGTCGCCGCCGAGTACATCTGCTCGCGCCACGTCCAGAAGCTGTCGCGCTCTGACGAGCGGAACTCCGTGCGCCCGCGTATGACGCGCTGGAAGGCGTGCGAGTGCGCGTTGACCATGCCCGGCAGCAGGGCGCGATTCTTTAGGCGGACGACGCGCCCCGCGCCGTGCTCGCCCGCAGGGGCGACGGAGATGACGCGGCCCGTGCGCTCGTCGGTGACGAGCGCGAGATCGGGGCGGAAACGGTTGTCGGCGTAGACGAGATCGGGGAGCCACGCCGTCGTGCGCGCGCCGCCTCGGCGCGGGAGTTTTTCGTCGTCGCTCATGTGCGCGCGCGCTTCTTCGTCGCGATCCATTCGTCAACGTTTCGTTCGAGCACGTCGAGCGGGACGGCCCCGGAGCCGAGGACGATCTCGTGGAACTCTCTCACGTCGAATCGCTCGCCGAGCGAGTCTTGCGCGCGCCGCCGCAGCTCTTTGATCTTCAGCTCGCCGATCTTGTAGGCGAGGGCTTGGCCGGGCCACGCGATGTAGCGGTCGATCTCGTTGACGATGTCCAGCTCCGACTTGGCGGCGTTCTCCATGAAGTAGTCTATGGCGCGCTGGCGCGTCCAGCGCATCGAGTGGATGCCGGTGTCGACGACGAGGCGAACCGCGCGCCACATCTCGTAAGTGAGCTGGCCGAACTTCGCGTAGGGGTCGTCGTAGAGACCCATCTCGTCGCCCAAGCTTTCGGCGTAAAGCCCCCAGCCCTCGACGAAGGCGGTGTAGTCGTTGCCGTAGCGGCGGAACTTCGGCACCTCGCCCATCTCCTGCGCGAGCGCGATCTGCAAGTGGTGGCCGGGCACGGACTCGTGCAGGGCGAGCGCCATCATCTCGTACTTCGGGCGCGTCTCCGGCTTGTAGAGGTTGACGTAAAAGGTCCCGGCGCGCGAGCCGTCGGGCGAGCCCTGCTGGTAGTAGGCGGTCGTCGTGTCGGGCGCGACGTTCGCGGGGATGGGCTCGTCGCCGTAGGGCTGGCGCGGGAGCGTGCGGAAGACCTTGACGAGGTTCGGATCGATGCGCTTCGAGAGCGCGCGGTAGGCGTCGAGCAACTCTTCGGGCGACTTGTAGTAGAAGCGCGGATCGGTGCGTAAGTATTTGAAGAACTCTTGCAGCGTCCCCTTGAAGCCGACCTTTTGCACGATCGACTCCATCTGCGCGCGGATGCGTTTCACTTCCGCGAGGCCGATCTCGTGAATCTGCTGCGGCGTGAGCGCGGTCGTCGTGTGGCGGCGCGCCTCGAACGCGTACATCTCTGCGCCGTCGGGCATCTGCCACGCGCCGACTTCCGGGTAGGAGGCGGGGACGTACTCTTTGACGAAGAACTCTTTCATCCTCCTGAACGACGGGACGACCTGCGCCGAGATCGCGTCGCGCCCCGCGGCGAGCAGGCGCTCGCGATCCGCGGCGGCGAAGGAGTCGGGGATGCGCTTGAACGGTCGGAAGAAGGGGCTCTCGTCGGGGATCGCCACGATCTGCTTGTCGATCTGCGCCGGGATGCGCTCGGAGATGATGCGCGGGTGCACCATCCTCACGCGCACGCCTTCGCGCAAGAGCGCGAGCGTCCCGCCCATGTAGGCGGGGAAGGCGCGCAGGCGCGCGATCCAGTCTTCGTAATCCTTGACGGTCGTGAAGCGGAGCAGATCGCCCAAGTCGTCCTCGGTCTGGATGCCGCCGCGCTGGTTCAAGGGGACGAGGTGCCAGCGGAACTTGTGGCCCTCGACCGAAGTTTCGTAGTCCTTGCGGAAGAGATCGTAGTTGAGTTGATCGGCGGGCGTCAGGCGCGCGCGGTTGATTGACTTCAGGCGTTCGAGCACTTCCGCGCCGTGCCTGTGACGGCGCTCGACGGCGGCGAGCGAAACGTCCGGCCAGCGGTCGTTGTAGCGGCGGTCGCCGAGCGACGACGCCGTCGTCGGGTACTCGCGCATCGCGTACTCCCACTCCTCGTCGAGGAGCGCGTGCAGAGACTTCGCCGCGTCGTTCGGCTGCGGGCCGCGCCGCGCGCCCGCCGGCGCGGCGGGGAGCGTGACGAAAACGAAGAGGGGCGCGGACAAAAAAGTGAGCAGACGGCGAACCATCGGGCGCATCAAAACCTCCGCTGCGGGTCGTGAAAGGTGACGGGGAAGCCGCCGCGAGAATACAACACGCGCGCGGGCGGTTGAAAGCCGCCGCCGCGCCCGCTTCGCGCATCTAAGGACGGTATGAGCACAAGGGTGGGTGAGCTGAAAACTTACGCCGGGTTCGCGCGGCGGTTCGGGAGGCGCTTCCTCGAAGAGCGTCTGGCGGAGCGGCAGACGCGGATCGCGCCCGCCCCGCACAAGCCCGATCCCTCCACGTGGTCGGACGATAAACTGACCGTCGCGTGGCTCGGTCACGCGACCGTGCTCGTCAACTTCTACGGCACGTGGCTGCTGACCGACCCCGCGCTCGGTCGCCGCGTCGGCCTGCGCGTCGCGCCCGGCGTGACGCTCGGCCCGCGCCGCCTCGTCGAGCCCGCGCTCGGCGTCGGCGAGTTGCCCCGGCTCGACGCCGTCCTCATCTCGCACGCGCACATGGATCACTGCGATCTGGCGACGCTCCGGCGTCTGCCGCGCGCGGCGCGCGCCGTCGTCCAGCGCGGCAACCTCGATCTCGTGCGCCGCTTCCGACGCGCCGACGAGCTGGCGTGGGGCCAGTCCACGGAGGTCGCCGGCGCGCGCGTCGAGGCGATTGAGGTCAACCACTGGGGCGCGCGCAAACTCACGGACAGGGAGCGCGGCTACGGCGGCTTCCTCGTCGAGAAGCGCGGGCGCGCCATCGTCTTCGGCGGCGACACCGCCTACACGCACGCCTTCGCGCGCCTCAGCGAGCGCGACACAGAGATCGCGCTCGCCATCCTCCCCATAGGGGCCTACGACCCCTACATCAACGCCCACGCCAACCCCGAACAGGCTTGGTCAATGAGCCGCCAGATGGGCGCTTCGCACATCCTGCCGATGCACCACTCCACCTTCAAACTCAGCCGCGAACCCGCGGGCGAACCCATCCGCAGACTACTCGCCGCCGCGGGCGACCAGCGCCACCGCGTCGCGCTCACGCAGATCGGCGAGACGTGGTCGCTGCCGGAATGATCGCCCGGAAGTTGAAACCCGCCCTGGCCGTCAGTGCAGGCTGGGTCGCTTGATGAGCCCGCCTTCGACGTCGGAGAGCGAGTGGGTGGTGACGAAGGCGGTCGGGTCGATCCCCTTGACGACGTCTTTGACGTTGCCGATCTCAAGGCGCGTGACCACGCAGTAGAGGATGGATTGCTCGAAGTCGGTCGCGCCCTTGGTGCCCATGCCGCCGCCGCCTTTGAGCACCGTCACGCCGCGGTGGAGGCCGCCCGTGATGGCCTCTTTGATCTCTTCGCTCCGCGCGGAGACGATGAAGATCGCCGTGTACTCCTCGATGCCGTGGATGATGAAGTCGATGGTCTTGGAGGCGGCGACGTAGGTGAGGATCGAATAGAGGGCGGGCTCGACGCCGAGGAAGAAAGTCGCGGCGAGGAAGATGAAGATGTTGAGGACGAGGATCACGTCGCCGACTTTCAGCAGGTGGCTTTTCTTGCTGACGAGCAGGGCCGCGATCTCCGTCCCGTCGAGCACCGCGCCGCCGCGGATGGCGAGGCCGATCCCCGCGCCGATGAAGAAGCCGCCGAAGACCGCGGTCAGCAGTTTGTCCGGCGTCACGTCGGGGTAGTTGACGAAGGCGAGGCAGAGGGCCAAGCCCGCGATGGCGAGCGCGCTCTTGATCGCGAACCGCCCGCCGATCTGCCTGTAGCCGATGGCGACGAAGGGGATGTTGATGAGCGGGATCAGGATCGAGAGCGGGAAGCCGAGCACGTTCGCCAAGAGCATGGAGACGCCCGTCACGCCGCCGTCGATGAAGTGGCTCGACAGCAGAAAGCCCTTCAAGCCGAAGCCCGCCGAGAAAATACCGAGCACGACGAGCGCGGTATCGATCAGCTCTCGCGTCACCCTCTTCATACGCTTCTCACCCGCCGGCCCCCCCTTTAACCAGCCGGTAAAACTTGAGCGGGATCACGGGCGGCGACTGCGACATGCACGGGGGCTCGGTCTTGATCTCGACGGCCTTCACGGGATACGAGCGCAGCACGCCCCGCGCGTCCCGCAGCATCAGCTCAAGGCCGCCCGTCCCGCCGCGCCAGCCGTTCGGCTCGTTGGCCGCCCCGACGATCTCGGTCGCGTCCGCGGGCAGCGTGTCGCTCACGGGTGCTTCGCGCAGCGCGGGCGGGGCGCACCCCATGACGCCGCCGTCGTCCGCGATGGTCAGAGGGATGCCCCAGACCGTGCCGCCCGCGTCGCGGAACAGCCCCAGCCGATCACCCGTCCCGTGCTGCCCGGGCGTGGGCTCGTTCGATACGGTGATGAGCCGCCCGTAAGTCTGTTCCAACTGCGCGACGGGCACGTAGGCGGCGCGCGGCGGCTCGGCGCGTTTACACGAAGCGGACAGGAGGACGACGACAGCTATGCCGCACGCGCACAGCATCGCCCCGCCTCGTCGCCGCCCGTTAACGAACACTCGCCGCACGGTCTCCCTCATGGCGTAGCTCCTTTCGGGGAACAGTGTAGTCGAAAAGAGTCGCGTTTGAATGTCGCGTCGGAGGTCGGTGGAAAAATTGAGTAGCGTCCTAATTTCAGCTTCCTCTGTGCGTCCTCCGCGTCCTCCGTGCCTCTGTGGTGAGTGCTTCCGATCCTTACCTCACCACGGAGAGACGGAGATCACGGAGGGCGCACAGAGGAAAAATCAAATAAGGCTCGATAGCGGCGGAGAAGAGAAGTCGCTCACTTCCGACCGGGGCTGGTCGCGTGAAAGTCGCACGACCTCTCCGCTCAAGACTCAAGGCGCGCGCGGACGCGCCCGCCCGTCAATTCTTATCGCCGAGGCCGTGGCGGTTGCCGCAGAGCTTGCAGAGGGTGGGCGGCTCGGCGTTGTCCACGAGGTGCCTGACGGGCTTCAGCGTGCGGAGGTGCGCGAAGACGGCTTTCAAGTCTTCGTCCGTCATGTAGCGGTAAGACCACCACGGCATGAAGCGGCTGAGACGGCGCGCGCGGACGTGGCCGGTGCGCACGGCTTCGAGGAAGAGCGGCTCGTCGTAGTAGGGGATGCCCGTCGGGTCGGGCGTGATGTTGGCGCTCACCGCGCGCTCGCCGCCGGGGACGGTGTTGCCGCCCGCCATCTCAAGCGCCTCGACGTACTGCCCGCGCCGCGTCGGCGTGTGGCAGTCGCGGCAGTTGGCGATGGTCGTGAGGTACGCGCCGCGCCCCTCCGGCGTCGAGAGATCGGGCGCGGGGACGGGCCCGGAGAGCGGCTGCGGCGCGCCGAGGATGAGGCGCGAGAGCGGGAAGGGGATGCGCGTGGGCGGCAGACTGTCGGCGCGCGCGGGCTCGACCGAGCGTAGGTAGACGACGACGGAAGCGAGGTCTTCGTCCGACATCCGGCGGAAGTTCGGGTAGGGCATCGCGGGGAAGAGGGCGCGCCCGTCGTGCCCGATGCCTTCGCGGACGGCGCGCGCCAGCGCGTCGTCAGACCACGCGCCCACGCCGGTCTCCCTGTCGGGCGTGATGTTGGGCGCGACCACCCGCAGCGCGCCGTCTTCGATGAAGAGGGCGCCCGCGCCGGGGCGCGAGAGCCGGACGGGCGGGTTCGAGTCCTGATCTAATTTCGTGTGGCAGTCGAAGCAGCCCGAGACCGCTTCGGCGAGATACTCGCCGCGCGCGAGTCGCGCGGGGCTCGGCTCGAAGCGTCGCGCCGGATCGACGGCGCGCGCCCTCGCGCCGACGACGGGACGCCAGCCGACGGTGAGCGTGACGGCGGCTGCGGCGAGCAGGAGAGCGAAGACGAAACCGTAAGCCGCGATCTTGAACAGCCGTCCTGAGCGTCGTCCGTGCATGAGTTAGTCTCCGGGGCGGGTCGGTTAGAGCTTCGGGCGACGGCGGTCGTCGTGCGCGGCGGCGAAGGGCCGAGCGAGGCGCGAGATCGGCGCAGGCTTGTATCTGAAATCGTGCGGCGAGTCAACAGATTCGCGCGCGCGCGCCGGGGCGGGCGTGGGCTGTCCGAGGGCTGGTGTTGACTCGCGTTCTGATTTGACTTAGAAGTAGGACGCTTTTTCTCAACTCCCGAAAGTGAGGTACACGCCATGTCGCCCACAGTCGCGCGCGTGATCGGATTCCTCCTTATCGTCGCCGCGGTCGCCGTGGCGATCCTCAACCTGAAACGGGTCGCCGCGCTGGGGATGCCTTGGCTCGCGCCCATCTTCCTCATCCTCGGCGCGGGCCTGCTGGCGGCGTCGAGAAGGGGCCGGAGGTGACGCCGTGACGAAAACGCGCGAGACGATCCTGTCCCTGCTCATCCTGATCTCGGCCACTTCAGCCGCGCGCGCGCAGGCGGCGGCGAAGCCCTCCGCGCCGCCGCGCGACATCTCGACGCGGGAGATGGAGCGCGTCAACTGGATGGAGTTTCGCGAGCACGTGCCCGCGCGCATCCGCACGGTGCTTCTGCCGACGGGGACGCTTGAGCCGCACGGCGTCATCAACAACGGCGCGGACATCACCGCCCCCGTCGCGATGGCGCGCAAGATCGCCCCGCGCGTCAACGCCATGATCGCGCCCGCGCTGCCCTACGGCATCACCGGCAGCATGGAGGCGTACCCGGGGGCGTTCCAGATCACGGAAGCCGCCTACCGCCCCTTCGTCAAACAGATTCTCGAAGGGCTCGCGAAGAACGGCTTTAAGAACATCATCATCCTCAACGGCCACGGCGGCGGGCAGACCGCGGTGCTCAACTCGGTCGCGGCGGAAGTCTCCGCCGAGCAGCACGTGCGCACGCTCGTCATCAACTGGTGGTCGTTCGCCTCGGACGTGACGAAGGAGGTCTTCGGCGAGGACGGCGGGCACGCCGGCCTGAACGAGACGGCGTTCGTCCAGGCGATTGATCCGACGCTCGTCCACCCCGAACGCTACAACGCCGACCTCGCCACCGCCTACCCCCCGCCGAGCACGTGGTCGGCTGTGCCGTTCCCCTCGTCCATCGGGCTGTACCAGCCGGGGCAGGGCTACCCGAAGTTCGATCAGAAGAAGGCCGACGAGTACTTCAACAAGGTGACGGACAAGGTCGCGAACCTCATCGGCGAGGTCGTGCGCAAGTGGGACATGGCGGGACTGTGACGAGAGACGCGCGACCGTCAACAGTCTACGCTTCGACGTCGTCCTGATTCGATTCCTACTCCGTGCCCCTCTGTGTTCTCTGTGCCTCCGTGGTGAATGCTTTTGATCCTTAATTCACCACGGAGACGCAGAGGGCACGGAGGGGGCACGGAGGAAAGCTGAAGCCAGGTCATTACTCCTGCTTCCGACAACAAAAAAAATGAGAAGAAAAGAGCTTGCGAAACTCTGCGCGCTCGCGCTCGTGTGCGCCTTCCTGTTGAGCCCTCTCATGCGCGTCGGCGACGCACAGGGGCGGTTCGATCAAGACATCGACGCGAAGATCGTCAAAGAGGAGACGGAGCACTCGCAGATCATGCGCACGCTCCACTTCTTCACGGACGTTTACGGCCCGCGCCTGACGGGCTCGCCGAGCTTGAAGGCGGCGGGCGAGTGGGCGGTCAAGCAGATGACGGAGTGGGGCTTCGAGAACGCGCACCTAGAGCCGTGGAGCTTCGGCCACCCCGGCTGGGCGAACGAGCGCGCCGCGGGCTTCATCGTCTCGCCCGTCAAAGACTCGCTCGTCTTCGAAGTGCTGGCGTGGACGCCGGGCACGAAGGGCGCGGCGACGGCGAGCGCGGTTCAGATCGCGCTGCCCGAGCGGCCCACGCAGGAACAACTCTCCGCCTACTTCGACACCGTGCGCGACAAGGTGCGGGGCAAGATCGTCCTCGTCGGCAAGCACACCGTCCTCCCCGTCCAGATCACGCCGCCCGCCAAGCGCCTCGCCGACGAAGACCTGCGCCCGCGCTTCGACCCCGACGCACGGCCTTCGCCCAGACCTTCGCCCTCGCCGACGCCTTCGCCCGTGCCCGGCCAGCTGACCAACGCGCAGATCG
Source organism: Pyrinomonadaceae bacterium (assembly GCA_036389335.1). Classification (GTDB taxonomy): domain Bacteria; phylum Acidobacteriota; class Blastocatellia; order Pyrinomonadales; family Pyrinomonadaceae; genus JAIVGV01. Next base: position 74,495 of record DASVQC010000021.1, on the reverse strand, counting down.
GCGAACAGCTCGACAAGTTCCTGCTCGACAACGGGGTGCTGGTGCGCGTCAACGACGCGGCGCGCGAGCACGGCCAGATACGCGCCTTCAACAACCGCACCTTCGACGTGGACAAGGCCGTCCCCACGGTCGTCCTGCGTAACGAGGACTACGGTCGCATCTCGCGCCTTCTGGCCGACGGCCTCGACGTGACGCTCGAATTCGACATCCGCAACCGCACCTTCCCGGAAGGCTCGACCGCCTACAACGTCGTCGCGGAGATTCCGGGCGGCGACAAGCGGGACGAGGTCGTCATGCTCGGCGGCCACCTCGATTCGTGGCACTCGGCGACGGGCGCGACCGACAACGCCATCGGCTGCGCCGTCATGATGGAGGCGGCGCGGATACTGAAGGCGGTCGGCGTCAGGCCGCGCCGCACGATCCGCGTCGCGTTGTGGAGCGGCGAAGAGGAGGGCCTGCTCGGCTCGCAGGCCTACGTCAAAGAGCACTTCGGCTCGTTCGAGAACCCGAAGCCCGACTTCGCGAAGCTCGTCGGCTACTTCAACATCGACTCGGGCACGGGGCGCGCGCGCGGGCTCTCGGTCTTCGGCCCCGCCGAAGCCGCCGCCCCTCTGCGCGAGGCGGTCGGCGCGTTCGGCTACATGGGCGTGGTCGGCGCGATCGCTTCGCGCAGCCGCGCGCTCGGCGGCTCGGACAACACCTCGTTCAGCCAAGCCGGTCTGCCCGGCATCGGCGTCCAGCAAGACCCCATCGAGTACGGCACGCACACGTGGCACACGAACCTCGACACCTACGAGCGCGTCATCGAAGACGACGTGAAGAAGTCCGCCGTCGTCGTCGCCGCCGCGCTCTACCAGCTCGCCATGCGCGACGAGCCGCTCCCGCGCTTCACGCGCGAGGCGATGCCGACGCCGACGCCGACGCCTTCGCCTTCGCCGTCCCCGTCGCCCGCCGCGACGCCGCCGCGCAGACCGTAGCGGAAACGCCGGCAGCCGCCCGGAGGCTCGCGCCGGGTCCTGCTTAGACGCCCCCGTGGGCTGTCGGGTTTAAGGCTTGTCGCCCGCGCGGGCGGGAACGTCGCGCGCGTCGTTGCGGTAAACGACGCCGCCCTTCATCACGAAGACGACGCGGCGGACGGCGGTGATGTCTTTCAACGGATCGCCGTCGAGCGCGATGATGTCGGCCTGCAGGCCGGGCGCGATTGAGCCGATCCGGTCGCCCATGCCGAGGGCCTGCGCGCCGAGCGAGTTGGCGGAGACGAGCGCCGTCATCGGATCGACGCCGCCGTCGCGCACGCGGTCGATGAACTCCTCCGCGTTGCGCCCGTGCGCGCCCGCGACGGCGTCCGTGCCGAAGACGATCTTCAGCCCCGGAACCTTCGACGCCCTCCGCACCAGCTCGTGGTTCAGCGAGAGCAACTTCTCCATCGCCGCGAACCCCTCCGCCGTGTAGCCGGGCGTGCCGAGATACCTTTCCCGGTTGAGCAGGTAGTTCTCGATCACGAGCCCGGCCTGCGGATCGAGGTAGGTGCCGCGCTCGGCCATCAGCTTCAAGTCGTCGTCCGACGCCATCGTGCCGTGCTCGACCTCGGTGCACCCGGCGAGGGTCGCGGCGCGGACGGCCTCTTTGTAAGCGTGCACGAGCGTGCGCAGACCCTGCCGCCTCGCCTCGTCGCAGGCGGCGTTCAACTGCTCCTGCGAGAGCGTCATCCCGCCGCCCTGACGGATGCTCTGCGACGCGAAGATTTTAATCAAGTCCGCGCCCGCCTGCTTCTGCTTCCTGACGAACGCTCGGATTTCATCGGGCGTGCCCGTGCGCTCGCCCTGCCCGAAGATCGGCTCGACGGCGGTGAGGAGGCGCGGGCCCGGCAAGCCGCCCGTCGCGATGGCGTCGCGCAGGGGCACGTCCGTGGGCGAGCCCACGCTCTGGACCGTCGTGAAGCCCGCCGCGAGCGTCGCCCACGCGTTCGCCGCCGCGCGGTAGGCGGCGTCCTGCGTCGTCTCGCCCGCGCCCGCGTTCTTCCCGTCCTTGCCGAAGCTCCAGGTGATGTGGACGTGCGCGTCGATCCAGCCGGGCGAGACCGTCAGCCCGCGCAGGTCGTAAGTCACGGGGCCCGCCTTCGGATCGAGCGCGACGATCTCCGAGCCCTCGACGACGATGCGCGTGTCGCGCAGCACGCGCCCCTTCCCGTCGAGCACCGCGCCCGCGGCGATCACGATGCGCCTACTCATCGCCGGTGGCCGTGAAGTGGTTCGACGCTCCGGGGCGCAGACTAGTAGAAGGCTGAGTGTGCATAGGATGATCTTCGCGGGCATGGTTCGGTCTTCACAGTGCGTCTGTAATTCTTCCCGAGACGGCTTTCGGCGCGCGCCGCGCCGCGCCCGTTCGGAGGATTCCAACGGCTCAGGGAGTCTACCAGAGTTCGTAGGAGCCGCGCGGCCTTCGAGGCCGCCCGCCTCTTCCCTGAGCTTGAGACTCCTCCGGCGGCATCCGAGCGCCTGTTCCTTCCTGACCCCTTCTTTGGTTCAACGAGTTATCAGGCGACGCACGAACTCTCTTCACTTCTCCAAAGTACTCAAACATTTGATCGTCCGACGAGCATAAGAATTTCGACGCCTCGTTCGTCGGCTCGACGATAATTGTCGAATCGAAAGCCTCCCCTGCCTTACCGTGAAGTCTGCCTGCTTCAACCGCCGCCTTAAACATGGCGGGGACGGCGAGCCACAGTTTCAACGAATCATTCTCCAGTCGATACCTGATGACCAAGTACCCCTTCTGCTCTCCCTTTCCTACTCTCCCCGTGTACGCGGCGACGATAAAATTCTTCTCCCCGCATGAGATGGTATAGAACTCCTTCATTAATTTATCTTTCAGTTTCTTAGGGGCGGCGGAGGCGATGATCAACTTCCGACCTGATTGTTTAATGTCGATGTAGCCCTTTTCATGAAGCGGGCTGTCGGGGACACTCCATTTACCTACGAGGCGCGTGTCGGCGACGGCGTCTTTGGGGTCTATCAAAGGGTTGATGAATACGACGTCACAGCCCGATAGGGATAGGCATAACGTCGCTATCAGGAGGGCTTTCAATACAGTCATGTCAGTGTTCCAATCGAGCATTAACGAGCGAGGGCCTGACGCCGGGATTGAGCGGCTGCCCGCCCGCAAGCGACAGGCCGAAAGGTAAGGGGCAACTTTGATGCGAGACGAGCCGGCGGGCAGCCCGCCCGAATGACTTGTCCGTCGTCGCGGCACAGAACCGAGCAACCTTATTTAGTTGATTTCGGGCCACCGTTAACCAGCATCGCAAGCTCTCTTTGCGCGAGTTCTTGATAATCAGCTTTCCCGTCGGTGACGTTTGCGAGCATGATAATGCCGGTGCGGGATGAGCGGTCGAAGATCAACGCCGCGCTGTAACCGTGCAAAGCGCCGAGGTGCCCGACCGCGACAAAGTTCGACGGCATTAAGCGCCGGGCGGAAAAGCCGATGCCGTCGCCGTAGTTGAGATCGGCGTCGGCGGCGACGAGCGCGGAAAATGAATTATCAAGCGTTTCCTTCTTAAGAACGCCGGCGGAGCCTTCGCCCAACTCAAACGCCACGAACCGGGTCAAGTCGCCGACCGTCGAGTAGAGAGACCCGGCGGGAACATTTTTCCCGCGGTTGCCCTGTTGACGCAGAGGGGTTAGCGTATCCAGCTTACCACCTTCATCGACGTGATAACCTTTGGCTAAGAACGGGCTAATTTGGTTGTTCGGTTCAAAGGCCGTGTGAGTCATCCCTAAAGGCCCGATGATCTGCTTTTGAACGTAGCTCACGTAAGGCACGCCGGCGGCGCGCCCGAGGGCGGCCCCGAGGATGGCATAACTCGCGTTCGAGTAGTTGTGATACGTGCCGGGTTCGTACAAATATTTCGTGTCAGGAAGGGAAAGGACTAACATCTTTTCCCAATCGGCCACCCGCCCCGTGTTATATCGCTCCGCATTCTTTGGTTCTCCGACCAGCCCCGCGGTCATCGTCGCCAATTGAACGAGCGTGATCGGCGGCGCGCCGGGGAAACGCCCCTGTATTTTATTGACCTCTGGAAAATACTTTTCCACGGGATCGGATAAACGGACGCGCCCCCGCTCGACTAACTGAAGCAGCATCAACCCTGTGAACTGCTTCGTCACCGAGGCGATGCGGTAAACCGTATCCTTCGAGGCGGGTATCTTCCTTTCCATGTCGGCATAGCCGTAGCTCTTCGTCCAGACAAGGTCCGGGCCGACGACGACGCCGACCGTCACGCCGCCGATGTTATCCTTGGCATACTCGGCGGCGGTCATTTCATCTATCCGCTCGATAGAGCCGCGGAGTGTTGGCGAGACGGGGGCCTGGCCGTTAGCGGAAAACGGGCAGGTAAGAGCAAGAATCGCCATCAGCGATGAGCTAATCAGGTGCTTCAAGGATGATCCCCCTCCCGACATGTTTAGACTGCCGGCGTGAACACACCGCGCAAGCCTGTTTTGCGACGAGAAGGTTCCCGCCCGATACGTGTTAAAGCTGCGGAAGCCGCCCGACGCTCGAATTAACCGGGCGGGGAGAATTGTACCAAGCCTTCAACCCCGCGGGTGGAAGCCGCGCTACTTCCGCCCCGGTCGAATGACTTATGAGGTGTGCCGTCCGGCTTCAGGATGTCCGCTGCAAATCTCGCGACACCGTTCCGCGGCGTAATTCCGCGCCGAGAACTGGCAGCCATCGTCGTTCGAGATGATGTAAGCGTCATGACCAAACGCGGTGTAATGACTGAACAGCTCGTCCGGCGTCATGCCGCCTCGATATAGAGAATCTAAATCTGCGTCCACAATCTGTTTGGCGGCGGCCACGGCCACTTCGGCATCCTCATACTCACCCACTGTTCTGCGCGCGGACTCATCGCCGTAATGTGAATTATCCTCTGTGCGAACTATGTAGTTCATCGCCCTCCTGCCCACTCGGCGGATTCTAAAGTAGTTGCCGGAGACAATAAACACCTAACGCCCGAATCAACCGGCGAACTGTCGACCTTGAGTTTATAGGGACTTGCCGGTCGCGAGTCCGGCTGAATGGGCTGTTATGCCCGCCGCTCACTATTTCTTTGTATTGGGATACGCCTCGACCCGCCGCCGAAAATCATCGTAGTCCGGGCCCAACATCTCAGATAATATTTTAGATTGCTTCTCGGACTCAAACGCGCTTCGGAGAAAGCGCACGATTTCGGGAGACGTTGATCCCGCGTCAAACAACATCCCTCCCCAGCCAAGCTTCAGCAGCGGGTGGCGAATCTCCGCGAAATGACGGACTGCATAATCGCGATGAACTTTTCGATCACATAAGCCACGGCTCAACGCGAGGAAGGGGTAGATGTCGTACTTCTCAACATCCTTTTCGGTCAGGGCAAAAAGTACCGGCAGAAAACGCCCCGCTTTATCAATCGCCTCGTCAGTGTAGAACTCACCTTCGACCGGAAGGGTTTTGAGCAGCCTGATGAACCCTTTCTTTTGCGCAACGGAAATCCGACTCGCCGCCTGACCCGGCGTGAGTACAAGAAGGACTGTAAGAAACGCTGCGATCATTATTCTGCCCCGTGTGCTACCGCGGGGAGCATAACGCCCGGCGTCACCCGCGTCCCTATTCAGCGCACATGAGAGACTTCGTGGTGGGGCGTCGGGTGCATGCCGTTGTTAGGTGCGGTCTGAAACCTAATAATCAGCCTTCCAAAATTTGACCGACCACTGATTGTCATTCTTCATCAGCAAGGTCGTAAAGGTCCCACTTTTTAGCTTAACGTCATTGCCAGAAGGAACCGGGATGGTACTTTCACCATCCACAATAGCCAAATCGGGTTTGATAAATCTGACCGTCTTAACGGTAACGACTCCCTTTGATGCCTGTTGGCAATCCGCCCCTTTAACCCAGAGGATTGATGTTGCTACGCAATCGGGCTGCTTGAGACTTCTAGTAACCGCCTCCTTATCAGGAGAAGATATTTCGCTTGTAAAATAAAAACCGAAAATGGCTATAACGATCGCAATCCAGAAAGCGTAGTGCTCGACTGTTGTAAATATATCTGCGATTCGCCATTTAATGTTTCCTAAACGCCTTATCTTCCAAAAACGGCTGGACTCCGTAGCCAGTGTATCTTCGCTCCATTTTCCGTACACGATTCTGCTTGCCACAATGGCACCAAAAACACCTGCAATGAGCAAAACGATAATGATTGCTTTAATCCACGATAGATAAAGATCGCGGGCTTCGCCAAACCCAAAACTTATCAAAGCTATCAGTCCTGTAATCAGGGTCGAATATAGACCTATATGGAATTTAGTATAATCATACAATGTTTTGACTTGCTCTTTTTCCATGACGGCTCTTCTCCATCTTACTTCACTTACAAGTTCACGCAGCACCTCCCGCCGGAATTGAGCGGCTGCCCCCCCGCGACACGCAATCCAAAGAAAACCGTAGAGCGTTGACGAGAGCCAAGCCGTCGGACAGTCCGCCCGGATGGCTTGTTATGTTGCGTCGTTTATTTAGCGGGCTGCTCCAAAAACAGCGAACGCCGCGAGTAATCGAACACTACGTTGAAACGCCGCAAAATGTCGTTGCCGATGTTACCGTCAAACTCGGCGTTCGCTAACATCCCTTCGGTCGCCAAAGAAAAAAACGTCTTGACGTTCTTGATGCGGTTACTGCGTCCTAATTGTAAAAACTCGACCGTCCCCGCGACCGCGCGCGACGAACCGCCGAGTCCGCCGACCGCGACGGCATTCGTCTTTTGAGAGTCGGTTAAAAGATTATTCTGTTCGACCAACGGGCTGTTCAAATCAAGGGCGTGACCGCCCCCGCTGTCGATCTCGAACAACCCTTTGATCGGCGCGCGGTTTGACGGTTTGACGACGGCGCGGGCGAAAATCAGTCCGCTGTCCTCGTCAACGACGAGCGGAATGCGCTCGCCTTTTCCCCCGTATCTGTACCTTTTCGGAGCGTAAAGATTGATTACCTTTGCCGCGTAATCAATCTCCACGACGAGACTGCTGAAAAAACCGGAGCCGAGAATGCCGTCCACCGCGCGCTTCTCAAAACTTCGCACGGCCTCTAGGTCGGCGACGGCGATTGTTTGGCGGGGCAGAGTCGCGCCCGAAACGTTCAAAGAAGCCCCTTCGGCGAGCGAGGCCTCAACCGCATCTTCGCCCACGCCGAAGCCTTGTTCTTTTCGATTAAATTTCAAACCCAAAGACTCTGCCCGTGCGCGGCTGACGATTGTCGAAGCCCCTGAATCCAAAATAAACGAGAGCGGCGCGGAGTCGTTGACTTTGACTCGCAGATAAATGTGATTGTTATGGAGTTCGAACGGAATGCCGCGAGCCGAGTCGCCGGAATCGAAACGAACTTCCGAAGCGACGGGCCTTCTCCGTGATCGCTGCGCCCCCGTTTGAAAGGTAAAGCCGCAACACGCTATTAGAATGAGCAGGCCGGTAAATCTGTTTTGTGATAAGAGAAGACTCATAACACTTTAACTTTAACCAACCCGTGCTGGAAACACGAGGGCAACATATTAATAAAGACAGCGGTTGAGCGAAACAAGAGATTTCGGCATGAACTTTAGGAAGTTACATGAGAGCGAAGCTGTCGGGGCGTCGCGCTCGAATGACTTGTTAGACTGCGCCGCTTGTTTGCCGACAGGCTGTAAAATACGCCTCAACCTTTCACCCGGTAAGTAACCAACAGACAACCATTTTTGAACCTCTTGCACTCGGTCAGTTCTAAAACAACCTGACGGCTCATTTCATGAAAGAGCGGAATGCCTGAGCCGAGCAATACCGGATGGATGTTCAACCCGACTTCGTCGATCAGGCTTGCCTCAAAAAGCGGTTTCGCCAACGAGCCGCCGCCCATGACGAAAATATCTTTACCGTCTTGGGTTTTCAACTTGCGAATGAACTCGGCTGCATCTTCCCGTACGATCTCCACGTTCTTATCCGAGCTTTCTTTCAACGTGCGCGACAGAACATAATTCTTCACGCCCGGGTAGGTCGGAAAGGGCCTGCCGCTTTTCAGCACGGGCTCATAAGTTTTACGCCCGATCACCACCGTATCGAGAGTCTTCCAAAAATCCGTCATCGCGGAAGAGGCTTCCTCGCCGCCGAGAATCCAGTCGACTGCGCCATCTTTACGGGCGATGTAATTATCGAGACTGTTGGCGACGCGAAATGTGACTTTACGCATTTCAACTCTCCTGATTTACGTCATTCCGAGCCGAGGGCAATCTAAAGCCCGGCATCACACGCCGCGCACTCAACTCCGCCGTGGCTAAGTCTTGCACGAGAGACTCGCCGACACGCGGTCGGGCGCATGCCGTCGTTAGGCGCGCCGCCCCCTTGCGGTGGAGCGCCCCCTTTCACCTGCTCAAACTTACTGACCACCCCACGAAACATCCCGCGACCAGCAGCAATATAATCATCCTTGCTCTGTCCCAAGCGCTAATCTCGCCGCAGTACGATCCGCGCGCGACGTAAAAGATCGGCACCAGCACGCCTAGCTCGATGAGCGCGTTCCTGTACAAATAGTAGTTCGATAATTGTATCCGGCCCGCGCTCGGCAGGACGCCGACCGGGGAGGCGAAAGCCGCCGTGCTGAGCGGCCAGAGCAGCGGTAAGGGTGTCACGCCGACCAGAAAATCCAAGGCCAGGTGCGACAACCCGGCCAGCACGGCGCAAACGCTCAGCAACCCGCGTTGCCTTTTTAGTCCCTTCACGAAGTACAGCGCGCCGACGCTGAACAGCGGCAGGAGCAGGCTGAAGGCGATGGAGTGCGTGATCCTGCTCCCTTGATGAGCTGTCGAGGCGAGCGCGGGGACAAGGTAATCGATGTCGGGTGCGGAGGCGAGCACTACCAGCCACGCGAGCCACGCCGCCCCCCAGAGCGTGGAAGGTCGCCCCCGCCGGTCGAGGGAGAAGAGCGAGTAAGCAGCCAAACTGTGGCCGAGGAACGATGACATATGACCAGAACTAATGACTCTTCAGATAATAGGCGGCATAACGCCCGGCATCACCCGCCGCGGAAGCACCGCCGGTAGCGGCAATCCTTGCATGAGGGACGCGCTGATTCGGGTCGGGTGCATGCCGTTGTTAGATTTAGGGGGGCGTAATTTTTCTCTCTGCATCATCAGATCTTTTTAACAGAGCATCCAGTAGTTTCACGCTGGCGATAAATACCGGGGCGACGCGGTGACTCTCACCAATCTCAGGGCCGAACTCTTCAACGATATGAATGCCGCCGTAAGTTAGGATGCTTACTCTAAAGTAATTCAATTCCGGTTCAGGCGTTTTGTGTCTATCGGACACAGGCGCTGTTTTAACCAGTGGCTCGGCGGATTTTAATAAGTCTCTGATGAGGGCGCTGATTTCGGCGTCACTGCCGGGCACCTCCCAGACAGTAACTTTCCCCTGCCCACCTAGCCACCGCGCACGACCGTCAGAGTAGGCGGCGATGGTGCCCACTCCGGCCTCATTATGTAACTCACACACAACACCGTGGACGGCGTCAGAGATGTTCGCGCGGGGGCGTTCTCCCAACTCACGCAAAGCTTTCCACGCCCAAAGCCGGACGCGCGATTCTCCATCTGGGATAGCCAACACCCGCTTCAAGTCTTGCTTAGCTTCTTCTACTTTGCCCTCGCGAGACTTGGCTAGAGCAGAGGCAAATAGAGACCAGGGGTCGTTAGCCGGGGCAGGGTTAGTGGTCTTAACATCTTTTGTAATCTCTTCGAGCGACTGGTCAGCAAAGAATAAAACTTTAAAGTCTCCCGACGGTGTGGGACTCGCAACCGGGCCCGGTGTGGGCTTTGCCTGCACACCGCCTGAAGGTTGAGCGCTAAGATTGGTCTTGAAGAAAAAATGCCATACCGAAAAGGCGAGTAGGGAACCTACCGATGCGATCAGAAGCCATGTTTTCATAATATTCTTCACCAGACTCTCTAAATCTAACGCCCGGCATCACCCGCGCCCCGGTCCAACTATCATGAGAGGCATCGTGGTGGGGCGTCGGGTGCATGCCGTTGTTATGCCGTGCGTTGATTTGATCCTGACTTTTTCGCCTTATCTCGCCTTTGAAACCAACTCACAATCGGACGGATAAGGAGTCGATAGGGGACAGCGATAACAGAGAAATACCAATACCTTTTCGACATGAACGAGCGTAACAATTTATCCCTCCATTCATCTGCCACGAACTCTTCATCCCGATGCTCACGCTTCTTTGTCCGGTGGATGTGATGCCCGACCTCATGATAAAGCACTTCGCCGATTAGATATGTTCTGAAAAAGGGCAAGCGAAGAAAGAATGTCGGGTAATCCAAAAATATCTTATCAATGAGAAGCACGACCTGCCCCGCGCGATACAGACCGCGACAGTCAGCGAATCTAACCTTTCGATTTTGTGACCGAACTCCACCACGACGCAGCATGCGGGTACTTTGAGAGTTTGTTAAGGTGATGCTATGAAGCCCGACTAAATATTTATCTGGAATATAATGCAGAAGGCGGCGGACAGGCTTAGAGGCGTCGAAAGGTGGCGAATAGTTCCTATAGTATTCGCCTACTTTGATCAGTTCAGATGTTTTGCTAGTCCGCATCAGTCCTCAAATTATACACACAAGAAGAAACGGCATAACGCCCGGCATCAGCGGCGCGCGCTCAACTTCATCTTGCGAGAGCCGCTATGAGGCACGTCCGCTGGATGCCGTTGTTAGGTGCGGCGCTGTGGCTACGATTCAAGACAATTTACCCTTCCTTCTTCGGGTTAACACTTTCTACCCTATAATGATCCTTCTCCTTCACCACCGTAAATAACAGCACCTTATCCCTTACCCAGTCCCAATTTCTTTTCTCGTTACCAACCCACCATACCCGGAAACTACTCCGATCCGGTTTTACAGAGAATTTCACCGACGCGATAAACCGCTCACCTTCCCACTCCCCGACCTCTATTTTATGAATCTCATACTCCTTGATCCTCACGGCAGGGCTAGCAGAAGACACCATGAAGACAGCGAACCACAGCGGTATTAGGGTGGTTATGACCGCCTTCTGATTATCATTAGCAATGAAGTGGGCGGGCAAAGCAGGGCGATTGGCCTCAAATTCTTCCGCGCCATTACGCTCTTCTTTAATAAAGCCATGCATGATTTGTCAGGAACTGCTGAGAGCGATAGCGCCTAACGCCCGGCATTACCCGCGCCCCCAAGCAAGATTAATAAGAGGCAGCGTGATGGGGCGTCGGGTGCATGCCGTTGTTAGATGCGGCTTCTCTCTACTGATTTTTTAACTTTATCGCCGCAGCGGCTGGGGCTGGCTTATCTACGGTCGTCGCCGCCCACCTTAGTACACGCACTTGCAACGGTACAATCGTATATGTCGCCGTTTGGCATTGTACAGGTGCGCCCGGCGCACCTTGCACCTCCGCTTTCGAGTTCCTCTCTGGTTTTAGGGGCACCGCTTTGATGAGATGGACCGGGAACCTTCGCTGGCTTGGGTTTCATATTGCAACCGGAAAGGGCAAAAACAACCACAAAAGCCAGAGGGAACAGTTTTCGTTTCATTGTATGGAGACTCCTTAGGTTAGAGGTTGAGGGTTCGAGGAATGGCAAGCTTATATCACCGATCAGAACGCGAGACAATGGCGAGACGCGACAAGTAAGGTGCCAGAGTTTATGTACTACGGTTCAAATTAGGACAGTACCGATATTTTGGATTTGTGCTGTTTATTCCGCATCTTTAGCAGCGGCCTAACGCCGGGCATCAGCGGCGCGCACGGGCGATTGAGATTAAGAAGCACGCTATCTGCGCGTCCGCTGCATGCCGTTGTTAGCCTGCCCATTCATAGCAAAATATCGTCTTCGAGAACCGCTTCTTTGATTCGCCCTTCAACAAGGGATTTCAAATCTCTACTGAACTTCGCAAGGGGCTCGTAGCTGGTGACGATCTCTAGCTCGACCTTATGCTGTGACTGCGGGCGAGCATCATTCCAAAGCTCCGTAGCGCTTCTGTCACGACGGCTACTTTCTCGGCTCATACCGCAGCGCCACCACCCCCGAGCCGAACTCCAGCCGGTTCACGAGCTTCAAATCGACATGCTTCGAGAGCCCCGCGAACAATGTCGGCCCGTGGCCCGCTAGTCTGGGCTGCACCACAAACTCGTAATCATCAATCAATCCCAGCTCCGTTAACGCCAGCGCGAGCTTTACGCCTGCCACGAACAGCCCCTTACCCGACTCCTGCTTGAGCTGCTGAACCGCCTTTGGCAGATCGCCGCGCACGAGCTCGGCGTTCCAGTCGACCTGCTCCAGGGTGCTCGACACGACGTACTTCTTTGCCGCGTCGATAGTCCGGGCGAAGGGTTCCATCCAGGGTTCCACCCAATCAGGCCGCTGCCCCGCCCGCGCCGCCGGCCGCCACGCTGCCTCCATCATTTCATAGGTCACCCGGCCAAAGAGGAGGGCATCCGCTTGCGCGAGGTTCTCGGCGTGATGACGATGCAGTTCTTCGTCCGCGGGTATTGCACGATGATCGCAGCACCCGTCCAACGTGACGTTGATGGAATACCGAAGGGGTCGCATTACATCCTCCTGAAGCGGGCTAACGCCCGAATTACCCCGCGCCGAGCGAGCAGCATTCTACCTGATTTGTTAAAGACGATGATGGAAGGAATGCTATCGAGGCGTCGGGTTGAATGAGTTGTTAGGCGCGTGTTGGGCGTTGTTGCATAAAAGGTCGCGGAGGCGGTACGTCTGCTAGTCTCGATGCGTGACCACTAAGAAAAAGCAACAGTACCGCATCCGCGACTGGCAGCAATATAACAAAGCTCTCGTCTCTCGCGGAAGTCTCACCCTCTGGGTAGACTCCCGCTCCATTGATGGGTGGCTCAGTCAGGATCGCCCCGCTCGCCGTGGCCGTCGCCGCACCTATTCCGATCTCACTATCGAGTGCTCTTTGCTGCTGCGCGAGGTCTACCACTTACCCTTGCGCGCCACCCAGGGCTTAGTCCGCTCGGTGCTACGTCTGCTCGGCGTGAAGCTACCGACTCCTGACTATTCGACCCTTTCCAGACGCGCCCGCCTGCTCCACCTGCCGCTCTCCGCCGGCGCGAGCGAGCGCATCAAGCACCTCGTCATTGACTCGTCGGGGCTGAAGGTCTACGGCGAAGGCGAATGGAAGGTGAGAGTCCACGGGGCCGATAAACGCAGGACGTGGAGGAAGCTCCACATCTCGATGGACGCCGCCACACACCACGTCACCGCCGCCCTCTTGACGGGCAAAGACGCGCTGGATCGCAACACCTTGCCAGCTCTGCTCAAGCAGACCGGAGCCGAGTGCGAGTCCGTGTGCGCCGACGGGGCATACGACTTCGAGCAGTGTTATCTCGTCATCAAGCAGCATGGAGCTAAAGCGCCGATCCCGCCCCGCCGAGACGCGGTCATCCGCGGGAAGAGTCCCTTCGAGCAGCGGGATGAGAACCTGCGCGGGATACGCCGAGCAGGGCGCAAGGCGTGGAAGAAGACGAGCGGCTATCATCGACGCTCGCTGGTCGAATGTGCCTTCTTCCGCCTCAAGACAGCCTTCTCGGATCGCCTGCGCGCTCGCCGGGCGGACACGCAAGCGGCGGAAGCGAAGGTGAGATGCGCCGCGTTGAACCGGATGACGAGTTTAGGAATGCCGCACAACTGTGCCGTGTGAATCAGTCGATGGGCACAGAGCGGGGTCTACTCGCTCTCGCTATTTATGCAACAACGCCCTGCGGCTCAACACATTACTGAATAGAAAGCTGGCTTAGCGACCACCGACCCACTGACTACTTTTTGTGACCGCATCAATCAAATCTTCTACGGAGGTGAGCCCCTTCGGGTAAGGAAGTAACTCACCCTTCTTTACTTCCTCCGCGCAACCGGAGTCGTGGAACACGGCCTTCTTCTTATCTTTGAGCCGCAGCTCGGTGCGGGCCGTCGGGCCATCGGTCAGATAAAAGGGGCAGCCGCCGCCCTCCCCGTAGCTGTCGAGCAGGGAGAAGTAACCGATCTCCTCGAAGGCGCGGACGAGCTGCTGCAACTGTTCCTGCGTAATGTTGCCCTCGGCGATGCCTTTCGTCTTCACGTTGCTCTGCCCGATGAAAACTACGCGCCCGTCGGCGTAGATGAGTAGCGTGTAGGTCGGCCCGAGGCCCCAGTAGCCGGGCTCTCGCCGGAGGGCGATGACAGCCTCGCCCCTCTCAGCCTGTGGCTTTGTCGCCGAAGGTGTGGGGCCTTGCCAAAGCGGACTCCGCGCATAGTTAGCTGATCCGCTGGCGAGAAAGGTTCCGAGCATCAGCACCCTGACCCATCGAGACATTACTACCCACCTCCGATTCGCATCATTCCATGAGCAGCCCAACGCCCGGCATCACCCGCGCGCCAGGGACGTTGATGATAAGAGGGCCGCTGGATGCGCGTCGGGTGCATGCCGTTGTTAGATGCGGCTTGGCGGTAAATCCCATATCTCCAGCTTTTCGGCATCCGCCAAATACAACTCGAAAAACTCGGCTACACTATCGGCCACACGTTTAGGTTCTTGACCGTCGAAAAAATCTACATGCACCGAGGATGTTTTCTCGGTTGCATAATTGAAGCAGTACAGATGCGAGTTAATGAGGTAATCAGCGAACAGGATATAAGGGCGCTCGTAGGTTGAATTTTCAGAGATTATTCGTTCGAGCGGCCACAGCGCCCACAAGGCATCGGTGTAACCATCTTCCATCCCGCCCGTAGCACAATAAAGGTCAATAACGTCACGAGAAACTTTCCGCCCGGTCTTACTCAACGAAGCAATAACGGCTGTCTCATCACGGGCGTGAAGCAGGCGAACTCCCTCACGCCGCCACTTCTTCAATACACTATCCAACGCGCTCAAGTAATCCATATGTTTACATAACACGAAGCATCTAACGCATATTCTGCCGAGTGAGTCGGCATAACTCCGTAATAGAGAGTGAAAAGCCGAATGGCTCGGTATAACTCCGTAATGGAGCGGCGAAAGCCGACTGGCTCGGCAGAGCTACGTAATGGGGAGGTGAAAGCCGATTATGTTGCCCCCAAGTGCTCACGCGAGTGTATAATGCCTCCCGCTCGCCGCGGAACTCAACACAACTCCGCTCACCTCACCATCATGAGTCAACCTAAACTTCTCGACCGGGTGCGCTCGGTCGCCAGAGTGCGCCACCTCAGCCTGAGCACGGAAAAGACTTACGCCGACCGGATCAGGCGGTACATCATCTTTCACCGGAAGCGACACCCTTCGGAGATGGGGGCCGAGCACATCAGGCAATTCCTCTCCCACCTCGCCGTTGACGGGCGCGTCTCGGCTTCCACACAAAACCAGGCGCTGTGCGCCATACTTTTCTTATACCGGGATGTGTTGCGGGTCGAGTTACCCTTCGTTGAAGGGATAGAACGCGCCAAACGCCCGGCGCGCGTCCCTGTCGTCTTCACCCGCCAGGAAGTCGAGCGTTTGCTCGGAGAACTCTCCGGCGCTTATACCCTCATCGCGTCCCTCCTCTACGGGTCGGGGCTGAGGTTGATGGAGGCTTTGCGACTACGGGTCAAAGACGTGGACTTCGATTACCGGCAGATCGTGGTACGCGCGGGTAAAGGGGAGAAGGATCGCCGCACTCTCCTGCCACGCCCACTCGCCGAGCCCCTACGCCTCCAGATCGAGCGGGCGGGGCTATTGCATGGGCAGGACTTACGTGACGGCTTAGGTGCGGCTCACTTGCCCTACGCATTAGAGCGTAAGTATCCGAATGCCGCGAGGGAATGGGTGTGGCAGTACGTCTTCCCTTCGCTGAAACTCTCGCCAGACCCGCGTGACGGCGTTATCAGGAGACACGACGCCTCGCCGGATAGCGTGCAGCAGGAGGTGAGGCGGGCGTTGCGCCGCGCCGGGATCACGAAGCAGGGCGGGTGCCACTCTCTGCGCCACAGCTTCGCCACCCACCTCCTCGAAGACGGCTACGACCTGCGCACGATCCAAGAGTTGTTGGGGCACTCGGACGTGCGCACGAACATGATCTACACCCACGTCCTGAACAAGGGCGGCGGGGGCGCGAGGAGCCCGCTGGAGACATAAGGTATGTTGAGAGCCAACCGACTCCCCGTCAGTTAGGAGGAATCAATTTTGACTTTAAAAGAGCTAAAACTAAGCGCCTAGAGTGAGTCTCATGGAGGTTGGCACACTATAGGCACACAAGCCACTATAGTAAGAGAAACGGGCAGCCGCGAGACTGCCCGTAACTTTCTGAGTTTACAGAATACCGGTGGAGGGAGTTGAACCCACACGCCCGTTAAGGACAACGGATTTTGAGTCCGTCGCGTCTGCCATTCCGCCACACCGGCGCGTGCTCGTTGAATGATAGGGGGCGCGTCGCGGCTGCGTCAACCGCGCGGCGCGGCGCGAATTTGACAGACGTTTCTTTTATCCCTGTAATGTGCGGCGTCGGCGCGCGACCCCGAAAGAGGCGCGCGCGCGGCTGGCGTGGGCGGTCGTATGAAAGTTCGTGAGCTACGTCGGGAGGGCGGGGGAGTGACGGAGCCGCGCGCGGCGCGCGGGCCGGGTCTCGGCGACGCCGCGCGGCTGCGCTACCGCGAAGAGCGCGTGGCGCACTGGGACGAGGTGGCGCGCGCGTTCGGCGCGCGCGAGGGGTGGGGCGGCGAATACCACCGCCGTCTGGCAGAGGTCTACGCGACGCTCATCCCGCCGGGCAAGCGCGTGCTCGAAATCGGCTGCGGGCGCGGAGACCTGCTCGCGTCGCTCAGGCCCGCGGCGGGCGTCGGCGTGGATTTCTCCGGGGAGATGATCGAGAGAGCGCGAGAGCGCCACCCGGAGATCGAGTTCGTGCGCGCAGACGCGCACGAGTTGCCGCCCGGCGACGGCTACGACTTCATCATCCTCTCCGAGCTGGTCAACGACGTCTGGGACGTGCAGGAAGTCTTCCGGCAGGTGAGGCGTCTGTCGCACCCGGCGACGCGCCTCGTCCTTAACTTCTACAGCCGCGTGTGGGAGCTGCCGCTCGGCGCGGCGCGGCGTCTGGGTTTGGCGAAGCCGCTCCGCCCGCAGAACTGGCTGACGGTCGCGGACGTGGCGGGGCTGCTCGCGCTCGAAGATTTCGAGGTCATCAACCGCAGGGACGAGGTGCTGCTGCCACTGCGCGTGCCCGTAGTCTCGACTCTGGCGAACCGCTACCTCGCGAAAATCTTTCCGCTCAACCTGCTCACGCTGACGCGCGTCCTCGTCGCGCGGCCCGTCGGAGCGCCCGAAGTCTTGCTCGGGGAGGACGAGCCGAGCGTCTCCGTCGTCATCCCCGCGCGCAACGAGGCGGGCAACATCGCGAGCGTCTTCGAGCGCACGCCCGAACTCGGCGCGGGGACGGAGCTGATCTTCGTCGAGGGCGGATCGACCGACGACACCTACGAAGTGATCGAGAGGGAGATCGCCGCGCACCCGGAGCGGCGCTGCCTGCTGCTGCGGCAGGAGGGGGAGGGGAAGGGCGACGCCGTGCGGCTCGGCTTCGCGCACGCGGGCGGGGACGTGCTGGCCATACTCGATTCCGATCTCACCGTGCCGCCGGAGGATCTGCCGCGCTTCGTCGAAGTCCTGCGCTCGGGCAAGGGCGACTTCGCGAACGGCTCGCGCCTCGTCTACCCGTTGGAGCGCGAGGCGATGCGCCACCTCAACATCGTCGGCAACAAGTTCTTCAGCCTCGCCTTCTCGTGGCTGCTCGGCCAGCCGATCAAGGACACGCTCTGCGGGACGAAAGTTTTGCGCCGCGCGGACTACGAGGCGATAGCCGCGGGCCGCGCGCACTTCGGCGACTTCGATCCGTTCGGCGACTTCGATCTCCTGTTCGGCGCGGCGAAGCTGAACCTGAAGATCGTGGACGTGCCCGTGCGCTACCGCGAGCGCGCCTACGGCGAGACGAACATCGCGCGCTGGCGTCACGGCTGGCTGCTGCTGCGGATGGTCGCGTTCGCGGCGCGGCGGATCAAGTTCGTGTGACCGGCGCGAGGTGACAGAACTCGCCGCGGAGGCGGTGAAGGTCTTGTCGGGTCTTGCCCGACCGCGCGACGTTCACCGTTGCGGCTTAGCGTCCTTGTCAGCCTGCGCCTTGGCCTTCGGCTCCATCGCCGAGGCGGCGACGTAGCCGCGGCGCGCGCGCAGCGTCAGCCCGCCCCGGCGCGGCACGACCGTGATGCGGCGGTACTCGTCGGGCGCGCTCAGGGCGAGCGGTCGCTTCGGCGTGTAGGTGACGACGTACTGCGTGCCGATCTCTCGCGCCACGTCCGCGCCCTCGGCGACCACCTCCTCGTCGGTCGCGGGCAGGTAGATGCGCCCGCCCGTCTCCGCCGTTAAAACTTTCATCTGCTGGTCGGCGCGCTGCATCGCCTTGTCGTAAGCCTTGCGCAGACGCTTCATCGCCGGGTCGAAGGATATCTTGCCCGCGCCCGGCAAGGGCGACATCCCGCCGCGGCTCTGCGTGGGCGGCATCGTCGGATCGATGCCGGCGCGCACCACGCCCGTGGCCTCGACGCTGCCCGGCACGCCGCTCGACGCCGAGGGCGCGTCCTTCTTCTTCTCTTTGGAGACGTTGCGACCGAGCGTGCCGTAGCTGATGACGTGGACGCTGACGCCCACGGCCTGCAGGCGCTTGTAGGCGTCGGCGTAGCCCGCGCGCCCGCCGAGCACGCTCGCCTCGGTCAGAACCCTTTCGAGGTCTTTGGCGGTCGCGCCGCCGCCCGGCGTCTCGACGCCGTCGGTCACGAGCACGACGTGGCGGTTGCCCTGCGGCTGTTCGTCGAAGAGTCGCGCGGCTTGCGTCAGCGCCTCGGCGTGGCGCGCGCCCGTGCCCGAAAAGAGTTTCGCGGAGACCGCGCCGCGCGCCGCCGCGAGATCGGTCGTCCACGGTTGGAGCAGCTCGACCTTCCGGTTGAACTGAAGTATGGCGACGTTGTCGCCATCGCGCAGCGAGCCGAGGAGGTTGAGCGCCATCCGGCGGGTCGTGCGCGTGCGCAGGCCGGGGTTCAGCTCGCCGCCGGTGTTGAGGACGAGCAGGACGTAGGCGGGGATGCGCCGGATGCTGCGCACGGCCTGCGGCACGCCGTCTTCGAGCACGAGCACGTCGGAGGTTTCGAGCGTCGGGTCGAAGCGCCCGTACTGGTCGCGCGCGAAGACGGGGATGCGCACCTCCTCCGTGAAGACCCTGATCTGATCTTCCGGCTCGGCGGGCGTGGGCGTCGGCTTCGGCACGGCCCTGCCGGACTGCGCGCGGAGCGGCGTCGCGAAAAAGAGCGGGATCAGGGCGACGAAGAAGAGGGCGCGGCGTAGGGGCATACCGGGAAGCTCCGACTTTCTGTCCGGCGTTTTCGTTAAGGCTCTCATCAGATGCCCGCGGGGGGCGTGCCGCGTTGCCCGCCCCGCGCCCAACCCGGTCGCCCCTTTTCAGATCAGCTTCGAGAGCCAGTGCATGATGTTGAGGGCGAGCTGGCGGTCGTCGGTGCCGGGGCGGTTCATGCCGAAGGGCGTCTTGGCGGGGCCGCCGAGCTGCGCCGTGAGCATCGCCGCCTCGCCGAGCACGACCACGCGCCCCTTGCCGAACTTCAGGGCCAGCCCCTGCGCGCGCCCCTTCGCCGGGACGGGCTGCTGCGCGCCGCCCGGCATCGCGTCCAACGCCGTGTCGGCGAGCTGCATGAACGCCGTCGCGTCCGGGGCGTCGGCTTTGAGCGACTGGCCCGTGAAGGCGATGACGCGGTTGACGCGCTCCGACGCGTCGCGACCGTCCGTGATCGGGTGAGAGATCAACCCGCGCCCGCGCGTGTAGACGATGAAGCCGGGGTTGTTGTCCTCCTTCGGCGTGTTCGACTGATCGAGCGTGAACATCTTGCTCATCCCGACGCCGAAGCGCCTGGCGAGCGACTCGTTCGCCGCGCCCATCGGCGCGTGATCGGCGATGAGCAGGAGCGAGCCCCCGCCGCGCACCCAGTCGCGCACGGCGTCGCACTCTTCGTCGGCGAACGCCGGGTTCGACGCCTCGGGCGTGCCCATCTGCGGCGCGCCGAGCGCGTTCGAGATGACGAGGACGTCGAAGCCCTTGAGCGCGTCGCGCGTGAACTTAACTTTGTTGGGCGTGACGGCGTAACCGTCGCTCGTGATCAGATCGGCGAAGGGCTTGTAGCGGCCCGACGCGGTGTGGAAGTTGTTGTGCGCCTCGTCGAAGAGAACTTTCGGGTGCTTGCTCTTGGCGTAAGCGGGCTTGGCGACCTTCGTGTCGAAGTTCGGATCGGCGACCTGCTGCGCGGAGGTGAACGGCGCGGCGAGCGCGAAGGCGAGGGCGAAGGCCGCGTGGGAAAACTTGGTGCGGTTCATGGGCGCGTGACGTCCTTTCAAAAAACTGTGCGGCGGGTTGCGAGGCTCGCGCCTTCAAATACGCGCGGCGGCTCGCGCGGTTGCAGAATGTGTCTCGCCGTCGGGCCCTTCTCGCCCTACGCCCGCCGCCCGCGGCTCTGCGCCTGCACGGCGGTGATGGCGACGGCGTCCACGATGTCTTCGGCCTTGCACCCGCGCGAGAGATCGTTGCAGGGCTTGTCCAAGCCTTGCAGGACGGGGCCGATGGCGGTCGCGCCCGCGAGCCGCTCCGTCAGCTTGTAGGCGATGTTGCCCGCTTGCAGGTCGGGGAAGATGAGGACGTTGGCGCGCCCCGCCACCGGCGAGCCCGGGGCCTTCGACTCCCCCACCGCGGGGACGAGCGCGGCGTCGGCCTGCAACTCGCCGTCGATCTCAAGCTCGGGGGCGCGCGCGCGAACCGTGCGCGTGGCCTCGACCACCTTGTCGATCAGCTTGTGCTCGGCGCTCCCCTTCGTCGAGAACGAGAGCATCGCGACGCGCGGCTCGGCTTCGAGGAGCGTGCGGCACGATTCGGCGGACATGATGGCGATCTCGGCCAGCTCCGCCGCGGTCGGCTCGATGACGACGCCGCAGTCCGCGTAGATCAGCGCGCCGCCCGCGCCCACGTCCTCGCGCCTGAGTGCCATCACGAAGAAACTTGAGACGAGCTTGAACCCGGCGCGCACGCCGACGCAGTGGAGCGCGGCCCTCACCGTGTGCGCCGTCGTGTTCGTCGCGCCCGCGACCGAGCCGTCGGCCCGGCCCGCGCGCACGAGCAGGTTGCCGTAATAGAGCGGGTCTTGCACGACGGCGCGCGCCTCGTCGGGCATCATGCCCTTCGCGCGGCGCAGCTCGTGGTAGAGCGCGGCGACACGGTCGAAGTCGGGGGCGCGGCGGTGATCGACGATCTCGACGCCGCCGAGATCGACGCCCGCCTCTTTCGCCCCCGCGCGCACCTTCTCCTCGCCGCCGAGCAGCGTGACGCGCGCCAGCTTCTCGCGCGCGCAGATGGCCGCCGCGACGATGGTGCGCGGGTCTTCGCCTTCGGGGAGCACGACGCGCTGTGGGTCGGCGGCGGCGCGCTGTCGCATGCGTTGGAGGATGGACATATTGATGTTCGTCGGCAGATGCGGGCCTGAAAATCGAATTGACCGCGTGAGTATAATGTATCCCGGGCCGAGCCCGTAGCACGGTTCCGGGCTCGAAAAAAAAAGTGGTGGAAGTGTGGAAAAAGAGGTTGACTCAGAATGAGAATCAGCGTATTGTCTGCGACACTCAGCAGCAGAAGAGCGGTGTTCGACCTTGATCCCGCCGGCTTGTCAGACACGCGAGAGTTAGCCCCCCCCAGCGGTGCCTACCTTATTGAGCGTGTTTGAATCCTGAGACAATTGAACCGTATTCGTACGGATAACCGGGCAGGAATTACCTAGGTCTGCAATGCCCCGCGGCTCCGAGTGGCTTGCCCCCATTGATGCTAAAGTGATCCTTTAGCATTTTCCACCAGCTTGCCAAAAAGAGGAGTTAAACAATGAAGAACCATCTTTTAGCGATGGCTAAGTACCTCACGCTTACGATCGCCGCAGTTGCTTTCCTGACGGTTGCTCAAGGTACGGCCAAGGCCGACGAAGTTTTCATCTCGGGCTACACCAACGGCTGCTTTAACGGCAACGTCGCCGGGGGTTGCACCCCCACTACTCCGCCCAACACCAGCGCGCCGCAGACCGCTAACTTCGCCGGCCTGACTTTCGTCAACTCGACCTTCAGCGGGACGACCGCCGCGGGCGGGCTCTCCTTCGGCGGTAACGCTATCGCCCCGCCGACGCAGAACGTCAACAACCTCGGCGCGTTCAGCCTCACCGACTCGATGCAGGTCTACGACGGTAACACCTTCACGCTGAGAGTGACCTTCACCAACCCGGAAGGCATCAACGGCACCAACTCGCAGCTCTTCACGGCGGTGCTCACGGGCACGGTCAACTCTGCCGACAACGGCGGCGTGCACATCGACTTCGACAACACGCCCATCCTGTTCACCTTCCAGGACACGAACTGCGGGGCGACGACCATCCCCGGCCAGCAGACCACCTGCGGCAACGGCTCGTTCAGCTTCTTCGTGAACGATCTGGACATCAACCCCGGTCAGGTGGCTTCGATATCGGGCCGCATCACCAGCGCGACGCAGAGCACCGTCCCCGAGCCGGCGACGCTCTTACTGCTCGGCACGGGCTTGACCGGCGTGGCGTCCTTCGCCCGCCGCCGCCGCCTGGCAGCGAAGCTCTCCGAATAACGCTTTGAAAGTTGCGCCGGGCGGCGGATTTACAGCCGCCCGGCGCGACCTTCATTCGCTCACACCGGCATCCCAAAAGGGACGCGCGGCGGGTCGCCGTGCGTGCGTGCCGCCCCGATTCCCAACCATCAGGTGAAAACCCCCGCCGGTTCCCCCCGTCGGGTCGTCGGAGTTGCAACCGCCGCGCGCGCCTTTAATCAGGCTCGGGCGTGTGTAGTTGAGGTTGACACAATGAGTAAAAACGATCCCGATTCGGTCACTATCAAGAAGCGGCTCATGTCGCTTTACGAATCCTCCTCCCCACAGCTCTTCACACAGCTCCTCGTCGATTATGACGTGGCTGCGCAGAAGCTCGACACCGAGGCGACACGGATTCACGACCTCCGCGCCGCCGCGCGCGTGCAGATTCTGTTCGCGGACGGCTTCAAGCCGGCGGCGGCCATCCAATTCCTACAGGAGGCCATCCGCCACATCGACGCTTACGGGCTGCCGTCGTCGGGGGCCGTGGCCCTCTACCCCGACGGGAGCGAAGCGCCGAGGCCGGTCGAGAACGCGACGCCGCTGACCGGCGGTCAGTACGCGCGTGCGGAACAGCGCCCGGAAGCGGCGGCTCTTCAGAGCCCCGCGCCCGAGAGCGAGCCGCTCGCCCTGCCCTCGTTGCCGCCCGAGAGGGCGGTGCGCCAACCGCAGGAGACGAAGGTGTCGAAGGAGAGCCGCGTCGGAAGGCTCCCCGCCCTGCTGTCTGCGCTCTACAGCTCGCAGCCCCTGACGGCCCTCAACTTGAGCATCGTGGCCGGCAAGGATAGTCAGCCCGTGCTCGACCACTGAATCGAGCCTTAACGTCCGCCCGCCGCAACGCCACGTCGGGGCGCAGACTTTGGTCTCCTCCTTCGAGACCTTGTGCTCTTCGCCAAGGCGAACGGCAGTCCGACCTTCGGCGGCGGCAGCGTGAGCCGCGCTTCCGGGCCGTCAACGGCGACGGCGGCGACGTGGCCTTCGTGCCACCGGCCATCGCGCCTGCGTTCTTGCTCGGATCGGGCTTAACAGGCTCGATGCCCTACGCGCGCCGTCGGCGGCTCGCGTCGTGGCCCCCCAACTAACGATGCGGGAGTGTGACGGGCGCGGGCTCTCGCGACCGCCCGGCGCAACCTCCGTCTCTCAAACCCCCTTGGGAGGATGACATGTCTCACACGATCACACCGCCTTTCGGGCCTCGCGACACATGCCCGGATCAGGCATTGCTCGCCGCTTACGGCGCCGATACTCTCTCCCTCTTGATGATGGAGCGCGTAGGCTCACACCTCCAAGCCTGCGATTTCTGCGGTGCGGCCACCCAGCTTCTTACCCAGCTGCCCTCGGAGGCGGCGGCGCAAGACGCAGTCGAGTTGCCCCTGCCGCTTAGGCTGCTGGCGCAGACCGTCCTGAGTTCGCACAACCGCGAGGGCGGCGAGCGGAGCAGGAACGTCGCCTAGCAGGACTCGGCGGCGCAGCCGCCTGGGAGAGAACGCCCGCGAGAGTCAACGCTCACGGGCGTTTTCCTTTGCGCGACTGCCGCGGCTCGTCCACGCCTCCGGGCCGCCACGCCGGAGATCGCGCCGCCCCCGGCACGACCCCGGCGAAAGTTTCGCGTGACTTTCCCTCACGATCGGCGTTACCCTGCGCGGGAACTCGTCAAACAATTTCGCCCCCCTCCGAAGTCCCCGCCGGTCGCGCGCCCGCGCGCGTTGCGCCCGCGTCGGCGCGCGATCTCGAGCGAGGGCTGCGGGGGAGCCGTCGCGGGCGCGAGTCAGTTCAACATCTTGAGGGGGAAAAATGGAGAGCAAATTCAAAGTCTTCGGGCACGGGGCGCACCCGATCCTGATCGTCTTCCCGCTGGGGCTGCTGGCGACCTCCGTCATCTTCGACGTGATCTACTTCGCCACCGGCAACGGTCAGTTCTCGGTCGTCTCCTACTGGATGATCATCGCCGGGATCGTCGGCGGGCTCGTCGCCGCCGTGCCGGGCTTCGTCGATTGGCTGGCGATCCCGAAGGGCACGCGCGCGAAGAGGGTGGGGCTGCTGCACGCCGTCGGCAACGACATCGTGCTCCTGCTCTTCGCCATCAGTTGGTGGATGCGGCGCGACAACCCGCCGGAGTACAGGCCCGACACCATCGCCTTCCTGCTCTCGGCCATCGCCTTCCTGCTCTCGATGGCGACGGGCTGGCTCGGCGGCGAACTCGTCGAGCGGCTCGGCATGGGCGTCCACGACGGCGCGCACCTCGACGCGCCCAACTCTCTCTCCGGGCGACCGGCGCGCGAGCGTGACTCTAAATAAGCAGGGCGGCGGCTAACCGGCGTCGCGCGCGCGCAGGGCGTCGAGCAGCTTGTCGTGGATGCGGTCGAAGCCGCCGTTGGACATGACGGCGACGGTGTCGCCCGCGCGAAGGACGGGCGCGAGGTGGCGGACGATCGAGTCGGCGTCGTCGATGCAGTGGGCGGGCGTGCCCGCCGCGCCGATCTCTTCGGCCAGCTCGTTCGTGTCGAGCAAGCGCCCGTAGATCGATCCCTTCTCGCGGTCGAAGACTTTGGCGACGACGACGTAGTCGGCCTGCCCGAGCGCGTCGACGTACTCCTGCTGAAAGACGGCGAGCCGCGAGGTCGCCGAGCGCGGCTCGAAGACGGCGACGAGGCGGCCCCCCCTGTACTTGGCGCGGAGGGCTTGCAGCGTCTCGCGCACGGCGGTCGGGTGGTGCGCGAAGTCGTCGATGACGGTGACGCCCGCCGCCGCGCCCTTCACCTGCATCCGCCGCTGCACGCTCCTGAAGGTCGCGAGCGCCTCCTTGATCGCCGCCGCCCCGACGCCCCACGCCTCGGCGGCGACGACGACCGCCAGAGTGTTCCTCACGTTGAACTCGCCGATGAGCGGCGTCTCGAACTCGCCCCAGAGTTCCCCCCCGCGGAAGACGCGGAAGCGCGTCAGCTCGCCCGAAAAATCTATGTCGCGCGCCTGCCACTTCGCGTCCGCCGACGTGCCGAAGGTTTCGAGCCGCGTGTGGAGCCGCGGGCCCATCTCGGCGACGACGGCGCGCACGTTCGTGTCGTCCCACCCGGCGACGAGGCGACCGTTGGCGGGCACGAGGTTCATCAGACGGCGGAAGGCGAGCTTGACCGCCGCGAGGTCTTGGTAGATGTCCGCGTGATCGAACTCGATGTTGTTGACGATTGCCGTCTCGGGCAGGTAGTGCATGAACTTCGGCCCCTTGTCGAAGTAGGCGGTGTCGTACTCGTCGCCCTCGACGACGAAGTAGTCGCTGCCGGTCACGCGGAAGCTCTTGCCGAAGTTCTGCACGACGCCGCCGACGAGGAACGAAGGATCGAGCCCGCCGACCTCCATCACCCACGCCGCGATGCTCGTCGTCGTCGTCTTCCCGTGCGTGCCCGCGACGACCAGGGAGCGCCGCCCGCGCACGAACTCCTCCTTGACCACCTCTGCCTGCGAGCGGTAGGTGAGCTTGCGGTTCAGCGTCTCTTCCACCTCCGCGTTCCCGCGCGAGAGCGCGTTGCCGACGACGACGCAATCCGGCGCGGGGTCGAGGTGCTCGGGCCTGTAGCCTTGCGCGACGTGGATGCCGAGGTCTCTGAGCATCGTGGACATCGGCGGGTAGACGTTCTCGTCCGAGCCCGTCACCCGGTGGCCCCGCGCCTGAAGCATCCCGGCGAGCGACGCCATCGCCGTCCCGCAGATTCCGATGAGGTGGTAGTGCATAAGAGCAGTGACGAGTGACGAGTGACAGGCGACGGGTAAATCGTGCGCCCTCGCGCCGCCCACCTCGGCTCAGTCATCAACCTCCGCGACGGGGATCGTGAAAGAGAACGTGGAGCCTTTGCCGACTTCGGACGCGGCGTCGATCTCGCCGCCGTGGAGTTCGACGAGCTGGCGCGTGATGTAGAGGCCGAGCCCGGTCCCCTTCTCGCGGCGCGGGGCGCGGCTGCTGCCCTGCTCGTACTTGTCGAAGAGGTGCGGCAGGTCTTCCGGCGCGACGCCGACGCCGGTGTCCGTGACCGAGACGCGCACCACGCCGCCGTGCCGCTCGCCGGAGATTTCGACGCGCCCGCCCTTCGGCGTGAACTTCACGCCGTTGGAGACGAGGTTGACGATGACGCGGCGCAGCTTCGCGCGGTCGGCCTTGACCTTCGGCAGATCGTCGGGGAAGCGGCAGTCGACCGCGACGCCCTTCTCGCCCGCCACCGCGCCCGCCGACTCGCAGATTTCGCCGACGAGCGCGGGCAGATCGGTCGGCGCGAGTTCGAGCTGCAAAGTGCCCGACTCGATCTTCGCCGAGTCGAGCAGATCGTTGACCAGCTCGATGAGGTTCTGCGTGTTGCGCTCCATCATCGAGACCATGTTCTGCTGCTCCGGCGTCAGCTCGCCCAGCCGGCCCGAACTGAAGAAGCTGATGACGCCGCTGATGACCGCCAGCGGCGAGCGCAGGTCGTGCGTGGTGACGGCGAGGAACTCTTCTTTCAGCTCCGCCACCTCGCGCAGCTTCACGTTCGCCTCCTCCAGCTCGCGGTTCGAGTCGGCGAGGCGGCGGTTCAACTGCTCAAGCTCCTCGCGCTTCTCCTCAAGCTCCGAGAGGACGGCGATCAGGTCGCGGTTCTGCTGCTCCAACTCCTCGACCGCCGACTCCTCGTCCAACTCCGCGAAACGCTCTCTCACTTCCTCGACGCGCCCGCGCAGCTCCTCGGCGCGCGCGGGCGGCAGCCACTTGACGACGGTGACGCGCGTGCCCTCGCCCGGGCCCGACTCGACGCGGAAATCGTCGACGAGGCGGCGCGTGCCGGCGAGCCCGATGCCGAGCCCGTGCGCCGAGCGGTAGCCGCCGCGCATGATCGCGTCGAGCGTGGCGGGCTCGATGCCCGGCCCCTCGTCGCGCGCCGTGATGTGCAGGCCCGCCGCCGCCCCGAGCTGCGCCATCGAGAGCGTGATCGCGCCCGACTTGGCGTACTCGTAGATGTTGCGCGTCAGCTCCGAGACCGCGGTCGTGATCTTGATCTGCGTCGTCTGGTCGAACCCCATCTCGCGCGCCAGCCTGCGCACGCGGTCGCGCACCTTCACGATGTCCGCCTCGCGCCGGACGTAGATGTCGCCGAGCCTTGTTACGCTGATCGCTTCCATCGGGCTACGAAGTCCCAAGTCCAAAGTCCAAAGCCGGGAGTCTAAATTCCAACGTCGAGGCCCGAGGCAGACCTTGGGCTTTAGACCTCAGACCTCGGACTTACCGCGCGACGAGCACGGTCGCGTCGTCCGAGTCGCGCGAGTAGTCGCGCGCGAGCACCCCGGCGATCATCTGCGGGCTCTTGGCGAGCAGGCCGGGGTAGTCGGAGAGGTCCCACTTCGCGCTCAAGCCGTCGCTCGCGAGGACGACGGTCGCCCCCTCCGCCCAGTCGTAAGACCAGACGCGCACGGTGCCGAGGCGCGCGCCGAGCGTGCCGTTGGCGGAGATGGGGCGCACCGGCGCGGGCGCGTTGAAGACGCGCGCCTCGACGTTGCCGACGCCCGCGTAGTGAAACTTCCCGCCGCGCGCGTCCACGACGCACGCGCCCATCACCGCGCCGCGCGTGTGGCGCAACTGATCGTGCGCGCGGCGGAACACTTCGTCGAGCGGCTCGCCCTGCCACGCCGCGAGCACTTCGAGCGCGGCTGCCGAGGCGTCGCGCGCGCCCGCGCCGTGGCCGAGCCCGTCGACCACGGCGAGCAACTGCTGGCCCGCGCGGCGGCGCACGAAGTAGGCGTCGCCGTTGGCGTCCTCGCCCGGTCGCGGCCTCGACCACGCGCCGACGCGGCGCGCCGTCGCCGCGTGACTTTCGGCGGAGAGCTTGGCCGCCGCCACCCACTTGCGGCCCAAGAGCGCCGTGCCGTGCGTCGTGCGCCGAGAGATTTGGCCGGTCGTCGAGCGCGCGTGCGCGGCTGCCTTCACGGTCGAGTAGACCTCGAACTCGTCCATCAGCCTGCGCACCGCGCCGAGCCCCGCGCCGAGGCTCCCGCCCGTCGAGACGCCGTCGCGCACGGCGCGTTCCAGATCGTGGATGCCGGGCCCCTTGTCGCAGTAAAAAATCTCGACGCCCGGCTCGGCCCCGAGCGGCGAGGTGAAGTGGAGCCAGCCGCCGCCCTCCGCGTAGCGCGCCGCGTTCGTGCCGATCTCCTGCACGACGATGTCCAGCTCGGCCAGCTCCCGCTCCGTGAACCCGACGCGCACCGCGTAAGTGTGCACGGAGCGGCGCACCGCGCCCACCTGCGCCTCGTCCCGCACCTCCATCGATTGGATGACACGCATAAGAGAAGAGGTCAGAGGTCAGAGGTCAGAGGTTAGAGAAAGCAGTCGCCGCACTGACCTCTGACCTCTGCGATTCAGAGCCAGCGCACGACCGTGATGCGCGTGCCGCGACCGGGGGCGGAGTCGATGGAGAACTCGTCAACTAATCGCTTCGAGCCGGGGAGACCTTTGCCCATGCCCTTGCTCGTCGAGTAGCCGTCGGTCATGGCGGCCTCGACGTTGGCGATGCCGGGGCCGTCGTCCTCGAAGATGAGGCGCAGGCCCTCGCGACCGTGGGGCGAGCGCGTCGGCTGCGCGATCATCTGCCCGCGGCGCGCGTACTTGACGATGTTGCGCGCCAGCTCCGAGGCGACCGTCGCGAGGCGCGTCTGGTCGAGCGAGCGGAAGCCGATGGCCGCGGCGAGCGTGCGCACCTCGCCGCGCGCGACGACGATGTCCTGCTCGCCCTCAAGGGCGATTGCCGTGCTCTCCAAACGGGTTCAACTCCCCCCAGAATAGTTCGTCGTCTTCCCGCTCCTCGATGTCGAACTCGTCGCGCAACAGCTTGATGCCCTCGTCGACGTTCAAGACCGTCGAGACGCCGGAGAGTTCCAGCCCCAGCTCGACCAGGGTGATGGCGACCGCCGGCTGGATGCCGACGACCACCGTGGTCGCGTCCATGATGCGCGCCATCGCGGCGATGTCCGAGAGCATCCGACCGATGAAGGAGTCCACCATCTCCAGAAGCGAGATGTCGATGAGCACGCCGCGCGCCCGCGTGCGCTCAAGCTCGCCGAGTATGCGCTCCTGCAAGTGGACGACCGTCTGATCGTCCATGTCGGTCTGGATCGGCACGACGAGGACGCGACCGACCTTCAGGATCGGGATGCGTTGCACTGTACTCATCGGTCTTCGCTCCGTGAAGACCGTGACGGGTGACGAGTGACGGGCGACAAGTGAAAAAGGCACTTCACTTGTCGCCCGTCACTCGTCACCTGTCACGGCTGTTTGTTCTCCGCGCGCGCCGCGCCGGGCTCCGGCGACTTCGCGCCGTTGCGCGAGAGTCCGTTCCGCAGGTGCGCGAGGGCGCTGGTGGAGACGATGGTCTTGCCCACCATCTCCAGCGCGAGCTTGACGCCGTCGGACATCTGGGCGCGGGTCGTGATCTGCGTGAGATCGATGCCGAGCTGCACCATCGTCTGCGCGATGGCCGGGGAGACGCCCGTCAGGATGCAGCGCGCGCCCATCAGCCGCGCCGCCGTCACCGTCTTGATCAGGTGGTTGGCGACGAGCGTGTCCATCGTGCGCACGCCCGTGATGTCGAGGATCGCGACCGTGCTCCCGGTCTCGACGACGCGCTGCAAGAGCGCCTCCATCATCAACTGCGCGCGGCGCGAATCCAGAGTGCCGATGATCGGGAGCGTGAGTATCTTGTCCCAGACTTTGATGACGGGGGTGGAGAGCTCCATCATGTCGGCGCGCTGCTGGCGGATGGTCTCCTCGCGCGAGCGGATGTAGTTCTCGACCATGACGAGCGCCATCTTGTCGATGACGGAGGCGAGGTAGCCCAGCTCCGCGGCGAGCGTCGCCGGGTCGCCCTCGAAGTCCTCGACGAGCATCGGGCGCACGGTGTTGCGGAGCGCGCTGACGTAGGTGGCGTTCTCCATCGGCGTGTAGCCCTTGACGGCGCGCTGGTGCGAAATCTCGTTGAGGAAGCGGCGCAGATCGTCGAAGGCCGGGTGCTCGAAGCCCTCGCCCCCCGACTCCTCTATCGCCTGCGTGAGCAGCTCGATGAGCTGGCGCGACTGCTGGCGCAGCTCCTTCTTGGAGATCAGCTCGTCGCGGAAGTCGTCCGACTCCAAACGATCCTTGATCCAGAGGTTGAGAATCTCGTCGCGGCGCGTGGAGAAAATCTCCGCGGCGCGGCGCGACAGGTCTTGCGTGGGCGCGGCTGACTGTTCTGCCATGGGAATCCCTCACCTGCCGGGCGCGCGAGCCGGTAACACTGGCGGGAGAGGGCGCGCTTCGCGGAAGCAAATTTTTAAGGGGCGTTGTTGCGGAATTATCTTAGCATCGCGGCGCGGAAAAGCAACCGGCGCACGCGAGTCGCGACTCGCGTGCGCCGGTTGGTGCCGGTTGGTGCCGGTCGGTGCCGGTCGGCGGGAGCGCCGGGCTCGCCCCGCCGGGCCCGAACTTTTTTCTACCCGCCCGCCCCGCGGCGGGGGGCGCGCTCTCTCTTAGCGGGCGACGAACTCGTCTGTGAGGATGCGCTTGACGCGCACGCCGCCGACCGACTTGGGAACGTCGAGTAAGGCTTTCTGGTTGTCGCGGTTGACGTAGACGACGATGAGCGCCTCGCCGTTGTTCTTCGTCCCCTGACCGACGCCGACGCCGAGCACGCCCGGCATCGACATCAGCTCCGCCTCGTGGTCGCGCATGACGCGCGTCACGCCCGCGATCGCCAGCTCGGAAGGCCCTTCCACGATGCCCCCGTCCGTCGTGATGGAGAAGGCCGGCGCGGTCGGCGTGCCGAGGCTCGCGCCGACGAAGCTGACCGTCTTGCCGAGGGTGGCGGACAGGCGGCTGAGGACGAGGTTGATCGGGTTGCCGATGGTCGAGGTGCTGCTGCCGGCGAAGAGCAGCGCGACGGGCTGGTGGTTGGCGTCGTTGGTGACGATGAGCGAGCCGGAGTCGCCGCCCGCGCTGAACGTGCTGCTATTAATGACGACCTGATTCGTGAAGGTGAACGTCGGCCCACTGTTGCCGCCGCAGGAGGTCGGGTACTTGATGCTGACGGTCGTGCTGATCGAGCTGATGCTGCCGGTCTGGAAGCCGGTCGTGCGCCCGCTCTTCGCCACGCCGAGGCCGATGGCAGGCGTCTTGGTGACGCTGCTGATCGTGCCGATGTCTTCGATGAAGCCGGTCGAGTCCATCGTGCCCGCGCGCAGCGCGGCGACGGCGCAGTCGACGCCGGAGCTTAAGGCGGGCGCGGCGGTGAAGTCGCCGACGACGGTCGCCACGGCGCAGTTGTTGTCGATCAGGCCGGGCTGCGACACGTCGTCGCCGGCGGTGGCCGCCCCGGCGAGGCCGAGCACGTGGTTGTTGCTGAGGATGTAGTTCACGCCGGAGCTGTCCTTGACGAGCGAGCCGAGCGTGCCGCTACAGCAGAAGCGGCGGCTGATGTCTTTGACGTTGCCGCCCGAGACGCCGAAGTGCTGGTTGCGCACCTTGTGGTTCGCGCCGCTGTCGGCGAGGGAGGTCGCGACGAGGGTCGAGCAGACGAGCAGCGCGAGCGCCGCGAGGGAGACGAGGAAGGTCCTGAACCGATTCATTGAATTCTCCTGTGTGTGGCCGAGTCGGGTTGCTGACTACGAGGCTGCACGGGTGGCCCGTGCGGCGCGCGCCCCGCCGTGTGAGAGGGATGGCTCGCTTCGCGATGAATCAGGCCCGCCGCGCCGCGCCGGGGTCGGAGCCCCGGCGGCGTCGTGCGCCGGGGCTCCGACCCCGGACTCGCGGCGGGCGCCGCGCGAGCTACTTGATCTTCTGGATGGTCACGGAGACGAGTGGCTGATCGCCCGCCGTGCGGCTGTAGGCGACGAAGTAGCCCGCCTTCTGGTAGCGCACCATCTTGTACATCGAGCCGTCGGGCTTCGCGTCGATGTCCGTGCCGAAGATGGTCTTGGGCGAGATGGCGTCCGCGCCCGGGTTCGAGAACATGACGGCGATGGCCGAGACCTTCCCGGCGTCGTAGTAGACCTGCACGGTCTGTTTCTCGGAGAGGTTGAAGAAGTCGAAGGTGTCGGACTTCTCGGTCGGGTTGCCGAGCTTCAGCCGCGCGTCCTGCGCGCTCATGCCGATGGAGACGCCCTTGAAATCGTGGAACGGCGGCTCCTTCGGCTCGTCCTGCGCGCGCGCCGAGGCGGCGCAGAGGGAGAGCACGACGGCGAGCAGGCTGACGACGGCGCTGAGGCGAGCGGGGCGGGAGGCGGGTGCGAACGGCATGGGGGACTCCTTTCAAATGCTGGGGGCGGCTGCGGCACGGAGGCGAGCGCGCCCCTCAGGGTTCTCGTCGAGGCGTCTGTGTGGAAGAGGGGTTCAGGCGTCTGCAAGCACGGCAACGACAGCCCCCTTGCACGACCACCTTGAAGAGTAAGCGGCGAGAGATTATCCCCACTCGGGCGGCAAGTCAATAGGCTAGCGCGCCGCGTCCGCGATCTGGTCCCGCCGTTGCGGGCTAAATGCGGGCGGCGGCTCAGGTGAAGGGTTAGGCCGCGGACTGCGCGCTCGTTTGCCCGCCTCTTAGTCCCTCGGCCTTGTCTCTTCAACCTTCTTCCGCGCGGCGGCTAGAGTTCGACGCCGCGGAACTTTTCGACCTTCTTGGAGGCGGGCTTGACCATCACGGCGTCGTCCTGCTCGCGCCGCCCGCGCGCGGCGTCGGTGTGCCACTCGGCCCACTCGGAGGGGGCGTCGAAGGTCTCGCCGCCGTGGCGCGTGATGCGCTCGCGGACGCGGCACATGACCGGCGTGTTGACGCCGACGCCGGAGATGACCGCCTGGCCTTTGGTGAGCGCGGGCAACTCCTGCAACATCTGGCGGCCCGCGCCCTCGACCGACTTCGCCACCGTGTCCTGATCGATGGGGTTGACGATCCTCATGATCACCTGCGTCATGCACTGCGAGAGCACGTCCTGATCGAGCTTGCCCGGTCGCTGCGTGATCAGGCCGATGCCGACGCCGAACTTGCGCCCCTCCGAGAGTATCTGCTTGAGGATGTTGGTCGAGACGACGGTCGCGCCCGCGGGCGCGAAGCGGTGCGCCTCTTCCAAGAGGGCGAAGACGGGGTAGGGCAGGTGAGAGTCGGTCGCCGGGTCGGCCTCGCCGCGCACGGTCGAGACGCGCGCCTTGTTGACGCGGCGCAGAAGCGTCGCGACGATCACCTGCTGCTCGTTCTGCTCGATGTCGGAGAGTTGGAGCACGGTGCAGCGGCCCGGGCGGAACAGTTCTTTGAGCGGGATGTGCTCGCTGTCGGAGAAGATCGAGCCGGGCCGGTCGAAGCGGTTGTCGAGCCGCCAGAGCAAGCCTTCGATGGAGCTGGCGTTGCCGCCGCCCGAGCGCCCGTCCTCCTCGCCGTACTTCTCGGCGGTCACGGCGTCGCGCAGATCGTGGTAGCCCCACAGGCCGCGCTCGCCGCGCTCGGTCGTCGTCAGACGGCGGTACGCCTGCGAGAGGTAGTGCAGCATCTTCTCCGACGTGCCTTCGGGCAGCAGGTACTTGATGTCGGCTTCCGTCAGCGAGGAGAAGCGCACGCGCACGCGCTCCGGCGTGAAGAGTTTCACTTCGGGCCGGTACGCGCCGTCGCTGAAGCGCGGATCGGTCTCGACCGAAGAGAGCGTGCCGTACTCGCCGTGCGGATCGACGATGAGCACGGCGGCGCGGTTGTGCGGCATCATCAGCTCTTCGACGATCACGCCCGCCGTGTAGGACTTGCCCGATCCCGTCGAGGCGAGGATGGCGAGGTGCGTCGAGACCACGTCCTTGACCGAGAGCACGACCGGCACTTCGTTCGCGTCGCGCGTCAGCAGGCTCCCCAGGTGCGCCGAGCCCTGCGCGCCGACGCGCTTCGGGCTGAGCACCGAGGCGAGGGTCTCCGACGAGGCGAGGTAGACGGCGTCGCCCGCGCCGGGCGGGATGCGCGGGTTGACGAAGTCGTTCAGGCGGCGGCTGAAGTAGCCGATGGACTCGACCGTGAGTTCGTACAGCTCGCAGCCCTCGCCGTCGAGCCCGATGAGCGCGGAGACGACCGCGGGCGGCGTCTCCGGGTCGGAGAGGAAGGCGTCGGGCAGGTTGCGCACGAGGCGGCGCGAGGTGACGTTGCCGAGGATGCGCCGCTCCTCTTCGGAGTCGCGCGCGAGGTAGTAGACGAACTCGCCGATGCGCGCTCTCCGGTTGTCAGTCGTGATGAAGAGGAACTCGTGGGGCCGCTCGCCCGGGCCCTTCACGGTGCCGACCAGCGGATCGGCTTCGCTGTTCGTTTGGCGGGGACTCATAAATGCTCGCGTGCCGTCAGGGGGTGGAAGAAGCGCGGCGAAAGTATAGCACGCGGCGCGCCACTTACCGGGCGACGCGCGGAGGGCGACCGCGGTTCGGGTAGAAGTCGGAAATGCCCACACTCGAACGGCGCTTTCGGCGCGTCGCGTCGGCAGCCGGCGGCTGGCCGCCTTTAACCCCGCTCGGCCGCGAGGGCCTCCTTCAGCAGCCTGATGTCGCGGAAGAGGGGCGCGTGCTCTCGTATCCAGTCGAGGTCTCGATCCCACCACGCCAACTGCTGTAGGAAGTCCACGTCCGCGTCGTCGAAACGCCGGCGGACGACTTTCGCCGGGACTCCGCCGACGACCGCGTACGGGGGCACGTCTCTGGCGACCACGGCGCCCGCGCCGATGATCGAGCCGTCGCCGATCGTCACCCCGTCGAGTATCAGGCAGCGCGCGCTGATCAGCACATCGTTGCCGATCACGACCGGCTGGTACTCCTGGAAATCGGTCGTGACGCCGAAGTCGGCGCGCCCCGCGCTGCGGCGCGAGTAGAACGACGGGTAGGTGGAGACGTAGTCGCGGGTCG
This sequence comes from Pyrinomonadaceae bacterium, assembly GCA_036389335.1. Taxonomy (GTDB): domain Bacteria; phylum Acidobacteriota; class Blastocatellia; order Pyrinomonadales; family Pyrinomonadaceae; genus JAIVGV01. Next base: position 38,815 of record DASVQC010000021.1, on the reverse strand, counting down.
GGTGGCGACCGAGCCCCACCCACACTTCGGGGCCCACGGAGCAGAAAGCGCCGACGCGGCAGTTGGCGATGACGCTGTCGGCAGCGAAGTAGGTGTAGCGCCCGACCTCGCAGTCGCGCAGGATCGTATTCTGCCGGACGGCCACGCCCTCGCCGAACCGGCACGCCCCGTAAGCCCCCGCGCCGCTCTGAAACTCGACGCCGGGGTATTCCGCCGCCGACGGGTTTTTATAATCGCGCCCGCGCTGGGCGATGCCGCCGAGTAGAACTCTGCCTATTTCTCGCAGCAAGGCTGAACGTCTCCTCTCTCTCTTTCGGCCTCAAGCGGCGCGGGCGGCGGGATGACCACTCTCGCGCCCGCCCGCCTGCGTCGGGCGCGCGCCGTGGGGCGCCCCGGTCGAAGGCGATGTGCGGCCCGGAACGCCCGCGGCCATGACAACTTCATCAAGCCGACTTGGCGCGAAGATACGAGAGGGACTTCCTGATCGGCCCCGGCAGGAGCGGGGAAAGGTTCCGGCGCGCCCAGCCGCCGAGGCCGGGCTGCGGCACGGCCCACGGGCAGATGCGCCTGAAGGCGAGCTGGTCGTCCTCCCTGCTCCTCACCATGTAGCGCGGGTGCCGGAGCGGGAAGGGGATCGCCCCGGCGGGCAGGTACGACATCGTGCTGACCGCGGTCTTGGTGTGGGTCGCGTCCTCGCCGAACCCGACGTTGGTGACGAGGTTGATCGAGGGCAGGACGGCCATGCCGTTCTGCGCCCAGCAGGTGAAGAACCACTGGTAGTCCCACGTGTCCACCTGGCCCGCGTAAGTCGCGTCGAACCGCTCGCGCCAGTAGGCCGCCGCCGCGGGCTCGCCCAGCACGTCCTCCAGCCACGTCGTCCCGCGCAGCTCCGGCCACGCCGCGAGGCTCACGTCGTAATGGCCCCACGCCCGCCGCCACGTCGCCCAGCCCCAGACGTGGCCGTAGCGGGAGAAGTAGTAACTGTGCGTGGCCGGCTTTTCGGGCAGGAAGCTGCTCCCGCAGATCATGGGCACGCGCTCGTCGTCGCGGTACTTCTCCAGCAACTCGTCGCAGTAGCGGAAAAAAGTGGGATCGGGTACGCAGTCATCCTCAAGGATGATGGCCTCCTCCACCTGCTCAAAGACCCACGTGATGCCGCTCGAAACGCGCCCGCGGCAGCCGAGGTTCACGTCGGAGAAGTTGGTCAACACCTCGCAGTCCCAGTCCACGCGCTCGACGACGGCGCGGGCGGCGCGGCACGCTTCGCGCTCGCCGGGGCGGTCGGCGCGCGGCCCGTCGGCGACGACGAGCAGCTTGGGCGGGCGGGCGCGCGCGATCTCGGCGAAGACGCGCGCGGTCACGTCCGGTCGGTTGAAGATGATGAAGGCGACTGGGGTTCTCATCCGGCCTGATCTCCGAAGGCGCGCGCGGTCGTGTCGTCGAGCATGTCGCGCAGGAAAACTTCCAGACCAATGCGCGGCGACCAGCCCAGCTCCTCGCGCGCGCGCGTGGAATCAACTTCGATGACGAGCGGATCGGCGGGGCGCAGGAGCGACGCATCGACCGCGACGGCGAGCGCGCCGCCTTCGCCAAAGCGCGCCGACCACTCGCGCGGATCGTCGCCTTCGAGCCGCCATTCGAGGGCGAAGCCCGCGATGCGGAACGCCTCGTCAACCAGCTCCCAGACCGCGTGACTCCGGCCCGTGCCGAGGACGTAGTCGCGGTAGAGCGCGCCCGCGTCATCAGCGTCCCGCGTTGAGTTGTCGCCGCGCGCGGCGGCGCGCACACTCGTCTGCCTGATGATGAGCTGCATCCCGGCCACGTAGTCGGGCGCGAAGCCCCAGTCGCGCCTGATCCTCAGGTTGCCCATCAGGAGCGGCGGCGCGTTGCGTCGCTCGGCGGGCGCGAGACGGCGCAGTGCGCGGACGTGATCGACGATCTTGCGCGAGAGGAACGGCGCGGGCCTGCGGCGCGACTCGTGGTTCGAGAGGATACCGCAGGCGACTCTCAGGTCGTAAGCCTCGCGGTAGGCGCGGCAGAGCAGGTGCGCCGCCGCCTTCGCGCTCGCGTAGGGGCTCTGCGGGTTGAGCGCGGAGGATTCGTCGTAGCGCAGCGTCGCGCCGCCCGCCGCGCCGAACATGTCGGTTGACGAGGCCTGGTAGAAGCGCGTTTGCGGGCTGCGCATCCGCAGGGCTTCGAGCAGACCGGCGATGAAGTCGGCGTTCGTCGCCCACGTCCGCAGCGGCTCGGAGAAAGATCGCGACACGCTCGACTGTCCCGCGAGGTTGTAGACCTCGGCGGGCCGCTCGCGCGCGATCAGGTCGAAGAGCGGCGCGGGCTGCGTCAGCTCGACCTCGTGGACGCGCAGGCGACCGCCCGCGGCGTGCGCGCGCGCGAGCGCGTCGAGCGACGCGGGGCTGCGCGTCGTCGCGTGCACCTGCCGCCCTTCGGCGAGCAGCCGCTCGGTCAGGTAGTAGCCGTCCTGCCCCGACGCCCCGACGACGACGACGACCGAGCCGGTCGCGTGATCAACTGGATACATAAGGGTCTCGAAATCGAACCGGCGGGGGTTCCGACCCAACCCGGCGGCGAACACCGCCCCCGCCCGCCCCGAAGCTACTTCACCGCCTCCACGTAAAGGCTCTCGAAGGCGCGCGACTCCGCGTCGATGCCGCGCATCGAGGGGTCGAGCGATTCGCCGAACCTCTGCTCGACGGCTTTCGAGAAGCCGGCCTTGCGCAACAGGAGCAGCAGCGACTCGGCGTCGTAGCACCAGAGGTGCTGGCCCGACTCGCGCATCATTCGGTTGACGCGATCCATCGGCGTCTCGGCGGGCTCGACGAAAGAGGGGTGGCGCAGGAACTCCCCGTCGCCCGCGTAGGAGCGCAGGTAGCGCCCGGCGTCCGGCGTCGAAAGGCGCAGCACGCCGCCCGCCCGGAGCGCGCGCCGGCATTCGCGCAGAAGTTTCTCCGCCGACTCGCGCGGGACGTGCTCGATGACGTGCTCGCCGAAGACGGCGGCGCAGGAGTCGTCCGCGAAGGGCAGGCCGCGCCGCAAGTCCCAGACCACGTCGATCTGCTCGCCGCGCGCGGCGTCCAAGTTGACCCAGCCCGCGAGCGCGTTCGGCCCGCAGCCGATGTTGACGCGCAGGTCGCGCGCCGTGCGGAGCGAGGCGAGCGCGGCGCGGGTGCGACGCCGCGCCGCCCAGTCGTGGTAGGGCGCGGAGAGCCGGTTCGCCCTCTCGCGACCGAGCGCGCCGACGATTGCGCCCTTCAGCCTGCCCGCCAGAGTGTTAGTGTTTCGATTCATCCGCCCTAGCCGCCCGCCCGCTGCCCCAGGCGCGCGCCGCCGTCCCCCAAGTGTGTGCCCGCGCCGCCCGGCGTCGGGCCGCCCGACCGCACCGAGGCGAACCGTTTCTTCAGGCGGAGCGCGGGCCGCTCGACGACGCGGAAAGACAGGACGCCGACCCCGACCGAGAGCAGGAATTTAATCGCCAGCGGGATCATGATCCCCAGCGTGTAAGACCCGACGCGCGGCGGCGGGGCGTAGTTGTTGTAGAGCGTGTAGACGGGCAGGTGCCACAGGTAAAGCCCGTAAGATATCCTGCCGAACCAGCGCAGCGGCGACAGCTCGAAGAGCGCCGAGAAAAGACGGATCGGCGCGGTGAACAGGTGCAGGATGACGAGGCCGACCATCGCCGCGACCGCCGTGAACCCGCCGTAGTAGAGCGCGGGCCAGTCGGACGGGATCAAGAGCATCAGCAGCGCGACGCACGCCGCCGAGACGACCGCCAGCACGCGGAGCGGCCGCGGCGGCAGGGCCTTGATCGACAGGCCCGACGACAAGAGCAGCCCGGCGATGCACCCGACGAGCAGCGAGTCGGCGCGCGCGTCGAGGCGGGTGTAGACGGCGTAGCGTTCGGTGCCCGCGAGCCCGTGCCAGAGCGCCGCGCGGTGCAGGGCGATGGCCGCGACGCCCGCGGCGACGAGCGCGATCATCACGGGGCGGCTCAGGCGCAGCCACAGCATGCCGAAGAGCAGGAGGGGCCAAGCCATGTAGAACTGCTCTTCGATGCTGAGCGACCAAGTGTGAAACAGCGGCGGGTAAACCTTCAGCCAGTCCGAGAGGTAGAGCGCGACCAGTATCTCCCGGCCCGCCGCCGCCGCCCCTTCCGCCGGGGGGAAGAGGGCCACCGCCGCGAGGCACGCCGCGATGACGGCGAGCAGGGCGGGCAGCAGGCGCAGCGCCCGGCGCGCGTAAAAATTCGCGAGGCTGATCGTCCCCGCCTGCTCCCACTCCTCGACGAGCAGTGTCGTGATCAGAAAGCCGCTCAGGGTGAAGAAGATGTCGACGCCGAGGAAGCCGCCCCGCCCGATCCACGAGCCGCCCCCGTGGAAGTACATGACGGCGAGGATCGAGACGCCGCGCACGCCGTCGAGCGCGGGGCGATAGCCGAGTCGGAAGCCCGGGGCGGGGGCGGCGGCAACCCCCGCGTGAGGAGTTGAAGCTGAGGCGGCGGCATTCATCCAGTCCCGGCGAGGCTCAGACGTGCGCGCCAGACTTGGCAGCCGCGCCGAACGCCCGCTCGTACCACTCGACCATCTCCGCGATGCCCTGACGCAGCGTCACCTGCGGCTCGTAGCCGTCCGTCACCTCGCGCAGCCGCCCCGCGTCGGCGCACTTGCGGAAGCGCCCCTCCGGCTTGTCGGTGTCGAAGACTATCTTCGGCGAGACGCCGGCGACCTCGCAGATGAGATCGACCAGCTCCGCGATGGAAACGTCGTGATCGTAGCCGATGTTGACCGGCAGCGCGACGACGTCCTTCTCCACCACCCTCATGACGAGCCGCATCGCGTCGCTGGCGTGGAGGAAGTTACGGCGCTGCCTGCCGCTGCCCCACACGACGAGCGGGTCTTCGCCGTCGAGCACCCGCTTGACCAGCGCGGGGATGACGTGCGCCTTGTCCTCCGAGCCCCAGCGGTAGTTGCCGCCGTAGGGGTTGAACGGGCGCACGATGCTGACCTTCATCCCGTAGTCCTGCGCGTAGTAGCTCCCGGCCAGCTCCTGTATGCGCTTGGCCCACCCGTACCCTTCGTTGACGCTCTCCGGCATCCCGGTGAAAACGTCCAGCTCGGGCGTGGGGATGGGGGCCTCGTCCGGGTAGACGCACGAGGAGCTGACGATCAGGAAGCGCCCGACGCCGTTCTTGCGCGCCGCCTCCAGCGCCGTCAGGGTGCAGAGCAGGTTGTAGACGAGCATCTCGCCGTTGTGCGCGCGGCTGTACTCCATGCCGAAAGCCTTCGCGGCGAGGTTCATGACCACGTCCTGCCCCCTCGTCACGCGGTCGCACACGGCGGACTCGCGCAGGTCGGCCTCGACGAACTCGACATCGTCTTTGAAGGGGGTCAGGCGGTCGGCAGACCCGGTTTCGAAATTATCGACGACGGTGACGCGCGCCCCGGCCTCGACCAACTGCGGGGTCAAGTACGAGCCCAGAAAGCCGCACCCCCCGCCGACGAGGACCCGCTTCCCCTGCCAGAAATTATTGCCCATGCGAATAGCGAAGCTCCTTGGTTGAATCCCTCTTTAATTCTCGTTGTGTTTGGCCGGGACACGCGGGCGGAAAGTGCGGAGAACCCATGCGCGCGCAAACAGCGTAGTATAAGGGCGAAGCGCGAATTTACCACAGCGGCGCGGATAGCTCAAAAGGGGCGTCAAACCAGTAGTGACCTAAATTAAGCTTTTCTCAGTGCGTCCTCCGTGTTCTGCGTGACCCTGTGGTGAGGTAAGAGACTTAAGCACTCACCACGGAGGCACGGAGGGCACGGAGGGGGCACGGAGCTGAATTTAATTTAGGACACCGCCATCAAAACCGCCCCGCCTAGGCGTCCGGCGCGCCCCGCTCCAAGCGCCAGATTCTCTCCGCAATCGGCACCTCACGGTAGTCTCCCATGCCCCAGCCCTCCGGGTTGGGGTAAGGTATGTTTTCGAGAGACGCCCACTCGCCGTGGTGCGGCCTGAGCCCCTCGGTGCACGACGTGGGGTGCGCCAAGTGGAGCACGCGACCGACCTTCCGAACCTTCGCCCCGTGGCTGATCATCTGCGCTATCCCGCGCACGTCGCAGCCGATCCGGTGCTTCACCAGCGACTCGTCGTAGCCGCGCGCGGCCTCCCACATCTGCCGGCTGGCGAAATGGAACTCGCCCGTCCCCAACTCGTCGTAAGGGATGGCCCGCTTGTAGGCGAACGTGTCGCCGAGCCCGATGCCGCGGCTCCGCCCCTCGTCCCACGGGATGTCGACGCGGTGCGCCGTCCAGACCACGTCCGGCGACAGGGGGGTGCGGAACAGGGTGTCGACGGCGTCGAAGCCGAGGGCGGCGTCCGCGTTCGTCACCAGAACCCATGGGGACGCGGCGCGCCGAATCCCCACGTTCTTCGCGTGGTATTCGAGCAGCGCCACGCGCGGGTTCTCGCACAGCGCGCGGTGAACCTCTGCGGGCACGACGTAAGCGCGCAGTTGCGGGAACGTCCGCACCAGATCGTCGGCCAGCAGCTCGCGGTCGGCTGGCGGGTTCCATTCGACGAAGACGACCTCGTCAACCAGATGCCGCGTATTCCACTCGATGGTGGCCTTGAGGCGCTCGCGGAAGTCCGACATGTAGTCGTCGTTGCGCCCGACGACCACGGCGGCCACCTGCGGGCGCGCGCCGTTGCGGCGCAGGCGCAGCCGGGCGAGTCCGCCGAGGCTGCCCGCCATGAATTCCGCGCGGCGCTGCAACTCGCCGAGCCGGTAGCGTATGCCCCGGACTCCCCTGATCTCGGTTAACCTCATCAATTCGCTTCCGACTCCCCTCCGCGTCGCTTTCAGCAGATCAGTTTAGACGAAGGCCGCCGCGGGCGCACGCGCGCGCGCGCCGGGTTCAGAGCGCGGGGTTGAGTTGTTCCATCTCTTCGGGGCGCGGCTCGTAGGGCTTGCGCCTGCGCCGGTAGCGCAGCGCCGAAGACCAACGCTGCGCCGGGAGTTCGACGAGATGGTAGAGGGCGTAGGCGGCGACGATTGAGACGACGGTCGCCATCGCAATCGCGATCATCTTCGCGCCGAACGACTCGGCGCCGAGCAGGCGGAGGAAGGCGTTGAGCGCGCGCCGCCCGACGGGGGTGTGGATCAAGTAGAGCGAGTAGGAAATCTTGCCGAGGAAGTTGAAGGCGGCGTGGCGCATTTCTAAAAAGAGGATGGCGCAGACCGCCGCGAAGCCCGCCGCCGTCTGCGCGAACCCGGTCGTGACGAGCGCCAGCGCGGTCGAGGCGGCGAGCAGCAGCGCGTACTGGCGTCTGCCGATCAGGCCCACTTTGTACTGGCACGTGAGGATGCCCATGAGGAAGAGGAAGATGAAATAGAAGATGAACGTGGGCGTCCTGATGACGAAGGCCGTCGCGCCGAGCGCGGCGAGCGTGGCGAGCCGCACGCGCGCGTCGCGGCTGAAGGCGAGCGGGAAGGCGAGCCCGACGAGCAGGTAGTACTGGAACTCAATCGCCAGCGTCCAGAACACGTCGTTCAGCCACGGGTAGCCGAAGAAGACGTTGACGTAGGCGAAGTGGAGCAAGACCTGCGGCAGGGAGACCTGAAAGACCTGATCCTTTTCAAACGGCACGTACCACGACACGACGCCGAGCGTGATGATCAGCGCGACGGTGACGACGTAAGGGGGATCGAGCCGGACGACGCGCTTGAGGGCGAACGTGCCGTAGTTCCTCAGGGCGTAGCCGCTGCGGTAGAGCGAGTAGGGGATGATGAAGCCGGAGATGACGAAGAAGACCTGCACGCCGAGCTGGCCGTAGAAGCTCGCCGCGCGCAGCCGACCGGGATCGAGGACGTTGAAGAAGTGGTGGAAGACGACCGCCAGCGCCGCGACGCCGCGCAGGAAGTCGAGGACGTGGATTCTGTCATCCCTCTGGCTCGCCGTTTTCGCTGTCGTTGAACTTCCCAATATTACTCAAACCCCATTAGGTAATGATGCCCCGAGAATAACCGTCGGGGCGGGGACGGGCCCCGCCCCGCGTCGCCGTCGGACGCTCTTAGTCCCCGCTACGCCGCGGCCTGCGGCGTCCGCCCGCCCCACGCCACGCGCTCGCAGATCGCCAGCAGCCGCTCGCCGTACTCGCGCGCGAGCCGCAGGCTCTCGGCGGCGACCTCGCGCGCGTCCCTGACGGGTCGCCTGAAGTCTCTCTCCAGCAGCGCGGCGAGCGCGTCGGCGTCGTCGACGGGGAAGAAGAGCGCGCCGGGCAAATTCAACTCGCGGTGGACGGGGAGGCTCGAACAGAGGAGCTGCGTGCCGAGCACGCTCGCCTCCTCCGCGATCGCCCCTCGCCCCTCGAACTTCGAGGGCTGGACGACGGCCTCCGCCCCGCGGACGAGCGCGATCTGCTCGGCGCGCGGCACGACGCCGAGGAAGCGGCAGTATTCGTGCAGCCCCTGGCGCGAAACGCTCTGGAGCATATTACTGAAGGCGTCCGGGGAGCGGTAATCGTGTGGGCGGCCCGTGAACGCGACGACGGGCGGGACTTTGCCCGCCCGCCGCAGGCGGCTCAGGGCCTCGAAGACGAGCGCGTGATTCTTGTGCTGCCAGAACTGGTTGCTGACGACGAAGTAGCGTTCGGGCAGGTGGTGCGCGCGCCGGGCCTGTTCCGGATCGAGCGCGAGCATCGAAGGCGTAAAGATCGGGGGGAAGCCGCAGACGTGGATTTTCCCCGCGACCCCCGGGTGCGAGGCGAGCGCGTCGTCGGCCACCGCCTGACTGATCGCGAGGAGCCCGTCGGCGCGGCGCGCGACGTAGTCCCACTGCCGCTCGCGGTCGGCGATCTCCTGCGCCTCGAAGTAGGCGGGGAAGTGGCGCCATTGAAAATCCGGATACCAGACGAGCAGCGGTCGCTCCGCGCCCAAGCCCTCGAAGCCCGTGAAGCCGACCCAGAGATCGACCCGGTGGCGCGCGGCGAGCGCGGCGACCGTCTCGTCCTCCCAACGCCTGCCGAGCGCGCGCCCGACGACGCGCGCGGCGAGCGCCCTGCCCCCGGATTGAGCCCGCCTCTCGATCTCGAACGTGACGACGTGGGGCGAGTCGCGCAGGGAGGCGGGCAGCATCTCGGGCCGCGCGTTCGCGACGATGCAGGTCGGCGGCTGCGGGAGCTGCCCGAGGCTGAAGAGCGACGACTCCAGCCAGTTCGCGCCGCCCTCGTAGCCCGCGGCGAAAAGATTTTGGAAGACGATGTTCATCTGCGAGATCGACAGTATAAAGCGGCGGGCGATTCACGCAACGCCGCGCCCGCCGTCAGTAGTGTCCCGGCCTCAGCCTTACTCCGTGCCCCCTCCGTGTTCTCCGTGACTCTATGGTGAGGTAAGGATCGTAAGCACTCACCACGGAGTCACAGAGGACACGGAGGGGGCACGGAGTAGAAATCAAATTTTGTGCGACCCGATCTGCTCGCGCAGCGAGCGTTCGAGCCGGTCGATCATCTTGCCGATCTCGAAACCCTCTTCGACGGTGCGCCGCGCGTTCGCGCGCAGGCGCGCGAAGAGCGCGGGGTCGTCCATCAGCCGGGCGACGTGCGCGGCGCAGGCCCGCGCGTCCTCCTTCTCGAACGTGAGCGCGTTGAACCCGTGGCGCATCACCTCGGGGTTGCCGCCCGTCGCCGTCGAGACGACGGCGACGCCGCACGCCATCGCTTCGAGCGTCGTGATCGTCAGGGCCTCCTCGAAGAGCGACGGGAAGATCAGTATGTCGTGCGCGGCGTAAACCTCCGGCAGGCGCTCGTGCGCGACGAAGCCGGCGAACTCGACGTGAGGGTCTAACCCGTAGGCGCTCGCCAGCCCGCGCATCTCCTCCGTGAAGCCCGGCGTGACGCTGCCGCCCGCGACCGTCAGCTTCGGCGGCGCGCCGGCGCGCCCCTCGGCGAGCAGCCGCACCGCCTCTATCGCCGTGCGGAAGCCCTTCTGCGCCGTCACCTGCCCGACGTAGAGCAGCCGCGCGGGCCGCCCGGCGGCTTCGCGCCGGTAGGAGAATTTTTCCACGTCCACGCCCCAGTGGATGACGTCGCTCGCGCGCGGGACTTGACCGGCGAGCGCGGCGTCGCGGCGGAGGTAGTCGCTGACGAAGTGCGCGTGCGGCAGCGCGAGCGCGGTGCGCGTGACGAGGCCGGGGAGCGAGAGCGCGAGGCCCGCCGCGCGCCGCGCCGCGCGCCACGCCGGGTTGCGGAAGCGCGCCGACCAGAGCTGGTGCCACTCGTCGCCCTCCCAGCGCGTGAGCCAGCGGTCGGAGATGAAGTAGCAGACGGGCAGCCCCGTCCGCTCCGCGAGCGCGGCGAGCGAGATGGGCAGTTGCGCCATGTTCCAGACGTAGACGAGTTCGGGCCGCGCGCGGCGCACGGCGCTCGCGAACGCACGCTGTTGCCGCGCCTCACGCCTCAGCAGCGCGGCGGCGCGGCGCGGCAGCGACGGCGCTGCCGCCGCCGACGCCGCCGTCGATCCCGCTTCGAGATCGAGCCAGCGATAGACGTGCCCCTCAGTCCGCCGCGAGCCGACGCCGTAAGTGCTCGTCAGCACGCGCACGTCGTGGCCCCTCGCCCTGAGCCCTTCGACCACGGCGCTGCACCCCAGCTCGTAGCCGCCGACGAAGTGCGGCGGGTAGAAGTTCGAGAGGACGAGGACGCGCATGATTCGTGTAGAGGACGCGGGAGAAGACGCGGCGAAAAAATCGCGGGCGGCGCGCGCGGCGACGGGTCGGCTATTTCGATCCGAGCAGCCGCCGCTTGAAGCCGCGCAGCGGGGCCGCCAGCCTCTCTCCGAGCGCCGACTCGAAGAGGATGGTCAGCAGCATCCGGTCGCGCGCGTAGCGCGGATCGGCCCGCAGGCAGTCGCGCGCGAGCGCGCCGGCGCGGCGCAAGTCCGTGCCGTAGTTTTCGTAAGCCCCGGCGGCGGACTCTCGCGCGCGCACGCCCCGCGCGAGCCGCCGCGCGAAACCGTCACCGGCGACGCGCGCGAGGCGCGACGCGGCCCACCGGCTGAAGTCCGTCTCGCGCGCCGCGCCCCCCCGCGCGTGATAGACGTGGGCGCGAACGTCGTGCAGCCAGCGCGCGACGTAGGCGGCGTCGGCGGCGAGCGACGGGTCGGCGGCGAAGGCGGACGCGAGACGGCGCTCCGCCTCGGCCTCGTCGCCGGAGCAGAAGAAGAGGTGCGAGAGCTGAAGCTCGACGAGCGCGCGCGTGCGCGGGCGGCCCAGTCTCCCGCCCACCTCGGTCGCGCGGCCCGACACTTCGAGCATCACCTCCATGACGTAGCGCAGTTGCAGCGCGGGCTCGATGTTGACGCTGGTGTTCGAGGCGTGGACGCGGTAGAGCATCAGCGGGCGGTCGATGAACCCCGCGTCCCAGTGCGCGAGGATGCGTATCCACTGCTCCCAGTCGCCGTAGGTGATCCCCTCCGCGTGCAGGCCGACCTCTTCGAGGCAGCGACGCCGGAGCATGACGGTCGGCGCGGGGATCGGGTTGCCGCAGATGAGGCGCGCCAGCGGATCGCCGTCGGCGGTGATGTCCGCGCCGTTGATCTGCGGCTGCGGCTGTCCGTCCTTGTCGATGACCTGCGCCAGCCCGTAGACGAGCCCCACCCCGGGGCGCGAGTCGAGGAAGGCGACCTGCCGTTCGAGCTTGTCCGGGAGCCACACGTCGTCGGAGCAGATGCCCGCCCAGTAGTCGCCGCGCGACTCGCGGAAGTTAACGTTGGCCGTCGCGGAGATGCCGAGGTTGCGTCCGCCGGGGTGCGTGAGGACTCTGACGAGCGCGGGGTGGCGCGCGGCGTACCCTTCGGCGATCTCAAGGCTGCCGTCGGTCGAGCCGTCGTCGGTGATGATCAGCTCGAAGTCGCGGAAGGTCTGCGCGAGCACGCTCTCGACGGCGGCGGGCAGGTAGCGCGCGTGGTTGTAGGACGGGATGGTGACGCTGACCTTCGGTCGGTGTGGCATACGGAAGAGGGTTGCCGTGGGGGCGGGCCCGCCCGCCCGGCGGGCGGCCCGCGGCGCTACTTGAACTCCGACACGCGCGAGACGACTTCGCCCAAGTCGTCGGCGGAGAGGTGCGGCCCCATCGGGAGGCTCAGCACCTCGTCGGCCATCGCCTCGGAGAGCGGGAAAGCGCCGGGGCCGTAGTTCAGCTCGGCGTAAGCCTGTTGCAGGTGCGGCGGCAGGGGGTAGTGGATGATCGTGCCGACGCCGCGCTCGGCGAGGTGGCGCTGCAACTCGTCGCGGCGCGGGTGGCTGACGACGAAGAGGTGCCACACCGGATCGGCGTAGTCGGGCACGAACGGGAGCGTGAGATCGGGCGCGCCCTCCAACTCCCGCAAGTAGGTCTCGGCGATCCGCTTGCGCCGCCCGTTCCACTCGTCGAGCCGCGCGAGCTTGACGCGCAGCAGCGCCGCCTGCAACTCGTCGAGGCGCGAGTTGATGCCCTTCGTCTCGTTGAAATATTTTTTCTGCGAGCCGTAGTTGCGCAGCACCCTCAGCCGCCGCGCCACGTCGTCGTCGTCGGTCGTGACGGCCCCGCCGTCGCCGAGCGCGCCGAGGTTCTTGCCGGGGTAGAAGCTGAAGGCGGCGGCGTCGGCGAGCGAGCCCGCGCGCCGCCCCTTGTAGCGCGCGCCGTGCGCCTGCGCGGCGTCCTCGATCACCTTGAGGCCGTAGGCCGAGGCCACCTCGCGGATGGCGTCCATGTCGGCGGGCTGGCCGTAGAGGTGGACGGGCATCACGGCGCGCGTGCGCTCGCTGACGGCGGCTTCGAGGCGCGCGGGGTCGAGGTTGTAGGTCCTCGCGTCGGGCTCGACGGGGACGGGCGTCGCGCCCGCGTAAGAGACCGCGAGCCACGTCGCGATGTAGGTGTTCGAGGGGACGATCACCTCGTCGCCCGCGCCGATGTCCATGGCGCGCAGGGCGAGGTGGAGCGCGTCGAGCCCGTTGGCGACGCCGACGCAGTGGCGCGCGCCGCAGTAGGCGGCGAACTCCGACTCGAACGCCTCGACCTCGCCGCCGAGGATGAAGGAGCCCGACCCCATCACGCGCGCCGCGGCGGCGTCGAACTCCGCCTTCAGCTCGCCGTAGGGCGCGCGCAGGTCAAGGAAAGGTACTGTCAAACGGCCCCCCTCGATGCTTTCAAGAAGTCGTCGTAGTCGCGGTAGTAGTCCGACTCGTCGTAGAACTCCGAGGCGAGCACGACGCAGACCGAGCCCGACGAGAAGTTGTCGATGTCGCGCCACACCAGGGAGCGGACGTAGAGCCCGTAGTGCGAGCGGTTCAGGTGGTAGCGCCTCTTGTCGAAGCCGTCGTCGAGCACCACGTCGAAGCTGCCGGACATGGCGATGATCAGCTGCTCCAGCTTTTTGTGGCCGTGCCCGGCGCGCGTCGCGCCGCCCGGCACGTCGTAGAGGTAGTAGACGCGGCGTATCTCGAAGGGCACGTGCCGCCCGCCCTCGATGAAGGTCAGGTTGCCGCGCGGATCGCCGACGACCGGGAGATCGACAATTCTGCACTCGTCAAGCCTCACGTCAGCCCCCCGCCCGCGAGATCGACCTCGTAGAAGTCGTGCGCGACGCCGCCCGCGCCGAACTCCGTCTTGAAGTTGTAGAGGCCGGCGTTCAGGTGTCGCCCCTCCTGCTCGCAACTGCTGCCGAAGTCGAAGTAGCGCGCGCCCTCTTCCGCCGCCTCCGTGATCGCGCGGTCGAAGACGGCGTCGAGCGCCGACGCCTCCTGCCCCCGCGGGCTCGACGCGATGTACTGCGCGTGCGAGACCGGCGAAGTTTTATAGAGGACGATCCCGGCGACCACTTCGGCTCCGGCGAGCGCGACGACGAACTCGATGTTCGACGGGAAGAGCGAATGAAGATAACCGATCTCGACCGCCGTATGCACGGGGCGCACGCCGTGCCTGCGCGCGAGGTTCTCTTCGAGCACGCGCCACAAGTCGTCGGCGTAGCCCGCGCCCGACGCGACGGTCACGCCGCACTTGAGGGCCTTCTTCAGCCCGCGCCTGCGCCGCTGGCTCGCCGCGCGCGGCTGGCCGAGGTCGATGGCCGCGGAGAGATCGCAGCGGTAGCGCGCCGCGCCGCAGCGGAAGAGCGCGTAGAGATCGTCGTCGCAAGGGAGGCGGCGGTAGACGTGCGGGACGGCCTTGTAGCGGAGCGTCGCGTAGCCACGCGCGGCGTAGAAGTCGCGCGCGGCGCGGAAGGCCGAGAGCATCCGCCCGCCGCGCAGCGCCCCGTCGTGCAGCAGCCCGCCGTAGGTGATGCCGGGGTGGCTCACCACGCGGCGCTCGTCCGCGGGATCGACGGCGGCGGGCAAGAGCCCGCACAGCTCGCCCCCCTCCTCGAAGAGCAGCGAGGCGTCGCGGAAGCGCTCGCCGTGGTATGAGAGGTAGCGGCGCGTGTGCAGGAACGTCGCCATCGGCGCGCGCGCGGCGAGGCCGTCCCAGCGCGCGGCGTCGGCGTCCCCGTAGGGGATCGCGCGCAGAGAGTTGTCGCCCTCACTCGCCATCGGTCGAAATCTTCCGCGCGTCGTCCGCGCCGAGCACGGCGACGCCGAAGCCGGTCTCGCCGTAGTTGTTGCCGTTGTAGAACAGGTAAGTGCCGTACTTGGTCGGCTGGACGCAGGCGAAGCAGAGCATCTGCGAATCCCACCCGTCGGCGGAGACGTCGATGCCGACTTCGGCGTCGCGGCGCGCCCACGCCAAGCCGTCGCGCGATTCGGCGTAGCCGAGGCGGTAGCCTTTGCTGCGGGTGCGGATCGAGTACCACATCCGGTGGAGCCCGCCCCCGACCACGACGAACGGCCGCCCGAAGCCGAACTCGTCCTCGCCCTCCGTGTCCATGCAGACCTCGCCGCGCTCGCCCCACCGCGCGAGGTCGCCCGACTCCATGTAGCGCATGTTGTAGGTCGGGAGCTGCTTCCCGCCCGCCTCGATCCAGCGGTCGCCCGCGATGTACCACATCCGCCAGCGCGCCCCGTCGCGCAAGACGTGCGGGATCGTCCTGACGAACAGCTCCTCGTCGCTGCGGTCGAGGACGGGGACGCGCCTCTGCCGGGTGAAACTCTCGCCGCCGTCGTCGCTCGCGGCGAGGCCGTCGAACATGTAGTAGCGAACCTTCACGCCGAGCTGCCAGCCCGTGTAGTAGAGCCAGAGCCGGTCGCCGTCGCGCACGACGCACGACGGCTGCACGCCGTTGTCGTCGAAGGCCCCCGGCTGGCCGATGTCGAGCACGGGCCGCTCGGAGACGCGCAGCACGCGCAAGGGATCGCGCGCGTCCACGTCGACGAAGCCGACGCGCCCGACCTTCCCGGCGTCGAGGAACCCGGCGAAGACGCGGACGCGATCCTCGTCGAGCATGATCGAGGTCGGGACGCGCGCGTGCGTCTGCGCCCAGTCGCGCTCGCCGCGCGCGACGTAAACCATGCCGAGCTTCGTCCAGTTCACCGCGCTACCCCGGCACCTTGAAGTATTCGAGCGTCGAGGAGCGTCCGATCTCGCTCTTGCCGGGCTTGACGAAGCTCGCGTCGGGCAAGTCCTTGACGACGACGGTGCTCGGCGCGAGCCAGCAGTCGCGCCCGATCTTCACGTCGTTGGCGACGGAGGCGTTGACGCCGAGGAAGCAGTTCTCGCCGACCTCGACGAAGCCGGAGATGACGACGTGGGAGGAGACGAAGCAGTTGTCCTTGATGGTCGAGTGGTGGCCGACGTGGTTGCCGCTCCACAGCACGACGTTGTCGCCGACGCGCACGAACGGCTGCACGGTGTTGTCCTCGAAGATGAAGCAGTGCTCGCCCAGCTCGACGTTGCGCCAGACGAAGGCGCGGCTGCTGACGTAGCTCGCGAGCCGGTAGCCCTTGCCCTTGGCGGCGGCGGCGAGGCGCGCGCGCAGGCGGTTGAGCTGCGTGTAGACGGTCGCCACGTAGACGTCGTGCCCGGCGGGATCGAAAGTCTCCTCGACCGACTCGAAGGGGACGACCGGCAGCCCGAACAGCTCGCCGCGCTTGAGGTACGCGCCCTCGACGCTGAAGGCGACGGGCTCGTAAGACGAGTCGTGCTTGAAGTACTCGTAGGCGATCTCGGCGAAGGCGCTGTCGCCGACGATGATGAGTTTGCGTCTTTTGTCCATGCTCGTGACTCTTCAGGGCTTTCTGATCAGGATGTCTTCGCGGCGGTTCGCCATCGGGAGCTGCGCGCCCTGCGGCACGACGTAGGCGTCGCAGCCCGCGGCGCGGGCGCGCGCGACGAGCGAGAGGACGACCGCGTCGTCGATGCGGCCGCGCTCGACGCGGTTGAACTCGACCTCCGGCGTCTCGTCGCGCCCGGTGAACTCGCGGTGGAAGCGCGCGCCCGCCTCGCTCGCGAAGAAGCGCTTGCGCATCGAGACGTTCGGGATGTCGCCGAGCAACATCTCGCCGCCCGGCGCGAGCAGTTCGAGCGCGCTGTCGAGGAACTCGAAGACGCTCGACTCGACGAAGACGTAGTGCAGCACGCTGTAGCAGAGCAGGGCGTCGACGCGGCGCGCGTACTCGCCGAGCGCGCCCGCGCAGGCCGGGTAGAAGCCCGCGAACTTGCGGACGAAGGGCTCGTCGGGCAGCCGCGCGAGCATCTCCTCCGAATCGACGAGGAGGAGCGTGTGGCGGTTGCGGCGGCACAGGTCGGCGAGCATCGAGGGGAGTTCGCTGCAACCGGGGCCGATGTCGAGCACGGTCTTGCCCGCCTCGCCGAGCCGCGGCAGCTTGGCCGCGATGTCGGCGAAGATGGCGGCCTCCCTGCCCGCGCGGTAAGAGTCGGGGAAGCCGATCTTCTCGTAGCGGCTGAGCGAGTCGTCCTGCGCCATGCGCCGGAAGTCCTCGTAGCCGAGACTCTCGAACCTCTTGTAGTCGTCCTTGGACATCGGCTCCGGAGCCGCGCCGCGGCGGCGGGCGCGCGCGTTAATCAATCTCGATCTGCGGCTGATCGGCGTAGGCGCGGGCGAGGCTCCCGGCGTCAATCGCGCCGGAGGCGATGCGCTCGCCGCCGCGCGTCAGCACCCAGCGGCGCGCGGGCTCTTGGAAGATGCCGTCCTCCTCGGTGAGCGGGGGGCCGCTGATCGAGAAGTCGCCGACCGTGATGTAGGCGAGCGGCTTGACGGCGCTCAGGTCGCCCGAGGCGTGCGCGGCCTTGCGCTCGAAGACGAGCAGGTGAATCTCGTACGAATAGGGGATCAGGCGCAGCGGCGGCAGCTCGCCTTCGAGCGAGCACTCGCCCTCGACGTAATCGACCTTGAAGTCGTCGTACCAGTTGTTGAAGTTGGTGACGAGCGTGCCGTCGCCGCGCTTGATGCCGAAGTTGATGAGCGGCATCTCGACGCGGCGGCGGGCGCGCAGGTCGATGCGGATGCGGGGGGCCTCGCCGAAGCGGAAGCGGCGGCGGCTCGCGCCGTCCGCGCCCGCCATGTCGAAGCCGGTGATGACCACGTCGGCGTCCTCAGCCTGCTCCGACGATCCGACGTGGAAGTTGCGCTCGCGCCCGCGCCGCCGCATCGCCTCGCGGAACTCGTTGATCACGTGCGGCGGCGGGCCGTCCGCCGCGACGACGCCGCGGTCGAGGAACAGCGCGCGGCGGCACGCGCTCTGGATCGCCGCCATGTTGTGCGAGACCAGCAGGATCGTGACGCCGCGGCCGCGCAGCCCGCTCATGTGATCGAGGCACTTGCGCTGGAACGAGACGTCGCCCACGGCCAGCACCTCGTCGACGAGCAGTATCTCCGGTTCGAGGTGCGCGGCGACCGAGAAGGCGAGCCGCATGTACATCCCCGAAGAGTAGTGCTTGACGGGCGTGTCGATGTACTTCCCGATCTCGGAGAACTCGACGATCTCGTCGAACTTGCGCTCGATCTCGCGGCGCGACATGCCGAGGATCGCGCCGCTCAGGAAGAGGTTCTCCCTGCCGGTCAGCTCCGGGTGGAAGCCCGTGCCGACTTCGAGCAGCGAGCCGACGCGCCCGTAGAGATCGACGCGCCCCGCGGTCGGCTCGGTGATGCGCGAGAGGATTTTCAGCAGCGTCGATTTGCCCGCCCCGTTCTGCCCGATGACGCCGACGATCTCGCCCGGCGCGACCTCGAACGAGACGCCCCTGAGCGCCTGCATCATCTCGCCGCGCTTCTTGCGCGCGCCGCCGCGCAGCCGCCTCAGCGGGGCGGCGACGGCGCCCGCGAGCGCGTCGCGCAGCGTCGGGAAGGAGGTCTCGACCCCGCCGATCCGGTACTGCTTGCAGACGTTATCGACTGTGATGATCGGTCGCATCCTCTGCCTCAGATGATGTCCGCGAAGGTCTTCTCGACGCGCCGGAAGAAGTAGGCGGAGAAGACGAGCAGGGCGGCGGTCGCGGCGGCTGAGATGGAGAGCGCCGCCCAGTTCAGCCGCCCGCCGAGGAGCGCGCCGCGGAAGCCGTCGATGATGCCGGCCATCGGGTTGAGGGCGAAGAGGGGCTGCCACTTCGCGGGCACGAGGCTCGCCGGGTAGAGCACGGGCGAGACGAACATCCAGAGCTGCATCACGACCGGCAGGACGACCCCCACGTCGCGGTACTTCACGTTCATCGCCGAGGTGAGCATGCCGAAGCCCGCCGCCAGCATCGTCACGAGCAGGACGAGCGGCGCGAGCAGCAGCAGCCGCGCCGTCGGCGCGACGCCGTAGTAGAGCATCAGCCCGATGAGGATGACGAAGGCGATGGCGAAATCGACGAGGCGCGCGCCGATGGCCGCCGCCGGGATGACGAGGCGCGGGAAGTAGACTTTCGTGATCAGCGCCGAGCTGGTGACGAGGCTGTTGCCGCCCGCCGTCACCGCGCCGGAGAAGAAGCTCCACGGCAGCAGCCCCGCGTAGACCATCAGCGCGTAGGGCGCGCCGTCGGAAGGGACGCGCGCCAGCTTGCCGAGGAAGAGCGTGAAGATGGCGGTGGTCAGCAGCGGCTGCATGACGACCCACGCCACGCCGAGCGCGGTCTGCTTGTAGCGCACCTTGATGTCGCGCCACGCCATGAAGTAAAGCAGCTCGCGGTAGGCCCACAGGTCGCGCAGGTTGAGCGCCATCCACGAGCGGGTCGGCTGGATGGTGACCAGCGGCGCGTCCGGCAGGGTGCGCCCGGCGTTTAATTGCGGCTTGATCGCGGCGCTCGGTTCGGCTGGGAGATTGGCGGCGGCGGTTGGCTTGAGCGTGCTCATTCAGTTCGGTTCCCGAAGCGGCGACGCTCCCTCAGGCGTCACGGGTCGCCCGCCGTTTGTCCGAAAGAGGAGCAAATGGGCGTGTGAAATGAAGGGGTCAGTCTAGCACACGCGGCGGGGCGGTCAAGCAGGGGCGCGCCGACGGTGCGCGCGCCCGCGCCGCGCGCCGGGGTAATCGGGAGTAACAAGGAGACTCCCCGCCCGCCTCACGTTAAAGAGAGGCGGGCGGGGAGTGAAAGGGACGCCTTGCGGTGTCCGGCTTCGGGTGTGTCGTTACTGCTGTCCGAGCGCGCTCGTCGCGCCGCCCATCGCCGTCGGAGCCGTGCCCGCCGAGGTGTTACCCGAGATGCGGTTGGTGCCGAAGGAGAAGGTCTGGCCGCTGATGCCCGTGGCGTTGAACGAGATGTCGTTGTCGCCGATGCGGATGGTCGCGCCGAACGCGCCCCCGCCGTTCTGTATGCCGTTCACGGTGTTGCCCGTGATGACCGAGCGGGTGACGTTCATCTGCGCAGCCCCGTTGATGCCTTCCGACTCCAGCCCCGTCCCGTTGTTCGCGAAGACGGAGTTGGCGACCGACACCACCGAACCGCTGCCGAAGGCGCCGCCGAAATTGCAGTTGAAGACGCGCACGTTGTAGATCGTGGCGTCGATTCTGGTCGCGCCCGACGCCGGGACGATGGCGATGCCGGTGCCGCTGCAGTTGCTGATCGTCACGTTGTGGACGAACAGTTTGCCGCCGCCCGAGCGCTCGTCGCTGATGCCGCGACCGTTGCCGGCGTTGTTGCCGTCGATGATCACGTTCTCGACCAGCACTTCGCTGCCCGCCGACGCCGCGCCGATGATCCTGATGCCGCCCGTGCCGGTGTCGGCCCCCTGGAAGGAGACGTTGCGGATGCGGACGGACTTCCTGACGTCGGCGCCGAAGCTGTCGTAGGCAACGGTGAAGCCGTTGAGACCGGCGTTGAGGACGGAGGCGTTGGTCTCGGCGCCGTTAACGGTGATCGACTTGGTGATGGTCAGCGTGCCGAAGCCGCCCGGATCGAGGGCGTTGATCTCGCCGTTGGTGGCGGTCTTCGAGATCGCGCCGGCCCACGTCTTGCAGGGGGCGGTGCGGCTGCAGGGGTTAACGTCGTCGCCGACGCCCGACACCCACGTGCGGGTGGCCTGCGCGTTCGCGACCGAAGCGAGGGAGAAGATGGAAGCCAGCAAAATGAGGCTCTTGAGGGTGAATCGAACATTCGTCATTGCAGAACTCTCCTTTTCGAGTCAGTTGTGAAGGATTGGTTAATTCGCGGGGTAACTAGATAACCGCGAGCGGTGGATCAAATCGCAGGGGGAACCGCGGTCGAGTTCATCAAGCGGCTAGCTTACGAGGTATAGCCTAAGCTGGAGTGGACGCATCTGGCGGCGCCGTTTCCGGTCGAGAGCGTGAGGGGTTGTATACTAAAACCCGCCGCGTGTCAAATCAAAAGTCGTTATCATTAACTTCAAACTTCGTTGTGGCCCGTTCGGCCCGCAATCGCCCCGCCGCGGTCGACGCGCAACTGTCCCCGTCCCGGCTTTCCGCGCCCCCGGCTTACTACCATGTCTGTTGGGTTGACAGTCGGACGGCGAGGCACGAACTGATGGGCGTCTACGACGTCCCGCCCCCGCCGCCGCCGCCCCGCTCTCACCCTACAAAGTGAATGACCCGGCGCTCGCCCGGAATTACACCTTCGCGGGCCAGTCGGCGGCAGCCGGGCTTTCGGTCGCGATCTCGGAGACGACGCTGCCCTCGCGGCTCGACCGTGACAGCTTCTACAACTGCTGCCGCGTCGCCGGGCACGTGGGCTTCGAGTCGCAGAACTTCTGCGGGCTCGGCAACACGGCGATCCAACTTGAGACCGGCACGGGGGGGGACGGGAAAGTGACCATCGAGTTCATGGAGAAGTTGATGAGCGTGCCGCCCGCCACCACGACGACGAACGTCCACTTCAACTTCAACGTCGAGCGGATGGGGTCCGGGATCATGGTCGCCGATACGCGCGACGTGATGACCGGGATCGTCTGAGCCCAACCGTATAACCGGCGCGGCGGCTTTTCTTGACTACCTTCCGGGCCGAAACCTATACTCCGCAACTTAAGTCACGACCCCGCCGCGGCGCACGACGCGGGCCGGCGCGCCCCGCCACGCGGCTCGCCACAGACTCCCGAACTTATGCACAAAATTTTCGTCACGGGCGGCGCGGGCTTCATCGGCTCCGCCTTCGTCAGGCTCCTGCTCGACGAGTTGCCCGCCTCGCGCGTCACGAACTTCGACGCGCTCACCTACGCCGGCAACCCCGATAACTTGGTGGGGCTCGACCCGGCGCGCCACCGCTTCGTGCGCGGCGACATCTGCGACCGCGCCGCCGTCCTCGCCGCGCTCGAAGACGACACCGACCTGCTCTTCAACTTCGCCGCCGAGTCGCACGTCGACCGCAGCATCCACTCGGCGGACGAGTTCCTGCGCACGAACGTCCTCGGCACGCAGGTCTTGCTCGACGCCGCCCGCGCGCGCGGCGTGCGCCGCTTCGTGCAGGTCTCGACCGACGAGGTGATGGGCAGCCTGCCCGAAACTGACGACGCGTACTTCACCGAAGACTCGCCGTTCGCGCCCAACAGCCCCTACTCCGCGTCGAAGGCCGCGGCTGAACACCTGGCGCGGGCCGCGCACCACACGCACGGGCTCGACGTGGTGGTGACGCGCTGCGGCAACAACTACGGCCCCCGCCAGTTCCCGGAGAAGTTCCTCCCGCTGATGCTCTCGAACGCCATGCGTGACGAGCCGATCCCCGTCTACGGCGACGGGCGAAACGTGCGCGACTGGATTTACGTCGAGGATCACTGCCGCGCCGTCCTGCTCGCCGCCGAGCGCGGGCGCGCCGGGGCGGTCTACAACGTCGGCGCGCGCAACGAGCGGCGCAACCTCGAAGTCGCGGAGTCCGTCCTCGCCGCGCTCGGCAAGCCGCCGACGCTCCTGCGCTTCGTCAAGGATCGCCCCGGCCACGACCGGCGCTACGCCATCGACCCGTCGCGCGCCGAGCGCGAGCTGGGGTGGCGACCGCGGGAGACGTGGGAGAGCGGACTCAAAAAGACCATCGACTGGTACGCCGCGAACGGCGAGTGGCTGGCGCGCGCGCGCGGCGGCGAGTACAGGGAATTCTACGAGCGGCAGTACGGCGGAGCATGATCGCGGGGTGCGGAATCTTGCGATTGCGGATTTCGGATCGCCGGATGCGGGTTGAAGAAGGGCGACGACGCCGACGCTTTCTCATCCGCGATCCCGCAACCCGCAACCGCAAGATTCCCCGACCGGAGCAGATTTCAGACTCACTATGAAAGTCCTGATCACGGGCGCGGGCGGGATGCTCGCCCGCGCCGTCGCGCTCGACTGCCGCGCGCGCGGCGACGAGGTGTTCGCGCACGACCGCGCGGGCCTCGACATCACGGACGCCGCGCGCGTCGCCGAGGTCTTCGCGCGCGAGCGGCCGGAGGCCGTCATCAACTGCGCCGCGTGGACCGACGTTGACGGCTGCGAGCGCGACCCGCGGCGCGCCTTCAAGGTCAACTCCAAGGCGGTCGGGATTTTAGCCGCGGCGAGCCGCGGCGTCGCCGCCACCTTCGTCACCGTCTCGACCGACTACGTCTTCCCCGGCGACAAGCAGGGCTTCTACACGCAGCGCGACGACCCCGCGCCGCAGAGCCACTACGGCAGGGCCAAGCTCAAAGGCGAGCGCAGGGCGCAGGCCGCGACGGCGCGCTGCGCGGTCGTGCGCTCCGGCTGGATTTTCGGCGCGGGCGGTCGCAACTTCCTGAGCCGCGTCGTGCCCCTCGCGCGCGACGGCGCGCGCCTCAGCGCCATCACGGACGCCTACGGCACGCCGACCTACGCGGGCGACCTCGCCGCGCGCCTGCGGCTGCTCGCCGGGCTAGACCTGCCCGGCGTCTATCACGTCGTGAACGCGGGCGAGGGCGCGAGCTTCTACGAGTTCGCCGCCGCCGCGCTGCGGGCCGCGGGGCTCGACGAGGCGGCGCTCGCGCCGGTCTCGATGGACTCGCTCGACAGGCCCGCCCCGCGCCCGCGCAACTCGCGCCTGCGCTGCCTCGTCTCGGAGGCGTTGGGGCTCGCGCCCCTGCGCGACTGGCGCGACGCGCTCGGCGAGTTCGTGCGCGGCGAAGGCGCGGGGTGAAGGGCGGTCGGCGCGGTCGGCGCGGGGCGCCCGCCGCCGCGCGGAAACCGCGCGCCCGTCGCTTGCCTCAGCGCGCGTCTCTGATATTATGTTTGCCTTCGTTGGAGGTAGTCTTCGGCGTTCCTGATTTAAGGTTTAAATAAATAGAGATGTCACAAGATAACCGTTTACTCCCGTCGCTCCCGGTCGAGCGCGGGATCGACCGCCCGCTGAGCGACCTCTCGCAGCCGAAGTCCTACGGCTCGTCGTCGC
The DNA here is from genome assembly GCA_036389335.1 of Pyrinomonadaceae bacterium. Lineage (GTDB taxonomy): Bacteria > Acidobacteriota > Blastocatellia > Pyrinomonadales > Pyrinomonadaceae > JAIVGV01. The sequence goes on along the minus strand of DASVQC010000021.1, from coordinate 15,091 downwards.
TGACCGAGCCCGCGCACCTGCGCGAGTACCTCAACGTCGTGCTCAAGCGCAAGTGGCTCATCCTGAGCCTCGTGCTCGTCGTCACCTCGCTCGTCACCATCCACATGTACCGCACGCCGTCGATCTACGACGCGGCGACGACCATCCAGATCGAGCCGAAGCGCGACAGCGTGCTCAGCCGCGGCAAGGACGCCGTCATCATCAACACCGGCAGGACGACCGACCCGGCCTACATCAACACGCAGCTCCGCCTGCTGGAGAACCCGACGCTCGCGCGGCAGGTCATCCGCACGCTCGACTTGCAGAACAACCCGTCCTTCTTCGGCGGGCAGGCGCAGGCCGGCTTCGTCGCCTCCCTGAAGCGCATCTTCGGGGGCGAGAAGAAGCCGCCGCCGCAGAGCGAGTCCGCGCCCGGCGGGCTGCCCGTCGTGCGCATCGACGACGTGACGGACAACAAGATGTCGCCCGAAGAGCTCGACAAGCTGGAGCCCTACGAGCTGATGCTCGCCGCGAACCTGACGGTCGAGCCCGTCGTCGGCACCAACCTCGTCACGCTCCACTACCGCCACACGAACCCGGAGCTGGCGCGCCAGATCGTCAACACGCTCGCCGATACCTTCATCTACAACAACTACGACCGCGAGAATTCGAGCACGACCGCCAACCTCGAACAGCTCGGCAAGAGGGTCGCCGACTTGCAGAAGCTGATCCACGACGAGGAGGAGCAGCGCGTCAACTTCCTCCAGTCGAAGAACCTCCCCGTCGACGGCATGGGCGACAACCTCCCGGCCAAGCGGCAGACGATGCTCAGCGAGCAGCTCCTGACCGCCGAGAATGATCGCAAGGACAAGGAGGCGATCTACCGGGCCGCCCTCGCGTCGCCCGATCCGTGGAGCATCCCGGAGGTGCAGGCGGACAAGCACGCGCAGGAGGTGCGCAAGCAGCTCGACGATCTGAAACTCAAGCGCGCCGAGATGCTGCAGACCTACACGGAGGCGTGGCCCGCCGTCAAGAAACTCGACGCGCAGATCAAGCCGCTCGAAGAGGCGCTCCAGAAAGCCCCGGCGGAGGTGGTCTCCGCCATGAAGACGCGCTACGAGTCGGCCAAGGCGCGCGAGGACAGCTTGCGCAGCGCCTACAACCTCCAGAGCGGGCAGACGAACGAGCAGAACCGCGCGCAGATCCAACTGAGCGTGCTCAAGCGCGAGCTGGAGACGAACCAGCAGGAGTACGACACGCTGCGCCAGCGCCAGCGCGAGCTTGAGAACAACGCCGCGGGCACGCGGCAGAACAACGTCACCGTGACGAACTACGCGCGCCTGCCGCGCGAGCCCGTCGGCCCGCAGCGCACGCGCGCCGTCGTCCTCGCCTTCCTGCTCTCGCTCGGCGTCGGCGTCGGCCTCGCCTTCCTGCTCGACTACCTCGACGACACGCTCAAGAGCGTGGAGGACGTGGATCGCTACCTCCACCTGCCGTCGCTCGCCCTCATCCCGGCGAGCCGCAGCGAGCGGACGCGCCTGATCGGCGCGCGCCGCACCCCCGCCCCCTCGACCGAGGGCGACCCGATGACGGCGCTCGCGCTCACCTCCGACGTGCGCTCGCCGAGCGCCGAAGCCTACCGCCACCTGCGCACCTCGCTCCTGCTCTCCTCCGCCGGCCAGCCGCCGAAGACGATCCTCGTCACGTCGAGCCAGCCCTCGGAGGGCAAGACGACGACCGCCATCAACACGGCGATCATGCTGGCGCAGACGGGCGCGGACGTGCTCATCGTCGATTGCGATCTGCGCCGCCCGCGCGTCCACGCCAACTTCGGCGTCTCGAACGCGCGCGGCCTGACCAACTACCTGTCGGGCGAGCGCAACCTCGACACGCTCGTCCAGACCTACGACAAGCTGGCGAACCTGAAGGTGCTGACCTCGGGGCCCATCCCGCCCAACCCAGCCGAGCTGCTCGGCTCGACCGAGATGCGGCGGCTGCTGACGGCGCTCTCCGAGCGCTTCACGCACATCGTCATCGACTCGCCCCCGGCCATCTCGTTCACCGACGCCTCGATCCTCTCGACGCTCGTCGACGGCGTGATGCTCGTCGTCCACGGGGGCCGCTCGTCGCGCGGCGTGGTGCGCCGCGCCAAGCAGCAGCTCGTCGACGTCGGCGCCAACATCTTCGGCGTCGTCCTGAACAACGTGCGGCTCGACGCGCCCGACTACTACTACTCCGGCTACTACTCGAACTACTACGCGGGCCCCGAGGACGAGGAGGCGGGCGAGGAGGCGGAGGCGGGCGTGGCGGGCAGGGCCGGCTGATGCGCCGCGGCGAGTTTTGCGTCATCGCGCCCGACGTGGCCTTCGGGCGCGACGTCGAGGTCTTCCACTTCGTCAACCTCTACGGCTGCGAGATCGGCGACGGCACGCGGATCGGCTCCTACGTCGAGATTCAGCGCGGCGCGAGCATCGGGCGCAACTGCAAGGTGTCGAGCCACTCCTTCGTCTGCGAGGGCGTCCGCGTCGAGGACGGGGTCTTCATCGGCCACGGCGTCAACTTCATCAACGACAAGTACCCGTGCGCGGCCAACGCCGACGGCACGCTCCAGACCGCCTCGGACTGGACGCTGCAGCGCACGCTCGTCGGGCGCGGCGCCTCCATCGGCACGGGCGCGACCATCCTCGGCGGCGTCTCCATCGGCGCGGGCGCGACCGTCGGCGCGGGCGCGGTCGTCACCAGAGACGTGCCCCCCGGCGCGACCGTCGCCGGCAACCCCGCGCGCGTCATCAAAAGCCGTGACAAGTGAACCGTGACGGGTGACGGGTAAGGGAATCGGATTTACCTGTCACCTGCACCATCGACCCGTCACAGTCTTCTTCTTCTTCTTCTTGTCACCCGTCACGGTTTACGGTTTACGTCTTTTCGCCCGTCGCTCGTAAATGATCACTGTCGGCGTCATCGGCTGCGGCTACTGGGGGCCGAACCTGCTGCGCAACTTCGCCGAGAACGAGTCGGCGCGGCTCGCGTGGCTGTGCGACGTGGACGCGCGCCGCCTCGAAGCGATGGGGCGGCGCTACCCCGCGGCGGAGGCCGCGCTCGACTACCGCCGCCTCGTCGAAGACCCGCGCTTAGACGCCGTCGTCATCGCCACGCCCGTCGCCACGCACCACCGCTTCGCGCGCGAAGCCCTCCGGGCCGGCAAGCACGTCCTCGTCGAAAAGCCCTTCACCAGCTCTTCGCGCGAGGCCGAGGAGCTGATCGAGCTGGCCGAGCAGTCCGGCCTGACGCTGATGGTCGATCACACCTTCATCTACACGGGCGCGGTGCGCAAGATCAAAGAGATCGTCGCGGGCGGCGGGCTGGGCGACCTCCTCTACTTCGACTCGACGCGCATCAACCTCGGCCTCTTTCAGGACGACATCAACGTCGTCTGGGACCTCGCGCCCCACGATCTCGCGATCATGGATTTTCTGCTCGACCGCCGCCCGTCGGGCGTGACGGCCACGGGCAGTTGCCACATCAAGCCCGGCATCGAGAACATCGCCTACGTCATGCTGCGCTTCCCCGACGACTTCATCGCGCACTTCCACTTCAACTGGCTCGCGCCCGTCAAAATCCGCCGCACGCTCATCGCGGGCAGCCGGAAGATGATCGTCTACGACGACATCGAGCCCATCGAGAAGGTGAGGGTTTACGACAAGGGCGTGACGACGACGAACGGCGAGGGCGGCGCGCCGGGCGTGGACGAGAAGGAGGCCGCCTACCGCACGCTCGTCAGCTACCGCACGGGCGACGTGTGGGTGCCGAAGCTCGACGGCACGGAGGCGCTCACGCACGTCTGCGCCGAGTTCCTCGCGGCCATCGCGGAGCGGCGCGCGCCGCTGACGGACGGGGCGGCGGGCCTGCGCGTCGTGCGCCTCCTGGAGGCCGCGCAAACGTCGATCAGCCGCGGCGGCCAGCTCGTCGATCTGTAAAACCGTAAAAACCGTGAGCAAGCCTCCCGCGACGATGAGAGTCCCGCTGCTCGACCTGCGCGCGCAGTACGAGACGCTGCGCGAAGAGGTGCTGGCGTCGGTCGGGCGGGTGCTCGAATCGCAGGGGTTCGTGCTCGGTGCCGACGTCGGCGCGCTCGAAGCGGAGGTCGCGTCCTACGCGGGCGCGCGCCACGCCGTCGGCTGCGCCTCCGGATCGGACGCGCTGCTGCTCGCGCTGATGGCCCTCGACGTGCGCGCGGGCGACGAGGTCGTCACGACGCCCTACTCCTTCTTCGCCACCGCCGGATCTATCGCGCGCCTCGGCGCGCGCCCCGTCTTCGTGGACATCGAGCCGCGCTCGTACAACATCGACCCGGAGAAGATCGGGGCCGCGCTCACCGAGCGCACGCGCGCCCTGATGCCCGTCCACCTCTACGGCCAGTGCGCGGAGATGGACGCGATAAACGCGCTCGCCTCGCGGCACGGCGTCGCCGTCGTCGAAGACGCGGCGCAGGCCATCGGCGCACGGGATCGCGGGCGCGGCGCGGGCGCGATGAGCGGGATCGGCTGTCTCAGTTTTTACCCGACGAAAAACTTGGGCGGCGCGGGCGACGGCGGGATGCTCCTGACGAACGACGACGCGTTGGCCGCGCGGCTGCGCTCCCTGCGCGTCCACGGCGAGTCGTCGAAGTACCACCACCGTGAGATCGGGTTCAACTCGCGGCTCGACACGCTGCAGGCGGCGGTGCTGCGCGTCAAGCTGCCGCGCCTCGACTCGTGGTCGGACGCGCGCGCTCTGAACGCCGCGCGCTACCGCGAGCTGTTCGCCGACGCGGGCCTGCTCGAAGAGGTCGGCCTGCCCTTCGAGCGCGAGGGCGCGCGCCACATCTACAACCAGTTCGTCGTGCGCGTCCGCGGCGGCGGGCGCGACGCGCTCGTCGAACATCTGCGGCGCGAGGGCGTCGGCACGGAAGTCTACTACCCCGTGCCGCTGCACTTGCAGGAGTGCTTCCGCTACCTCGGCTACCGCGAGGGCGACTTCCCCGAAGCCGAGCGCGCCGCGCGCGAGACGCTCGCGCTGCCCGTCTACCCGGAGCTGACCGAAGGGCAGCAGCGGTACGTCGTCGATGCCGTGCAGAGCTTCTTCCGGTAAACATATAAAGTTGCGGCGAGACCGCTCGGGGCGGGGCCCGTCCCCGCCCCACAAAAATTTTGACGCCGCCCCGCGATCTCGCGGGGCGGCGTCAACCGGCGTCGGAAGGTCGGGACTCTCTAGTTCGCGCTCCAGCGGGCCTCGACGAGGCGCGACTGCCCGCCGTGCTCGGCGGTCAGCTTCTCGCGCTCGGCGAGCTTGAGGTCGTGATCGATCATGATGCGGACGAGCTGCTTGAACGTGACCTTCGGCTCCCAGCCGAGGACGGTGCGCGCCTTCGTCGAGTCGCCGAGGAGGAGATCGACCTCCGCCGGGCGGTTGTAGCGCGGATCGATCTCGACGTACTCCTCCCAGTCGAGGTCGAGGTGGCCGAACGACTCTTCCAAAAACTCCCTGACCGAGTGCGTCTCGCCGGTGGCGACGACGAAGTCGTCGGCCACCTCGGCCTGCATCATCAGCCACATCGCCTCGACGTAGTCTCTGGCGTAGCCCCAATCGCGGCGCGCGTCGAGGTTGCCCATGTAGAGCTTCTTCTGGAGGCCCAGCTTGATGCGCGTCGCGGCGCGCGTGATCTTGCGCGTCACGAAGGTCTCGCCGCGGCGTTCTGATTCGTGGTTAAAAAGTATGCCGTTGCAGGCGAACATGTCGTAGGACTCGCGGTAGTTGACCGTGATCCAGTAGGCGTAAGCCTTGGCGCAGGCGTAGGGGGAGCGCGGGTGGAAGGGCGTGCGCTCGGTCTGCGGCGTCTCGAAGACCTTGCCGTACAGCTCCGAGGACGACGCCTGGTAGAACTTCGGCTTGATGCCCACCTCGCGGATGGCTTCGAGCAGGCGGACGGTGCCGAGCCCCGTCACGTCGCCCGTGTATTCGGGGATGTCGAAGCTGACGCGCACGTGCGACTGCGCGCCGAGGTTGTAGACCTCGTCGGGCTCGGCGTTGCGCAGGATCGTGTTCAGGGAGCTGGAGTCGTTCAGGTCGCCGTAGAACATGCGTAGGCGCGCGCCCTCTTCGTGCGGGTCTTGGTAGAGGTGATCGATGCGGTCGGTGTTGAAGGAGGAGGAGCGGCGGACGATGCCGAACACCTCGTAGCCCTTGGCGAGGAGCAGCTCCGTCAGGAAAGAGCCGTCCTGACCCGTGATGCCCGTGATTAAAGCACGCTTTGCCATTCGCAGTCCGCTTCCTTTGATCGGTCGGGTTGATTACCGAGAGAGCCCCGCGGGCGGGGCGTGCCGCGCGCCCGCGCGGGAAGAGTCTCCGTCGAATAACTTCTGAGTTTGATACCAGAAAGGCGCGGGCCGCGGCAAGCGCGCAGGCGACAAACGCGCGGCGTTTGGGTTATCATCTGCCTTCCGAATTATTAAAGCGAGCACGCCGGTCTTAAACCAATCACCGAACAGAGTCGGGCGCGATGCGGATGGAAGCAATGAGAGAGTTCCCCTACCGGCGCGTCGTCGTCACGGGCGGCGCGGGGTTCCTGGGCCGCTACGTGGTCGAGCGGCTGAAAGACTTGCCCGGCGTCGAGGTCTTCGTCCCGCGCAGCCGCGACTACAACCTCGTCGAGGGCGCGGACGTTGCGAGGATGCTCGACGACGCGCGCCCCGAACTCGTCGTCCACCTGGCGGCGGTCGTCGGCGGCATCGGGCACAACCAGAGGAACCCGGGCCGCTTCCTCTACGAGAATTTGATGATGGGCACGCAGCTCATCGAGCAGTCGCGCGTGCGCGGCGTGAAGAAATTCCTCGCGCTCGGCACCGTCTGCGCCTACCCGAAGTTCACGCCCGTCCCCTTCAAAGAGGACGACCTCTGGAACGGCTACCCCGAGGAGACGAACGCGCCCTACGGGCTGGCGAAGAAGATGATGCTCGCGCAGGTGCAGGCCTACCGCGACCAGTACGGCTTCAACGGCATCTTCCTGCTCCCGGCTAATCTGTACGGCCCCGGCGACAACTTCGACCTCGAAACCTCGCACGTCATCCCGGCGCTCATACGCAAGTGCGTCACCGCGCGCCGCGGGGGCGCGCGGTTCGTCGAGGCGTGGGGCACGGGCGGCGTGTCGCGCGAGTTCCTCTACGTCGAGGACTGCGCCGACGGCATCGTGCGCGCCGCCGCCCGGTACGACGAGCCGCTGCCCGTCAACATCGGCAACGGTCGCGAGGTCTACATCAACGCGCTCGTCGAGACCATCGCGCGCCTGACGGGCTTCGGCGGGGAGATACGCTGGCAGCCCGCCCGCCCAAACGGCCAGCCCCAGCGGCAGCTCGACACCACGCGCGCGAGAGAGAAGTTCGGCTTCGTCGCACAGACCTCGCTCGAAGATGGCTTACGTAAGACCATCGACTGGTACGAGAAAAACTTTCCGGCGTGAGCGGGCGGAGAGGAGACGCCATGAATGACGACACGCAGCGCACGATGCAGTTCATCCTCGAACAGCAGGCGCAACTGACCGCTACGGTGGGGCAGCTCTCGGCGACCGTTGACCGGCTCGCCGTTAAAGTGGATCGGAATGCTGACGGCATCACCGCCCTGCTCGCCATCGCGGAGATACACGAGCGCGAAATAGAAGCCCTTAAAGATGGCACCGCCGCCCTGCAAGAGAGCACCGCCGCCCTGCAAGAGAGCACCGCCGCCAACGCCGAGGCGGGGCGCGCGACCGACGAGCGGCTGAACGCCCTCATCAACGTCGTCGAGCAGATGATCAGCGAGCGGCGCGGCGGGGGCGACCGCCCGGCATGAGCCCGCCCAAGCTCTCCATCGTCACGCCCTCTTTCAATCAGGGGAAGTTTTTGGAGGAGACGATCCGCTCCGTCCTCGATCAGGGCTACGGGCCGCTCGAATACATCGTCATCGACGGCGGCAGCACCGACGAGAGCGTCGACGTCATCCGCCGCTACGAGGATCGGCTCGCCTACTGGGTGAGCGAAAAGGATCGCGGGCAGGTTCACGCCATCAACAAGGGGATCGCGCGCTCGACCGGCGATCTCTTCGCCTACATCAACAGCGACGACGTCTACCTGCCCGGCGCGTTCCGCGCCGTCGTCGACTATTTCGAGTCGCACCCCGCCTGCGAGTGGCTGTGCGGCGACACCGTCATGTTCGGCGAGGGGCACGAGACGGAGCTGGTCAGGGCGCGCGTCCCCGCCTCCGCCGCGCACGCGCTCTCGTGGGCCTACCGCGCGCCGCAGCCCGGCATGTTCTGGCGGCGCGCGCTCGTCACCACGGGGTTCGACGAGCGGTGGAACTACGACTTCGATCACGACCTCTACGTCCGCCTCCTGCTCGACGGCCACAGGTGCGAGCACCTCCCGGCGACGCTCGCCAAGTACAGGCTGCACGCTTCGAGCAAGACGGTCGCCGACAGCAAACGCTTCGAGGAGGAGTTCGACCGCAGCGCCGAGCTCTACGAGGATCGCCTGACGGGCGCGGACCGGCGCTGGTGCCGCGCGACGCGCTACCTGCGCCGCTCCTACGCGGCGAGCGGGGCCGGCGACCGAAGAGACGGCGCGCGCTGGCTGGTGCGCGCGGCGCTGACGCACCCCGAAAGCCTCGCCGCGCGCCCCTTCTGGGGGTGTCTGCGCCGGCTCGCCGCGGGCGCGGACGAATCGGGCGCGGGGTGAGCGCGCCCGCGGCGCGCGCGCTTGCAATTGCGCCCCGCCATCAACTAATGTTTCAGGTCTTTCGCGGCTTGCGAAATCTTGTCTAACCACACGGGAGCTACAGAATCGATATGTCGGAACAGGTCAGAGTCCTCGTCACGGGCGCGGGCGGATTCATCGGTCACCACCTCGTGAAGTACCTCGTCGAGCGCGGCTACTGGGTGCGCGGCGTCGATCTTAAAGAGCCGGAGTACGAGCCGACGGCGGCCCACGAGTTCAAGCTGCTCGACCTCGTCCGCTGGGAGAACTGCCTCGAAGCGACCGAGGGGATCGACGAGGTCTACGGCCTCGCCGCCAACATGGGGGGCATCGGCTTCATCGAGACGCACAAGGCCGAGATCGTCCGCGACAGCACGCTCTGCAACATGCACACCATCGAGGCGGCGCGGCAGAACAACGTCGGGCGCTACCTCTTCACTTCGAGCGCGTGCATCTACCCCGGCTACCTGCAGAAGGACGCCGACGTGACCCCGCTCAAGGAAGAGGACGCCTACCCGGCGGACGCCGAGGACGGCTACGGCTGGGAGAAGCTCTACATGGAGCGCGTCTGCCGCCACTACCGCGAGGACTACGGGTTGGAGACGCGCGTCGTGCGCTTCCACAACATCTTCGGCCCGCTCGGGACTTACGACGGGGGGCGCGAAAAGTCCCCGGCGGCCATCTGCCGCAAGGTCGCCCTCGCCTCCGACGGCGACTCCATCGAGGTCTGGGGCGACGGCGGGCAGACGCGCTCCTACTGCTACATCGACGACTGCGTGGAGGGCATCTACCGCCTGATGCGCAGCGATCACCGCGAGCCGATCAACCTCGGGCAGGATCGCATGATCTCGATCAACGAACTCGTCGACATCGTCTCGAAGATCGCGGGCAAGCGGATCGGCAAGGACTACGACACGACGAAGCCGCAGGGCGTGCGCGGTCGCAACAGCGACAACACGCGCCTGCGCGAGGTCTTGAAGTGGGAGCCGCGGGTGTCGCTCGAAGACGGCTTGGCGCGCACCTACCGCTGGATCGAGGGCGAGTTGCAGAAGAAGGGCGCGATCCCGGCAGCCGCCGCCGCGTGAGCGGACTCAGCCGCCCACGGCGACGGCGACGAACGAAGGAATGACGGGGGCAAGGGGCGGGATGGTGTCCGCGCCCCTTGCCTTTTCTCTAAGGCGATGGGCGAGCCACCTGATCCCAACGAGGGGCGACTGCGCGTCTCGCTCGTCGTGCCCGTGCGCGACGAGGCCGAGACGCTCGACGAGCTGCTCCTCTCGCTCGCGCGGCAGACGCGGCAGCCCGACGAGATCGTTTTCGTCGACGGCGGGAGCAGAGACGACACGCTGGCCCGGTTGCGGGATGCGTCGGGGCGGTCTGCCGCGATCCGCGTCGTCGAGGCCGGCGACGCCACGCCCGGTCGGGGGCGCAACGTCGGCATCGCCGCCGCGCGCCACGACTGGCTCGCGCTGACCGACGCCGGGACGCGCCCCGAACCCGACTGGCTCGCGCTCCTCGTCGAGGCGGCGCGGCGCGACCCGGACGCTTCGGTCGTCTACGGAAACTTCGAGCCCTTCGCCGACACCTTCTTCGAGCGCTGCGCCGCGCTCGCCTACGTGCCGCCGAAGCAGGAGCGCGCCGGCGCGCCGGTGCGCGGCCCCTCCATCGCGTCGGCGCTTCTCAGGCGCGAGGCTTGGCAGTGGGTCGGCGGCTTCCCCGATCTGCGCGCCGCCGAAGACCTGTTGTTCATGTCGGAGGTCGAGCGCGCGGGCTTTAAGATCGCGTGGGCGGCGCGCGCGACGGTGTGGTGGCGCCTGCGCCCCACGCTCGCCAGCACCTACGCCAAGTTCGTCCTCTACTCGCGCCACAACGTCCGCGCCGGGCTCGCGCGCCACTGGCACTACGGCGTCGCCCGTCAGTACGCGGTCGCGCTCGTCTTCGCCGCGCTCGCCCTCGCGCACAGCGCGTGGTGGCTCGCGGGCGTGGCGCTCTGGCTCGGCGCGCGCACGGCGCGAAGCATCTGGCGCAGGCGCGAGGGGCGCGGCGCGCTGTGGGCGCTCAACCCGGCGCAGTTCGCCGCCGTCCTCGTGATCATCCTCACCATCGATCTGGCCACCTTCGTCGGCTGGGCGCAGGCGCTGCTGCGACGCCCGACCGGCGACGCGCAAGAAGTCGGCGCGCGCGCCGCGCGCAAGTCCGAGTCGTGAGCGCGCTCTCGACAGGCGCGCGCGCGCTCGACGGCAGGCGCGTGCTCTTCATCTCCTACAACGGGATGCTCGACCCGCTGGGGCAGAGCCAAGTCATCCCGTACCTGCGCGAGCTGGCGGACGAACGCGGCGTGCGCTTCACGCTCCTGAGCTTCGAGCGCGGCGCGGCCTTCACGCCCGAAGGCGGGGCGCGCTGCGCCGAGACTCGCGCGCGACTCTCCGCGCACGGCATCGAGTGGCACGCCCTGCGCTATCACCAACGGCCTTCGCTGCCCGCCACCGCCTACGACATCGCCGCGGGCGCGCGCTACGCGAAAAAGTTGGCGCGCGAACGCGGGATCGAGATGGTTCACGCGCGCAGCCACGTGCCCGCGGCGATGGCGCTCGCGCTGAAAAAAAGGCTCGGCGTGAAAATGATCTTCGACGTGCGCGGCCTGCTGGCCGAGGAGTACGCCGACGCGGGGCACTGGCGCGCCGGGGGCTTCGAGTACGGGCTGACGAAGCGCATGGAGCGCCGCTTCTTCGCCGCCTCGGACGGCGTGGTGACGCTGACCGAAGCGATCTGGGGGATCATCAAAGGCTGGGAGGGCCTGCGCGGTCGCGCCGTCGCACACGAGACGATCCCCTGCTGCGCGGACCTCGCGCGCTTCCGCTTCGACGGGGCGCAGCGCGCGAGGGTGCGGCGCGAACTCGGGCTCGAAGACTCTTTCGTCGTCGTCTACAGCGGCTCGCTCGGCGGCTGGTACCTGAACACGGAGATGGCCGACTTCTTCGCCGCGCTCGCCGCCGAGCGGCGCGAAGCTCACGCCCTGTGGCTCACGCCTTCGTCGCACGAAGAGGTTCGCGCGCTGATGCGCGCGCGCGGCGTCGCGGAAGGGAACTACACCGTGCGCGCCGCGCGCCCGGAGGAAGTCGCCTCGTACCTGTCGGCGGCTGACGCCGGTCTCGCCTTCATCAAGCCGTGCTTCTCGAAGCTCGCGTCGTCGCCGACGAAGACGGCGGAGTACCTCGCGTGCGGCCTGCCCGTCGTCCTGAACGCGGGCGTCGGCGACTCCGACTCGCTCGTCACGCGCGAGCACGTCGGCGCGCTCGTCGAAAATTTTTCCGCGGACGAATACCGCCGCGCCGCGCGCACCATCGACGCCATGCTCCGCGACCGCGACGCGGCGCGCGCGCACACCCGCGCCGTCGCCGAGCGGCTCTTCGACGTTCACCGCATCGGGCTCGAACGCTACTCGCGCCTTTACGAAAACGTGTTGGGATTAAGTAGTCAATAAAGCTGTTAGCGATTAGCTGTTAGCTATCAGCCAAACGGGAAGAGCTGTTAGCTGTGAGCGATTGGCTCTCAGCCGGACAAAAAGGTTTTAGCTAACAGCTAACAGCTAACAGCTAACAGCTAACAGCTAACAGCCCCGAATGAAAGTCCTCGGCCTAGCCTCGTACCCGGTCGAAGCGGCGGCGACGCGCTACCGCCTCGCGCAGTACGTCGCGCCGCTCGGGGAGCGCGGCATCGAGCTTGAGGTGCGACCGTTCCTCGACTCGCGCCTCTTCGCCTCGCTCTACCGCAGGGATCAGCTCCCGCGCAACGCGGCGGGGCTCGTGCGCGCGGCGCTGGCGCGGGCGCTCGACGTGGGCGCGGCGCGCAGGGCCGACGTGGTGCTCGTGCAGCGCGAGGCGATGATGTTCGGGCCCCCGGTCGTCGAGTTTCTTTCGACCCGCTTGGGCGGGCGGCCCCTCGTGCTCGATCTCGACGACGCGACCTACGTCGCCTACACGAGCCCGACCTACGGGCGGATGGCGAGCGCGCTCAAGTGGTTCTCGAAGACCGACGATCTGATCCGCTGGGCGCGCGTCGTCACCTGCGGCAGCCGCGCCGTCGCCGAGTACGTCACGTCGAAGGGCGGGCGCGCCGTCTTCGTCCCGACGGTCGTGGACACCGATCTCTTTCGACCGGCGGAGCGCGAGGCGGGCGACGCGGCGACGCCCGTCGTCGGGTGGGTCGGGACGCACTCGACGTTCCCGTATCTGGAATCCATCTTCCCCGCGCTCGAAGAGCTGGCGCGGGCGGAGAGGTTTCGGCTTAAAATCGTCGGCGCGGGGCGCGACGCCGTGAGCGTCGCGGGCGTGGAGGTGGAAAACCTGCCGTGGGAGCTGGGGCGCGAGGTCGCCGACTTCCGCTCGTTCGACGTGGGGCTGTACCCTCTGCTTCAAAGCGACTGGGCGGCGGGGAAGTCGGGCTTCAAGTCGGTGCAGTACATGGCGGTCGGCGTGCCGTTCGTCGCGACGCCTTTGGGCGCGACGACCGAGATCGGCGAGGCGGGCGCGACCCACTTCCTCGCCACGACCCGCGGCGAGTGGCGCGACGCGCTCGCGCGCCTCGTCTCGGACGCCGCGCTCCGGCGGAGGATGGGCGCGGCGGGCCGCGCGCACGCGCTCGCGCACTACACCGTGCCCGCGCAGGCCGACAAGCTCGCGCGCGCCCTGCGCGAGGCGGCGGGCGGGGGGAGCGACGCGGGGGCGCGGCGAGGAGTAGTTTCCTGATTAGGTTTTCCTGTGTGCCATCTCTGTGATCTCTGTGTCTCTGTGGTGAGCTAAGATCGTAAGCACTCACCACAGAGTCACAGAGGACACGGAGGGGGGCACAGAGAAATCCTGAAATCAGGGCGCTACTCGGAGGGGGGAAGCATTGGAGATTAAAGAGACGGAGATTGATCGCGGCGTCGCGGGCTCCATTGATCGAGGCGTCGGCGACTCTGCTGATCGCCGCGCCGCCGCGTCGCCGCGCCGCCGCGCCTCCCGCCTGCGCCTCGCCGGGCTCGCGCTCGTCGCGCTGCTGCCGTCGGCCCTGAAGCGCCCGTGTTACCGGCTCTTCTTCGGCTACCGCGTCGGCAGGGGCGTGCGCGTCGGCCTCACGCTCCTCGACGCGCGCGAGTGCGTGATCGAGGACGGCGTGAGGATCGGCCACCTGAACGTCTTCATCGGCGTGGGGAAGCTGTTCGTCGGCGACCACGCGCGCGTCGGCCACTTGAACATCATCCGGGGCGGCGACGAGGTCTGGCTGGGCCGCTACTCGGAGATCATCCGCATGAACGAGATCAACTCGATCCCCGACCCGGAGGTCGTCAACGAGATCGATCCGCGCTTCCACTTGGGCGCGGGCAGCGTCGTCACCGCCGGGCACAAGATCGACTTCACGGATCGCGTCGAGATCGGGCGGCGCACGATCCTCGGCGGGCGCAACTCCTCGCTGTGGACGCACAACCGGCAGCGCACGCGCCCGGTCACGATCGGCGAGCTGTGCTACATCGGCTCGGAGATTCGCGTCGCGCCGGGAGGCGTGATACCATCGCGCTGCATCGTCGGCATCGGCTCGGTCGTCACGGGGCGGCTCGAAGGCGAGGGGCAACTGATCGCGGGCGTCCCCGCCAAGCCGATCAAGCCGCTCGGCGAGGAGGAGCGGTTCCTCGTCGAGCACCGGACGCGCGCCGACCTGCCGGACGACATCTAAACGTCTCGACATCTAAGCATCTAAATCAGGGCCGCCCGACGCGCCGATCACTCGCGCCTTCAGCGCCTCGCATACCGGGCATACACAACCACGCCGTCGTAACAGTTTAAATGAACGCCATCCTCTCTGCGTCCGCGCTCGTGGCGGTCGCCGTGATCATCGTTTTCATACCCGGCACCGGCGCGGGGGCCGTCGCCGTCTGCGCCGCGCTGGCGCTGGTGGCGGCGCTCGTCATCAGCCGCGCGAAGGAGAACAGCGAGTTCCTGCTGCGGCTGTTCGTGGGCGCGCTGCTGGTGCGGGTGGCGGTCGGGACGGCGATCTTCTACCTGAACCTCCAGGACTTCTTCGGCGGCGACGCCTACACCTACGACGTGATGGGGGCCATGATCGTGAAGCTGTGGCGCGGCGAGATTCCCGAACACATCTTCCGCTCGATCATGGGCCCCTACATCGCACGCAACTACGGGATGATGTACGTCAACGGCGCGACTTACTACCTCGTGGGGCAGAACATGCTGGCGGTGCAGTACGTCAACGCGGTGGCGGGCGCGGCGACGGCCCCCGTCATCTACCTGTGCGCGCACCGCATCTTCCGCAACGTCGGGGTGGCGCGCTCCTCGGCCCTCTTCGTCGCC
>DASVQC010000020.1:0-125969 GCA_036389335.1 Pyrinomonadaceae bacterium | reverse complement strand
AAGATGAGACCTGCCAGTGAGACTCCTTGTAGACCACGAGGTGATAGGCTGGGTGTGAAAGCGTGGTAACACGTTTAGCTGACCAGTACTAATAGTCCCAAGGCTTGACCATAAAATTTACCCGCCGGCAAAACCGACCGGTAGAGTTTATGAAACGAGCACGCTTGATCTGGGCGGACGAAAAGATTCACTATTCGATTATCAAAGCCCTCCCCTAGTCGGGGGTTGACAAGTTTTCCGGTGGTTTTGTCGAGAGGGTCACACCCGTTCCCATCCCGAACACGGAAGTTAAGCCTCTTGGAGCCGATGGTACTGCGCGGGAAGCTGCGTGGGAGAGTAGGAAGCCGCCGGGATTAAAATCGAAAGCCCGCCTGAAGATGTCTTCAGGCGGGCTTTGATATTTTCGGGCGGGCTTGCGAAAATAACGCATCCAAAAAGGGCGTGCGGCGTGACCCCTTCGGGTCGGCGTTGGGGACGACGCCGCTCCGGACGCGGCGCGCCGAGAGTAAAACCAGAACCCCGGTCGCGTGCCGCATAACTCGATGAAGAATCTGCTGCTCGTCAAAACGTCGCTCGCACTCGCCTGCCTCCTCCTCGGCTGCGGCTCAGGCGACGGCTCGTCCGCCGCGCGCGCTCCGGTCGCCGGCTCGGGAGGGGGCCGACAAGGCACGCCCCGCCGCCCCACGACCGAAAAGCCCGCCGCCTACACCTACGAGATCAAAAACGTCTACCCGCACGACCGCGGCGCGTTCACGCAGGGGCTGATCTACAAGGACGGCATCCTGTGGGAAAGCACCGGGCAGTACGGCGAGTCGTCGCTGCGCAAAGTCGAGCTGAAGACGGGCAAGCTGCTCAAGTTCATCCCCGTCGCGCGCGAGTTCTTCGCCGAGGGGATGACGGTCTTCCACGACAAGGTCTTCCAGCTCACTTGGCAGAACAACAAAGGGTTCATCTACGCCCCCGCCGACTTCGCCAAGACGGGCGAGTTCAAATACGCCGGCGAGGGCTGGGGGCTCACGCACGACTCGGAGTCGCTCATCATGAGCGACGGCACGAGCCAGATTCGCTTCCTCGACCCGGAGACCTTCGCCGTCCGGCGCACCGTCGCCGTCACCGAGGAGGGGCGTCCGGTCGCCGAGCTGAACGAGCTGGAGTACGTCAAGGGCGAGATTTACGCGAACGTCTGGCAGACCGACCGCATCGTCCGCATCGATCCCAAGACGGGCAACGTCACGGGCACCGTCGATCTCGCGGGGCTCCTGCCCGAAGCCGACCGCGGCCCAGACACCGACGTGCTCAACGGCATCGCCTACGACGAGGCGGGCGACCGCCTCTTCGTGACCGGAAAACTCTGGCCGAAACTTTTCGAGATTCGCCTGATCAGGAAGTGAGAGCGCGGCCCTTTGCCCGCGCGGGGAATGGGGGCGGCGTTTAAAAAAGAGCATTGCGGTTCGACACCTTCTTCCGTATCTCCTCCTACGCCACGGTCGCCTGCGGCGTGCTCGCGCTCGCGCTGACGGGCGGCGTGAGCTTGGCCTTAGCCGCCGCCCTGCTCGTCGCGCTCGCGGCGGCGTGGAAGGCCGAGGGCACGCGCTGGCAGCTCTCCGAGCGCGTCAGCCTCTTCGCCGTGCTCGCGTCGCTCCCGTTCTTCTACGTCGACTGGAAACTACAGACCGCCGTGTTCGGGGCGGAGGCCGGGCGCGCGAGCATCAACGCCCTCGCGCACTTCATCATCCTGCTCTCGCTGGTTAAGCTCTTCGCCGCCAAGCACGACCGCGACTGGCTCTTCCTCTACCTCATCTCCTTCTTCGAGGTGCTGCTCTCGGCGGGGCTCTCCCTGAGCCCGCGCTTCGTCGCCGCGCTCACGCTCTACGCCTTCGCCGCGCTCACCACCGTCGTCTGCTTCGAGATCAGGAAGGCCCGGCGGGGCGTGCGCGAGGGCGAGACGAAGTATTTTCGCGTCCCGCGCACCGGGCTCCTGCGCCGCGTCCTCGGCGTCGGGCGCGAGGCGCGCTCCGCGCGCGCGCTCGACGCGCGCCGCTTCCTCGTCGTCTCTCTGTGCCTGCTCGCGCTCATCTTCGCGCTCGCCCTGCCGATCTTCTTCTTCACGCCGCGCTTCACGGGCAGCGCGCTCGCCCGCGCCGAGGGCGGCGTCGGCAGCCTCGTCGGCTTCTCCGACGAGCTGACCATCGGCGAGTACGGGCGGCTGCAACAGACCGAACAGATCGTGATGCGCGTCCGCGTCGAAGACCCCTACGCCGCGCGCAACCTCTACCTGCGCTGGCGCGGCGTCGCGCTCGATCAGTTCGACGGGCGCACTTGGCGCAGGACGGCGCCGCGCGCCGCGCCCGAAAAAACTTTCGTCCCGCCGGCGGAGCGCAACCTCTTCCGCTTCGGCACGACGCGGGCCCTGGAACGCCTGACGACGCAGACCTTCTTCGTCGAGCCGAACGACACGAACGTCCTCTTCGCCGCCGCGCGCCCCGTCGCCGTGCAGGGCGCGCTCCCCTACGTCGGCCTCGACAGCGAGGGCGGCTTGACGACGCGCCCGCACCCGACCGAGCGGCTCGCCTACCGCGCCTTCTCCGACACGACCGAGCCGCCGCTCGACGCGCTGCGCGACGATCTGGCGGCCTACGACCGCGACGCGGCGGATCGCTACCTCCAACTCCCCGCGCCGCTCGACCCCCGCATCAGAGAGCTGACCCGCTCGCTCATCCGGGAGACCGACAACCGCTACGACGCGGCGCGGGTCGTCGAGGGCTACTTCCGGCGGGAGTTCCGCTACTCGCTCGACATGACGGCGGGCGGCGACGACCCGCTCGCCGACTTCATCTTCCGCGTCCGCGAGGGGCACTGCGAATACTTCGCCGCGGCGATGGCGACGATGCTGCGCTCGGTCGGCATCGCCGCGCGCGTCGTCAACGGCTTCCAGATGGGCGAGTACAACGACGCTGCGGACGTTTACACCGTGCGGCAGTCGGACGCCCACTCGTGGGTCGAGGTCTATTTCCCCGCGTCGGACACGTGGGTCAGCTTCGATCCGACGCCGAACGTGGGGCGGCCCGCGCACGCGCAGCAGGCGGGCTTGCGCGGCGCGCTCGACAAGTACGCGGAGGCCCTGGAAGTTTTCTGGATACAGTGGGTGGTGGATTACGACCGGCAGGAGCAGCGGCAGCTCGCCTCCGAGGTGCGCCGCGACGTCGCCGCCTACCGCCACACGGGCGCGCGCTTCCTCGGCGCTCTGACGGCGAGCCTCGCCGCGTCCTGGGCGCACTTCTCGACGGCGCTGTCGGCGAAGGGCCGCCCGCTCGGCGTCGATCCCGCGCTCTTCGTGCTGCTCGTCGGCTCCGCCGCGGCCCTCTGTGTGATCGTCGCGCGGCGGCGCGGCTTCGGCCTGCGGCGCGGGCCGAAGGGTCGGCGCGGCGCGGATCGCTCGGCGATCACCTTCTACGAGCGCATGAACCGGGCGCTCGCCGCGCGGGGCTTAAGGCGCGAGTCGCACCAGACGCCGCTCGAATTCGCGGGCGCGCTCGACGTGCCCGAAGCCCTGCTCGTCACGCGCGCCTACAACCGCGTCCGCTTCGGCGCGCAAGAGTTGACGCGCGACGACGCCGCGCGCGTCGAGACGTGGCTGCAAAGGATCGAAAGCCGTGAAGCGTGAACCGTGAACCGTGACGGGTGACAGGGAAGAAGTGATGAGTGATGAGTGATGAGTACTGAGTTTGAAGACAGAGGGCTTTTATTCAGCACTCATCACTCATCACTCATCACTCATCACTCGGTACTCACTCGTCACTTGTCACTTATCACCTGTCACGGTTCACGGGTTTCAGAGATCAGTATGAAAAAAGTCGGATTCATCAGCTTGGGCTGCCCGAAGAACCTCGTCGATAGCGAGGTGATGATGGGGCGTCTGAAGCAGGCGGGGTACGAATTGACGACCGACGAGTCGCAGGCCGACGCGCTCGTCGTCAACACCTGCGGCTTCATCGACGCGGCGAAGAAGGAGTCCATCGACGCGATCCTCGAAGCCGCGCGCATGAAGTCCGGCGGCAAGTGCAAGCGGCTCGTCGTCGCCGGGTGCCTCGTCGAGCGTTACCGCGACGAGCTGCGCGAGTCGATGCCCGAAGTGGACGCCTTCATCGGCACGAACCAGATCGACGACATCACGGGGGCGGTCGGCGCGCGCGTCAATTCGCGCTCGCTGCCCGTCGTCACGCTCGGCAACCAGAGCGCGACCTACCTCTACGACGAATCGACGCCGCGCGTGCTGGCGACGCCCTCGCACACGGCTTACGTCAAGATCGCCGAGGGCTGCGACCGCCCGTGCGCGTTCTGCTTCATCCCGCAGATGCGCGGCCACTTCCGCAGCCGCCGCTTCGGCTCCGTGCTGGCGGAGGCGCGCTCTCTCGTCGAACAGGGCGTGCGTGAGCTGGTCCTCGTCGCGCAGGACTCCTCGCGCTACGGCGAAGACTTGGGGCTGACCGACGGGCTCGCCGACCTGCTGCGCGAGCTGGCGCGGCTCGACGGCGTCGAGTGGGTGAGGGTGATGTACGCCTACCCGACGCACGTGAGCGACGCCTTCCTCGACGTGATGGCGTCCGAGCCGAAGGCTTGCAAGTACCTCGACATGCCGCTGCAACACGCCTCGCAGAAAGTCTTGAAGCTGATGCGCCGCGGCGGGAACCGCGCGAGCCTCGAACGCCTGATCGCGCGCGTGAGGGAGCGCGTGCCCGGAGTGACCGTCAGGACGACCTTCATCGCGGGCTTCCCCGGCGAGACCGAGGAGGATTTTCAGGAGCTGCTCGCTTTCGTCCGCAGCGTCGAGTTCGACCGCGTCGGCGTCTTCACCTACTCCGACGAGGAGGGCACGCCCGCTTTCGATCTCGCCGGCAAGGTCGATCCGAGAACGTCGGCGCGCCGCCGCGCCGCACTGATGCGCGAGCAGAAGAAAATCTCGCGCCGCCGCAACCGCGCGCGCGTGGGCTCGACGGTGCGCGTGCTCTTCGAGGGCGCGTCCGCCGAGACGGACCTGCTCTGGCAGGGACGCGCCGAGGGCCAAGCCCCCGACATCGACGGCTGCGTCCTCATCAACGACGCCCCCGAAGGCTTCGCGCCCCGGCCCGGCGACTTCGTCAACGTGAAGATCACCGGCGCGCACGAGTACGATCTCGTCGGCGGGATCGTCTGAGGGCAGGCCGTTGTCAGTAGTCCGTGGTCAGTAGTTCGATCTAGTCTCCGGCGCGTTGACCCTTGGCTGATCGCAAACGGCCACTGACCACGGACTACGGACAACTGACCACGGACAGCTTTATGAAGGTCGTCAAAGAGTCGAGCGACGAGCTGAACCCGACCGTGATCACCGCGGCGCGCATCGCGCTCGCGCCGCGGGAGAGGGGGGCGGGCGACCGCGTGGCGCTCGCGCTGGCGACGTGCGGCGTGGGGTTGCTGCCCGTCGCGCCGGGGACGTGGGGCTCGCTCGTCGGCGTCGGCCTCTACCTGCTCGCGCGCGCGGCGAGCGCGAGCGTGTTCGCGCGCGTGTCGGGGGCGGGGCGGGGCGCGGCGCAGTTCGAGGCCCTGCAGGCGACCGCGTTGCTCCTGCTGCTCGTCGGCGTGACGCTCGCGGGCGTGTGGGCGGCGACGCGCGCGGAGGGCCTGCTGGGGCGGAAAGACCCCGGCGCGGTCGTCATCGACGAGGTGGCGGGCCAGTTGATCACGTTCGCGTTCGTCCCGTTCAAGTCGGGAGCGTGGGTGGTCGCTCTGGGGTTCGCCCTGTTCCGGCTCTTCGACATCTGGAAGCCGTACCCCGTCCGCCGCCTCGAAGCGCTGGAGTCGGGGCTCGGCATCATGGCCGACGACGTGCTCGCGGGCTTCTACGCGGCGACCGTGCTCGCGCTCGTCACTTCGATCAGTCTGCTCTTGTGAAGGAGGCTCGACGTGGGAGACAGGGAAGAGAAGAATCAAACAGGCACGGCTGCGACGGCGCGCGAGCGCGAGGCGACGAGCGACGAAACGCTCGACGACATCGACCGGACCGAAGACGCGACCGTGAA
This sequence comes from Pyrinomonadaceae bacterium, assembly GCA_036389335.1. Taxonomy (GTDB): domain Bacteria; phylum Acidobacteriota; class Blastocatellia; order Pyrinomonadales; family Pyrinomonadaceae; genus JAIVGV01. The sequence continues at coordinate 119,913 of DASVQC010000020.1, read as the reverse complement.
GTCGCCGGGCGATTCTTCGAACGCGCCGTCGGGCGGCGCGCCCGACGCGCCTTCGCCCGACGGCGCGTTCGACGGCGGGCGCGCCGACGGGGGCGAGGCGGGCGAGCCGATGTGAAATAAGTCAGGAGTGTTCCGATGAAAGTTTTATCCCACCATCGCCCGGCCCCGCGGCGCGCCCTGCTCGTGCTGCGCGCCCTGCTCGTCGCCGCCGCCGTGTGCGCGGGGGCGCGGGCGCAGTCGGGCCGCCGCGTGAGGGCCGGCGAGAAGGCGGGCACGCCGCCGCCCGCGCCCGTCATCGAGCTGCCGAAGCCGGAGCCCGCGCGCGCGCCGACGAAGCGCCTGCTGCCGAAAGTCGCGCTCGTCGTCGCGGTGCGCATCGAGAAGAGCAGCGACCGCGCGGAGACCATCGCCAACACGTTCATGGCGCGCCTCGCCGAGTCGATGCAGACGACCTCGCTCGGTCTGGTCAGGCGCGAGGAGGCGGAGAAGCGTGCGCGGGCCGAGACCGAGAATTACGTCGTCTGGCTGGAGCTAGAACGCGACGCCATGCAGAACGGTCAGATCGTTTTCAACTCACCCAACTACGTCGTGAAGTACTCCGTGCTCGCGCCGCAGACCGCGAAGGTGCTGGCGAAGGGGAGGGTTTACTACGAGCCGATGAGCAGCCCGCGCGACAGAACGGGCGACGACAGGGTGATCAGGATCAGCCCCGAAGCCGCGGGCGAAACCGCCGCCGACATGGCGCTCGACTGGATCGCCTTCTACGCCGCACGCACGACGCCGACTAAGGGCCAGGGGCGGGGGTGAGGCGGGATCAGACTGACCCCGCAAAAATCTTCCCCGGCCATCAAACCCGGCCCCGTTTCCGAAATGGACAACTTAAAAATTTTGGTCTCCGACGACGTGAGCGAGAGCGGGCTCGAACCGCTGCGCGCGGCGGGGTTCGTCGTCGAGAAGCGGACGGGGCTCAAGCCCGAGGAGCTGCGCGAGCTCATTCGCGACTGCGATGGGCTCGTCGTGCGCAGCGAGACGAAGGTGACGCCGGAGTTGATGGACGCCGCGCTGCGCCTGCGCGCGATAGGCCGCGCCGGGGTGGGCGTCGACAACATCGACGTGGGGGCGGCGACCGCGCGCGGCATCATCGTGATGAACGCCCCGGACGGCAACACGATGACGACCGCCGAGCACGCCGTCGCGCTCCTGCTCGCGCTCGCGCGGCGCGTGCCGCAGGGGGACGCCTCTTTGCGCGCGGGGCGGTGGGAGCGCAAAAAGTTCGTCGGCGTCGAGCTGCGGGGGAAGACTCTGGGCGTCGTCGGACTGGGCCGCATCGGTCGCGTCGTGGCGAGCCGCGCGCTGGGGTTCGAGATGAAGGTCGTCGCCTACGATCCGTTCGTCGTGCCCGAACAGCTCGCGAACACGGAGATCGAGCTGGCGACGCTCGAAGAGGTCTGCGCGCGCGCCGACTTCCTGACCGTCCACACGCCGCTCACCGCCGAGACGCGCGGCATCGTCGGCGCGCGCGAGATCGGCTTGATGAGGCCGGAGGCGCGCGTGATCAACTGCGCGCGCGGCGGGCTGGTCGACGAGCGCGCGCTCTACGAGGCTTTGCGGGAGGGGCGCATCGCGGGCGCGGCGCTCGACGTGTTCGAGCAGGAGCCGCCGCCCGCCGATCACCCCTTGCTCCGGCTCGAACAGGTGATCGCGACGCCGCACCTCGGCGCTTCGACGCACGAAGCGCAGGAGGGCGTCGCCGTCACGGTCGCCGAGCAGATGCGCGACTACTTCCGGACGGGCGCGCTGCGCGGCGCGGTCAACGCCCCCTCGCTCGGCGCGCAGGAGCTGAACGTGCTTCAGCCCTACCTGACGCTCGCCGAACGGCTGGGCAGGTTCCACGCGCAGCTCGTGGACGAGGCGGTGCGCGAGGTGCGGATCGAGTACGCGGGCGAGATCGCGGAGATGGACGCCGCGCCCGTCACGCGCGCGTTCCTCGCCGGGCTCTTGCGCGACATGAGCGCGCGCGTCAACGTCGTCAACGCCTTCCTCATCGCGGAGGAGCGCGGCATCAACGTCACCACTTCGTACCGCCACGCGGGCGCGGGCGAGATGGCCCCGGCGATCAGGACGCGCGTGGCCACGTCGGCGGGCGCGCAGACCGTGTCGGGCGCGATGTTCGGGCGCGCGGGCGAGGGGCGCATCACCGAGATCGACGGCTTCCACGTCGAAGCCGTGCCTGCCGGTCACGTCATCGTCACGCGCAGCCGCGACGTGCCGGGCGTCATCGGGCGGATCGGCACGATCCTCGGCGCGGGCGGCGTCAACATCAGCCGCTTCCACTTAGGCAGGCGCGAACTCGGCGGCGAGGCGATTGCCGTCATCGAGACGGACGCGCGCGTGGACGACGCGACGGTCGAAGAGATCCTCTCGACGGGACAGGTCTTCTCGGCGCGGCGCGTCCACCTCGACGCCTGAGCGATCCGCCCCCTCAGCGTCGTCGCGCGGGTTCGCGCCGTCGGCGGCGGCGAAAAATGGCGTAACCGGCGGGGCCGGGGGCGCGTCTCTGCTGTCGTCAACCGAGCGCGCGCCCGGTCGGGCCGCCTTCCCCGGCGGTTTTTAAGTCATTCTCCCTCTGGCCCGTGCCTGCCCGACCGCGGGGCGCGTCCGTTCGACAATCAAAAAATTAGTTCGCTCGAAAAAGGAGATCACCGGATGAGAAGCAAGTTTGCGGCGGCGGGCGCGGGGCTCGCGGCGTTTGTGTTGTTCGCGGCGGTGGCCGCGGCGGCGGCGAAGCCCAACTTCGCGGGCACGTGGGTTCTCGACGCGGCCAAGAGCGAGGGCGTCGGCGGCCCTCAGGGCGGGCCCGCGGCTGAGGAGACGATGACCATCAAGCAGGACGGCGACAAGCTCACCGTCGAGCGCAAGATCAAGGGGCAGCAGGGCGAGCGCACGCAGAACGACACCTACACCGCCGACGGCAAAGAGACCGATTTCACGATGCAGATGCGCGGCAACGAGACGAAGGGCAAGCGCACCGCGAAGTGGTCTGCCGACGGTAACATGCTCGAAGTCAACGACAAGGCGAGCTTCGACACCCCGAACGGCGCGATGACCATGGAATCGCAAAACAAGTGGTCGCTCTCGGCGGACGGCAAGACGCTGACCATCGAGGGCACGCGCACCACCCCGCGCGGCGCGCAGAAGATTAAGCGCGTTTACACCAAGCAGTAAACGTCGCGCGCGCCGCACGTTCTGCTTGCGGCTGCTTCCCGCGAAGGGATGCCGGGGGCGGGGCAGGTTCGTTGAAACGAATCCGCCCCGCCTTCGTATTAACAGGGCGGCGGTCTCCCAGACCGGTCGACATTCCCCCGAAGAGGAGAGTTACCTGATGAGACGTAAATTCGTGGCGGCGCTCGCGGCGTCGTTGGTGTTGGCGGCGGCGGCGGTCGCCGCCGGCGCGGCGGCGAAGGCAAATTTCAGCGGCACGTGGGTGATGGACGCGGCGAAGAGCGAAGGGATGCCGCCCGGACTCGAGCAGACGCTCACCGTCAAGCAGGAGGGCGACAAGATCACGACCGACGTGAAGATCAAGAGCCCGCAGGGCGAGCGCGCCATCTCGGACAGCTACACCGTGGACGGCAAAGAGGTCGATTTCACGAACAACATGCTGCGCGGCATGACCGGCAAGGGCAAGCGCACGACGAAGTGGTCGGCGGACGGCAACGGCATCGAGATCAACGAGACGACCGACGTGCAGGCCCCCGACGGCCAGAACGTCACGCTCAAGGCGGTGCGCAAGTGGACGCTCTCGGCGGACGGCAAGACGCTGACCATCGAGCAGACGCTCGACACCCCGCAGGGCACGCAGCAGTCCAAGCGTCTCTTCAACAAGCAGTAGGGCGGCGGGGCTCGCGCGCCCCGTAAAACCCCCGCGCGAAGGAGAATCGTTTCGATGAAGCTCGGAAAGAGAGTGGTCTTGACGTGGCTCGCGCTCGCGGCTCTCTCGCCCGCGGCGGCGGGCGCGGCGGCGGCGGCGAAGGCGAATTTCACGGGGACGTGGGTGCTCGACGCGGCGCGCACCGAGGGGCTGCCGCCGGGCGTCGAGCAGACGCTCACGGTCAAGCACGAGGGCGACCGCGTAGAGATCGAGCAGAAGGTGAAGACGCCGCAGGGCGAGCAGACGATCAAGACCGACTACACGCTCGACGGCGCGGAGGTCGAGTTCACGCCGCCGCCCGCGGTGAAGACCTTCACGGGCGACATGCCGACCATCGGCAAGGGCAGGCGCACCGCGAAGTGGGCGGCGGACGGCGGCGCGTTCGTCGTCACCGAGCTGGTGGACGTGAAGACTCTGGAAGGCCCGGACACGATGAAGGCCGTGCGGACGTGGACGCTCTCGGCGGACGGCAAGACGCTGACCGTCGAGCAGAGGTCGCAGACGCCGAACGGCTTGGCGATGAACAAGCGCGTCTTCGCCAAACAGTAGCCGCCTCGCGGGACAGCAGTCGCGCACCGGCGCGGGCACAAAAAAAGGCTGGCGGGAACGCGGGCGCTTGCGGGCCCCCGATCTCGTCAGCCTTTCTTTCTTCAAGGCCCGCCGCGCGCCTCACGCCAAAGGGCGCGCGGGTTTCATCCCGCGCCCCGCGCCCATCATTCGATGGAGAACTTGACGCTCTGCGACGCGCTCGTCTTCGCGACGCGATCTATCGCCGTGACTTTCAGGACGTAGCGGCCCGAGGGCACGCCCGCCATCGAGACCTCAGCCGCGTAGGGCAGCCGCGTGATCTCGCCCATGTCGTCGGCGTTGATCTTCCGCAGGGGCGTGGTGATGACGGGCTGGTCGTCGCGGAAGATCTGCACCTGTAGCGCGACGTCGGGCTTGCCCCCGGCGGGGGCGGGCGCGGCGTTGTAGGCGTAAACGAGGAAGCGGAGGGGCGCGCCGCGCGCGAAGCGCCGGTCGGCGAGGACGAGCACCTGCGCCGAGGCCGCGCCCGCCGCCCCCTCCTCTGTGGCCGCGACCGCCGCGGGCCTGACGCCGAGGAAGACGCTGCTCAGCGCGAAAGCGCCTTTGCTCACGTCCGGCACTTCGATCCACTGCGACGCGCTGCCCGTCCGGTGATTCTTCGGATCGCGGCTCGCGACGCGCACCTGATAGAGCCCCGGCTTAATCTGCGTCTGGATGGGGAAGGCGAAACGATAAACGTCGGGGACGGCGACGGAGTCGTCCTTCGGCGTGATGCCGCGGTGGGGGGTGGCCGTGTAGACGACCCGGCCCTGATCGTCGTAGATCGCGACGAGGAGTTCGACGTGGTCGGTCGGCAGCGCGCCGCCCGGCGCGGGCTTCGTCGCCTCGATCTCGACCTCCACGGAAGCCGAGAGCAGCAGCCCCGCCTCCTTCGTCCTCATGTAGTTGAGCGTGAGCGCGGTGGGCAGGCCGGCGCGCGGGAAGGGCGAGAGCAGCGCGGCGAAAAGCTCTTTGGAGCGCGGGTCGGGCGTGGGCGTCGCCGGCGCGCCCGGCGAACCCGCCTTCGCCTCGTCGCGCCGCTTCGGCTCGCCGGGCGGCGTCGCGAAGAAGCCGCGCTGCACGAGCACGGAGAGATCGGGCCGGCTGCGCACGCTCACCTCGACGCGGCGGAACTTGCCTCCGCGGTTCTCCTCGCGCTCCGGCTTCCACGCCAGCAGGTAGTAGACTGAAGTGTCCTTGAGGGCCTTCGCGACGCCCGCCTCGACCGCCTCGGTGTTGAGGATGGCGCGCCCGCCCGTCTCGCCCGCGATGGTGCGCAGGGGCTCCTGCGAGGCGACGGTCATGCTGAGCCCGGCCCCCCCGAGCCTGCCGCTCGGGTCGGGCGACGAGTCGTCGTCGGCGCGCGGGAGGTCTGCGAGCTGCGCCCCGAGGCCGCGCGCGTCGACCGTGTAGACGACCGCGCCGGCGCGCACCGCCGCGTCCGTCATCTGCCGCAGGCGGTCGAAGGTGCCGGCGCGGTGCATCTCCAGCACGAAGCCCTCCGAGACGAAGTAGACGAGCTTGCGCCCCGGCGCGCCCTCGAAGTGCTTCATCACGCCGCGCAGGCTTTCGAGCGTGCGCGTGACGATGGAGGAGTGAATGTCGATGATCTGGGAGGCGCGCCGCTGGACGTTGAGCGTCGCCTGCTCCCGCGCCGCCGCCGGGTTGGTGGAGCTGAAGGCGGGGTTCTCTTTGATCGTCTGATCGACGAAGTAGTCGATCACGTCCTGCCGGTTGTCGCTGATGGCGACGGCCTGCACGATGTTGATCCGCGGGCGCTCGGGGTCGAAGTCGCGCTGCTCGCGCAGGGAGAGGCGCGAGGCGGCGATCTTGAGGACGTTCTTGTCGTCGGTGAGTTGCGAGAGGAAGCCGAGCTGGTTCGAGGCGGCGGCGATGGCCATCTGATCGTTCTGCCCGAGCCGCGTCTCGACGAAGCGCGCGAGCATCGCCTTCGCCTTGAGGAGGCTCGGCTGCGAGAGGTGGAAGTCGTCGATGAAGAAGATGACGAGGCGACCGCGGTCGAGCGGGACGGCGGCAGCCGCCGCCGGGGGGCTGCCCGCCGCGCCGCGCGACGTGCCGCGCGCCGCCGCGATCTGCGCGTCCTCGTTGACGCTGCCCGCCACCACGCGCTCGAAGAAGGAGATCGGCTGCGGCTTGCCGTCGACCTTCAGCTCGAACTGATCCGCCTTGAGGTTGTCGACGAACTTGCCGTCGCGGTCGAAGACCGAAACGTCTGTCTGCACCAGCTCGGTCGTCACGCGCAGCACCTCTTCGGCGTCGGCTGGCCTGCGCGGCGTCGGCTGTTGCTGCGGCGGCGGCTGTTGCTGCGGCGGCTGCGCGGCGGCGGCGAGCGAGGCGGCGAAGACCATCGCGAGTGCCGGCCTGAGCCGGCGGCGGGCGTGTCTGTCGGAAGGCATAAGGCAAACCTTTGCGCCTGTGCGGCGGGACGGGCTGAGCGAATATATCATGCGGGGCGGCGCGCGGCGACGTGTCCGGCCCGCCGCCAAAAACTTTCGCCGCGCCGGCGGCGTATTAGAGCCCGCCGCGCGCCGAATTCGAGCAGACCCGGCGGGCCCGTCTGATCCGCGCGCGAGCCCGCCGCCGGTGCTTAAGGAGAACCCCGTCAAGTGAGAGAAGCGAAGACCCCCGCGCTCGTCCTCGAAGGCGTCTCGAAGAGCTTCGACGAGTTCGTCGCCGTCCGCGACCTGAGCCTCACCGTCCGCCCCGGCACCATCTACGGGCTGCTCGGCCCCAACGGGGCGGGGAAGACCACGACCATCCGCATGATCGTCAACATCATCGCGCCCGACGCCGGGTCGGTGCTGCTCTACGGCCAGCCGATGGGCGAGCGGCTGATGGACAAGATCGGCTACCTCCCGGAAGAGCGCGGGCTCTACAAGAAGATGCGCGTCGGCGAGCAGCTACGCTTCTTCGGAGAGCTGAAGGGCCTGACGCCGAAGCAGGCCGACGAGCGCGCCTCGCACTGGCTCGAACGGCTCAAGCTCTCGGAGTGGAAGGCCAAGAAGACCGACGAGCTGTCGAAGGGGATGCAGCAGAAGATACAGTTCATCACGACCGTCATGCACGAGCCCGACCTGCTCATCCTCGACGAAGTCTTCTCGGGCCTCGACCCCGTCAACGCCGAGCTGATGATGGACGTGCTGCACGAGTTGAAGGCCGCGGGGCGCACGATCATCCTCTCGACGCACCAGATGGAGCAGGCCGAGCGGCTCTGCGACGACATCTGCCTCATCAACAAGTCGCGCAAAGTGCTGGACGGGGGCCTGCGCGAGGTGAAGCACGCGGCGGGGCGTCGCGCCGTCGCGCTGCGCGCCGAGAACGTGGACGGCGTGCTCGACGACCGCTCGCTCGTGGCGGGCGTGAGGAACTTGGGCGACTACTCGGAGGTGCTGCTCGCCGAGGGGGCGGACGAGCAGGAGGTCTTGCGCCGTCTGGTCGCGGGCGGCGCCCGCGTGACGCGCTTCGAGTCGGTCGAGCCGAGCCTGCACGACATCTTCATCCAGAAAGTGAGCGAGGGCTGATGAGAAAGCTGCTGGTCATCATCAAGCGCGAGTACCTCTACCGCGTCCGCACGAAGGCGTTCGTGATCACGACCGTGCTGATGCCGCTCTTCGTCGTCTTCTCGGCGGTCGCGCCCGCGCTGCTCTTCTCGATCAAGTCGGGCGCGGCGACGCGCATCGCCGTCGTGGACGAGACCGGCAAGCTCTACGAGTCCGTGCGCGGCTCCATCCTCACGTCGCGCGACGAGGACGAGGAGGAGGGGGCGAAGGCGCAGCCGCAGATTCCGACGCGCGGGGTGCCGGGGCAGCAGCCGGACAGCGACGAGCAGATGCGCCAGCTCGGCAAGGCCGTCGGGCAGAGGTACGAGATCGAGCAGGTGCAGACTAACGGTCGCCCGCTCGACGAGGTGAGGCGCGAGCTGGACGAGCGCGTGCGGGGGAACCAGTTGGACGGCTACGTCGTCCTGCCCGCGAACATCCTGTCGGCGGAAGGCAGGGCCGAGTACCGCGGTCGCAACCTCGGCGACGTGATCACGACTTCGCAGTTGCGCCACAGCCTGCGCCGCGCCGTCATCGAGCAGCGGATGCGCGACGCGCAGATCGATCCGCGGCGCGTGCGCGAGCTGTCGAAGGAGATCGAGATGGACGCCTTCAAGGCGGGCTCCGGCGATCAGAAAGACACGGGCGGCAGCTTCGGGCTCGCGATGGGCGTCGGGCTCTTCATCTACATGGGCATCCTGCTCTACGGGCAGATGATCATGTCGTCGGTGGTCGAGGAGAAGACGACGCGCATCAGCGAGGTGCTCTTCTCGTCGGTCAAGTCGTTCCACCTGATGGCGGGCAAGCTCGTCGGCGTCTCGCTCGTGGGGATGACGCAGTTCGGCATCTGGGCGCTGGCGTTCCTGCTCCTCTCGGTGTACGGGGCGGCGGCGCTGGCGGGGCGCGGGATGAAGTTCGCGCTGCCGAGCGTGCCGCCGATCTTCTTCCTCTACGCCTTCGTGTTCTTCATCGTCGGCTTCTTCATGTACGCGACGATCTTCATGATCGTCGGCTCGATGGTGACGACGGAGAAGGAGGCCGGGCAGCTCGCGATGCCGGTCATCTTCCTCTCGGTGGCGAGCGTCTACATGATCTTCCCCGTCATCCGCGCGCCGAACTCGCCGCTCGCCTTCTGGGTCTCGATCTCGCCCTTCTTCTCGCCCGTGACGATGCTCGTGCGCATCGTCACCGAGACGCCGCCGCTCTGGCAGATCGCGCTCTCGCTCGCCATCGGGGTGGCGACCATCCTCTTCTTCACGTGGATCGCCGCGCGCGTCTACCGCATCGGCATGCTCATGTACGGCAAGAGCGCGAGCCTGCCCGAGGTCTTGCGCTGGGTGAGACAATCGTGAAAAGCTGTCCGCGGTCAGTTGCCAGTTGCTTGTGGCTGAGAGGCTTGACCCTCAACCCAAATGGTTGCGTCCAAGCTCGATAGCGAAGAGGGCAACTGACCACGGGCAACTGACCGCGGACGATTTTCATGGCTATCGAGATCGAGAAGAAGTACAGGCTGACGGCGGCGGGCGCGGTCGAGTTGCGGGCGCGGCTCGGCGCGGCGGGCGCGGCAGCCGTGCGCGGCGAGGAGTTCGAGGAGAACACGCTCTACGCGGGCGCGAACCTCGAGCCGGGGCGGAGGAACCTGCGCCTGCGCCGCGTGAACGGGCGCGCGGTGCTGACCTTGAAGGAGCGGCAGCCCTCGGCGGACGCCGTCAAGTTGCAGCGCGAGGAGGAGACGGGCGTCGGCGACGCCGACACGCTCGAACGCATCCTGCGCGCGCTCGGCTACGCGCCCGCGCTCGTCTACGAGAAGCGGCGCGAGACGTGGCGGCTCGACGGCGTCGAGATCGTCATCGACGAGCTGCCCTTCGGCTGGTTCGCGGAGATCGAGGGCGAGCGCGACGCCATCCTCCGCGCCGAGCGGAAAGTCGGGCTCGCGGACGCCGAGGCCGAGCACCGCACCTACCCCGACCTCTCGCGCGAGCACGGGGCGCGCCGCGGCGGCGTGATCGAAGCGCGCTTCGGCGAAGACGCCCGCACCTGAGTCGCCCGCGCCATGCTGAGTCGCCCGCGCCATGCCTAACCTCTCATACATCTCGCCGAAGGCCGCCGTGCGCGAGAGCCCGATACAGGGGCGCGGCCTCTTCGCGGTCGAGCCCGTGGCGAAGGGCGAGGTCGTGTGCGTCAAGGGCGGCCACATCTTCGACCGCGGGAGGCTGAGGGAGGTTCAGCCGCGGCTCGGCCCCGCGGAGATACAGATCGGCGAAGACCTCTTCATCGGGCCGCTGTCGGAAGACGAGCGCGAGGGCTCGATGATCTTCAGCAACCACTCGTGCGAGCCGAACGTGGGCGTCGCCGGGCAGATCGTCTTCGTCGCGCTGCGCGACATAGAGGCGGGCGAGGAGCTGACGCACGACTGGGCGATGACCGACGACGACGACTTCGAGATGGAGTGCCGCTGCGGAGCGCCGACGTGCCGCCGACTCGTCACCGGCCAGGACTGGCGGCGAAAAGATTTGCAGGAGAAGTACGGCGAGCACGTCTCGTGGTACTTGCGCGAGAAGATCAGGCGCGAGGGCGCGAAGCAAATGATGAATGATGAATGATGAATGATGAATGATGAACAGTGATGAATGATGAACAGGCTGCTTTCCATTCATCATTCATCATTCATCATTCTACTCTCTGCGTCCCCGCCCCTCCGCGGTGAGTTTTGGTCCCGGCACACACAAGATTAAATTGAACCGCTAACACTCATTCCCCGAGCGCCGCGAAGTATGATTAAGAGACGCGGCCCCAAGCGTTTGCATTCCCGCCGTACACCGCGAGAGTCGTTTAAGTCTGACAAACTGAGAATTTAGGGCGCGACGCCACGCGGACTGGACTGCGCGAGTTGGCACGTCGGTTGCGCTCTTCAAGCTCGGATCAAAGGTCTATCCTGAACGGCTTGGAGGAAAGTAACGTGCGAAGAATCTTATTGACCGCCTCTTGCGCGCTCTCCCTCGCGGCTCTGTCCGCCTGCGGCGGCAACACTAACTCGACGAACTCGAACACCTCGAACGCGAACGCGGCGAACTCGAACGCGGTGAGCACCACGACCGGCGGCGCGACGACCGCGGACGGCTCCGAGGTCGCGCGCGCGGAGGAGAACGGCGTCGTCACCGAGACGCGCACGTTCAAGACCGGGCGCGTCGAGAAGGTCGTCGTCACGACGAGGGGCGGCAAGCGCACGGCCCGCGTCTACGCGCGCGACACGGGCGAGATACGCGAGCTGCCGGAGGGCAAGGTTGACACGGCGCTGACCGCGACGGGCGACGCCATCGCCGCCTCGGCGGGCTTCGTCGCCGACAAGGCCGAGGACGTGGGACGCCCCGTCGTCAACGGCGCGAAGGCGGCGGGCGGCGCGGTCGCGGACAAGGCCGAAGACGTGGGGCGCGGCGCGGCGGACAGATCGAAGAAGGCCGCGGGCGTCGTCGCCGACAAGAGCGAGGACGTGGGGCGAGGGGTCGCCGACAGGGCGGTGGACGCGGGCAAGGCCACCGCCAACGGCGCGAAGAAGGTCGGCGGCGCGGTCAAGCACGCTATCAAGCACTGACGCCGATAGCCAGCGCGGCATCGAAGGAGGGGGCGACCGCCTTGCGTCAAGGCGGTCGCCCTTTTTCGCCCCGCCGCGCGAATTTTCGCCGTGCTATACTCGCGCCGCGCCGAGGCGCGAGAGTGGTTCGTGATCCGAAGGAGCAACGCCGTGGACGAGACAGCACGCTTCACCGTCATCTGCCCCTGCTGCGAGGCGAAGTTGGTCGTCGACTCGCGGACGGGCGCGCTCATCTCGCACGAGGAGAAGTCGAAGCCGGTCGCCTCCTTCGAGGCGATGGCGAAGGACTTGGAGCGGCAGAAGCAGGCGCGCGACCAGCTCTTCGCGCAGGAGATGGGCTCGGTCAAGGATCGCGAGCGCCTGCTCGAAGAGAAGTTCCGCGAGGCGATGAAGCGCGCCGAGAAGGACAAGGACACGGTCTACAGAAACCCGCTCGACCTCGATTAAGAAACCAACCGCGAAGCCCGCGCGGGCTCCCGCGCTCGTCCCCAAAACTTCTGCTTTCTCCCTGCTAGAACTTCTGCTGCAAGAGGCGCGCGTCGCGGCGGCGGCGGCGCGCCTTCTTCTTCTTGGCGGGCGTGTGGTCGCCGTAGATGGTGCGCCAGCCGGTGCCCGCCTCGCGGATGTCGGCGTAGCAGCCCTCCAGAATCTCGAACGGCTCCCGGAGCGCGCCGCGGTGATCGAACTTGCGCGAGTCGCGCGGCCACGCGTACTCGAACCACTCCGGGTAGACGAAGTTGCAGACGCGCACGCCGTCGATGCGGTAGTGCATGCACTGGACGGCGTCGCAGACCTCGTAGAAGTAGCCGCGGTCGCGCCGCTTCGTCCCGTCGCCGGGGCGGTAGGCGTAGAGGTTGAGCGCGGGATCGACCAGCATCTCCAACACCTCGTGGCTGAGCGTGTCGCTGATCGTCTTGTCGTCCACCAAGTCTTCCTTGGCGAAGATGCTGGCCACGGGGTTGCCGTTGCGCTGGAAGTGGTAGCCGAGGAAGCCGGCGTCGCCCGCGCGCGCCTTGTCGTAGATGACGATCCTGTAGCAGTTCTTCGGCACGACCGCGTTCGCCTTCCTGAACTTCAGCTCCGCGCCGATCCCCCAGACGGGTTGGAAGTGCTCGTTGACCTGCCGCTGGAGGGCCTTGATGATCCGCTCGATCTCCGCGTCCTCGATGAGCCCGCGGCTCTTGTTCAGGATGACGATGGTGGGGTTCCTTCGCTCCAAGCGTTTGCGTTTTCTCATGTCAGTTTCCTCGGTGAAGTTTCAAGGGGCGCGGGGCGCGACGGGTGAGAGCCCGCGGCGACCGCGTTCGGGGTGGCGGCGCGGTTCAAGCGGGGGCGCCACGCGCCGCGAGGCTCGGCGCGGGCGAACGATATTCCGGCGGCGCGCGGCTGTCAACAGCCTTTTCCCCCCAGCCGCGCCCCGCGACCGCGGCGGGGCCTCCCGACGCGCGACCGGCGACGCCCCGCTCCGAGGTCGCGCGTCGCGCGCGCGACGACTCCAGACCGCGCGCGCGGCGACGAGAGGGTAAGCCCGCGCGAACTCGCCGTCGGAAAGTCGGGACATCGGGCGGCGGGATAAACCGTTCGGGCGCGCCTTCGCCTCACGCCGCGGCTTCGCCGTAGCTAATTCGCGCGCGGGTCGGGCTTCAAAGCGAGCGGCTGCGTGTAGCTCTTCCCGTTGACGGTCAGCTTCACGGTGTAGGTTCCGGGGAGGGAGGCGGGCGCGCCGCGGCCCCCGAAGACGCCCGCGCCCCCGCCGCCCCCGCCCGCGCCGCGCGCCGCCGGCGGAGTCGGGCGCAAGTCCCACACCCAGCGGTGCATGCCCGCCGTCGTCGGCAGCGGTTCGGGCGTTCGTATCCAAGAGGTCGGAATGTTGAGCGTGTCCGGATCGACCGGCGTCGCGCGATCCTCGCTCGAATAACGTCGGACGGATTCGCCCGCCGGGTTGAGGATTTCGAGCGTGACCGCGCCCGACGCGCCCGACTTCAGGTAGTAGTCGATGATCGCGCCGTAGGGCGGGTTCTCCGCGAGCGGCTCGTCGCGCGGCTTGGGCGTGCCGTTCTCGCTCGACGGCGGCGTGCTGTAGGCGTCAGCGGGGCGGAAGAGATGGGCCGCCGAGTTGACCACTTCGTCCGTCAACTGTCGGAGCGGCGTGATGTCGTCGAGCACCCAGAAGCCGCGCCCGTGCGTGGCGACGACGAGATCGTCTTCGTGTATGACGAGATCGCGCGCCGAGGCGTGCGGCAGGTTTAGCTGTAACGACTGCCAGCGGTCGCCGTCGTCGAACGAGACGAAGACGCCCAGTTCCGTGCCCGCGAAGAGCAGGCCGCGGCGGCGCGGGTCTTCCTTGACGGTCTGCATGTGTACGCCGCGCGGGAGCCCCGCCGTGATCTGCCGCCACGACTTCCCGCCGTCGCGCGTGCGGTAGACGTGCGGCTCGTAGTCTTCGAGGCGGTGGCGGTCGATGGCCGCGTAAGCCTCGTTCACGTCGGAGTGCGAGGCGTCGATCATCGAGACCTTGCTCCACGGCGTCAGCTCGGGCGGCGTCACGTCCTGCCACGTCTTGCCGTCGTCGTCCGTGCGGCGGATCAAACCGTCGTCCGTGCCGACCCACACGGTCTGCGCGCGCAGGGGCGAAGGCGCGATGGTGTAGATGACGCCGCGCCGTTTGCCTTCGGGCGCGTCCGCGGCGGTCGCCGCGTCGAGGTTCGCCGGGACGCCGGGGTCTTCGCGGGTGAGATCGGGACTGATCTGCGCCCAGCTCTCGCCGCCGTTCGTCGTCTTGAACAGGAATTGGTTGCCGAAGTAGAGCGCGCGCGGGTCTGCCTGCGAGAAGACGAGCGGGACCGTCCACGTGTGGCGCGCGGCCACCCCGGCGGGCATGTTGCGCTCCGGCGAGACGTTCGTGATCTCTCCGGTGGTGAGATCGCAGCGCGTGACGCGACCGCCGAACAGGAGGTTGGGGTGGAGCGGATCGGGCGCGGTGTAGTCCGACTCGCCGCCCGCGCAGACGGGCGACCAGTCGTGCATCGAAATCTCCGCGTGATTACTCCTGGTCGGCACGCCGACCGCGCCGCTGTCCTGCTGCGCGCCCGTCACCCAGTAGGGGAAGCGGTTGTCTGCGGCGACGTGGTAGAGCTGCGCCGTCGGCTGGTTGTACCAACTGCTCCACGTCTGCGCGCCGTCTTCGGTGACGACCGCGCCCTGATCGCTCGCCAGGATCATGCGCTTCGGATCGTCGGGGTAGATCCAGAGCTGGTGGTAGTCGTCGCCGCCCGGCGCGCCCTTGAGCGCCGTCCACGTCTGGCCGCCGTCGGTCGAGCGGTAGAGCGAAGTGTTCGAGACGTAAACCGTGTCGGCGTTCTTCGGATCGACCGCGACCTTGTTGAAGTACCAGCCGCGCCCCCAGACGCGCGCGTCCTTCGAGGCGAGCCGCCACGTCGCGCCCGCGTCGTCGGAGCGGTAGAGGCCGCCCGCCTTCGCGTCGACGATGGCGTAGACGCGCTGACGGTTGGTCGGCGCGACGGCGACGCCGATGCGGCCCAAGCCCTCGGTCGGCAGGCCCGCGGTCAACTGCTGCCACGTGTCGCCGCCGTCCGTGGATTTGAAGACGCCGCCGCCGGGGCCGTAGGACGGCGGGTAGATGCTCCACGGCGGGCGGCGCGTGTTCCACAGCGTCGCGTAGACGGTGCGCGCGTCCGAGGGATCGAAGGCGAGATCGATTGCGCCCACGTCGTCGCCCTTGAAGAGCACCTTCTGCCACGTCGCGCCGCCGTCCCGCGTGCGGTAGACGCCGCGCTCAGGGTTCGCGCCGTAGGCGTGGCCGAGCGCGGCGACGAAGACGACGTTGGCGTCCTTCGGATCGACCAGCACGCGCCCGATCTGCCGCGTGCCTTCGAGGCCGAGGTGCTTCCAAGTGCGCCCGGCGTCCGCGGATTTGTACACCCCGTTGCCGTAGGAGATCTGCGAGCGCATGTCGGCCTCGCCCGTGCCGACGTAGACGACGTCTGTGCTCGACGGCGCGACCGCTATCGCGCCGATTGAGGCGACGGGCTGCGAGTCGAAGACGGGCGTCCACGTGCGCCCGGAGTTGATCGTCTTCCACACGCCGCCGCCGACCGAGCCGAAGTAAAAAACGGTGGGCTGCCCCGCGACGCCCGTCACGCCGTTGACGCGCCCGCCGCGGAAGGGGCCGATCATGCGCCAGCGCAGTCCGGAAGGGCTGTTGAGATCGAACTCGCGCTGCGCCGACGCGCGCGGCTGGAGGCCCGCGATGATTAACGCGGCGAGGCACAGGCGCGCGAGCGTGCGCGCCGCGGCTGGCGTGTCGATTGTCATTGGGTGCTTCTCCCGGCGGAAGTTTAGGGCTCGGTGATCGTGAACTTGATGTCGCTGTCGCTCTCAGAGAGCTTCTGATCCGCGCCGTTGTAGGCCGTGACCTGCCAGCGGTAGGTGCCCTTCGGCAGCGGCTTGTCGATGGCGTAGGAAGTCCCGTCGATGCGCTCGTTGACGTAGGGCGAGGTGACGCCCGCGTCCTCCGCGTAGATGCTGAACTTGTAGTAAGCGGCGTCGGGGTAGGGCTGCCACTTCAGCTCAAGGTTCTGCGCGCTCACCTTCGCGCCCGCCTTGGGGTTGAGCAGCTTCAGATCGTCTTTGAAGAGGTTGGTCGGCTCGACGAAGAGGGTCTTGTCCGCGGAGACCTCGTACTTGGCCGTGCTGAGCCCGCCGATCCCCGTCGTCGCAAACTGGTACGAGTCCGTGTCGAAGACGCGCGCCATCAAACCCTCATACACCTTCGGCTCGACGTTCGCGATCACGTACTCGCCGCCCGCGTCCGTCCGCGCCGTGTAGGTCTTCCCGTCGCCGCAGCCGCCGAAGAACCGGTTGAACTTTTCGCACAGCTTGACCTCGATGTTCTCGACCGGCTTGCCGTTGTAGAGGACTTTCCCCTGCACGTTGCCCGTGCCGGGCGCGGGTTTTACCTTCTCGACCCCCGTCGCGCCTCCGCCGCCCGCGGACACGGGTGTCGGCGCGGTCGCGGAAGACGCGTTGGTCGATGGCGAAGTCGGTCGCGCGCTCTTGCCGTCGCCTTTGCAGCCCGTCAAAGAGAGCGCCGTCAACGCGCAGATGCAAGTCAGGAGGTTTCTACTAATCTTCATGAACTGAGCCTCTCCTCGATCTCCGATCTTCGTAGAGCGGGTGGCGCCCGGCGCAAGCGTCGGCGGGCGCGTCGTGGACGTGGAAAGATAAACCACTTCCCGCGCCCGTGTCATGGATTTTGTCGGCGCGTCGCGGCGTCGGCCCTTCAAAAAAGATCGAAGAGCCACCCGAACAGCGCGCGCCCGCTCGCGCGCCACACGCTGAACACCGCGAAGCCGACTAGAGAGAGGGGCAGGCTGATCAGCTTGTAGACGTGTCCCTGATAGAACGAAGAGACCGCGAAGAAGGCGACGAGGCACGAGAGGAGGCCGACGAGGTACAAGACGACCGCGAGCCACGCCGTCGCGCCCGCGGCGAATGCGTGAACGGTCTGCGCGGCGAAAGCCGACCACCCCACCTGCAGGAGGCAACTGGCGGCGAGGTTCGAGTTCACGTAGGCGTCGGGGTGATCGTACAAGTTCACCCGGAAGAGCCGCTGCGCCAGCAAGACGGTCGCGCCGACCACGAGACTGGCGGCCCACAGGACGGCGTAGCCCTTAGCCAGCCGGAGCGCCGCCGAGGGGCTACCCAGAGCCCAGAGCAAAGGCGCGACGAGCGCGAGGAAGAGGATGTTCAGGCCGACCGCGACGAGGATTTCAAACAGCTCTCTCTGATCGTCGTGCGTCAGCCATTTGCCGCTCTCTCCCATAGATATGATTTCTCATAATCCTCGTTGATACCTTTGACCGGGCTGACTCGCCTAACGCTCGAATTAAGCCGCGCCGAGCGCCGACAACAATTTGCATCGGAGGAGGCATCATGAAAATCATGTTATCGGGGCACCGGGTTGAATGAGTTGTTGTGCGCACGCTGGAGGAATAATGCGTCCTATGTTGTTAAGCCCTGTTCAGACAAAGGAGTTACCGGAATTTGAGACTCATTCCGCTGCTGCCAAAGAAAAATCAAAAACGGCATACTAGGTGCCACAGTTAGCACCCAAAAAATTGAGTAATAACTGAAAGCCACCCAACCATTACTTTTATAGTCGAATGGGAAGAGTTGAATTTCATACTGTTTGCTTACCGAATGAATAATTAGAGTTAAACTTAAAGTCGAAAGGTGAACGAAAATAAAGCCAAGGAAGATAATCATTTTTCTGCTTTGAGCTAATACGGGAATATTGTCTTCACTTTGGCTCTTGTTTTTCAGAAGGCTATCTCTCCAATTGGGAAAGTCCAGACACATCTGCTGAAAAAGTATTGTGTAAAGCAAATAAGTTGCAGTTGAAAGAAAATGTAGTTGGGTGCTAAGCGCAATTCTATGTAGCCCTTCCCAGATATGTATGTAAAAAGGCTTTGACCCTTCGAGGAATTCTTGGCGCAGGAAAGTTTCCCAAGGTAGGAAGCCGCTTGCATCAGGGGTGTTTCCTAAATAAGCCGGCTCTGCGTAATAGTAAATCCACAGCCCTAAATACTGAATTGAGAGCATATGCCGGCGAATATGCATATCAATCATTACACAGATTACGCATGCAAAAGTGACGGTAAGATAAATCAACCCGCTAGAGAGAATTTCTTTAAGCGATTTTATGTTTTGATTAGGTGAAGTTTCGTCAAGATACTTAACCAGACCTGCCTGTCCGAGCAGAAGAGCGAGCATCGCGCCGATAAATAGGTATTTATAGTTATACCAAGTGTCCTGTAGTTGAAGTAGAAACTTTATCTCCTCAACAGTTTTATTAAACTCCAATTCCAACAGTTTCTTTGCGTCGGCAGCTTCTACCGGATGTGTTGGACGCGGATTGCTAGCTCGAAAGTTCTTGGACAAATTTACCGATGGCGAGAAATACAAAAATCCCAAGAGAATGAACGTGGCGCATAGAATTATCATGCGGCCACGCATTGTCATAAAAAAATTCATAATCCCTCACATAGAAGTGACAAAGGTTAGGTCATAAGAATCACCTCTCACAACAAATCTGTCAATAAATTCCTAGAACCCACCTCGCTCGAAGAAGCGCATAATTTAAAGCATCCGCCCTAAATGCCGTAATATATTACGACCATTCCGCCGTCTAATCTGCCGACACCTCAACCGACGGCGTTCGACACCAACGGTTTAGCATCAAGTCATGTTCAATTAGGCGGCTCTGACGGCGGGGATTTAGACGGTTCTTTAATCCTGATGCGCGAGGGCCTGGTTAGCTTTGTATCGACGGACGTGGCGGAGTTTGGCGACAGCCCGCATAAAAGAGGAGCAGCCGCGCGGTAAATTCTGCGCGGCTGCTCACATCTTGTGAAGAGCTGTTTTGAGGGCTCGTTGAGCCGCGCCGTTAGGCGGTCGCGGCCTTCTCGTCGGGCTGCCAGCGGAGGACGGGCTTGCGGGCGGCGGCGGCTTCGTCGAGGCGACCGATGCGGGTGGTGTGCGGGGCGTTGCGGACGAGGTCGGGGTCTTCCTGCGCCTCGCGCGAGATGGCGCGCATCGCCTCGACGAACTGCTGTATCTCCTGCCGCCCGACCGACTCGGTCGGCTCGATGAGCATCGCGCCCTGCACGATCAGGGGAAAGTAGATCGTCATCGGGTGGAAGCCGTAGTCGATCAGGCGCTTGGCGATGTCGAGCGTGTTGACCCCCTTGCGCCCCTGCCGCTTGTCCGTGAAGACGACCTCGTGCATGGGCGGATCGGCGAAGGGCCGGTCGTAGTCGCCCGTCAGCTCGTGCGCGATGACGCGGGCGTTCAGGACGGCGGCCTCGGTCGCCTCGCGCAGGCCGTCGGGGCCGTGCGTGAGGATGTAGGAGAGGGCGCGCAGGTGCATCCCGAAGTTGCCGAAGAAGGCTTTGACGCGACCGATGGAGCGCGGCGCGTCGTAGTCGAGCGCGAACCCTTCGTCGCGGCGGACGACGCGCGGGACGGGCAGGTAGGGCTCAAGCTCCTTCGTGCAGCAGCAGGGGCCGGAGCCGGGGCCGCCGCCGCCGTGGGGCGTCGAGAAAGTCTTGTGCAGGTTCAGGTGGATCACGTCCACGCCCATGTCGCCGGGGCGCGCCCAGCCGACGAGCGCGTTCATGTTCGCGCCGTCCATGTAGACGAGCCCGCCCGCGTCGTGGACGATCCCGCAAATCTCCCTGATGTTCTTCTCGAAGAGCCCGACCGTGTTCGGGTTCGTCAGCATCAGGCCCGCCACGTCGTTCGACGCGCACAGCTCGCGCAGCGCGCCGAGGTCGGTCTGGCCTTCGGGCGTCGAGCGCACCGTCTTGACGGTGAAGCCGGAGAGGTGGGCCGACGCGGGGTTCGTGCCGTGCGCCGAGTCGGGGATGAGCATGACGTGGCGGCGCGTCTCCTCGCCCGCGCCGTCGCGCGCGTCGAGGTAAGCGCGGATGATCATGACGCCGGTCATCTCTCCGTGCGCGCCCGCGGCGGGTTGCAGCGAGACGCCGGGCAGGCCCGTGATCTCCGCGAGGTGCTGCTGCAACTCGTAGATCACTTGCAGCGCGCCCTGCGAGTCGCGCCCGGGGGCGAGCGGGTGGAGGTTGGCGAAGCCCCGTATGCGCGCCACCCGCTCGTTGAGGCGCGAGTTGTACTTCATCGTGCAGGAGCCGAGCGGGTACATGCCGAGGTCTATATGGTAGTTCCACGTCGAGATGCGCGTGAAGTGGCGCACGACGTCGACCTCGGAGACTTCGGGCACCCCGGCGAGATCGTCTTCGCGGCGCAAGGCCGCCGGGATCAACTCGTCGAGCGGCGTCTCGTCGACGTCGAGCGCGGGCAGGCGGTAGCCCGTGCGCCCGGTCTGCGAACGCTCGAAGATGAGCGACTCGTTCTGCGTGATGTGGGTCGAGGCTTTCGGCGTGTTCGATGGCATCGTTGATGTCCAAAGCCGGAGGTCTGAGGCTCAGCGTCGGGATTCAAAGCTCCGGACGTTGGGCCTCAGACCTCCGACTTATGCGGTCAGTTCTTTCAGCGCGGCGGCGAGCGCGTCGATCTCGCTGCGCTTGTTGGTCTCGGTGACGCAGACGAGGAGATCGTTGGGGCGTTCGGGGAAGTAGTGCGAGAGCGCGAGGCCGCCGGTGATGTTGTGTTCGCCGGCGACGCGTTCGAGTAAGCCGTCGGCGGCGACGGGGGCGCGCACGACGAACTCGTTGAAGCGCGGCGCGGAGTAGGGGAGCGAGAAGCCTTCGATCTCGGCGATGCGGCGCGCGGCGTAGGCCGCCTTCTGCGCGCACTGCGCGGCCACCTCCTGCAGGCCGCGCCGCCCCATCGTCTCAAGGTAGATGGTCGCGGCGAGCGCGATCAGCCCCTCGTTGGTGCAGATGTTGGAGGTCGCCTTCTCGCGCCGGATGTGCTGCTCTCTGGTGGCGAGCGTGAGCACGAAGCCGCGCCGCCCCTCCTTGTCGTGCGCGACGCCGACGAGCCGGCCCGGAATCTGGCGCGCGTAACGCTCCCGCGTCGCGAAGAGGCCGAGGTAGGGGCCGCCGAAGGAGAGCGGGACGCCGAACGACTGGCCCTCCGCGACGACGATGTCCGCGCCGCACGCGCCCGGCGACTTCAGCATCGCGAGCGAGATCGCTTCGGTGACGCAGATGACGAGGAGCGCGCCCGCCTTGTGCGCCACCTCGGCGAGCCGCCCGACGTCCTCGACGCAGCCGAAGAAGTTGGGCGACTGCACGACGAGCGCGGCGGTCTCGGAGTCGATCATCGCCCCGTCGAAATTCGAGAGCCCCGTGCCCTCGTCGAAGCCCCCGCGCCGAAGCTCGACGCCCGCGTGCTCGACGTAGGTCTCGGCGACGCGCAGGTACTCGGGGTGGAGTGCGGGCGAGACGATCACCTTGCGGCGGCGCGTCACGCGCTCGGCCATCAGCACCGCCTCGGCGAGCGCGGTCGATCCGTCGTACATCGAGGCGTTGGCGACCTCCATGCCCGTGAGCTGGCAGACTAAGGTCTGGAACTCGAAGATCGCTTGCAGCGTGCCCTGCGAGACTTCGGGCTGGTAGGGCGTGTAGGCGGTGAAGAATTCCGAGCGCTGGATGAGCGCGTCGACGATGGTCGGCGAGTAGTGCGAGTAAGCGCCCGCGCCGAGGAAGGAGGGGCGGGCGGCTGCCGAGTTCTGCGCGGCGAGGCTCTCGAAGCGCGCGAGCAGCTCCATCTCGGAGAGCGCGGCGGGCACGCCGAGCAAATCTTTCAAGAGGACGTCAGCCGGGATCGTCGAGAAGAGCTCTTCGGGCGATTCGAGACCGACGGAGCGCAGCATCTCCCGGCGCTCCTCCGGCGAGTTGGGAATGTAGCGCAAGTTCTTAGCAGCTCCTCGCTCGGGGAAAGCTTACTCGGCTTCGGCCTTGATGTAGTCCTCGTACTCGGCGGCGCTCATCAGCTTGTCGACCGCGCCCTTGTCCTCGATGCGGATTCTGATCATCCACGCCGCGCCGTAAGGGTCGGTGTTCACCTTCTCCGGCTCGTCCTGAAGCGCGTCGTTGACCTCGGTGATCTCGCCGGAGACGGGGCAGAACAGCTCGGAGACGGCCTTGACGGACTCGACGTTGCCGAACGACTCGTGCGCCATGAACTTGTCGCCGACCTTCGGCAGCTCGACGTAGACCACGTCGCCGAGCGAGTGCTGCGCGTGATCCGTGATGCCGACCGTGCCCGCCTCGCCCTCGACCCTGATCCACTCGTGATCCTTGCTGTAGTGCAAATCTTCCGGGATGTTCGCCATGGTGCTCCTTAGCTGTTAGCTGTCAGCCGTTAGCCGTTAGCCGGAAAGTGGCCGGATGTTATTGCTGAAAGCTAACAGCTAATAGCTGACAGCTAACAGCTCATTTCTTCCTCTTGTAGAAGGGCGTGGGCACGACGCGCGCCGCGACGGCGCGTCCGCGCACGTCGATCTGTATCTCCTGTCCTACGCCCGCGTACTCGGCGGGGACGTACGCCATGCCGATGTTCTTCTTCAAAAACGGCGCGGGGCTGCCGGAGGTGACGCGACCGACGCGCTCGCCGCCCACCAGAACGTCCTGCTCGTCGCGGGCGATGCCGCGCTCGGCGACTTCGAAGCCGACGAGCTTGCGCGTCAGGCCCTCTTCCTTCTGGCGCGCGAGGGCGTCGCGACCGATGAAGTCGCCCTTGTCGAGCTTGGTGATCCAGCCGAGGTTGGCTTCGAGGAGCGTCGTCTCTTCGGTGATCTCGTGGCCGTAGAGGGCCATCGCCGATTCGAGCCGGAGCGTGTTACGCGCGGCGAGGCCGCAGGGGAGGATGCCCTCCGCCGTGCCGTAGGCCCCCGCCTCCAGGATTCGCTCCCAGAGCCGCCCGGCTTCGCCCGCGGCGGCGTAGACCTCGAAGCCGTCCTCGCCCGTGTAGCCGGTGCGCGAGATGATCGAGGGCACGCCGTCAACCTCGCCCTCGCGGAAGTGGTAGTACTTGATCTCTTCGAGCGGCGTCTCGGTCAAAGTCTGGAGGACGCGCAGGGCCTCGGGGCCCTGCACGGCGATCTGGCAGTAGTCCGCGCTGCGGTTCTTCAGCTCGACTTGCTCGCCCTCGCGGTGCGCGTTGATCCATGCCCAGTCCTTCGGCGTGGTCGAGGCGTTGACGACGAGCAGCAGGTGATCTTCGGCGAAGCGGTAGACGAGCAGGTCGTCGACGACCGTGCCCTCGGGCGTGGTGATGGCGGAGTAGTGGGCCTGACCGTCGGCGAGCTTCGTCACGTCGTTCGAGCAGATGCGGTTGACGAAGGGGATGGCCTGCGGGCCGCGCACCTCGATCTCGCCCATGTGCGAGACGTCGAAGAGGCCGCAGGCGCGCCGCGTCCGCAGGTGCTCCTCGACCGTGCCCGCGGGGTACTGCACGGGCATGTCCCACCCGCCGAAGTCGATCATGCGACCGCCGAGCCGCCGGTGCGCGGCGTTCAGGGGCGTCTGTTTGAGGGCTGGGGCGGCGGTCAAGCGTGTCTCCTGAACTCTCGCGCGAGAGAAAAATCGACGCCGAAAACTATTTTTTAACGCAGGCGAAAAACCTAACACGGTGTGCGGCGAGCGTCAAGCATGTGCGCTTGCGGGCCGCGGGTCAGTTCGATCCTGAGCGTTGCGTGAGGAAGATTCGCCGCACGGACGCGGAGGGCGCGGAGGGGGCGCGGGGAGTTTTGCCTAAACTCTGCGTTGATTCTGCGCCCTTAACCGCGTCGCCGGTTCCTCGGCGTCAGCGCGTTTTGCCGCGCGGGGCGAACCATGCGTACTTCCCGCCCGTCCAGTAGACGAAGCCCGGCGTGCCGCCCGCGTCCTCGCGGATGATGTCGCCGTGCAGGTGCGTGGTGATCGCTTTGAACTCGCCCGCGGCGTCCTGCTTCGACTCCACGCGCGGGCTCCGACCGGCGGGGTTTTTGAGCAGGTACGATTGCTGCGCGGCGGGGTTGCGCCAGCCCCCCTGCTCGTAGCCGTGGACGACGGCGAGCAGCGCGTCGCCCGCGTTGATTTTGACGCGCTCCTCTGCGGGCAGACGCCGCACGGTCTCTTTCGGGTCGGGCGCGGCGACCCGTTGCGGATCGCCGAGAATCCAATTCGCCACTTCGCTGTTGATCTCTTCGATCTTGTCAGCCGCGGGTTTGACGGCGACCGCCACGTCCTCCGAGCCGTCGCCGTTGAAGTCGCCGACGACCGCGCCGCCGCGCGCCGCGTCGATCTGCACCGCGCCCTGAAAAATGCGCGCGAGCTTGTCGCTGACTTCGGAAGCCTGCGGCGGTTTGGGCGCGGGCGTCGCGGGGGCGGCGGGCGACGGCGCTTGCGCCGCCTCGGTCGCGTTGGTGTTCTGCGCCTGCGCGGGCGTCGGCGTTTGCGCGGTCACTTCCGTCCGCCCGCGCTTGTCGGCGCACGCCGCGAACAGCAGCGGCGCGGAGACGGACAGCGCGAGGATGATCGCGCTCGTGGGCCGGAGACTGCGGGAGTTTGTCAGCCGCTGGTTCATTCGTGTGCTCTCCATCTGTCGGGGGTCTTTGTAATACTCGAAGTCCTGCCCGATCAAGGCAGAGGGCCCGCCCGGGCTGCGCGGCCCGGGCGGGCCCTCTGGTCAAGGCGTTGAGTGACGCCCTCGCCGCCGCAAGTTTTACAGCGAGTTGAGGAAGGTGGCGATCTGGTTACGCTGCGTGACCGAGAGAGCGCGGTAGCTGTTGATGACGCCGGTCGCCTCGCCCGCGTGGCGCAGGATCGCTTCCGACCGCGTGAGCGACTCGCCGTCGTGCATCAGGCGGTCGCGCGAGCGCACGCCCCAGAGCGGCGCGGTGCGCACCTTGTTGCGCGTGGACGCCCCGCCGTTCTGCACGATGCCGTCGCCCGTGCCCACGTCGTGCAGCAGGAAGTCGCCGAACGGGTGGATGATCTTGTTGCCGAGGGCGGCGGGGACGGTGAACGCGCCGCCGTTGATGGACGTGCCGGCGGGCGCGGTCGTGATGTTGCGGACGTGGCAGATGTTGCAGCCGACCTGATCGAAGAGCTGCGATCCGGCGACGGCGTCCGCGCTGTTCTGGATCGTCGCGTCGCGCGCGGGGGCGCGGGTGGCGCGCATGAAGGCGGCGAAAGCCGAGATGTCGTCCTCGGGGTCTTCGCCGCAGGTGGTGTTGGGGATGTCGGCGCAGGGCGTGTTGTCGGCGACGGGGTCGAAGCCGGAGCCGAAGCCGACGAACCTGCCGTTCGACGTGTTCTCGACGAGGTTGAAGCGGTTGGTGATGCCCTGCTCGTTCAGGTAAGCGTCGGACGAGAAGGAGAGCAGGGAAGCCTGCTGGTTCTTCCAGCCGAAGCGAGCCACGCGCAGCGCCCCGCCCGCCTCGGCGACCGGCACCTGTATGACCTGCCCGCGCATCCCGGCGGGCTGGTTGTTGGAGATGGCGACGATGGTGTTGCTGTCAATCGCCTCGACGAAGCCGTCGCCGAGCGTGTTCAGCGAGGTGCGGAAGGTGCGGATGTCGTCGCCGGTCGAGGGGACGCGCTCCTGTATGTTGGCGTTGGTGGCGCGGTCGTTGATGAGCGAGCCGCCCGCCGCGTCGACGAAGGTGCCCGCGCCGTCGAGGTGTCCGGCGCGCAGCTCCGTGATCTGGCTGATGCCGCCCGTCACGGGGTTCTGGTGGCACTCGGCGCAGGACTGCGCGTTGTAGACGGGGCCGAGGCCGTCGGCGACCGCGTCGCGCTCCTCGAAGATGGCCCTGAGGCCAGTGAAGGTGGTGCGCGTCGGATCGACGCCCTCGACGACGGGCGTGCCCTGCGGCACCAGACCGTTAGTCGTGTCGAAGCCCGTCGGGGCTTCGGTCTGCCCCTCGACCCTTCGCGTGAAGGTGGCGGGCAGGACGAACGCGGCTGCGAAGCAGCCCAGCATGATGAGTTTCAGCAGCTTCATACTATCTCCTCCAATAACTTGGGCGGACGAGGGGCGACCCAAGGGGAACGTCGGTTACCGGGATCGGCTCTTCGGAAGGAGAGTCGGCTAGGGTGTCGGGTTTAACATCTCAATCGCCGCGCGCGTGAGTCGCCGCGCGGCGAAGAAGGTTGCGAGAGGCCCCGCGCGAGGTCGCGGGGAGGGAAAATCAGTGCGCTTGAGGATCGGGGCTGTTCAGACCGCCGACAGCCGGGTATGAAGTGTTAGCCGAACGTCGTTTCTGCGCCTGCGTTCCCGTCGCGAGGCGTCGGGAGGACGCAACCCTTATGCGGAGAAAGACGGACGATGAGGAGACGAATTACTGAGTGCCCGGTGAACCGTGCCGCTTGCTCGTTCGTGAAAGTTAGTAGCGGTGCTGCGTCGAGACGATTCGCATGAGGCGATAGAGTGCGAGGTGCGAGATGCGTCACCCGTGTTTGAACGCGGGCAGACTATTGCCATTCGGCGAAAAAGTCAATGAAAATGTTGGCGGCGGGCGATCCCGGCGTCGGCCTTCCGCCGGTCTCAAACTTCTTGACTGAGGCCGCGCCCGCGCTTACAGTTCGGAGTGCCGGGGCGGGCGTTGCCCCGACCGCGGGGAGCCGCATTTCCGGGCTCTTTCGCCCCCCTCGCAGGCATCCGAAACGGCCCTCGCGGCTTCTAATTTCGGGCGATTACGTGGCTCCTACCAAGGCGGGTTTCGGTTATCAGCTCTCCCTTGTAAAAGTCATCGTACGAACGCCCTCCGGTCCCACCCCCGACCGGCGGCAACACTTCTTGCTCCAGACAATCCGTATTTGTTCGCGCGCTCCGTTCGTCGGGCACGAAGCCGCGGCGGTCACCCGCGGAAACTTCCGCTAAGACGGCACCACAGAGGTAACGCGATGAGAAAAGATGCTGAAACAGTGAAGGGCTCTTCCAAGAGATTCCGGAGTTTGTTAACGGTCGCCATCCTTCTGGTGACGGCTGCACTGGCCGCCGGGGCGGCGGCGGTCGCTTCGAGGCAAAGCGCCAAACTTCAAGAACCGTCCGGCGCAGAGGGGAAACCTGTGGTGGCTAACAAAGCGGGCAAGAATCTCGCCACGGCGACGACCGCCGGGCAGGCGGCTCAGGTCGATGGTCAGGCTCAGGAAATCAGCCCCGAAGAGGCCCGGAAATTGGCCGCGGAACTCAAGCCGTTGCTCAACACGTCCGCCGACGGCCTGAAAGAAGTCCAGCATGCCGACGGGTCTGTGTCGGTCGATCTGGATAACCACTTCCAGAACGTGATCGTAGCCAAGGTGGACAAGAGCGGCAAGGTCGTTCAGGGCTGCGTCAATAGCCCCAAAGCCGCGAGCGGGTTCCTCGGCGGCGGCGCGCAACCCGTAGGCGGGGAAGAGACCCCGAACACCTCACCCAAACCGGCGCAGACGAAGATCAAGAATTAAAAGATGAGCAAGCTTCTTAAGAGATTCCCGGTTATTCTGCTGACCCTGCTGGCGGGGCTGATCTGCTCGTCCACCGCCTTCGGGTCTGCCAACATCATCATCCAGAACACCGACGCCCCCGGCGTCGGCTTCAACGACACGACGCCCGCCGCCCCGGTGGGCGGCAACTCGGGCACCACCGTCGGGCAGCAGAGGCTCATCGCCTTCCAGCAGGCCGCCGCGATCTGGGGCGCGACCATCACCAGCGGCCCGGCCATCGTCATCGACGCGAGCTGGGCGGCGCAGGATTGCTCGCCCACCGCGGGCACGCTCGGCTTCGCCGGGACGACGACGGTGTTCCGCAACTTTACGGGCGCGCCCGTTTCCAACACCTGGTATCCCGTCGCCCTCGCCAACGCCCTCTCGGGCACGGATCGCAACGGCGCGACCCCGGAGATACACGCGCAGTTCAACCTGAGCGTCGGCACGAGCGAATGTCTGACCAGCCTTCATTGGTACTACGGGCTCGACAACAACCACGGGTCTACCGGCGTGGACTTGGTGACCGTGCTCCTGCACGAGTTCGGCCACGGGCTCGGCTTCCAGAGCTTCACCGACGAGGAGACCGGCGCGCTGTTCGGGGGCACGAGCGGCGGCTTCCCCAGCATCTTCGACAGGTTCCTCCTCGATAACAGCACGGGCAAGACTTGGCCCCAGATGATCGACAGCGAGCGCGTCGCCTCCGCCGTCAACAGCGGCAACTTGGTGTGGAACGGCCCGCAAGTGTTAGCCGACGCCGGCATCCTCTCTTCGGGAAGAGACGCAGCCGGTCACCCGCGGGTGTACGCGCCTAACCCGATCAAGGCGGGCTCCTCGGTCTCGCACTGGGACACGGTCGCAACGCCCAACCAGCTCATGGAGCCGAACAACAGCGGCAACCTCACGCACAGCGTGACGCTGCCACAGGATTTGACGTTCTCCCTACTCAAAGACATCGGCTGGTGCTCTGGGTGCCCGGTGGCGACTCCGACGCCGCCGCCCCCGCCGCCCGCCAACGACAACTTCGCCAGCGCGCAGGCGCTCGGCGGCACGAGCGGGCGCGTCACGGGCACGAACGCCGGCGCGACGAAGGAGCTGGGCGAGCCGAGCCACTCGCCCGACGGCAACCCCGGCGGCAAGTCCGTCTGGTACAGTTGGCAGGCCCCCGCGAGCGGCCCGGCGACCTTCACCACCGGCGCGGGCGCGCTCGGCGGCGGCAGCGACTTCGACACCGTGCTCGGCGTCTACACCGGCTCCGGCGTCGGCGCGCTCACGCCCGTCGCCGCCAAGAGCGACGATCAGTCCGCGAGCGATCACACCAGCCTCGTGTCTTTCAACGCCGTCGCCGGGACGACCTACCGCATCGCCGTGGACGGCTACCTGCAAAACGGCAACTCGGTCGCCGACGACGGCAGCATCGCGCTCAGTTGGACTCTGACGGGCTCGACGCCGACGCCGACGCCCCCGCCCGTCGGGACGAGCGTGCAGTTCGCCTCCGCCTCGGCGGTGGCGAGCGAGACGAGCCCGAGCGTGCCCGTCACCGTCACGCGCAGCGGCATCCTCAGCTTCACTTCGTCCGTCGTCGTCCGCACCATCGACGACCAGCGCGCCATCCGCTGCGACGACACGGCGAGCGCGCCTAACGTCGCCTTCGCGCGCTGCGACTACGCGACGACCGTGCAGACCGTCACCTTCGCGCCCGGCGAGACCACGAAGACCGTCAACATCCCGCTCGTCGACGACGCGTGGGGCGAGCCGACCGAGTTCGTCGCGGTGACGCTCGGCGGCGGCTCGGGCACGTCCATCGGCGCGCAGAGCACCACGACGATCTCCATCCTCTCGAACGAAGCGCCGGGGCAGACGGGCGCGAACCCGAGCCTCGATCCGACCTTCTTCGTCAGGATGCAGTACCTCGACTTCCTCTCCAGAGAGCCCGACGCCGACGGCATGGCGGCGTGGGTCGGCACGCTCAACAACTGCGCGCCCGGCGATCAGAAGTGCGACCGCGCCTCCGTCTCGGCAGGCTTCTTCCGCTCGACCGAGTTCGAGCAGAAGGGCCGCTTCGTCTTCAACTTCTACAAGGTCTCGTTCGGGCGCCTGCCGCGCTACTCCGAGATCGTCGCCGACATGAGCAGCATCACGGGCGTCTCGACCGCCGAGGTCGTCGCCAAGAAGGCCGCCTTCACCGACGCGTGGATCGGGCGGGATGAGTTCACCGGCCTCTACATCGGGATGAGCAACACGCAGCTCGTCAACGCGCTGATGGATCGCTACGCGCTCCCGTCCATCACGACGCCGAACCCGGCGACGCCCGACGACACGTCGCAGAAGGTCGTGCTCACGCGCGCCGATCTCGTCGGCATGATGAACACGGGCGCGCTCACGCGCGCGAAGCTCGTGCGCGCCGTCGCGGGCTCGGACGAGGTCGCGAAGGCCGAGTTCAACTCCGCCTTCGTCGCCATGCAGTACTTCGGCTACCTCAGGCGCGATCCCGATCAGGGCGGCTACGACGACTGGCTGCGAACCATCAACGCCAACCCGAACGACATCCACTCGATGGTCAACGGGTTCGTCAGCTCCATCGAATACCGTCTCAGGTTCGGCCCCCAGTAGCTCGACGGCGCGCCCGGCCAATCGTGGCCGGGCGCGCTCTTGTCGGCCCGAGATAAGTTCGGCCCCGCGCGCGGGGCGGCTGCGAGCCCCGGCGCCGTAAGCGCGCCCCGCCCGTCGCGCGCGCGCGCATCGCGCTCACCTTCGTTTGAGGAGACACGAGTGAACACCTACCACTCCCCCGCGCGCCGCATCCCGCGCGCCGCCCTCCCCGCGCTGTTCACGCTCGCGCTGCTCGTCGGCTCCCTCGCGCCGCTCGCCTCGCGGGCCGCAGCCGGGCCGCGCCCGAAGCCGAAGAGGCGCGCCGCCGCCGCGACCGCCAAGCGGGGCGCGAAGTCTCGCCGCCCCGCGCCCCGCGAGGAGGGGGCGCGGGCCGAAGCGTCTGACAGGTTCTACGAGCCGTCGGACGGCGAAGGCGTTGAAGGCGAAGGCGACGTGCAGAAGCGCGAGGACTGGTTCAACTTCAAGCGCAGCTACCCCTTCGGCGAGCTGCCGCCGGACGCGCGCCGCCTCGCCTGGGAGTCGCGCCCGAAGGGCGGGCTGACGAAGGACAGCCGGGGCCGCAGCATCGCGTCGGCGACCGCGTCGCAGTGGCAGCCGATAGGCCCCGCGCCGACGACGCCGAAGTTCCCGAACAACTGGGGCCTCACGAGCGGTCGCATCAACACCATCGCCGTCAAGCCCGACGACGCGAACGTCATCCTCGTCGGCACGGCGACCGGCGGCATCTGGCGCTCGGCTGACGCGGGCGCGACCTTCACGCCCGTCAGCGACTCTCAGGTCGACTTGGCCGTCGGCTCCATCGCCTTCGCCAAGAGCAACACGAACATCGTCTACGCCGGGATGGGCGACATCGGCAACGGCTACATGGGATCGGGCGTCCTCAAGTCGGTCGACGCCGGGGCGACGTGGGCGCGCGTCAACGTCGTCTCCGCGTCGTCGCTCGGGGGCTTGGGCACGACCGCGGAGCTAGAAGTCGCGCCCAACGATCCGAACCGCCTCTACCTGTCGCAGGCCACGAAGGTCATCCCGAACAGCTACAACGACACGACCCCCTCGGCGAACACGCTCTTCCGCAACGGCTTCTTCGTCTCGCCGGACGGCGGCGCGACGTGGTCGCGCACCATCTCCGGCAGGCCGCGCGACATGGCCATCGACCCCGTGAACCCGGGCGTCATCTATCTGGGGATGACGCTCGTCGACGACGACAACGGCAACGCGCCGGGCGGCGCTTCGGCGCAGGCGGGCGTCTTCAAGTCGACCGACGCCGGGCAGACGTGGACGAAGGTCTACGCCGCGCCGTTCGGCACCTGCATCTCGCCGAGTTTCAGCGGCTGCCCGTCCGACGTGCGCGTCGCCACCACGTCCGATCCGAACCGGGTCTACGCCGTCACGGGCGTGCGCGGCGGCCCGCTGCGGCTGGCGACGAGCGCGACCGGCGGCGACGCGGGCACGTGGACGGACGCCAGCATCGCGTCGAGCATCGACTCCGGCCAGTTCGGCTACAACTCTTACGTCTACGCCGACCCGTCGAACCCGAGCACGATCTACGTCGGCACGCGCGACGTGTACAAGAGCACGGACGGCGGCGCGACGTGGACGGGCCTGACGAAAAACTTTTCGGGCACGGGCTTCAGCTACAACCCCTTCGGCTCGACCTCGCACCCCGATCAGCACAGCTTCGCCTTCTCGCCCGCCGATCCGAACACGATCTACATCGGCAACGACGGCGGCATCTCGAAGTCGACGACGGGCGGCGTCTCGCCCGGCCCCGGCGTCCCCGCTTTCACGTCGCTCAACGCGAGCCTCTCGCTCTCGCAGTTCGTCGGCATCGCGGCGCACCCGACCAACCCCAACTTCACGGTCGCGGGCGCGCAGGACAACGGCACGCAGGTGCGCGCCTTCGGAGGCAACGGGTGGGCGGAGTTCGCAGAGGGCGACGGCGGGCACCCCGTCATCAGCTCCGCCGACCCCAGCGTCGTCTTCACCACCTACGTCTTCGGCACGATCCGCTGGTGGCGCTTTCAGGCCAACGGCTCGCGCACCGAACAGTTCAGCCGCCGCACCGACGAGACGACGTTCGGCGAGCCCACCGACGCGCCGCGCATCGCCTTCTACCCGCCCTTCACCGGCAACGGCGTGGACGGCGCGGTCTACTTCGGCACGTGGAAACTTTTCGTCAGCACGAACTACTACGACGCGTTCCAGACGCCGGTCTGGAACGCCCCCGGCGGCGCGACCGATCTGACGAAGGGCGGCGGCGACGTGCTCAACGCCATCGGCGTGGCGCACACCGGCTACTCGCCCTCGCAGGTCATCTACACGGGCTCGGCGACGGGGCGCGCCATGGTCTCGCAGGACGGCGGCGCGACGTGGACGGACGTGACCGCCGGCCTCCCCAACCGCACCATCGAGAGCATCACGGTCGATCCGTCGAACGCCGCGACCGCCTACCTCACCGTCAGCGGCTTCGGCTCCGGCCACGTCTTCAAAACCACGAACTTCGGCGCGAGCTGGGCGGACCTGAGCGGGAGCGATCCCGCGAGCCGGCTCCCGAACGTGCCGGTCACCGCGTTCATCATCGATCCGGCGAACCCGGACGTCGTCTACGCGGGCACGGACATCGGCGTCTTCCGCTCGACCACGGCGGGCGGCGCGTGGGAGACGTTCAACAACGGGATGCCGCCCGCGCCCGTCTCCGGCTTCGCCGTCAACGCGGCGGGCAAGATTCAGGTCGCGACCTACGGGCGCGGCGCTTACGAGCTTCAGTCCGCCGCCGCCCTCGCGTCGTTGCAGTTCGAGTTGCAGCTCGCCTCCGTCGGCGAGGCGGCCACGCGCGCGACGCTCAACGTGACGCGCACGGGCGATCTCTCCTCGACCGTCGCCGCGACCGTCCGCACGCAGGACAACCTCGCGGCGGTGCGCTGCGACGACACGACCACGCAGCCCTTCGTCGCCTTCGCCCGCTGCGACTACGCGACCGCCGTCGAGACGCTCACCTTCGCGCCCGGCGAGACGGTGAAGAGCTTCTCCGTCTCGATCATCAACGACGTGTTCAAGGAGCCCGACGAGAACGTCTCCATCAGCCTCGCCAACCCCACCAGCGGCGCGCAGATCGGGCCCGTGAACTCGATGACGCTGCGCATCGTCTCGGACGACGCGGAGACGCCGCCCCCCTCGTCGAACCCGATCCTCCGGAACGACTTCTTCGTCCGCCAGCAGTACCTAGATTTCTTCGGGCGCGAGCCCGATCCCTCCGGCTTCGCCGCGTGGAAGGCGACGCTCGACAACTGCCCCGACCCGTTCAATTCGAGCCCCACGTCGCCCTCGGCCAACTGCGACCGCGTCTCGGTCTCGACGAAGTTCTTCCGCTCCGAGGAGTTCGAGCAGAAGGGCCGCTTCGTCTTCAACTTCTACCGCGTCGCCTTCAACCGGCTCCCGCACTACTCGGAGATCATCCCCGACATGGCGAGCCTGACGGCGGTCGATAACGCGGGGTTCTTCGCGAAGAAGGCGGCCTTCGTCAACGAGTTCGTGCAGCGGCAGGAGTTCAAGAGCCTCTACGACGGGCTGACGAACACGCAGTTCGTCAACACCCTGATGGACAGGTACAACCTGCAGCAGATCACGACGCCCAACCCGGCGACGCCCGACGACACGTCGCAGGCGGCGAAGGTGACTTTGGCGAGGGCCGATCTCGTCGCCCGCCTGAACTTCGCGACGCTCACGCGGGCGCAGGTCGTGCGCGCGATAGCCAACTCCGACGAGGTCTCGGCGGCTGAGGCCAACTCGGCCTTCGTCGCCATGCAGTACTTCGGCTACCTGCGCCGCGACCCGGAGACGCAGGGGTTCAACGACTGGCTCAACCACCTGACCGTGACGCACCCCGGCGACTTCCGCTCGATGGTCAACGGCTTCATGAACTCCATCGAGTACCGGCTCCGCTTCGGCCAGCCGTAAGGCCCGCGCCGCGCGGGGAGGGAATGGAAAGGGGCCGGGGCTCGAACGTTCGAGCCCCGGCCCTTTTTTCGTCGTCAACCTTTTTCGTCTTCGTGTTTTCTGCCGCCGGCCTCCCCCGCCTCAGAAGCTGCGCTGGCGCACGTTCACCTTCGAGAGGGAGAGCACGACGCGCACGGTCTGCGGGCGGCGGTCGAGCGAGGCGGGGACGAAGGCGGGCGTGCGCCGCAGCGCGTCCTCGACGCGCGCGAGCATCCGCCGATCCCTCGGGGCCTGCATCACCTCTTCGAGCGACGCGCTGCCGTTGCTGAAGACGTTGGCGACGATGGTGATGTCGTCGTCGCCTTCGCCGCGCGTCGTGTCGCTCATCACGCGCAGGAGATCGCCCGACGGGTTGAGGCTGAGCGCGTCGTTACCCATCGGCGCGGGCACGGCGCTCTCCGAGGGCTCGGCCACGGCCTGCGCCAGATCGCGCAGCAGCCGCATGTGCGGGCGCAGGGCGTTGGCGAGCGTGAAGAAGAGCAGCGCGGAGGTGAGCGCGCCGACCGTGTAGGGCATCACGCGCGGCTCGATCCAGCGGGCGGCGACGAGCCACAGCGGCAGGCGCGGGCGCGCCGCGCGCGCCGCGCGCTCTATCGAGAGCGCGTCGGAGATGGCGCGCGTCATGCCGGCGGGCGGGGCGGGGCGGCTCAGGTTGGCGAGCCCGCGCACGACCGCGCGCGTCTCCGCCAGACGCTGCCGGCAGAACGGGCACTCGCCGAGGTGCGCCTCGACCGCCTCGCACGCCTCGTCGCCGAGCGCGTCGTCGAGGTACGACGAGAAACTTTTCTGTGTCTCCTCACAAATCATAATTTAGAGGTCAGAGGCGAGAGGTCAGAGGTCGGTGAAATCAGTCTTAACTGATCTCTGACCTCTAGCCTCTGACCTCTGCTTTCAGCGGGCGGCTGATCGGCCCCGGCTGAGCCCTCCACGGAGGAGGCGACTCGACGGGCATCCGCTTCGGACGGCGGGCCGCCGGAAACTTCGCGCCGCGCGGGCCTTGATCACAAGTGTTGCTGGCTCGTTCTCAAACCCGCGCGCCGCGCCGCATTCGTCGAACACGCCGCCGCCGCATCTGCCCCGCGCTCGCCTCCCCGACCCACTGGCACCTGGGATTGTTCGGTTCGAGCCGGGGCGGATCAGCCGTCCGCTATCAAAGAGCTTTCAAGCTGTTAGCTATTAGCTGTTAGCTTTCAGCAAAACCAAAACGCCGCGCGTCGTTAACCACAGTCCCGGCTGTTGCTGCTGGCTAACAGCTAACAGCTAACAGCTTCTTCACAACACGCCTTCGAGCCTGCGCCGCAGCTCGGCGCGCCCGCGGGAGAGTCTGGACTTGACCGTGCCGACGCTGATCTCAAGCGCGGCGGCGACCTCCTCGTAGCTCAAGCCTTCCACGTCCCGGAGGACGACCGCCTCGCGGTAGGGCCGCGCCAGAGTTTGCAGCGCCGAGTCGAGGGCGCGCTCGCGCTCGTGCGCCAGCGCGTCGCGCTCCGGGTCGCGCACGCGCTCGTCCTTGAGTCGCGCCGCGAGCGGCTGCTCCGAGTCGCGCGCGGGGGCGTCGAGCGAGACGGTCGCGTCGCGCCTGCGCCTGCGCCACCAGCGCCAGCGGTTGCGCGCCTGATTGACGGCGATGCGGTAGAGCCACGTGCGCAGGTCTGCGTCGCCGCGGAAGTGCGCGATGGAGCGGAAGGCTTGCAGGAAAGTCTCCTGCGTGAGATCGCGCGCCTCCTCGGCGTCCTGCGTCAGGCGGCAGAGCAGGGCGTAGACGTCCGGGCCGCGATCCGAGACGAGGCGGTCGAAGCTCGCGGCGTCGCCCGCGCGCAGGAGTTCAAGGAACTGCGCCTCGGCGGGGGTGCGCGCGGCGGCGGAGTCGTGCGCCGACGGTGCGGCGACCTCCATCTCCACGTCCGCCCGGAAGGCGACTGGTTCCACGAAGCTCACGAACGTCCTCCGGCGGCTCCCGGCGATCCCTCTAAAATCGGGTCGCTCTCCGTAGAGACAACCCCTTAGACACCGCCCCGCGCCGCCTGTTCCACGAATTGTCGCGGCTCTTTTCCCCGCCGCGGCGTGCGGGCCTCCGCCGCCCGCGGCGCGAGCCTAGCACCCGCCCGCGCGACGGTCAATCGCGCCGCCGACGGCCCTTTATGCGCCTGCTTGACACGCCGCGCCCCGCTCGATAGAGTTTCCCGCTCGGGATCAACTCACATAAATAGAACGCGCACACCCGTGCGATGTTGCGAGAGAGAATAAGGTGGCACGACACGGCAAAAAACACGCGCGCGAGATCAAGCGCGACCGCTTCCGCGAGGAGACGCTCGGGTTCTTCGAGCGGGTGGGCGACCGCCTCGAAGGGCGCGGCACGACCCTGCTCTACGGCCTCGCCGGGCTCGTCGTCATCGGCGCGCTCGCCTACGCCCTGATGAGCTGGCGCGGCGGCAAGGCGAACGAGGCGCAGCAGGCGCTCGGTCGCGCCATAGAGATCGCCGAATCGCCCGTCGCCTCCGCGCAGAGCCCCACGACCGCCCCCCCGCGACCGGGCGCGCAGACTTTCACGACCTCGCGCGAGCGGGCGCAGCGCGCCGTCGAAGAGTTCCAGAAGGTGGCCGACAAGTACGGCGACCCCTACCGCTCGCAGGCCAACTACTTCAAGGCCGCGAACCTCCTTGAGGTCGACCGCGCGAAGGGCCTCGGCGAGTTGGAGGCGTTGACGAAGAACGGCGACCGGGAGGTCTCCGCGTGGGCCAAGTTCGCGCTCGCGCAGGCGCGCGAGGGCGACGCGCAGTACGACGCGGCAGCCGCGCTCTACAAAGACCTCGCCTCGCAGAGCGACAACTCCGTCGTCCCCGTCGAGACCGCCAACCTGCGCCTCGCCGCCGTGCTCGAAAAGCAGGGCAAGAAGGCGGAAGCGGCGGACATCCTCTTCCAGCTCGTCAAAGCCTCGCGCGAGGCGAAGGGCAAGGACGGCAAGCCCGTCGCGCCCTCCTCCGCCGCCGACGACGCCGATCAGAAACTCGAACAGCTCGACCCAGCGCGCTACGCCCAACTCCCGCCCAAGCCCCCGCGCGACCTCTCGTCCTAGACGAGAGGCTAGAGATCAGAGGTCAGAGGTCAGTGAAGACTCCCGGCAGCGACGTTGAGTCGTGGAAACCGGACCCGCTATTTCACACCGCGCGTCTCAAACACTGATCCTGCAACTGACTACTGACTACTGACTACTGACCTCTGACCTCTGACCTCTAATCTCTGACCTCCACCCCATGGACAACTTGGCGCACACGCTCGTCGGACTCGCCGCGGCGAAGGCGGGTTTGGAGCGCGCCTCGCCTTACGCGACCGCCGTCTGCGTCGTCGCCGCCAACGCGCCGGACGCGGACATCGTCGCCGCGCTCAAGGGCCGCTGGTTCTACCTCCAACACCACCGCGGCATCACGCACTCCGTCGTCGGCACGCTCGCGCTCGCCCTCTTCATCCCGCTCGTCTTTTACGGCGTCGAGAGATTGATCGCGCGGCTCCGCGGCGGGCCGCCACGGGTACGCCTCGGCGGCCTCGTCGTCGCCTCCATCGTCGCGAGCGCGACGCACCCGCTCCTCGACTGGACGAACAGCTACGGCGTGCGACCGTTCCTGCCGTGGAGCGGGAAGTGGTACTACGGCGATCTCGTCTTCATCGTCGATCCGTGGCTCTGGCTCGCGCTCGGCGGCGCGGCGTTCCTCGCGACGGCGCGCACGCGCGCGCGCACCGCGCTCTGGTCTGCGTTCGCTCTGGCCCTCACCGCGGTCATCGTCTTCCTGCCCGTGCGCGCCGATCTGCCGGCGGCGGCGCGCTTCGTCTGGCTCGCGGGCGTCCTCACCTTCGCCGTCGCGCACCGCTTAGGTTTCGGCGCGCGCTTGGGGCGGCTCGCCCCCGCCGCCGCGCTCGCGCTCGTGCCCTGCTACTGGGGCGCGCTCGCCGTCGCGCACGCGGGCGCGCTGCGGCGGGGCGTCGGCGTAGTCAGCGAACTCGCGGGCGCGAACGGGGAGGCGGCGGCGCGCGTCGCCGCCATGCCCTCGCTCGCCAACCCCGCGCGCTGGCGCGTCGTCGGCGAGACCGAGCGCGCCGACTACGTCTTCGACCTGAGTCTCGCAGAGACCGCCGACGGGGCGGACGCGTGGAAGGCGCGCGCGTCGCGCCACGAAAAACTCTCGGGCGCGGACGCCGCGCGCGTCGCGCGGCTCGCGGCGACCGACGAGCGCGCGCGCATCTTCCTCGACTTCGCCCGCTTCCCGCTGGCTCGCATCTCCCGGCCGCCCGGCGAGGCGGCGCGCGCGCAGCTCTTCGACGTGCGCTTCGCCGGGCCCGGGACAGACCCGCGCCGCGCCACCTTCGCCGCCGAGTTCCCGCTCGACCCGGCGCGATAATTGTTCCGGCGTCCCGCCGGAAGTTGATCTATAATCCCGCGCGCAAGCCCCCCGCCCGCAAGCCCTTGAGTTCGCGCCTTTGATCGCTGACGAATGACGCGAGACGATCAGGAACGGAACCGCGCGCCGCGCCGCGACGAAGGTGAGGCCGCGCCGCCGCGCGGCGACGCCTTGGCCGTCGCCGCGGGCGCGGGCGACACCGACGCGCGCTTCCTCGCCCTCGCCGAGAACGCCTCGGACGCGATCTTCGTCATCGACGACGGGGGCGTCATACGCTTCGCCAACCGCGCGGCGGAGGAGATTTTCGGCCACCCCGTCGCGGAGCTGATCGGCCAGAGCCTGACGCTGCTCATGCCCGAATACCTGCGCCCCGCCCAGCGCGCCGGGATGGCGCGCTACCTTGAGACGGGCGAGCGGCACATCTCTTGGCGCGGCGTGGAGATGACGGGACTGCACCGCACGGGACGCGAGCTTGATCTGGAAATCTCCTTCGGCGAGTTCGCGCGCGGGGGCCGCCGCTACTTCGCGGGCAGCGCGCGCGACATCTCCGTGCGCAAGCGCGCGCAGGAGTCTCTGCGGCGGGCCGAGGGCGCGCAACGCTTCCTCGCCAACGCCAGCGAGCTGCTCGCCTCCTCGCTCGACTACGAGACGACGCTCGCGTCGGTCGCGCGCCTCGCCGTCCCGTACCTCGCCGACTGGTGCCTCATCGACCTGCGCGACGGCGAGCGGATCGAGCGCGTCGCCGTCGCCCACGAAGACGCGGCGAAGGTCGAGGCGGTGTGGGAGGCGGTGCGCCGCGCCTCCGTCAACGCGGGCGCGTCAGAGGGCGTGGCGAAAGTGATCCGCACGGGTCGCGCCGAGCTGCTCCCCGAGCTGACCGAGGCCACGCTCGCCGCCGCCTTCCCCGATCCGGAAAAGCTGAGGCTCGTCCGCGGGCTGAACCTGCGCTCGGCGATGATCGTGCCGATGGTGGCGCACGAGCGCACGCTCGGCGCGATCTCTTTCGCCTCCGCCGAGTCGGGACGCCGCTACGCGCCCGCCGACCTCGCGCTCGCCGAAGACCTCGCGCGCCGCGCCGCGCTCGCCGTCGATAACGCGCGCCTCTACCGCGAGGCGCGGGAAGTGAACCGCCTCAAGGACGAGTTCCTCGCCACGCTCTCGCACGAGCTGCGCACGCCGCTCACCGCCATCCTCGGCTGGTCGGGGCTGCTGCGCACCGTCCGGCTCGACGCCGAGACGACGGCGAACGCGCTCCAGACCATCGAGCGCAACGCGCGCTCGCAGAAGCAGCTCATCGACGACCTGCTCGACGCCTCGCGCATCATCACGGGCAAGCTGCGGCTGGAAATGAAGCCGACGCCGCTCGCGCCCGTCGTCACGGCGGCGGTCGAGTCGATGCGCCCGGCGGCGGCGGCCAAGAGTATCGCCCTGCGCCTCGCGCTCGACGGCGGCGCGCTCGTCGTCGCGGGCGACGCGGAACGTTTGCAGCAGATCGTCTGGAACCTGCTCTCGAACGCGGTGAAGTTCACGCCGCGAGAGGGGCGCGTCGAGGTCGCGCTCGCGCGCGATGGCTCCGACGCGGTCATCAGCGTCAGCGACACGGGCGTCGGCATCGCGCCCGACTTCCTGCCGCTCGTCTTCGACCGCTTCCGGCAGGCCGACGCCTCGACGACGCGCGCCTACGGCGGGCTCGGGCTGGGCCTCTCGATCATGCGCCACTTGGTCGGGCTGCACGGCGGTCGCGTCTCCGCGGAGAGCGGGGGCGAGGGGCACGGCGCGACCTTCCGCGTGCGGCTGCCGCTCGCCCCGGTCGCCGAGGGGGGCGGGGAGGGGAGGAACGAAGATGTCTCGTCAGCCGCGGCGGGCGCGCGGGACGAAGAGAAACAAAGGTTGGGCGGGCTGCGCGTGCTCGTCGTCGACGACGATCCAGACACGCTCCTGATGCTGCACAAGACTCTGGAGCGGTACGGCGCGGTCGTAGAGACCTGCGAGTCGGTCGCCGCGGCGCTCGCGACGCTCGACGACTCGCCCGCCTTCGACGTGCTCGTGAGCGACATCGGGATGCCCGTCGAGGACGGCTACACGCTGATGCGGCGGATCATCGGGCGCGCCCGCGAGCGCGGCATCGCGCCGCCGCCGGCCATCGCTCTGACCGCTTACGCGCGCCAAGAGGATCACGACGCCGCGCTCGGCGCGGGCTTCGACGCGCACGTCGCCAAGCCCGTCACGCCCGCCCAACTCGTCGAGGCGGTGGCGAAGCTCGCGGGGCGCGCGCCCAAAACCTGAGAGGCCGCCGGTGGGCAAAGCGTTCGATAGGTTTGTGGCGAAAGCCGGGGCGGGCGAGGGCTGGCGCGTCCGGGACAGGAAGATGAGGAGGTGGTGGGGCGAACGCTACCGCCACTACCCGGAACAACTGCTCGCGGAGTTGAACGGGGAGAAGAATCCCGACCGGCTGGCGCGACTGATCAGGCAGATGGCGGGCGAGCGCGTTTAGCGGGGCGGCATGGCGGGTCGCGTCAGTCGCCCCTAACGCTTCCGCCCGATCTCGGAGAAGCCGATGTCGAGGATCGGGTACTCCTTCCAATCCTTGTAGTCGAAGTGCCACCACTCCGGCTCGTAGACCTGAAAGCCCTGCCGCTCCATCTCGCGCCGCAGGAGATCGCGCAGCCGCCGCTGCTCGTCCGTCCCGCCTTTGAAGTTGACGTGCGAGCGCTCGGTCATCTCGTCGTACGCGCCGGGCATCCCGACCTCCCTGCCGGTCTTGAGATCGTAGAGCGAGAGATCGACGGCGCAGCCGCGGTTGTGGCGCGAGCCCTTCGCGGGGTCGGCGACGAACTCCTTCTTGTCGGCGGGCGTCGCGTCCCAGAAAATCTTCGTCACAGACCACGGGCGGTAGCCGTCGAAGACGAGCAGCCCGTAGCCTTCCTTCCTCAGTCTCCTGGCGGCGCGCGCGAGCGCCTCCGC
This sequence comes from Pyrinomonadaceae bacterium, assembly GCA_036389335.1. GTDB lineage: Bacteria > Acidobacteriota > Blastocatellia > Pyrinomonadales > Pyrinomonadaceae > JAIVGV01. Next base: position 78,334 of record DASVQC010000020.1, on the reverse strand, counting down.
CGCGGGCTTCTGTAGGAAGGCGCGCGCCTCTGTGTAAACCGGGCGACCGAGGAAGTTGTTCGCCGTGGCGTAGCGCACGTCGAGCTTGATGGTCCGATCGACTTTGATCAGCTCGACCAGCTCCGGCTGGCGAAATTTCCCCTCCTCGCGCGGCGGCTGATCCTGCGCGCGCGCGAGCGCGGGGAAGCCCGCGGCGAGCGCGACGAAGACGACGAGGCGCGCGGCCCTCGACGCGGCGGCGAACTTCATCGGCGGCGGATCGATCTTAATCATCTCGCGCCCTTCAACTCGTCGAGCGCGGAGCCGAGGCGCGCGAGCCCTTCGCGGAAATCCTCCGGTTCAAGCACGAGCCCGACGCGGAAGTGCTGCGGCTCCTCGAAGAACCTGCCGGGCACGAGCGAGGTCTCGTACTTCTCCGCGAGCAGCGCGCACAGCCTTTCGGGATCGCCCGCGACGAGGCGCGGGAACGAGACCGTGCCGTGGGCGGAGGGCGGCGCTTCGAGGTCTTCGCGCGCGGCGAGAAATTCGTTGAAGAGCGCGCGGTTCTCCGCGAGCAGGGCGCGCGAGGAGGCGGCGATCTCGTCGAGGTGTTCGAGCGCGACGACCGACAGCCGCTCCGCCGCGTGCGGCTGCATCACGCCGAAGATGTCCGTCAGCCGCCACATCCTCTGCGCCAGCTCCGGCGCGGCGACCACCCAGCCGCAGCGCAGGCCGCTCAGGCCGTAGGCTTTCGTCAGGCTGCTCGTGACGACGAAATTGTCGCCCAGGCCGAACGACGAGCGCGGCGCGGCGTCGAACGCCGAGTCCAAGTAGACCTCATCGACCAGCACGCGCGCGCCGACGCGGGCGGCGAGTTCGCCGATCTCGCGCAGGGTGTCGTCGTCGGCGAGCGAGTTGGAGGGGTTGTGCAGGTTGGTGACGACGACGAGTTTGGTCTGCGGCGTGATGGCGCGCCCGACCTCGGCGGCGTCCAGCCGGAAATGGCTCTGCGAGGGGCGGGCGAACCTCGCGACGCGCGCGCCGAGGTAGCGGGCGGTGGCGAGCAGCGGCTCGTAGGCGGGCTGCTCGATCAAGACCTCGTCGCCGGGGCCGACGAGCGCCGCCATCGCGAGGTGGTTCGCCATCGACGTGCCGTTGGCCGCGACGACGCACTCGACCGGCGCGCCCGCCTTGCGCGCGAGCGCGTCCTGCAGCGGCGGGTAGCCGTAGAAGCTCGGCCCCGTCAGCTCGATGTCCGACAGTCGGACCGGCAGGTCGGCGAGCCGGTAGTTGCGCATCCCGCTGTTGGCGAGGTTGTAGCGCGCCGCCGACTGCGCCGTCTTCGCCCAGTTGATGTAGACCGATCCGTTGACGCGCCCCCCGGTTTGCGCCGCGCTCATAATTGATTCTCCTTTCGACGAGACCAGAACAGGTATGCGGGCACGCCCGCCAGAAGGATCAGCAGGCCGACGACGCTGTCCGAGAAACTTTTATAGATCGTCGCGGCGACGACGAGCCAGCACGCGGCGACGAAGAAGGCGGTCGTCAGCGGGTGGCCCGGCACTCTGAACCCTGCGGGATCGTGCGCCGCGCCCGCTCTTTTTTCAAGCCGCGCGCGCCGCCGCAGGACGAAGAGCGCGAGGCCCGTCAGGCCGAAGAAGATGAAATCGACTGAGACGACGTAGTTCAGAATCTGCCCGTACCGCTTCGACGCGGCGATCAGGAGCGCGAACGCCCCCTGCAAGACGATGGCGACGGCGGGCACGCGCGTCCGCTCGCTCACGCGCGCCACCGTGCGGAAGAAGAGCCCGTCCTCCGCCATCGCGAAGTAGACGCGCGGCGCGGTGAGCATCCCCTGACTCAAGAATCCGAGCGTCGAGATCGCGATGCCGGCGGCGATGAGCTTCGCCCCCCGCTCGCCGAGCGCGAGGCGCATCACGGCGGTGGCGGGCGTCTCCGTCGCCGCGAGCCCCGCCGCGCCGAGCGCGGCGACGCAGACGAAGCTGACGGCGAGGTAGAGCGCGACGACCCCGAGCACGCCGAGGACGAGGCCGCGGGCGAGGTCGCGCCGCGGGTCGCGCATCTCGCCCGCGACGAAGCCGGAGGTCTGCCAGCCGCCGTAGGCGAACATCACGGGCGTGAGCGCCGCGCCGAACGCCGTCAGCAGGCCGAGAGAGGCGGGGCGATCCGCGAGGGGCGTCAACGCCGCGCCGCCCGCGCCCGCGTAGGCGAGTCCGCAAACGACGAGCGCGACTATCGCCGCGATCTTCAAGACCATCAGCGCGCTCTGCACCGTCCCGCCCGCGCGCACGCCGAGGCAGTTGACGACGGTCAGCGCGGCGAGGGCCACGCCCGCCACCAAGTTGTCGCCCACGGGCGCGTGCGTGAGTTCCAGAAAGTAGTGCGCGAAGGTGACGGCGACGGCGGCCATCCCGCCCGTCTGCACGACGAGCAGCAGCACCCAGCCGTAGAGGAACGCGACCGAAGGGTGGAAGGCTTCGCGCAGGTAGGCGTACTGCCCGCCGACCTCCGGCAGACGCGCGGCCAGCTCGGCGTAGACGAGCGCGCCCGCGAGCGCGACCGTGCCGCCCGCGGCCCACGCCGCGAGCATCAGCGCGGGCGTGTGGACGCTCTGCGCGACGACCGCCGGGTTCATGAAGATCCCCGCGCCGACGATGCCGCCCATCACGAGCATCGTCACGTCGAAGAGCCCGAGGCGGCGTGCGAGCCTGTGCGCCTTCGCGGGCGCGTCCGGGTGCACTTTAGTGCTCATGGTTTGCGACTGTCAGGGTGTGCGCGTTATGTCCGACGCGCGGCTGCCGCGATAAGTAGTGCCCCGGTTTCGGCTTTTCTCTGTGCCCCCTCCGTGTCCTCCATGACTCTGTGGTGAGGTATGGACATTAAGCACTCACCACGGAGGCACGGAGATCACGGAGGGCGCACAGAGTGGAAATCAGGACGCCAACCATTCCCGCCGGAAACGTTCGGCGGGCGCGGCCTCGGCTATCTTCTCCGCCGCGCGTCGCCTGTCAAGTGTTTCCCCGCGCGGGCGAAAAAATATCTTGCGAGCGACGCGCCGCGAGAGTGGCACGCTCTGGTGCGTGCGCGCGCAGAAAACTTCTGCTAGTCTTTTCCGCACCCGTCGGGTTATAAATCTGGCTCTCGTCTCGAACATGCCCGCCCGATCTTCGGAGGACACGATGCCAAGGCCCTCGCCCGTTAGTCTGCCGACTCGCGCCCGCCGCCCCCCGCCCCCGCCGCCGCGCCGAGCGCGAATGATTCGCCGTAAGATCACCCGATTGACGATTCACGATCCAAGAGCTTGAGGTGACTGAGCGATGAAAAAATTTACCCGCGCGCTCGCGCTGCTGCTCCTGCTGTCGGCCCTCGCCCCCGCGCAGGGCGGCAAGCGGATGACGATTGAAGACGCGCTCGCGCTGCGCGACGTAATCGCGCCGCAGTGGTCGCCCGACGGGCGCATGATCGCGTTCACCGTCTCCGACTGGAACCGCAAGGACGACCGGCGCGACTCGCACATCTACGTCATCCCGGCGGGGGGCGGCGAGCCCGTCAAGCTGACCAACGGCGAGCGCGGCGAGTCGCAGCCGCGCTGGTCGCCCGACTCGAAGCGCATCGCCTTCCTCGCCAACCGCGACGCGCCGCAGCCGGGCGCGACGCCGGGCGCGCCCGCCGCCGCCGCCGGTCGCAACCAAATCTGGATCATCCCCGTCGGCGGCGGCGAGGCGGAGAAGCTGACGGACGAGGAGGCGGGGGTGGCGCAGTTCGCGTGGTCGCCCGACGGGCGGCAGATCGCCTACGTCGTGCGCGACACGCCGCAGGACAAGGCGGAGCGCGACAAGCGTCGGCGCGAGCGGTTCGACACCATCGTCGTCGACGCCGATTTCAACTACTCGCACCTCTGGACGATAGACCGCGCGACGAAGGCGAAGAAGCGCGTCACCGAGGGCTCGTTCACCGTCTCCGACCCGCAGTGGTCGCCGAAGGGCGACGTGATCGCCTACGCCTCCTCGCGCGCGGGCGCGCAGGAGTCCGCCTACACAGACATCTCCGACGACCGCAACACCGACATCTTCGTCTGCGCGCCCGGCGGCAAGCCCGTGCAGTTGACGACGAACCCGGGCCCCGACGGGACGCCGCGCTGGTCGCCCGACGGGCGCTGGATCGCCTACGCCTCCTCGCCCGATCCGCTGGACTGGGCGGCGAAGACCGATCTGATGATCATCGAATCGGCGGGCGGGACGCCGCGCAACCTGACGGGCGACTTCGACGAGTCGATAGCGAGCGCGCCCGACTGGGCGCCCGACGCGAGCGCGCTCTACGTCGGCGCGACGGTCGGCGTCTACGGACAGGTCTTGCGCGTGCCCGCCGCCGGCGGGAAGCCTAACGCGATCTTCGAGAGCCCCGCCGGGTACACGGGCGTCGATCTCTCGCCCGACGGTCGCTCGCTCGCGTTCCTCTTCGAAGACCCGCGCGCGCCGCGCGATCTCTACGTCGCGACGAGCGCGGGCCGACAGCCGAAGAAGTTGACCGACTTCAACCCGCAGGCGAAAGAGATCGCGCTCGGCGACATCGAGGTGCTGCGCTGGAAGGGCGCGGACGGCCTCGACATCGAGGGGATGCTCGTCAAGCCGGTCGGCTTCGCGCAGGGCACACGCTACCCCACCATCCTGCAAATCCACGGCGGCCCCTACGGGCGCTTCTCCTACGGGTTCGAGTCGCGCGCGCAGATTTTCGCCGGGCGCGGCTACGCCGTGCTGATGCCGAACCCGCGCGGCTCGACCGGCTACGGTCGGCAGTTCGCCGCGTCGAACGTGAAGGACTGGGGCGGGAAGGATTTTCAGGACATCATGCTCGGCGTCGATGAGGTGATCAAGCGCGGCGTCGCCGACGCGGATCGGCTCGGCGTGATGGGCGGATCATACGGCGGCTTCATGACCTTCTGGACGATCACGCAGACGGATCGCTTCAAGGCGGCCATCGGCCACGCCGGGATCAGCGACTGGTTCAGCTTCTTCGGTCAGTCGGACATCCCGGGCCTGATGGAGTACGGCTTCGGCGGCACGCCGTGGACGGCGCGCGAGCAGTACGAGCGCTGGTCGCCGATCCGCTACGTGGATCGGGTGAAGACGCCGATCATGATCACGCACGGCGAGCAGGACAGGCGCGTGCCCATCGTCCAAGCCGAGGAGCTGTATCGCGCGCTGCGCAAGCGCGGCACGGAGGTCACGTTCCTGCGCTTCCCGCGCGAGGGGCACGGCATCACCGAGCCCAACCACGTCATCGATCTCCTGCACCGCCAGCTCGAATGGTTCGACAAGCACCTGAACCCCGGCCCGCCGCCGAACGTGGCGGCGGGCGAGAAGCAATAGTGAAGGCGATTAGTTAACGTCGCCCGTTTCCCGAAGGTCGAGCGTAGCGTATCTCCATTCACCGCCGCAGACGCAGAGACGCGCGGAGGGGGCGCGGAGAAATACTTTTCTTCTCTGCGTTGACTCTGCGTCCCTCTGCGTCTCTGCGGCGGTGAATCCGAGTCTCTTCAGCACTCAAGGCAAAAAGTCGAAGGAGCCCCAGCAATGCCGAAAGCAAGTCGTCGTCTCGCCCAGTCGTGCCTCCTGATCCTGAGCCTCGCCGTGAGCCTGCCCGCGATAGCGCAGACGCGGCAGGTCGCGCCCGGCGCGCCGCCCGCCGAGGGCCGCGCGCAGAACCCTCTGCGCCTCTTGCAGTGGCGCAACATCGGCCCCTTCCGCGGCGGGCGCTCCACCGCGGTCGCGGGCGTCGCCTCGCAGCCGAACGTCTATTACTTCGGCGCGACGGGCGGCGGCGTGTTCAAGACCACCGACGCGGGCGCGAACTGGGAGCCCGTCTCCGACGGCTCGGTCTTCGGCACGGGCTCGGTCGGGGCCATCGGGGTCTCCGACTCCGACCCGAACGTCGTCTACGTCGGGATGGGCGAGTCGGCGATCCGCGGCAACGTCTCGCACGGCGACGGGGTTTACAAGTCGATGGACGCGGGCCGGACGTGGAAGCGCGTCGGGCTCGAAGACACGCGGCAGATTTCGCGCGTGAGGGTTCACCCGCGCAACTCCGACATCGTCTACGTCGCGGCGCAGGGGCACGTCTGGGCGGGGAACGAGCAGCGCGGCGTCTTCCGCTCGAAGGACGGCGGGAAGACGTGGGAGAAGGTGCTCTTCCGCGGCAACCTCGCGGGCGCGTCCGACCTCGTGATGGACGCGACGAACCCGAACGTCCTCTACGCGAGCCTCTGGGAAGCCTACCGCAAGCCGTGGACTCTGGAATCGGGCGGCCCGTCGAGCGGCATCTTCAAGACGACCGACGGCGGCGACACGTGGACGGAGCTGACGCGCAACGCGGGCCTGCCGCGCGGCACCGTCGGCATCAGCGGCGTCGCCGTCTCGCCCGCCAACCCCGACCGCGTGTGGGCCATCATCGAGGCCGAGGACGGCGGCGTCTTCCGCTCCGACAACGCCGGTCGCACGTGGACGAAGGTCAACGAGCAGCGCAACCTCCGCCAGCGCGCGTGGTACTACTCGCGCATCTACGCCGACCCGCAATCGGCAGACACGGTGTACGTCCTGAACACCGGCTTCTACAAGTCGAACGACGGCGGGCGCACCTACACGAACATCAGCGTGCCCCACGGCGACAACCACGATCTCTGGCTCGCGCCGAACGATGCGCAGCGCATGATCAACTCGAACGACGGCGGCGCGAACGTCTCCTTCAACGGCGGGCGCACGTGGTCGGAGCAGGATCAGGCGACGGCGCAGTTCTACCGCGTCGCGGTCGATAACGATTTCCCGTACCACGTCTACGGCGCGCAGCAGGACAACTCGACCGTCAAGATCGCCTCGCGCACTAATGATTTCGGCATCACCGAGCGCGACTGGTACGACGTGGGCGGCGGCGAGTCGGGCTGGGTGCAGCCCTCCCCGAAGGACTCCGAGATCGTCTACGCCGGCAGCTACGGCGGGCTCCTGACGCGCTACAACCACCGCAACGGGCGGCTCCGAGAGGTGACGCCCTACCCCGACAACCCGATGGGCGCGGGCGCGGACGTGCAGAAGTACCGCTTCCAGTGGAACTTCCCCATCATCACGTCGCCGCACGACCCGAACGCGCTCTACGCGGGCGCGCAGGTCGTCTTCAAGTCGACGAACGAGGGGCAGAGCTGGCAGGTCATCAGCCCCGACCTCACCCGCAACGACAAGACGAAGCAGGGCTCTTCGGGCGGCCCCATCACGAAAGACAACACGACCATCGAGTACTACGACACGATCTTCACGATGATGGAGTCGCCCGCGCGCGCGGGCGTGATGTGGGTGGGCTCGGACGACGGGCTCGTCCACGTCACGCAAAACGGGGGCTCCACTTGGGAGAACGTGACGCCGAAGGGGATGCCGGAGTGGATTCAGATCAACTCCATCGACGCCTCGGCCTTTGACGCGGGCACGGCTTACGTCGCCGCGACGATGTACAAGTTCGACGACTACAAGCCCTACCTCTACAAGACGAACGACTACGGCAAGACTTGGAAGAAGATCACGACCGGCATCCCCGACAACGCCTTCACGCGCGTCGTGCGCGAGGACCCGAACAAGCGCGGCCTCCTGTACGCGGGCACCGAGACGGGGATGTACGTCTCGTTCAACGACGGCGACTCGTGGCAGTCGCTCCAGTTGAACCTCCCCACCGTGCCGATCACCGATCTCGTCATCCACAAGGGCGAGCGCGACTTGGTCGCGGCGACCCAGGGGCGCTCCTTCTGGATTCTCGACGACCTGCCGCTCCTGCACCAGATCATGGACGCGGGCGGGAGCCTCGCCTCGCTGCCCGACGCGAAACTCTTCAAGCCCGAAGACACCTACCGCACGGACGGCGGCGGCGGCTTCGGCCTCCCGGCGGGCGCGCCCGTCGGCGCGAACCCGCCGAACGGCGCGGTCGTCTACTACTACCTGAAGTCGCGCCCGACGACCGACGTGGTGCTCGAATTCCTCGACGCGGCGGGCAAGTCGATCCAGAAGTACACGGCGAAGGCCCCCGCGCCGCAGCCCACCCCCGCGCCCGGCGCGGCGCAGGTGCAGCGACCGCCCGAACAGCCCGCCGCGCCTTCGGGCGAGGAGGCGGAGCAGTTCGCCTTCCGCGGCGGCGGCGGCGGCGCGCGCGTCTCCACGCAGCCCGGCCTGAACCGCTTCGTCTGGAACATGCGCTACCCCGAAGCCGCGACCTTCCCCGGCCTGATCATGTGGGCGGCGGGCACGCAGGGGCCGCGCATCACGCCCGGCACCTACACCGTGCGCCTCACCGCTAATGGTCAGACGCAGACGCAGACCTTCGAGGTGAAGAAAGACCCGCGCCTCCAGACCAGCCCCGCCGACTTCGCCAAGCAGCTCGATCTGCTGCTCAAGATTCGCGACAAGGTGACGGAGACGCACAACTCGATCACGCAGATCCGGCAGGTGCGCTCGCAGCTCGACGACTTGCAGAAGCGCGTCGCCGGCCAGCCCGGCGCGCAGAAGATCGCCGACGCGGCGAAGAGCTTGAACGGGAAGCTGACGGCCATCGAGGAGGAGCTGTACCAGACGAAGAACCAGAGCAGCCAAGACCCGCTCAACTTCCCGATCCGCCTCAACAACAAGCTCGCCGCCCTCTCCGGCACCGTCTCAAGCTCGGACGACGCGCCGACCGAGCAGACCTACGCGGTCTACGAGGACATCACGGCCCGGATCAACGCGCAGCTACAGAAACTCGATCAGGTGATGAAGACCGACCTGCCCGCGTTCAATAAGCTCGTGCGCGAGGCGGACGTGCCCGCCGTCATCGTCAAGCCGCCCGCCGCGCAGGGCGCGACCCAGCCGCCGGGCGGCGGCGGCGCTGACGACGATGAACCGGACGGGCGCGGCTTATGACTTCGGCTTCGGCAGGGTGGTCGAGTGGGAGGAGACCGCCTGCCAGCGCCCCCCGCGCTTGATCCAAACGTCGGTGAACCGCTCGCGCGTCTCGCCGCCGCGCCCGCCGTAGGTGACGTTGTAGATGCCCGTGCCGGTGGCGATGGCGGTGTCGCCGAAGACGCGCACCTTCAGGTCTTCGACCCGCGCCGAGGCGAACTTGAGCTGCGCATCTCGGACGGGCGCGAGGTCTTGCTCCTTGTTCAGCACGCGACCGTCGGAGACGGTGATCAGGTAGTCGTCTGCGACGACGCGGTCGATGGCGGCGAAGTCTTTCGCCACGAGCGCGTCGAGCCACTGGCGGATCAACTGCGTGACGACCTGTTCCGTCTTGGCGTCGGCGGCGGATTTGCCGCCCGGCGTCTGCGGGCGGGCCGAGGCGGCGAGCGACAGGACGAGCAAAGCGGCGGGCAGGACTCTTTTCATCGGAGCGTTCCTTTGCCGTTGCGGGAGTTTCGGACGGGAGCGATCTCTAACTACGCCGCGCGGTCTCGACTTGTTCCTGGCCGCCGCGCCGCCGTAGTGTCCCGGTCTCAGCTTTTCTCTGTCCGTCCTCCGTGTCCTCTGTGACTCTGTGGTGAGTGCTCCTGACTCTTACCTCACCACAGAGTCACAGAGATCACAGAGCGAGCACAGAGTAGAAACCGAATTAGACGGCAGCCGCGTCGCTCGCCCACGGCGCAAACAATCTTGATGACGCCTAACGTCCCTCTAACCTGTAGCGCGGAGGTCGAACGAGCCCTGCGGGACGCGCGCCCCGTCGTCGCTCTGGAATCGACCGTCATCGCGCACGGGCTGCCGCGCCCGCAGAACCTTGAGACCGCGCGCCGCCTCGAATCAATCGTCCGCGGAGAGGGCGCAGCGCCCGCGACCGTCGCCGTCGTCGGCGGGCGCATCTGCGTCGGCCTTGAGCCCGCGCAGCTCGAACACATCGCCAACGGCGAGGCCACTCATAAACTCAGCACGCGCGATCTGCCCGTCGCCTCGGCGCGCGGCTGGGACGGCGCGACGACCGTCGCCTCGACCGCGTTCGTCGCCGCGCGCGCCGGGCTCTCCGTCTTCGCCACGGGCGGCATCGGCGGCGTCCACCGCGGCGAGCTTCCTGACGTTTCCGCAGACCTCCCCGAACTCGCGCGCACCTCGCTCGCCGCCGTCGTCTGCTCGGGCGCGAAGAGCGTGCTCGATCTGCCCGCGACGCGCGAGTGGCTTGAGACTTACGGCGTCACGGTCGTCGGCTACGGGTGCGACGAGATGCCCGCCTTCTACACGCGCTCGTCCGGTCTTCCGGCGGACGCGCGGTGCGATTCGCCGGAGGAGGTGTGCGATCTCGTGCGCGCGCGGCGCGAGCTGCGAATGCCCGGCGCGCTGCTCGTGTGCGTGCCGGTGCCCGCGGAGGCGGAGGTGGGCGCTGACTTCCTGCGGGCGGTGTTGGACGAGGCGCTCGCCGAGGCGGCGCGGCGAAAGATCGCGGGGCGCGAGCTGACGCCGTTTTTGCTCGCGCGCATGGCCGAGCGCAGCGGCGGCGCGACGCTGCGCGCCAACCTCGCGCTGCTCGAATCGAACGCGCGCGTCGCGGCCCGGATCGCGCGCTCGCTGGCGGAAGAGGGTTTAGCCGAAGAGGGAGAGAAGCGGCAGTTCTAACCGGGGGCGTGGGGCGATGAGCGGCGATAAAATGATGGGCGACGAAAAGAAGAGGGCGCGGAAAATCATCAGCCGACTCAGGAAGGCGTACCCCGACGCGCGCTGCTCGCTCGATCACGCGAGCCCCTTGGAGCTGCTCGTCGCGACGATCCTCTCGGCCCAGTGCACGGACGAGCGCGTCAACGCCGTGACGGCTGAGCTGTTCAGGAAGTACCGGCGACCGGAAGACTACGCCGCGGTCGCGCAGGAAGAGTTGGAGCAAGACATCCGCCCGACCGGCTTCTTCCGCAACAAGGCGAAGGCGATCCAAGGGGCGTGCAAACTGATCGTCGAGCGGCACGGCGGGCGGGTGCCGGAGGCGATGGAAGAGTTGTTGGAGCTGCCCGGCGTCGCCCGCAAGACCGCGAACGTGGTTTTAGGGAACGCCTTCGGCATCGCCTCCGGCGTCGTCGTCGACACGCACGTCTCGCGCCTCTCGCAGCGGCTCGCGCTGAGCCTTGAGACCCAGCCCGAAAAGATCGAGCGCGATCTCTCTGCGCTCGTCCCCCGCGCCGACTGGATCGAGTTCCCGCACCTCCTCATCGCCCACGGTCGCGCCGTCTGCAAGGCCCGCGCCCCGCTCTGCTCCGAGTGCTCCCTCTTAGACCTGTGCCCGACGGGTCAAAGGATGAGGGATGAGGGATGAGGGATGAATAAAAGACAAATGTATTTACTTCATCCCTCATCCCTCATCCCTCATCCTTGATCCAGTCCTTCGTCATGTCGCACCAGAGGGCGAGGCCGCGCCACTCTTGGAAGCGCGCGTAGTGGCGCGCGATCTTTTTGTCGGCGGCGGCGCGCCCGCCGTTGTGTAAGCGCGCGTAGGTGGCGCGCACCCACGAGTCGAGCGCGAGCACGTCGTAGCGACCGACGAGCTTCAGCAGGTTCTCCGCCGCGTAATCGCCGACGCCCTTGACCTGCTTCATCGCGCGCTTCAGCTCGGCGGTCGGCAGCTCCGACGTGAGCCAGCCCTCGACGTCCAGCTCGCCGGAGGCGACGCGCTCGGCGAGTTCTTTGAAGAACGGCGCGCGGTAGCCGGAGCGCATCTCTTCGCGGAAGAAACTCAGAGGGGCCGCGGCGAGCGCGGCGGCGGCGGGGAAGCTGCGACCGCCGCCGCGCGCGGGCCGTCCGAGGTTTTCGACGAGGCGCGCGACCATCGTCTTGGTGAGCGACCACGAGCAGTTCGTCGTGCAGATGGTCTTGACCAAGTCCTCGAAGACGGTCGGCGCGCGGAGCAGGCGGCCCGCGCCCGACCGCGCGACCCAAGCGAAGGCGGGCTCCTTCGCCATCTCCGCGTAGAAGACGCCGAGCGGATCGTCCAAGCGCAGCATGTGGCGCACGTCGCGCCTGATCTTCTCGACGGCGGCGACCGGCAGCTCGCCCTCGACGCCGACGCGCAGCGCGCCCTTCGCGCCCGTGATCTCGACGGCGACGGGCTTGCGGCCCGCGCCGAGGTCGAGCACGCGCGTCAGCTCCGACCACTTGTCGTCGATCTTGAAGGGGGGCAGCTCGCTCCACCCGTGGCTGGCGGCGGTGCGCTTGAAGTTGAAGTCGGGCGGCGTGCGGATGGTGATGTTCATGCGTGGCGAACCCCGGCGCGGCGTGCGGCGTCTGTCCGGGCGTCGGGAGACGTTACTAACAAAACGCGCCGCACGGCAAGTGTGCCGTGCGGCGCGCGCCCCTAGGGCGACGACAAGGATCGGTGAAACTCCGACGCGCTCTGCCGTTGAGCTACGGCCCCCGAGAATTTCGCGGGGGCCGCCGGGATTCGAACCCGGAACCTCGCGCTTGTCAGGCGATGTAGTTCCACCCGCATTCGTCGCCCGCGGGGGCGGACTTATTCAGGGGTGACGAGTGTCGGGAAGACCCTCGGGCGCGATCCCCCAAGGGAGCGCCGGGGTCATCACACCCCGCGAGGCCCAAGCTGATCGTCCAGTCAGCTTTTGAGATGTAGTCCTCCCGGCATTCACCCCTGAAAAGCCGTGAACCGTGACGGGTGACAGGTGACAAGAGAGTACTGAGTACTGAGTACTGAGTACTGAGTTAAAACCTCACGCTCTCAATCGCCGCTTCGTCTTTCTCTCAGTACTCAGTACTCAGTACTCAGTACTTCTTCCCTGTCACTTGTCACCTGTCACGGTTCACGGCTCACGGGCTACGTGCCGGCGACAAGTGTCGGCGAGAGTTCTCGCCCACAGGGGACGGGCGAGGCGGGAGTCGAACCCACTGTGCCGTGTACTCCCGCCAGCATTCGCCGGCGTTAACAGATTGTGAACGACGTGAGACCGACGAGTCTTGCCGAGACACATTTTTCACATTCCAAATGTGATGTAGTCGCGGCGGCATTCGGTCTCCGAGCCGCCTCACAACTCGACCGACTCGATGACGCCGATCCAGTGCGACGCGGCGAGACGGCCCGCGGCGAACTCCGAGACGATCTCGAAGACGCGATCCGAGAAGCCGCCGACGTTGAGCACGTCGTCGCGCTCTGCCGCCTGCGTCGTCCGGTTCGGCTGCACGTCGATGCAGACCAGCCGCGCGTGCGGGTTGCGCGCGCGGAAGACGCCCCACTCCCGGAGCGTCGCCGTGCCGCGGCCCGCGCCCGCGTCCACCCACGATTCGTTGTCCGAGACGTAGACGACGAGATCGCCAAGGGCCTTGCGCCGGTTGAGCAGGGCGAGCGGCGCGGAGCAGTTCGTGCCGCCGCCGCCGACCGACGCCAGCCGAGCGGCGTTCGTCGCCACGCTGTCGCGCGGGTTCAGTCGCACGTCAACCACGTCGCCCTCGAACGGCACGATCTCGGCGGACGGGTTCTTGCGCATCAGCGTCGCCGCCACGAGCGCGGCCACGTCCACGCAGCGCACCGCCGTCGTCGCGCCCGGCCTGTGGCCCGTCACGGGCGAGTGCATCGAGCCCGACACGTCCGGGAAGACGTAGACCTTGCCCGGCAGGGCGGGGACGTTCGCCGTCGCGATCTCCATCGCGTCCTGAAGCGCCTCGCGCACCACCCGCGGCACGCCCTCCGCCGCCGTCGTGTAGGCCGCCAGCAACTGGTACGGGAAGGCGCGCGCGTGCGCGATCTTCACGGGGTCGCGCAGCCGCTCGGCGACGAGTTCGGCCAAGCCCTCGACCTCGAAGACGCCGTGGCGCGCGAACGTGTTCAGGTTCATGCGCGTCATCTGCCACGGCGCGCGGCGCGCGATCTCGGCCCACTCGGCCCCGCCGAGCGGCAGCGCCGTGAGCATCTGGAACGGCACGCGCGGGACTTCCCGCGTCTCGCCCGACTTGAACGCCTCGAAGTCGCGCACCACGGGCGGCAGCGCCGCGGGGTCGTGCGGGCGACCGACGAGGTAGCCGTAGAGGGCGGCTCGCGCCTCCCCGCGCGGCTTCGGGTGAACCATCTTCACCACGTCGGCGAGCGAGGGCGACTGGCCGACCGAGGCCGCGAAGATCGCCCCGTCGTCGCGCGCGTCGAGCCACTCGCGCAACAGCCGCTTCGGCAGCGTGCCGAGCGACTTGCGACCGACGACGCCCGAGCGGACGATCTGCACGAAGGTGCGAAGCATCCGCGCGTTGTCCACCACGCGCGGGAAGGCGCGCGCGAACAGCTCTCGATCCTTGCGCGAGAGCACGGCCAGAAGCAGCGCGGGCACGTCCTTCATGCCGCCCCGCTCGCGCGCGTAGACGGCGAGCTTGGCGACGAACTCGGCGTCTGCCGTCTCGCACAGCGAGAGCACGACCGAGAGCTGCTCCGAGGCGTCGGCGTAGAAGGTCGAGTTCATGCAGCCCGTCGCGGCGTACTGCGCGAGCGCGTGCTTCGGCGCGAAGGCGTAAGCGGGCGCGCGCTCCGAGTTTAGGGCGTCCGCCGCGGGGATGAGCTTGCCGACAATCGACTTGAAGAGCGTCTTGTTTGCCATGATCGTGGTACCTGCACACTGGGCCGTCGCCCGGCCACGGGGCCGGGGGAGAAGGTGACGACCGAATTGATCCGTGAGCTGTTCTTCGGGCCAGCGTCCGCGCCGCCCGGCGCGAATCGGAAAAGCTGATCGCGGCGGAAGGAGTCGAACCTTCGTCGCCCGCTTATCAAGCGGGTGCTGCTGCCGTTGAGCTACGCCGCGGGGGAGCGATTAGCTCTTAGCGATTAGCCGTTAGCAAAACAAAACCGAAGTCCGAGCTGACGCGAAAGCCGATCATTCCGGCTAGCAGCTAACAGCTAATCGCTAATCGCTTCCGATAGTCCGGGTCGGATTCGAACCGACGATCCCCCGATTAAAAGTCGGATGCCTTGGGCCGCTTAGCTACCGGACTCTGCGTGTGTGGAGTTGGCTCCGGCGGGAGGATTCGAACCCCCGGTGACTCGATTAACAATCGAGCGCCTTACCAGCTTGGCGACGCCGGAAAAGAAGCTGTTAGGGATTAGAAGCGGTTAGCGGTTAGCTGTTAGCCGTCAGCCGGAATGAAGCTGTTAGCGATTAGCGAGCAGCTCTTAATTCTGGCCGATGGCTGACAGCTAACAGCTAACCGCTAACCGCTAAGAGCTAATCGCTAACCGGTCGTGACTGCGGCGGCGAGATTCGAACTCGCAACCACCCGTTTACGAGACGGGTGCTCTGAAGCCATTTGAGCTACGCCGCAAGAGAGCTGTTAGCTGTTAGCTATTAGCTGTCAGCCAATCCTCAAAGCCACCGGCCATGAGACTGCCAGCACAGAACGTTCCGGCTAACAGCTAACAGCTAACAGCTAACAGCTATGACATGGATCGGGTGAGATTCGAACTCACACGTGACAGTTTGCAGGACTGTTGCTCTGCCGTTTGAGCTACCGACCCGGAAGTCGCGGAGGCGGGGCTCGAACCCGCGCGCTCACGTTTATGAGACGTGTGCTCTGCCGACTGAGCTACTCCGCAGAGAAGCTGTTAGCTATTAGCTGTTAGCTTTTAGCAAAACAGAATCCTTTTGGCTAAAAGCTAACAGCTAATAGCTAACAGCTAATGGTGGCCGGGGCGCGAGACCCAACGCCGAAAGCCTCTCGCTCAACTACCCGGACGCAGTCCGACGTTCTGCGCGGGCGAGCCGACGCCCCGAAAAGGTTGATAGCCGGTGAAGGATTCGAACCTTCGGCTTCCTGTTTGTAAGACAGGCACTCTGACCGGGCTGAGTTAACCGGCTGGGAAAGCATGGTCGGTGTTGGAATCGCGCCAACCTCTCGACGTCTTCAGCGTCGCGCTAATCTGTCTCAGCTAACCGACCGCACCCGCGCGGGCGGCGCGCGACGGTTCGTGGGGCCGGGGGCGGCCCCGACGGTCGTCACGCGCGCCGCCCCTCACGCCGTACGCCTCCGCCCCGCGTGCGGAGCCGCGCCCGCGTCCGCCGCGAAGAGGTACTTCTTCCACTCCGGGCGCGCCTCCGCGTAGTGGCAGAGCAGGACGCGATCCAGTTCGGCGCGCAGCACGGTCTGCGCCGTGAGCAGCGGCATCCGCGCCTCTTCGGGGGTGCGGCTGCCCTTGCGCTGGTTGCACGAGCGGCAGGCGGTGACGACGTTGATCGCCGAGTTGTCGCCGCCGCGCGAGCGCGGGAGGATGTGATCGAGCGTCAGCTCGACGGGGTTCCTGCGCTCGCCGCAGTACTGGCAGCGGAACCCGTCGCGCATGTAAACCCGCACGCGCTTCGACCCCGACGCCTCGCGCCGCCGCCGGACGTTGACGTAGGTGCGACGCCGGATGACGGACGGCACGGGGTACTCGTCGCGCGGCGTTCTAAGTATGCGGTCGCCGTCCCACTCCTCGACCGAGACCGTGTTCTTGAACGTCATGATCATCGCGCGCGCCACGCCGACCGTGCCGAGCGGCTCGTAAGTCTGGTTGAGCAGGAGAACCCGCCCGCTGATCGACATCTGCCGTCCACCTCCTTTCATAAAATTATTCAACCCCTCGTCGCGCCCCGCGGCGCGGAGGGAAGGGGAGTGCGAGCGTGGTGAGGGCGAGCCGCGGGGCGCGGCTTCCGCTCGCAAGCCTGTGTCGTGCGGCGGAGTCGAAGCCCGCAAGCTTCGCGCTCGCCGCCAAAGCGAAGCACGTGGTCGGAGTCGAACCGACGATTAACGGTTTTGCAGACCGTCGCCTTGCCGCTTGGCTACACGTGCGCGGGAAATGATCGGCTGTTAGCTGTTAGCTATTAGCCGGAAAGGTCAGACGTGTTCGGTTCGGCTAAAAGCTAACAGCTAATGGCTAACAGCTTGGTTAAGAAGGGCGGTGCAGGGCTCGAACCCGCAGCATCCACGTTCGAAGCGTGGCGCTCTTCCGATTGAGCTAACCGCCCGCGCGGGTTTTTGGTGCATCGTCCGAGATTCGAACTCGGGTCTCGGCGCTGGCAACGCCGCGTCTTCGACCTGACTGGACCAACGATGCGCGCGGAAGTGGTCGGGGTGGACAGAATCGAACTGTCGCCACGAGTTCCCAGGACTCGGATGCTTGCGTTACACCACACCCCGTTTGCGAGAAGTGCCTTCGCTGAGATTCGAACTCAGATCTGAGTGGTTAAGGGCCACCCGCTCTGCGCGATTGAGCTACGAAGGCGCGCGTGACGGAACCGGCGGGACTCGAACCCGCGATCTCCTGATTGACGATCAGGCGGCCACTCCGGCTGGCCCGCGGCTCCCGAAAAGTTTGGCGGCGCGTGCCGGATTCGAACCGGCGTCCTCCCGCCCGAGAAGCGGGCGGCTTCGACCCGTCTTGCCCGACGCGCCGTGTGAAGGACAAGTGGAGAGGTGGATCGGAGGGAGTCGAACCCTCAAGTGACCGCGTCCACAGCGCGGCGCTCTGCCGTCGAGCTACGATCCACGTAAGGAAGTTCCGCCGCGAAAAAGTTTCGTCGTGAAAACAGTTGGCGGGGCGTGTGGGATTCGAACCCACGCTTCTCTTGATTGAAGGTCAAGCGGCTTAAACCTGACTTGCCAAACGCCCCGCGTGAAATTCGTCGGGCCGGATGCGCGTGGAAAGATTCGAACTTTCACCGAGCGGGTTTTGAGCCCGCCGCCTCTGCCGAGTTGGGCTACACGCGCGCGCGAAGGATGCGGGAGGTGGGACTCGAACCCACAACAGCCGTTTTTTAAGAACGGCGCGTCGACCGTTTGCGCCACTCCCGCGCGGGAAGAATGCCGGGGGCGGGATTCGAACCCGCATTCGAGCCGTGCGGCTCACAAGCCTCTCAGACTTGCGCGTCAACCGTTTGCGCCACCCCGGCCCGAGGTGGTGTGTGAGAATGCCGACGGAGGGAGTCGAACCCTCAACCTCTAGTTCCTAAGACTAGCGCCTCTGCCTAGTTGGGCTACGTCGGCGTGTGAAGTGAACCCGGCAGGACTCGAACCTGCGACCCGTCGTTTAGAAGACGACTGCTCTTAATCCGTCTGAGCTACGGGCTCGAAAGAAACGATGAAGTCAGAGCGATGAACGATGAGCGTAAGGCGAATGGGCGTCAGCCCGTCGGGCTGCGCGAGGCGTTTGTCGCTTCGCGCCGCATCCGGCTTCGGGAGAAGGAATCGAACCCCCACTTCCCGGTTCAGAGCCGGGCGTCCTGCCGGCTAGACGATCCAGAAAGGCGAGTGAACCCGGCACGACTCGAACGTGCGACCTCAGGCTCCGCAAGCCTGCGCTCTGATTCCGTCTGAGCTACGGGTCCGAACAAGGGATGAGGGCGGACGGATGAAGGATGAATAAGAAGGGATGAGTGCTTTACCTTCATCCCTCATCCCTCATCCTTCATCCCTTCCTTAGCGGAGGCGGCAGGACTTGAACCTGCAAGGGACTCCTCCCAGACTGTTTAGCAGACAGCCCCGGCTACCGGTTTCGGCACGCCTCCAAAAAGTGAAAGTTGACGGAGGGTAGAGGACTCGAACCCCTATGAGCGCGGGTCGCGCCCCCCAGTTTTCGGGACTGGTGCCAGACCTGTTTGGCGTACCCTCCGCGAAAAAGATCGATGCAGGCGGGAGGACTCGAACCTCCGAAGTCGTGTGACGCCTAATTTACAGTCAGGTGCTTTCGCCGCTCAGCCACGCCTGCGGAAAAAATTTGGTATAGTGAAAAAATGAGGGCGGAGAGCGTGCGTGCTCTTGCAGACACACTTCGAGGCACACTTCTCCCGAGGACGGCGCGATCCCGCGTGCTTGCCAGAGTCCGGGAGGATCACGACCGTCCGAGAAGGCAGACACCCTCCGCCCTCATCTTCCATTTCACGGTCAATTCGGTTGTCAAAAAACACAAAGAGCGGGTACTTAAGCTTCTCAAGAGAAGCAGTCCCGCTCCCGTCAACCCGCGAACTCTTTAGTTTGGATTGGAGAGCGGGAGAACCGCTCTCCCGCGACTAACTCTGGTTGCGCCCGTTCGCCGAACGCGGATCGTTAATGACGCCCGCGAGTTTGTGTCCGGATTCCGCGCCCGGATAGGTGGGTAACGAACTCAGACACATCCCGGCGCGCGCGACGACGAAGCCGCCGCGGCGCACGCGGGGGCGCGACGAGGCCGGGGCCGTCGCGGCCCTGCCGTCTGCGCCTGTCGGTTGTGTCCGGTTCGTCAACATCGAAAGTTTAACCTCTGCCCCGACGCGCGATCTGTCGCGCGCGGGTTGTCATGTATACGGCAGACCACTTTGTTCTGTCAAGCACTTTTTTCGTCCGCCGAATTTTCGATACGAAAAATTGTCGCCGGGTTGTCCCGCGCCCTCTGAAGTTCTCTCTCTCTCGACCGTTCGCGGCCCTCCCGCGCGGCGGCGCGCGCGCCAGCCGCCGCGAACCTTCACTTCTCGACTTCGCGCCGCGGCGTCTGCTAGATTCTTCTGCGCCTTCCGCCGGGGCCGCGTCGTCTGACGGGGAGACCGCCCGGCAAGGCCCCCGACCGCGCGATAGGCCCCGCCGTCGAACCCGCCGCGGGGCGGAGAGGCACCACTTGGAATCGATGGATCAAATCTCGCCGGGTCGGCCCCACGCGACCGCGGGGGTCTGCGCCGAATGTCTCGAAGCGGCCCCGCAGCCGCTCGTCAACCTGCGCGGCGAGGCGCTTTGCGGCGCGTGCGCCGAAAGCTATTACGCGCCCTGCGCCGCGTGCGGCGGCCTCGTCCCGCGCGACGAGGCGTTGGAGCGCGGCGGCGCGAGCCGCTGCCCCGCGTGCGACCTGAGGGCCGCGAACGTCCCGCCCGAAGACGTGCCCGCGGAGGCGGAGGTCGATCAGCTCGTCGCCGAGTACGTCGCGCTCCACGCCGAGGAGAAGCGCGTCAAGGATCGCATGGAAGAGATCAAGGAGCGTCTGAAGACGGCTGCCTCCGTCAGGCAGCGCGTGGCGAACAGCGTGACGCTCAAGGGCGAGGACGGCGCGGTCAAGTGCAGCTACCGCGCCGCGTGGAAGTGCGACGACGAGAAGGTCGCCGCGCTCGAAGTCGCGCTCGACGCCGAACGCTTCAACGCGCTCTTCCAGCGCAGCGTCAAGTACGCGCCCGTCAAGGAGAGTCTCGAAAGACTCTTCTCCGACGAAGCGGGCGCGGACGCCGATCTGAAAAACCTCGTCGCCGCGGCGGTCGAAAAATCCGAGCAGGCGACGCTCACGGTCGTGCGCCCGAAGAAAGGTTAACGCGGCGCGCGCGGGCGGTAATGGATGCGCGCCGACGCGCGCCGCGCGCGCACGCGACGCCTACGGACGAATAACAACTCCCTCGCGATGCCGACCGCCCCCGAAAATTTTCGGAGCTTCGAGACCGAGCGCACGCTCGGCGCGCAGCGGCTCGCGCAGTACGTCCAGCGCGAACGCTGCGAGCGTTACCTGCGCTTCGCGCTCTTCCCGGCGGAGGCGAAGTCGCTCGCCGCGCGCTACCGCGTCCCCTTCGACGCGCTCTCGCCGCTCCTCTCCGGCGCGGGCCAGTCGTTCGAGCGCGACGTCTTCACCGAACTCTCCGCGCGCGAGCGCGTGCGCGATCTTCGCAACACTTCAGCCGCCGCCTTCGTCGCCGCGCTCGAAGGGCAGGCCGCGGGCCGCACCTTCTACTACCAGCCGCGCCTCGAAGGGCGCGTCGGCGGCTGGGCCTGCGAGGGCTACGCCGATCTCATACAGGTCGAGCGCGGCGAAGGCGACCGGCGCGACGAAGTCGCGCTGACAGTCCTCGACATCAAGGCGAGCCGCCGCGAGACGGTCGGCTTCCGCCTCCAAGTCGCCTTCTACGCGCGCCTCCTGCTCGACGCCGCCCGGCAGGCCGGCTTGCGCGTCACGTCCATCGACGGCGCGGTCGTCTCGCGCGCGCACGAAGCGGGCGACGGGGGCGTGGAGCAGCGCGAAACTAACACCGACCCGGCGGCGTCCGAGCGGTTCGACCTCGCGCTCTACCTCGACGAGATCGAGCACCTCGTCGCCGCCGCCGACTCGGACGTGTCGCGCGCCGCGGGCGCGACCTCCGAGTCGGCGGCGTTCCACCTCGGCGCGCACTGCGACGGCTGCCCCTACAACTCCGTCTGCTTCATCCACGCCGCCGAGCGCGAAGACCTCTCGCTCGTCCCCGCGCTCGCCCCCAACGAGAAGGCCGCGCTTCGCGCCGAGGGCTACGCGACCTTGCGCGCGCTCGCCGGGCTGATGAGCTACGAGGGACACGCGATGAAGCCCGCGCCCGGTCGCGAGGCGGAAGCCGAGCGACTCGGCGCGCGCTACCCGCTCGCGCAGAGGCTGCCCGCGCTCGTCCAGCGCGCGCGCGCCGCGCTGCGCCGCTTCGACCCCGCGGTCGAAGCGCGCCGCTCGCTCTACGGCTCGGACTGGGGGACGCTGCCCGACGAGGGCCTCTACCCGAACCTCGTCAAAGTCTTCGTCGAGGCGCAGCGCGATCACCTCGAAGATCGCCTCTACCTCGTCGCGGCCCACGTCACGGGCCCCTGCGGCTCGGCGCAGATCACGGAGTCGCTCGACGCGCCGCCCGACACGGGGGCCGAGCGCGCGCTGCTCGTCGCGTGGGTCAGCCGTCTGCTGCCGCAGATCGCGCGCGCGGCCGACGCGGCGGAAGCGCCCGTCCACGTCTACCTCTTCGACCGGCGCGGCCAGCGCGCGCTGCTCGACGCGCTGGCCCGCCACTTCGAGGAGCTGTGCGCGATCCCCGCGTTCTACGATCTCCTCACCTCGCACCCCGCCTTGACGCAGGGGATGATCTCCTTCCTCTCGGACGAAGTCGGCGCGCGGCTGAACCTCGCGCCCGTCTGCCAGAACCTCTACGAGGTCGCGCGCGAGCTGGGCTTCCGCTGGGAGGACGCGTCGCAGGAGATTCAAAGCAAGTTCCGCGCGCGCGTCTTCGACGCGACGCGCCCCTTCGCGCGCGACGCCGAGACGGGGCAGCTCAAGCCCGCCGACGCGGAAGGCGGCGGCGCGATCTTCGTGGAATCCGCGGCGCGCTTCGGCACGGAGATTCCGCTCGAATACGCCTACGCCGCGTGGGGGCTGCTCGGCGAGACGCCGGAGATGCGCGAAGACGAACGCGGCCACCTCGGCAACTTCCGGGGCGTGACGGTGGGCGACGTGCGCGCGCTCGCGGAGCTGCGCTGCCGCGCGCTGCGCCACGTCGAGGAGAGTTTCAAGTTCAAGAACCGGCAGGTCGAGAAGCAGCCGCTCCGGCTCTCGCGGCTCGACGAGATCGATCTCGATCCCGGATCGGTCCCGCTCAGCCGCGCGCTCGAAGACTTCCTCTACCTCGAACACCACGCGCGCGTGCAGTCGCTCCTGCTCCACCTCGCGCTGCCGCCCGCGCAGCGCGCGCAGACCGGGCGCACGCTCGTCCTGCGCTGCGAGTCCTACGAAAAAACGGGGGCGGGCGAGCGCGCGACGTTCACGACCGCCGCGGGGGGCGACGGCGGGGGGGCGGCGAGCGCCGCGCCGCCTGCCGTCAGAGTCCGCGAGGGCGACTGGGTCGTCGTCAACCCGCTCGCGAACGACGAGGGGCGGGCGCTGCCCGCGTGGAGGCTGCTGCGCGGTCGCCTCGCGGTCGTCGAGGAGTTCGACGGCGCGCGGGCCGCGCTGCGCCTGCTGCCGATGAGTTTTAAGAACTCCGACTTCCGCTTCCCGCACAACCTCTTCAAGCCGGGGGCGGGCGCGCTCTTCACGCTCGACGAGATGGCCGACGATCTCAACGCCGACAAATTCCTGGACGCCTGCCGCCACGCCGCGTCCAACCACCTCTACCGCTGGATCGAAGACGCCGCGGAAGGCAAGCGCCCGCGCGCCATCCGCCCGCGCCGCCTGCGCGACGCACAGGAGATCGCCGACGTCGCCTCGCGCACGCAGCAGCCGCAGGGCCTGACGGCGGCGCAGCGCCGCGTCGTCGGCTCCCTCATCACGGATCGCGTCGTCGTCCTGCAAGGGCCGCCGGGCACGGGCAAGAGCCACACGCTCGGCTTCGCGGTGCTCGCGCGCGCCCTCGCGCTCGCCACGCCCGCGCGCCCGTTCCGCGTCGCCGTCTGCGCGAGGACGCACGCCGCCACGCAGATCGCTCTGGCGAGCATCGCCAAACGCGCGCGCGAGTTGAGGGGGAGCGCGGGCGGCGACGCGCGCTTCGCGCCGCTCGACGGGTTGAAGGCGGTGAAGGTCTGCAACGACGCGGGCGAGCCCGTGCCCGCGGGCGTGGAGAGGATCTTCGTGGACGGCGGCGACGAGCTGAGCGCGGCGGAGCAGTGGGACTTGCTGCTCGGCGAATCGGTGCTCGTCGTCGGCGGCACGCCGGGCGGAATCTACCGGCTCGTCAAGGCGGGCGCGGCGCGCGGGCGCGCGGTCGATTGGGCGGAGAAGTTTTTCGATCTCGTCGTCGTCGACGAGGCTTCGCAGATGGGCGTCGCCGAAGCCCTGACCGCCGCCGCGTTCCTGCGCGAGGACGGGCAGTTCGTCGCCATCGGCGATCACCGCCAGATGCCGCCCATCCTCGCGCACGCGTGGGATCGCGAGAGCCGGCGCGACATGAAGCGCGCCCGCCCGCACCTCTCGGTCTTCGAGTACCTGCGCGAGGCGGGCTTCAAGACCGAGGCGCTGGACGAGTCCTTCCGCGTCCCCGCCGAGATCGCCGACTTCCTGCGCCGCCACGTCTACGCGGAGGACGGCGTCGAGTTCCGATCCGCGAACCGCGCGCGGCTCGACGCGCCGCAGGGCCTCGCGGGGTGGCTCGCCGCGGTCTTCGCCGCGGAGCACCCGCTCGTCGTCGTCGAGCACGACGAGGCGGGCTCGCAGCAGTCGAACGAGTTCGAGGCGTCGCTCGTCGCCGAGATCGCGCGCGTCGCGTCCGAACAGCTCGGGCTCGACCCGGCGCGCGGCATCGGCATCGTCGTCCCGCACCGCGCGCAGAAGTCGCTCCTGCAAGCGCGTCTGCCCGGACTCGCCGATTCGATAGACACGGTGGAGCGCTTTCAGGGCGGCGAGCGCGATCTGATCGTGGTCTCGGCGACCGTCTCCGACCGCGACTTCGCGCGCGCCGAGAGCGGCTTCCTGCTTGAGCCGCGCCGCCTCACGGTCGCCGTCTCAAGGCCGCGGCGCAAGCTGGTCGTCGTCTCGTCGCGCGCCGTCTTCGATCTCATCCCTTCAGACCTCGACGAGTACGAGCGCGGCGCGCTCTGGAAACACCTGCGCCACGAGTGCGCGGGCGCGACGCTGTGGGAGGGGGAGATCGGAGGGCACCGCGTCGCCGTGCGCGCGCTCAAGGCCGACTGCTGAGGCGCGCCCGCGCTTCGGCGCGAACCGGCTCGCCGCGGCACCGCCGCGTAACTTGACCGGGGCGGGGGTTTCCTAATAATGTGTCTCATCCAATCTCGCGCGGGTCTTCCTGAGCGAGCCCGCTCATTACTAAAACGATTCTGAATACGCGATCGGACTTAACGCAGGCGGCTTCGGCGGCAGACCCCTCGCCGCCTGATGGTACGAGTTTTGGAGATGTATATGCCTGCCCCCCCCGCCGGTCCGTCCTCAAACTCCTCCTTACAGTCCGGGCGGCTTGACCCGCGCCTCGCCTGAGCGAAGGCGGTCGCGCTCACGCGCTTTCCGGCGAGCAAGAGGTAATCAATGAAGGCTGTCAAATCGCACGCGCGCGCGGCGCGCCGTCTAAGTTCGAGAGTCCTCGCGCTCGCGCTCGCTTGCGCGGCGGCCCTCCTGCCGGGGGCCGCGCGCTTCGGCGCTGCGGCGCAGAAGGCCGGGCGAATCTCCGCGAAGCCGTCGGTCGCGTCGCCGGGCAAGAGGGCGACGGTCGCGCCGGGCCGCGGCAAGTTCAAGCCGGGCGGGGCGAAAGCCCTCTCCGCCGCGAAGGGCGGCGCGGGCGCGTCGCCGCTGGCGCTCGGCTGCGCCAACCCCGACTCCACGATCACGCTGAACCAGACGGTCAACGGCGCGCTCGCCGCGGGCGACTGCACGCGCCCCGACGGCACCTTCTTCGACGCCTACACCTTCAGCGGCACCGCCGGGCAGCAGGTTTCGATCACGATGACCTCGCTGCAATTCGACACCTACCTCTACCTCTTGCAGCCCGGCGAGACGACCATCACCGCGGGCACGATTCAGGACGACGACGGCGGCGGCGGGACCAACTCGCGCATCTCCGTCACGCTCGCCTCGACGGGCACTTACACGATCATCGCGAACTCTTTCGTGTCCGGCGCGACCGGCGCTTATTCGCTGTCGCTCGGCGGCGGGACGGCCTGCCCCCCGACGCCGACGCCGATCACGCCCGTCAGCGGCGGCACGGCGAGCGCCAACGGCTCGCTCGACAACGCCGACTGCACGCTCGACGACGGCTCCTTTTACGACGAGTTCACCTTCAGCGGCACGGCGGGCCAGCAGGTCGCCATCTCAATGACTTCGACGTTCGATAACCTCCTCATCATCATCGCGCCCGACGGCGAAGAGCTGGCGCGCGACGACAACGGAGGGGGCGGCACCAACGCGCGCGTCCCGGCGGGCGGCGGCGTCGCGCGCCTGCCGCAGACCGGAACCTACCGCATCGTCGCCAACTCCTTGGCCCCCGGCGCGACCGGCAGCTACACCGTCTCGCTGACGCTCGACGCCAACGCCTGCCCCTCCGCGCCCATCGCCTTCAACGAGACGAAGAACGGCACGCTCGCCGCCGGCGACTGCCGCCTGCCCGCCGACGGCTCCTTCATCGACGTTTACACCTTCGGCGGCACGGCGGGGCAGGCCGTCAGCATCGCGATGAACTCCACCGCCTTCGACACCTACCTCTTCCTGCTCTCGCCCACGGGCTCCCTCGTCACCGAGGACGACAACGGCTCGGGCACGACCAACGCGCGCATCCCCGCCGGCAGCGGCACCTTCACGCTGCCCTCCGACGGGAGCTACACGATCTACGCCAACTCCTCGCTGGCGGGCCAGACGGGCGCGTACACGCTCACGCTCACGGGCACCGCGCCGTCGAGCGCCCTCAGCATCAACGCGGTCGCGCCGCCCGCGGGGCGCGCGTCGGGCGGCCAGCAGATCAAGCTGACGGGCTCGTTCGCGGGCGTGACGAGCGTGACGGTGGGCGGCGCGGCGGCGTCGTTCACGTTCACGAACGGGACGAGCGAGATCACCCTGACGACGCCCGCGCACGCGGTCGGGGCGGTCACGATCACGGTCTCGTCCCCCTCCGAGAGCGCGTCGAAGCCCAACGCCTTCGCCTACCTGCCGACGGCCTTCACGGACGATCCGCTCGTCGCGGGCGTGACGACCGCCAAGGCGCAACACGTACTCGAACTGCGCGCGGCGGTCGACGCGCTGAGGCTGGTCGCGGGGCTCCCGACCGCCCCTTGGACGGACGCGACCATCACGCCGGCGGCGACCGTCATCAAGGCCGTGCACATTTTGGAGCTGCGGACTTTCCTCGACGACGCGGCGCAGAGGCTCGGCTACCCCGCCGGCCCCGCCTACTCGAACCCGTCGCTCGGCCCGGGCTCCGTCATCCGCCGTCTCGACATCGAGGAGCTGCGCCAGCGCGTGCGCGCCATCGCCGGATAAAAGTTTGATCTCACCCGCACGAGGACGTCTGCTCGGCGGAGCCGGGCGCGGTACGACAAGAGGAGAAATCATGACCACGTTCAAGACCACCACGCTGGGACTGCTGCTGTCCCTCCTAGTGACGCCCGCCGCCTTCGCGCAGGCCGACGCCGCCGGCAAGCGACCCGCGCCGGACGACGCCACCGTCAACATCTCGATCTCCGCCGCGGGCGTGCGCTTCAGCGCGCCGGGCGGCGTCGCGCAGGTGCGGCTCGAAGTGTTCGACGCGGGCGGAGCGTCCGTCTACAACTCCGAGTTCCAGCCCGGCAACGTGCGCGACTGGGCCCTGCTGGACAAGCAGGGCCAGCCGCTCGCCGACGGCTCTTACCTGTGCGTCGTCACGCTGCGGGGCTCGTCCAAGCGCATGAGCGTCAGGCAGGGGACGGTCGCGATCCAGAACGGTCAGGCTTCGCTCCAGTTGGGCGAGGGCGGCGCGGTCGGCGCGGTCGAGCCGGAGAAGACGCTCGCCGCCGACGGCGCGTCAGCCGGAACCTTCTTCGCCAACGACGGCAGGGTCGGGCAGGTCGTCTCGACGAGCGGGGCGCTCACCTTCCGCGTCTCCGATCTCTTCGGCGGCGCGGACAAGGAGCTGATGCGACTCACGCCCGACGGCAACCTCGGCGTGGGCGTCAGCCTGCCGCGCGCGAAGCTCGACGTGGCGGGCACGATCCGCGCGAGCCAGGGGATCGAGTTCGCCGACGGGACGGTGCAGACGACGGGCCTGAGCGGGAGGAAGGACGTGGAAGGGAACGTCGCCCCGCTGGCGGCTGGCGCGGGCACGCTGAACCAAGTGGCGAAGTGGAAGGACAACGCGGGCACGCTGGGCGACTCGGCGATCACGGAGATCAACGGCTTCGTCGGCATCGGGACGACGACGCCCCGCGGCCAGCTCGACATCTTCGGCGCGCCCAACAAAGACCTCTTCGCCGGGATGGGCACAGACCTCAACGCGGGCCCCGCCTTCAACTTCGGCTACGCGGGCCTCTCGTTCGGGCGCGGCGCGGGCTTCTTCAACGTGCGCCCCGACGCCTCCGCGACCGCCCCCAACCCCAGCCTGCGCTTCATGACCGTTAATCAGGAGCGCATGATCGTCACCAACGCGGGCAACGTCGGCATCGGGACGAGCAACCCGCAATCGAAGCTGGAGGTGAGCGGCAGCTTGAGGATCAGCGGGGCGGGCAGCGCCCTCGTCTTCGCCGACGGGACGAGCATGACGAGCGCCGCCGGGGGGGGCGCCACCCCTTCCGGCACGAGCATCATCAGCGCCATCAACGACCCCGCGACCGCGGGCGCGATCAACGACAACCGCCTCTCGTCCAACCTCGCGCGTCTGAACGGCGCGAACAACTGGACGGGCGCAAACAACTTCACGACGGGGCTCGACGTGACGGGCGATCTGAGGGTGACGGGTAACGCCGTCGTCAACGGGAACATCGCCGCGAAGTATCAGGACGTCGCCGAGTGGGTTCCCGCGCGGGGGAATGTCGCGGCGGGCACGGTCGTCGTCCTCGACGCGGCCCGCTCGAACGGGGTCATGGCCTCTAGCCGCCGCTACGACACGCACGTCGCGGGCGTCGTCTCGGCGCAGCCGGGCGTGATCCTCGGGCAGGGCGGCGAGGGGCAGGTGCTCGTGGCGACGACCGGGCGCGTGAAGGTGATGGCGGACGCGACGCTGCACCCGATCCGTGTCGGAGACCTGCTCGTGACCAGCGACACGCCGGGGGCGGCCATGAAGTCTCTGCCCGTCCGCGTCGGCGGCAGCCGGCTCCACCGCCCCGGCACGATCATCGGCAAGGCCCTTGAGCCGCTCGCCGGCGGCAAGGGCGAGATACTCGTCCTGCTCAGCCTCCAGTGAGCTGAAACGTCGCGGCCCATCCCGCCGCCTCATTCGCGGGAAAAAGGTCGGGGGAGGCTTCCGAAGCCTCCCCCGACTATTTCCCGCTATTGATACACCCGGTCCGACTCGAACGGACGACCTTCTGATCCGAAGTCAGACGCTCTATCCAACTGAGCTACGGGTGCGCGCCCTGCCGCCGCGCGGAAGAAGATAACACGACCGGTGTCAGTCGTGCGCCGCCGCGTTCGCGTTCGCCGCGCCGCCGCCGGTGTTGAGACCCTTCTGGAACTCGGCGCGGATGAAGCGGACGAGGCCGTCGATCTGCTCGGGCGTGAGGCGATCCTTGAACTTGGGCATACCCTCGCCGCCGTTCGTGATCTGCTTGACGTACTCCGCGTCGGAATGCTTGAGCGCGTGGCCGCCCTTGAAGCTCGGCGTGCGTATCTTCTCGCCGTCCACGTCGGCGACCCCGCCCTCGCCGTTCTCCTTGTGGCACTTGATGCAGGCGTTGTTGTAGGAGGCGCGCGCCGCCGCCATCGCGTCGGGCGGCGCGGCGGCGTTGGCGTTCGCGGCGCTGGCGGCGTTGGCGCTGGCGGCGTTGGCGTTGGCGGCGCGGCCCGTGTTCGTCACGGTGTTCGTAGTCGTGTTCGACGAGCAGGCGAGGGCGAAGAGTAAGAGGGCGCAGGCGGACAGGCTGAGCTTGAGTCGAAGCATGTTCGGCGGTCTCCAAATCCTTCTTTCGGTTGGTGAAAACGGGGCGAGTATATCGCACGGGGCCGGGCGGTTGGAAGCGCGCGGGGGCGGCGCGCGCCCCGCGTCGTCCGACGCCCGGTCGCGCGCCCGCCCGACCGCCGCGGGAGGGGGCGCGCGGTGGTTTGCAATCTCGCGCCACGCGCAGCACAATGTCACCCGCGCCGCCCGAGACGGGGCGTCAACGCGGCGGCGCGCAACCCGCGACTCGTCGGGCCCGGCGCACGCGCCGCGCTGTTTCCCCCGAAAGGGTGTTTTCCATATGAGCGACGACAAAGGTCAGTCAGCCGCCAACCGCGGCTCGCTGCGACTCGCGGAGCGCGGCGGCGCGGCGGTCGAAGAGCCGCCGAAGCAGAGCCTGCCGCGCCAGTTCGTCAACTTCACCTTCTACTCGGTGCGCCCCGAGTGGCGTCTCCTCGCGGACGCCGAGCGCGAGGCGTCGAAGCGCGAGTTCGCCGAGGCGGTCGAGGGCTTCCGGCCCGACCTCCTGCTCAACAGCTACTCGATCACGGGCCTGCGCTCGAACGCCGACTTCATGATCTGGCGCATCGGCTACTCGCTCGACCCCGTGCAGGAGATGACGGCGCGCATCAACCGCACCGCGCTCGGACGCCACCTCGTCGCGACGCAGTCGTTCCTCTCGATGACGAAGCGGTCGATGTACATCGACAAGGACAACCCGGAGCACGTCGAGGACAGGCTCCACATCGTGCCCGGCCAGTCGAAGTACCTGTTCGTCTACCCGTTCGTCAAGACGCGCGCGTGGTACGCGCTGCCGGTCGAGGAGCGGCAGGACATGATGGACGATCACATCCGCATCGGCTCGAAGTACCGCTCGGTCAAGCTCCACACGACCTACTCGTTCGGCCTCGACGATCAGGAGTTCGTCGTCGCCTTCGAGACCGACTACCCGGCGGACTTCCTCGACCTCGTACAGGAGCTGCGCGAGACGAAGGCGTCGAGCTACACGCTGCGCGACACGCCGATGTACACCTGCCGCCTGCGCACGCTCGCCGAGTGCCTCGACGCGCTCGGCTGAAACAGGCGCGGCGGCGCGGGACGAAGCCGCCGGGGATGAGGGACGAGCTGATCGGGATGAACTTGAGGGCGCGGCGGGTTGTGAATCGGGATCACAGACGCCGCGCCGCCGTGTCTGCGCCGCCCCGCCGCGCGTCGCTCCTCGCGCTCATCTTAACCATCGCGATCTCGACCGTCGCGCCCAACCCCGCGCAGAGTCTTCAATCAGCAGCTCTCTCAGGCCCGTCGCAATCCCCCGCGCCCGCGTCACCGGGTAAGAGCGCCGAATACCTCTGGTACGAAGCCGAGAACATGCGCGGCTTCTCGACCGACAAGCTGAACAACCCGGTCGTCAACGCGTCGTGGATCGATCCGCCGCGCGCGAAGGCCCCGGGGTGGGGGATGAACGGCCCCGGCGTCTCCGCCGAGTGGACGCAGGGCGGCGAGAGCGAATGGAACTCCGCCGCCGCGAGCGCCGACGAGACGCGCGCCTCGATTCAACAGGAGGTGCAGGTGCCGCGCGCGGGACAATACCGCCTGTGGGTGCGCTACGCCGACTGGCCGGGCAAGACCGAGAGCTTCGGCGCGTGGGTGGCGCAGGGCGGGCGCGTCGTCTCGCGCGCCGAGTTGGGCGCGCGCGACCGCCTCGACGCGCACGACGAGACGGCGATGTACTGGGGGTGGGCGTTCGTCTGGGACGCCGCGCCGCCCGTCCAACTGGAGAAGGGGAGCGCCGTCGTCTCCTTCGAGATCGAGCGCGCCGCTCAGGCGCGCCGCCACGTCGACTGCTTCCTCTTAACCAACGACGCGGACTTCACGCCCGAAGGCAGGCGCAAGCCGGACTTCGCGGCGCAGCGCGTGCTGCGCGAGCAGTCGCAGCGCGCGGCGGGCCTCGAACCGCTCGTCGCGGCAGACCCGTCCGGCGTCGTCCCGGCGGCGTGGCGCAGGCCCGCGCTCGCCGGGCGCGACTTCCTCGTCCCGTGGAACATCGCGCCCGCCTTCTGGGCGCAGCTCGACAAGCCCGCCGCCGAACGCTCGCTCTACCCGTTCAACGCGGAGACGCCGGAGCAGTACGTCGAGACGTACAAGGGCGCGCGGGAGGCGCCGATCTTTTCGTCGCCGCTCGTCGTGCCGGTCGTCCACCTCAACGAGCTGCCCGCGCTTTTGAAAGAGGGCACGCCCTTCCTGCGCTACCTGAGAGAGACCCGCGCGCCCTTCGCCGTCAACATCAACTACGGCGCGGCGTCGTTCTCGGAGGCGGACGGGCAGGCGGCGTGGAAGCTGCTGACGGGCGAGCTGCGGGATCAGTTCCTCGGCTGGATATCGGGCGAGAACGTCGGCTACGTGTGGGACGCGCAGGCGGTCGCCGCGCTCAACTTGACGGCCACGACGCCGCGCCGCGAGCTGCTCGAAGCCAACCGCAAGTACTTCACCACTGCGCTCGAACGGAAGTGGTCGGGGCTGTTCCACACGCCGCAGACGGGCGCGATGTGGGACAAGCTGATCGTCGCGCAGGCGACTTCGAGCACCTACTTCGCGCACGCGCTCGCGCGCTGGGGCGCGAAGACGGTCGGGATGGAGACCGCCGCCGTGATGCCGAACGTCGCCATGCGGATCGCCTTCGCGCGCGGCGCGGCGCGGCAGTACGGCGCGACGTTCCTCTACTACCACGCCGCCAACTTCGGCGACACCGCGACGAGCTTCACCCGCCTGCAAAACTTCGCGGGGCCGGACTCCTTCTACCACACGCGCTACGGCGCGACGATGGGGCCGTCGCTCTCTTGGTATCGCAAGAGCTACTACCTCTACTACATGGCGGGCGCGTCGGCCATCTACCTCGAACAGGGCTTCGATCAGTTCTTCAAGCCGGGGCCGGGCGAGCACCCTTTCCAACTGAACCCGCTCGGGCGCATCTCCGAGGAGTTCGTGCGCTTCGCCGACCGGCACAAGGATCGCGGCACGCCCTACACGCCGGTCGCCTTCCTGCTCGATCCGGCGCACGGGTGGGACGAGACCGACTACCCGCAGTGGTCATACGGCGTCGTCCCGCAGGAGCGGCAAGACCGCGCCCTGCGCGAGCTGTTCGGCGCGGCCTACTACCCCGCGCTCGTGACCGAGGGCGAGCCCGCGACCGCCGACCGGCAGGCTTACGTCAACGGAATCTTCGGCGACATCTTCGACGTGCTCGTCGCCTCCGACGAGCGCAGGGAGGCGGTCGATTCCTACCGCGCGGTCGTCGCCGGCGGGCGCGTCGAGTGGTCGCCCGCGTGGGCCGCCGAGCTGCGCGAGTACGTCCGCAAGGGCGGCGTGCTCGTGCTGAACGCGGCGCAGGCGAAGGGGCTGCCCGAAGACTTGCTCGGCGTCCGCCTGACGGGCGCGACCGCCGAGGCGGACGACGCCGAATGCCTCGCGGCCAACGACGCGGGCGTCGATCTGCGCGGGGGCGTCTTCCGCTTCGAGCGCGTCGAGACGCGCGCGGCGCAGGTCTTGATGAGGACGCGCGCGGGCGATCCGCTCGTGACGGTCAACCGCGTCGGCGGTGGCCGCGTCGTCTTCTGCGCCGTGCCCGATCTCCTCGGCTTGGACGAGCGGCTGACGCCGGCGGCGGCGCACCTGCTCGCGCACCTCGCGGCTGACGCCGTGCCCGTTCACGTCGAGGGCGACGTGCAGCGCCTCGTCAACCGCACGGAGCGCGGCTGGGTCGTCACGCTCGTCAACAACCGCGGCGTCTACAAGCCGCAGCAGGGCATGGCGCAGGTCAACCGCGGCGAATCCTCCGAGGTCTCGATCTCCGTGCGCGGGAAGGGGATCGCCGAGGCGCGCGAGTGGACTTCCGACGCGCCGCTCGAAGTCGCGGGCGCGCCCGGTTCCGTTAAGTTGCGCGTGCCGCCGGGCGACGTGAAGATCGTCGAGCTGATCGAGCGCCGCTGAGTCGCACTAGATCGCGGGGAGAGAGACGGATAGGATTGATAGGATTGACAGAATGAAGAGTGCGTTGCAAAACCTTCTGCGTCCTGCTTTGCGACTTTGCGCCTTTGCGTGAGAATTTAACATCACGCAAAGGCGCAAAGTCGCAAAGAGAAGCGCGCGGAGGTTTCGCAACGGGTTCTGAGAAACAAGGGAGACAACGACGTGATGACGCTCCCTGTGTTCTTCTTTTCTAGTCCTGTCAATCCTGTTAATCCTGTCTCATTCCTATCCGCCTTTGCTTTTGCGCGGCGAGTTCTTTTAGGATAGCGCGTCCCACCGGCGGAGAGTTTTCCCACGGGGATCAAGGGGATGAAGATCGCGCGCAAACTTTTCATCAGCGGGCGGGTGCAGCGCGTCGGCTACCGCTACTTCGCGCAGCGCGTCGCGGCGCGCCATCAGGTCGGCGGCTACGTGCGCAACCTCGCCGACGGGCGCGTCGAAGTGCTGGCGGAGGGGACGCCCGAAGGAGTCGAAGGCTTCAAGCACGACCTCGCCGCCGGGCCGGAGTTCAGCCGCGTCGAGCGGGTCGAAGAACTCAGCCTCGAACCCACTGGCTCTTACAACTCATTCCGGATCGAAAGGTGAAAAAAAGCTGTTAGCTGTCAGCTCTTAGCCGTTAGCTTCTGCGCGCTTCGCCGCCGCGCCGCTGATCGCATCGAGCCCGAGCCTGCCCAGAGGTTTTGGCTAACAGCTAATCGCTAACAGCTAACAGCCCCGTCATGGACGATCTCAAACAACTCATCCGCGAGGTGCCGGACTTCCCGAAGCCGGGCATCAACTTCTACGACATCACGACTCTGCTCAAGCACCCCGAAGGCTTGCGCCGCACGGTCGACGCGCTCTCGGCGGAGTTCCGCGGGGAGCAGATCGACACCGTCGTCGGCATCGAGGCGCGCGGCTTCATCTTCGCGCCCGCGCTCGCCTACCACCTCGGCGCGGGCTTCGTCCCCGTCCGCAAGCCGAAGAAGCTCCCGGCGGAGTGCGCCTCGATCTCCTACGAGCTGGAGTACGGGCAGGACACGCTGGAGATACACCGCGACGCCGTGGGCGAGGGGCATCGCGTCCTCGTCGCCGACGATCTGCTCGCCACGGGCGGGACGGCGAAGGCGGTCGTCGATCTCGTAGAGGGCTTGGGCGGTCGCGTCGTCGGGCTCGCCTTCGTCATCGAGCTGGAGTTCCTGCCCGGTCGCCGCAAACTCGAAGGCTACGACGTGCG
Source organism: Pyrinomonadaceae bacterium (assembly GCA_036389335.1). Lineage (GTDB taxonomy): Bacteria > Acidobacteriota > Blastocatellia > Pyrinomonadales > Pyrinomonadaceae > JAIVGV01. The sequence goes on along the minus strand of DASVQC010000020.1, from coordinate 43,868 downwards.
CTCGCTGCTCAAGTACCAGAGTTGAGAGGCGGGATCGTTCGGCGGGAAATGAAATGAGCCTGGCAGGACTTGAACCTGCAACCTACGCCTTAGGAGGGCGTCGCTCTATCCCTTGAGCTACAGGCCCGCGAACGCGGTCGATTATTACAGACGCACAAATGCCAAGCAAGTTGTAGAGGAGTTCAGATGGGCAGGGAACACTGCCTCACAGGGATCACTGTCTACAAGGGTAATTCGTCAGAAGCCGTCGTCCTCGCCGAGTATGTCAGGGCGGGCTTCATGGTTAGCTTACCCTTCGGCAATGGAGCTTCATACGATCTCGTCATCGACAACGGCGCGCGCTTGCTTAAAGTGCAGGTCAAGACGGGCAGGCTGGAGGCGGGGTGCGTCACCTTCAACGCACGCCGACACCCCGGCAGCAAGTATGACACTTTCAGTTGCTACCGTGAGGGCGAGGTCGATGTCTTCGCGGTCTGGTGTCCCGACAACCGGCAGCTATACGCCGTCCCAGCCGAATACCCTTCGACCGTCGAGGGCAGACTGCGAATAGCCGGGACCCGCAACTTTCAGGAAAAGAGAATCAAGTGGGCGAAAAACTACGCTTGGGAGCAGCACATCGCAAACCTCCGGGCCGAACGACTGGCCCCGCTGCCAAGCTGAAGACCCCGAATCTCACGCCCTTCGACGACATTTCCTTGTAACTCACGTGCGCATGAGTTTAGAATCCCGCTCGCCTAAAGTTCTCCGCAGACGAACGAGCAACGGGGGTTTTCTCTCAAATGATCACGACTGCCGCGGCGGTGCTCTGTCCCGACCGCTCCACGAAGTGGGCTCGCCCGCTCTTCCTCGCCTCGGTGTCGGCGGGCTTCCCGTCGCCCGCCGAGGACTACATCGAAGGCCGCCTCGACCTGAACAAGCACCTCATCAAGCACCCGGCGGCGACCTTCTTCGTCCGCGTCGCGGGCGACTCGATGACGGGCTCAGGCATCCACCCCGGCGACATCCTCGTCGTCGACCGCTCCATCGAGCCGCGCGACACGAGCGTCGTCATCGCCGTCCTCGACGGCGAGCTGACCGTCAAGCGCATCTCGCGCCGGGCGGGCCGCCTCTACCTCGTCCCCGACAACTCGCTCTACCAGCCGCTCGAAGTCCTCGCCGAGATGGAGTTCGAGGTCTGGGGCGTCGTCACCTCCGTCATCCACAGTCTCTGACGGATTAAGTCAGGAGCACGCATGGGCACCCACACGCCGAAACGCCTCGCCTTCGCCTTCGCGGCCTCACTCGCCGCCGCCGCGCTCCTCTGCCCGCCGACGCCGGCACAGTCGGGGCAGAAGAGGAATGCCGATCCCGCCCCGCCGCCGCCGAAACCGCTCGCCTACGGCGACCCCGTGACTGCGAAGGCCGGCAGGCTGGAAGGCTCGACCTACACGAACGACTACTTCGGGCTGCGGCTGACGGTTCCCGAAGGCTGGCGCGTCGCCGACGCGCAGGGGGTCGAGCAGATTAAAGAGAGGGGGGCCGAAGCCCTTTCGGGCGGCTCGCCCGAGAAGCTGGCGCAGGCGAGCGCCGAGGCGAAGAGGATAGTCAACCTGATCACCATCGGCGAACTCGCACGGGACGAGAGGGGGGCGTCTACGGCGATGCTGTTGATCGCGGCGGAGCCGGTCGCCTCCTGGCTCATCACCTCCGGGCGCGACTACAACGAAGTGGTGAAGCGGCAACTCCTGGGCTCCTCGGCGAAGTACGTGATCGACGAGTCGGGCGGCTCGGAGAGCGTCGGGGGCGTCGAGTTCGCCGTCCTCACCTCCCACTGCGAAAGCGCCGACGGCACGGTCAGGCAGAAGTTTTATTCCGCCGTGCGGAAGGGGCACGCGCTGTTCATGGTTTCGACATACCTCAGCGACAAGGGCGCGCGCGACATCGCGGAGGTGTTGAAGACCGTCAAGTTCCACTGAGGGGCGTGCAGCCATGCGCCGCCACGTCTTCGCGTGCGTCGATTGCGATAACTTCTACGTCTCGTGCGAGCGCGTCTTCGACGCGCGTCTCGCGCGCCGCGCCGTCGTCGTGCTCTCGAACAACGACGGCTGCGTCATCTCGCGCTCCGAGGAGGCGAAGGCGCTCGGCGTGCGGATGGGCGCGCCCTACTTCCGCGTGCGCGCGCTGTGCGAGAGGGAGGGCGTCGCCGTCCTCTCGTCGAACTACGCGCTCTACGGAGACATGTCGCGCCGCGTGATGGAGACGCTCGCGGAGTTCACGCCGGGGCTCGATCTCTACTCGATAGACGAGGCGTTTTTGGACCTGTCGCACCTCGACGGGGGCGAGCTGACCGAGGCGGCGCGCGAGATTCGCGCGACCGTCGCGCGCTGGACGGGCGTGCCCGTGAGCGTCGGCGTCGCGCGGACGAAGACGCTCGCCAAGCTCGGCGCGACCGTCGCCAAGCGCTCGCAGAAGTCGCGCGGCGTCGTGAACCTCCTCGACCCGCGCCACGCCGATCACGCGCTCGCGCGCGCGAGCGTCCGCGACGTGTGGAACGTCGGGCCGAGGCTGGCGCGGCGGCTCGCGGCGGCGGGCGTCGAGACGGCGGCTGGGCTGCGGGAGGCGGACGCGCGGGCGTGGCGCCGCCGCACGAGCGTCTCGCTGGAACGCGTGATCATGGAGCTGCGCGGCGTGTCGTGCATCCCGCTCGCGGCGTGCGGGGCGGCGCGCAGGAGCGCGGTCTGCTCGCGCTCGTTCGGCCACCCGGTCGAGTCGCTCGCGGAGCTGGAAGAGGCGGTCGCTTATTACGCCTCGCGCGCCGCCGAGAAGATACGGCGCGGAGGGCTCGCCGCGGGCGCCCTCGTCGTCTTCCTCTCGACCAGCCGCCACGGCGGCGAGCCGCGTTACAGCAACTCCGCCGCGCTGCCGCTCGCCGTCCCGTCGAGCTACACGCCGGAGCTGATCGGCTGCGCGCGCCGCGGCGTCGAGCGCATCTACCGCGAGGGCTTTCGCTACAAGAAGGCGGGCGTGATGCTGATCGACCTCGCCCCCTCCGCGCCCGCGCAGGGCTCCATGCTCGACGCGGTGGATCGCGTGCGGGCGGAGCGGCTGATGCGCGCGGTGGACGCCGTCAACGCGCGCATGGGCGCGGAGACGCTGCGCTTCGCCTCGTCCGGCTACGGGCGCGGGTGGAAGATGCGGCGCGAACGCTGCTCGCCCTGCTACACGACGCGCTGGGACGAGTTGTGGAAGGTGTGACCGCCGGCGCGCGCTAGTCGGTCGAGAGGTGCGCGACGGTCGCGCCGAGGCCGCCGGCTGAGGGCGGCGCGTCCGCCCACCCGACGACGAACGGCGTGCGGGAGAGTACGGCGCGCACGGTCTCGCGCTGCACGCCGCGCCCCTTGCCGTGGATGATGCGCACGCTGCGGAAGCCCGCGCGGCGGGCCTCTTCGAGGTAGGCTTCGACGACGCGCTTCACCTCGCGCGGCGGGACGGTGTGCAGGTCGAACACGTCCGTGATCTCAAGCTCGACGGGTTCGGGGAAGGGGTTGAAGGGATCGATCCCCCCGTCGTCAACGACATCATCGTCGTCAAAGCTCTCGTCCCCGCCGCGCGCGCCTCCGCCGCCGCGCCGCGCGCCGTTCGCCAGCCGCCTGAGCCATCCGGGTAGAGCCAACTTGAGCCGCCCTCGACAGAGTTCCGCTGCGGTTCGACTATAAAGCATTCGCCACGGGGGCGCGGAGTAAGATTAACTCCGTGCCCCCTCTGTGTTCTCTGTGTCTCCGTGGTGAGTTCCTGCTTACGCGTTCTCGACCTCGAACGCGTTCGACGCGCGAGCCTTAACGTCGCGCGGGGCGTGCCTTGACACCCGCGGCGGGCGCACTTTAGACTCGCGTTCTTCCAGAGTTAAAGAGGTTCTTGCGAGAGTTGCCCGCGGGCGCGGGTGTGCGGCGCGCCCTGTGCGATCAAATCATTAAGACATCAAAATAAACTGTAGGCGAGAAAGGATAAAGCGATGGGAAGGCGAAACAAGATCACCGTGGTGGGCGCGGGCAACGTCGGCGCGACCGCGGCGCATTGGCTGGCGAGTAAGGAGCTGGGCGACGTGGTGCTCGTCGACATCATGGAGGGCGTGCCGCAGGGGAAGTCGCTCGACCTCGCGCAGGCCGCGCCCATCGAGGGTTTCGACGCGCGCATGGTGGGCTCGACCAACGACTACGCGCTGACGAAAGACTCCGACGTCGTGATCATCACGGCGGGCCTGCCGCGCAAGCCCGGCATGAGCCGCGACGATCTCCTGAAGACCAACGCCGGGATCGTCACGAAGGTCGTCGATGAGGTGATCAAGCACTCGCCCGACTCGATCCTGATCGTCGTCTCGAACCCGCTCGACGCGATGTGCCAAGTCGCCCTGAGGCGTTCGGGCTTCCCCAAGCACCGCGTCATCGGCATGGCGGGCGTGCTGGATTCGGCGCGGATGCGCTGCTTCTTAGCCGAGGCCCTTGAGGTCTCGGTCGAGAACGTGACGGCGTTCGTCCTCGGCGGCCACGGCGACACGATGGTCCCGCTGCCGCGCTACTCGACGTGCGCGGGCATCCCCGTGACGGAGCTGCTGTCGAAGGAGAAGCTCGACGAGATCGTCGCGCGCACGGCGAACGGCGGCGCCGAGATCGTCAAGCTGCTGGGGTTCGGCTCGGCTTACTACGCGCCGTCGGCGGCGGCGGTCGAGATGACGGAGGCGATCCTCAAGGACAAGAAGAAGATCCTGCCGTGCGCCGCGTACCTCGAAGGCGAGTACGGCGTCAACGGGCTCTACGTCGGCGTGCCCTGCAAGCTCGGCGCGCGCGGGCTCGAACAGATCATCGAGATCAACCTCACTGCCGACGAGCGCATCGCGCTACAGAAGAGCGCGGCGGCGGTGCAGGAGCTGGTCAACGTGCTCGGCGTCTGACGAGTGCTCTCGGGGGGAAGAGTAAAGCGCGGCGAGAGGGACGCTCTCGCCGCGCTTTCTGATTTTACGCCGACTCTCCGGGCGGGGCGGGCCGGCCCTAATTCACGGTCGCCTGCAGCAGCTCCGAGATCGCGTCCCGCAACTCGTCGCGGACGGCGGGCTTGACGAGGAAGCGGTCGCAGCCCGCGTCGCGCGCGCTCTGCCGTTCGAGATCGTGGCCCGTCAGCACGACGGTCGGGATCGACTGCCAGCGCGAGTCGCTCTTCATCTTCGAGATCAGGTCGCCGCCGTTCATGCCGGGCATCGCCCAGTCCGTCAGCAGCAGGTCGATCTCGTTCTGCTCCAGCAGTTCGAGCGCGCGCGGCACGTCGGGCGCGAGCAGCACCTCGTAGCCCATGCGCTCGACGAGCTTGCCGACGAGCAGGCACAGGTCGGGCGAGTCTTCGACGACGAGCACGCGCGCGCTCCCGTCTTCGCGGCGGCGCGGCTCGGCGCGCGCGGGCAGCACGAGCGAGTAGACCGAGCCCACGCCGACCTGACTGCGCACCGAGACGCTGCCGCCGTGCGCGGCGGCGACGCGCTTGGCGATGGCGAGGCTGATGCCGCGCGCGGCGGAGCGGCTGCGCGGGTCGGTCGCGTGCCAGAAGGAGTCGAAGACGAAGGGGAGTTCTTCCGCCGGGATGCCGTCGCCGGCGTCCGCGACGCTCAGGAGGGCGAGGCTGCGGCCCGCCTCGCCGACGCGCGTGCCGGTCAAGCCGTGCGCGTTGATCGTGATCGCGCCGCCGTCGCGCGTCGCTTCGAGCGCGACGCAGATGAGGTGGCGCAGCGCGCGCCGCGCCTGTTTGGGATCGACGACCAGCGCGGGAATCTCGCGCTCGATCTGCGTCTTGATCTCGACGCCGCGCAGCGCCGCCTCGGCGCGCACCGTCTCGACCGCCGAGGCGATCAGCTCCGCCGCGTCCGTCGGCTCCACGCGCAGCGCGAGGGGCCGCTCGTGCTGCTGCGAGAGTTCGAGGAGATCGTCTACGACGTGGCGCACGCGCGCGCCCTGCTCGACGGCCACGGCGAGCAACTGCCTGTCCTCGGCGTCGAAGGGCTCGCGCGCGGCGAGCTTCGACTGGAAGAGATCGAGCAGGCCGAGCACGCCCGCGAGCGGCAGGCGCACGTCGCGCACGAGCGTGTTGACGAAGCCGGCGCGCAGGCGCTCGACCTCGGCCCGCGCCGCCTCGACCGTCTCCAGCCGCCCGACAGTCTGCGGCGCGACCGACAGTTCCAGATCGTTCATTCGTTCGTCTTCGTGCTAAACCGGCAGGGTGTGTACTGGGAGAGAGCTTCGCGACCTTCAGAGCGTCCGGCTGGGAGCGCCGAACCAACTCCGAGTTTTACATAAAACGCGCCCCGCGCGCAAGAAATTCCTCCATCAATCTTCCCGCCCCGCCGCCGCCCTCCTCGCCCGACGCCGCGGCAAAAGAAGGCCCGCGCGTGCGGGGGCTCCCCCGCCCGTCGCCCGGAAGGTCGGAGGGAGCTGCCCGGCGGCTATTTGGGCAGGGGGCTGCAAGGCGTCTGCGACGGCCCGTTCCACCAGAAGTCGGAGCTGACGACGACGGGCTGATCGGACGTGACCCTGACGGCGTAGGAGACGTCGGTCGTGCCGTTGAAGGTCGGCGGCGGGCCCGTGACGGGCGTCATCCAGTCCACGTCGAGCGTGTGTGCGGGCGCGAGGGCGACGGTGTTTGCGCCCGTCTGCCCGGGGTAGGTCTTCGCCGGGTTCGTGCCGGGGATGTTGTGGCCGGCGAGGTTGTTGCCGTCGCGGTCGAGGATGTTGACGGCGACGTTGGCGTTCGCCGTGCCCCCGTTGAAGACGTAGAGGTCGGCCCTTGAATTACTGCCCACGGTCGGGAAGCTCGCGGGCGTGCAGACCCAGACGTAGGGCGCACCGTTCTGCGCGGGCGTCTGTGTCGGGTGGCAGGCGACGCCCGCGCCGACGATGGCGAGCAGGACGAGGCAGGCGAGGCGGGCGCGGCTCACAGAGTTGATGCTCATCCCGGTCTCCTTATCGGGGCGGCGGGTGTCTTGTCGTACGAGGGCGTTCCGGGGAGCGCGAAATCTATCGGTGCTTGGGATAGTTGTCAAGGTTGACGTTCCGCGCCCGCGCATGCCGATTGTTTAAGCTCGGTACGCGCGCCCACTCGGTCGGGCGTTGGATCACCGTCGTGCGCGGGAGCTATAATCGCCACGGAGGGCGAAACATGATCTACAAAGTGGTGTTACAGGAATCCGAAGAAGGCTATAGCGTTTCGTGTCCCGGCCTGCCCGGCTGCTGGTCTCAGGGAGAGACGGAGCAGGAAGCCCTCGCTAACATCCGTGACGCCATCGCCGAGTACCTTGCCGTCGTCGGCGAGTCGGTGCGAGGTCTTGAAGTCCGTCAAGTCGAGGTCGCGGCCTAACCGACGCCGAAGATTCCGGCGTCAACCATCTCGACGCAATCAAGGCGCTCGAAAAGGCCGGTTTCAAGATCGCGCGGCAGGGTAAGCACACCGTCATGTCCGATGGCGTCCGCATCATCACCATCCCCCGCCATAATCCGGTGAACGCTCTCACGATGGGCGGTATTGCGCGCGACGCAGGTCTCGGCGTCGAAGAGTTCAAGAGGCTGCTCTAACCTCACCCCGCACTCTAAAGAAGCAAGCCGCAAAAAAGAGTCGCCGCCCGTCGAACAACGGGCGGCGACTCTTTTGTCGGCGAAGGCGGCTTAGCGTTTGAGCCAGCCGAAGAGGCCGTGGACGAGGGTCTCGCGGTTCTCCTCGTAGATGGCCTTCGTTAAGGGGATCGACATGGGGCAGACGCGGACGCAGTTCTGCGCGTTGCCGCAGTTGGTGATGCCGTCCTCGCCCATGATGCCTTCGAGGCGCTCGTCGCGCGTCATCCTGCCCGACGGGTGCATGTTCAGGTAGCGCACCTGCGCGATGGCCTGCGGCCCGATGTAGTTGCCGTCGCCGTACTGCGGGCAGGCTTCCAGGCAGCACCCGCACGTCATGCAGCGCGAGTAGGCGTAACGCTCCGCCACCTCGTCCTGCGTCATGCGCGGCCCCGCGCCGAGGTCGTGCGTGCCGTCGATCTCGATCCACGCCTTGACGCGCTTCAGGTGCTCGAACATCTCGGAGCGATCCACGACGAGGTCGCGCACGTTCGGGAACTTCGACATCGGCTCCAGCGTGATCGGCTGCTCCAACTGATCGACGAGGGCGGAGCACGACTGGCGCACGCGTCCGTTGATGACCATCGTGCAGATGCCGCAGACCTGTTCGAGACAGTTCATGTCCCAGACGGGCGGGGTGGTCGCGCGCCCGTCTTTGGTGACGGGGTTTTTGCGAATCTCCATCAGCGCGGAGATGATGTTGAGGTTCGGGCGGTAGGGGATGCGGAACTCCTCCCAGTAGGGCGCGGAGTCCTGCCGCTCGCGCCGCCTGACGCGGATGTCGACGAATTCGGGGGGCGTGCGGCCCTGTTTCGCCCGCGTGTGTCCGTTCTCTTTCGCGCTCATAGCTCGTCGGATTTACCCCCCGCGTCTTTGATCTCCCTGCCCTGCTCGCGCCGCGTCCGGGCCTCGCCGTTCATCACGTCGCGCACCTGCTCCTTGTTCTGATCCCACACCGCCGCGCCCGACAGATCGCGCGGCTTCTGATCCCACCCGGAGGCGGGGACCTGCGCCGCGCCGCCCTTCGTCGGCGAGTTCTCGGCGGAGCCGCCCGCGGCGGCGGCGGTCTTCGCGCCCTGCGTGCCCTTGCTGTAGTCGCGCTTGCGCGGCTCCAAGAGGGAGATGTCCACGGGCTCCGACGAGAAGACGGGCCCCTCCTCGGAGAACTCCGCGATGGTCGTCCTCAGGAAACGCTCGTCGTCGCGGTTGGGGAAGTCGGGCTTGTAGTGCGCGCCGCGCGACTCGTCGCGGTTCAGAGCGCCGAGCGTGATCACGCGCGCGAGCTGCAACATGTTCCAGAGCTGGCGCGCGTGCGGCAGCGCGTGCGTCGCCCACAGGTTCGAGTCGTTGATCGAGATGTGCTGGAAGCGATCCATCAGCTCCAGCAGCTTCTCGTCGGTCGCCTTCAGGCGGTCGTTGTAGCGCACCACCGTCACGTTGTCCGTCATCCACTTGCCCATCTCCTCGTGGATGACGTACTGGTTCTCCTTGCCCGACTGTTTCTTCAGGTGCTCGTTCAGTTCGGTCTGGCGCTTCAACTCCTGATCGTAAACGCGCGATCCGTCTGCGCCGTTGCGCTCGACGTTCTTCGCGTACTCGACCGCCGCGGGCGCGGCGACGAAGCCGCCGAAGACGCACGAGACGAGCGAGTTCGCGCCGAGCCGGTTCGCGCCGTGGATCGAATAGTCGCACTCGCCGGCGGCGAGCAGCCCCGGGATGTTCGTGCGCTGATCGAAATCGACCCACAGGCCGCCCATCGAGTAGTGCACGCCGGGGAAGATGCGCATGGGGACGTGGCGCGGGTCGTCGCCGACGAACATCTCGTAGATTTCGAGGATCGCGCCGAGCTTGCGGTCGAGGGTGGCCGAGTCGATGTGCGACACGTCGAGGTAGACCTGATTCTCGCCGCCGATGCCCATCCCCTCCAGACACACCTGGAAAATCTCGCGCGTCGCGATGTCGCGCGGGACGAGGTTGCCGTAGGCCGGGTACTTCTCTTCGAGGAAGTACCAGCGCTCGCTCTCCGGGATCGAGGACGGCGCGCGCTTGTCGTTCTTCGCCTTCGGAACCCACACGCGCCCGCCCTCGCCGCGCGCCGACTCGGACATCAGGCGCAGCTTGTCCTCGCCCGGGATCGACGTGGGGTGAACCTGTATGAACTCGCCGTTGGCGTAGCGCGCGCCCTGCTGGTAGCAGGCCGAGACCGCCGAGCCGGTGCAGACCATCGAGTTCGTCGACTTGCCGAAGATGAGGCCGGGGCCCCCCGTCGCCATGATCACGGCGTCGGCGGGGAAGGCGCGCAGCTCCATCGTGCTCTTGTCCATCGCGACGATGCCGCGGCAGACGCCGTGGTCGTCCAGGACGAGCGACATCATCTCCCAGTGCTCGAACTTCCTGACCTTGCCCGACGCCTCGTAGCGGCGCACCTGCTCGTCGAGCGCGTAGAGGAGCTGCTGGCCCGTGGACGCGCCCGCGAAGGCGGTGCGGTGGTGGAGCGTGCCGCCGAAGCGGCGGAAGTCGAGCAGGCCCTCGGGCGTGCGCGAGAAGGGGACGCCCATGCGGTCGAAGAGGTAGATGATCGAGGGGGCCATCTCGCACATCTTCCGGACGGGCGGCTGGTCGGCGAGGAAGTCGCCGCCGTAGACCGTGTCGTCGAAGTGCTTCCACGGCGAGTCGCCCTCGCCCTTCGTGTTGACCGCGCCGTTGATGCCGCCCTGCGCGCAGACCGAGTGCGAGCGCTTGACGGGCACGACCGAGAAGAGATCGACGGCGTGGCCGGCCTCGGCGAGCTTCATCGCCGCGGCCAGCCCGGCGAGCCCTCCGCCGACGATGGCGAATTTCGTTTCTTTACCGGGTGTCGCCATTTATTTGATCAGACCTCCGAGTAGTCCGCCGTCCCAGACGAACGCCATCATCGCGTTCAGGCCGACCGCCAGCAGGAAGACGCCGAAGCCGATGCAGGCGTAGCCCATCAGGCGCTGCGCGCGCTCGCCGATGACGACGCCCCAGTCGACCGCGAAGAGCCACAGCCCGTTCGCCAGGTGCCACACGGTCGCCGTGATGCCGATGGTGTAGACGGCGAGGATCGCGATGTTCTCGAACTCGCCCGACACGATCTGGAACGCGCTGCCCGCGTTGTCGGCGACGGCGCGCTCGTTCAGGCCGGGGATCAGGCCGAAGCGGAAGTTGAGGACGTGGAACGTGATGAAGAAGAAGAGGATGATGCCCGTCACGCGCTGGATCGTGTAGAACCAGTTGCGCGGGTACGGGTAGGCGAGGTTGTTCGGGCGCGTCTCCCACGTGATGAAGAGCCCGTAGACGGCGTGGTAGATGAGCGGGACGAAGATGCCGATGATCTCGACGAAGATGACGTAGGGGATCGACTGCAAGTCGGCGACCGCGTCGTTGAAGTCGTTCGCCCCGGTGAGCGCCTTCGAGTTGGTGTAGAAGTGCTCCAGCAGGAAGAGGCCGAGCGGGACGATGCCGGTCAACTGGTGCAGCTTGCGCAGCAGGAATGTTCTACTCAGACGGACGGCCATGACTCGCGGAAGCTCCTTCGTGCCGCGCGGCGTTCGGCGGACGAACGCGACCGGCGGCGAACGTCGCGTGCGCGCTCGCGGCGAACTCTCGTAAGACTTGGTGGAACGCGCAAGAGTGTATCCAAAGCCGCGCGCGAAAAGCAATCGCCCGCGGCGCGTCGCCCCCCGTCGTCAGCCCCCGGAGGGCGGTCGCCCGCCGTCAGCCGCCGCCCGCCAATCCGAGCACGGCGTACAGCAGCGCCAGCGCGACGAGCGCGAGCGGCACGCCGACCGCCGCCGCGTAGACGCCCGCGCCGACGAGCGACCACGCGACGAACGCGGCCACGTCGCGCGCCGACGCCCCCCCGCCCCCCGCCGCGCCCCCGTCTTCGAGGAGCAGCTCGCGGCGCATCTCGCCGACCCGCCGCGAGAGCAGCGCGTCGTCGAACGTCTCGCCGAAGAGGTTGCGGCTGCGGCGACCGCGGAGGAAGGCCCGGTACGCGCCGCGCGGGTTGACGACGAGCCCCTGCGCGACGTTCAGCAGATCGAGCAGCCAGCCCGCGTAGTAGCGGCGCAGGCCGCCGGACGCGATCTCCCACGAGGATATCTCCGCCTCGCCGCGCCACGTCGTCGGGTATTCGGTGAGGACGTGGTGGAGGTCGTGCAGCCTGACCGCCTTGCGCCGCCCCTCGGTGTTCGGCAGCCAGACGGGGATGCGCCAGACCTTGACCTTGATCCAGCGCTCGTCGTAGCCGCCGTTCGGCCCGAAGTCGTTCATCCCGAAATAAATCTCGCGCGCGTCGCGCAGCGTCATCCACGGGCTGTACTTCGACATGACCTTCAGAGCCTCCGCCGTCCGCCGAGGGGGCGCGCCGCCCGCGCCGCACGCCGGCTGAGTCGAGCGCCCCCATTTTATGCCCGGACGAATATAAGGTAAAATGAAAAAACCTATTCCGATTGTTGAGCGTATCTAATCTAGAAGATCATGCAGATCGAGACGCTGAAAATCTTTTGCGACCTCGTCGAGTCGAAGAGCTTCTCGCAGGCGGCGGAGGCCAACTTCGTCACGCAGTCGGCGGTGAGCCAGCAGGTGCGCGGGCTCGAAGAGAAGTTCAAGCGCAGGCTGCTGGAGCGCGTGCGCGGGCGGCGCGAGGTGCGCCTCACCGAGGGCGGGGCGGCCTTCTACGAGGAGAGCCGGCAGGTGCTCGCCGCCTACGCGCAGCTCGAAGAGCGGCTGCGGACTCTGACCGGCACGGTGAGCGGGACGGTGCGCGTGGCGACCGTCTACAGCATCGGCCTGCACGAGCTGCCGCCCGCCGTGCGCCGCTTCATGGCGCTCTACCCGGAGGCGAAGATCGATCTCGAATACTCGCGCACGACGAGGATCGTGCGCGACGTGCTGGCGGGCGCGGTCGATCTCGGCATCGTCGCCTACCCGGAGAAGAAGCGCGGGCTGACGGTCGTGCCGCTCGGCGGCGACCGGCTCGTGCTCATCTGCCCGCCCGGCCACGCGCTCGCCGCGCACAAGAAGCTGAGGGCGACCGATCTCGCCGGCCAGGACTTCGTCCTCTTCGAGCGCGACATCCCGACCCGCCGCGCCACCGACAAAATACTGCGCGCGCACGGCGTCGCGGTGCGCCGCGTCGCGGAGTTCGACAACATCGAGACGATCAAGCGCGCGGTCGAGGTCGGCTTCGGCGCGGCCATCGTGCCGCGCGCCTCCGTGGTCGACGAACAGCGGGCGGGGCAGCTCGCCGCCGTGCCGCTCGCCGAGCCCGAGTGGACGCGCTCGGTCGGCGTCGTCTACCGCAGCGACCGCACGCTCGGCACCGCCGCGCGCAAGTTCATCGAGCTGCTGCATTCGCGCGGCGACGGCGCGAAGTCCGAAGGCGAGCCGAGGCCCCCGCGCCGCGCGACGGCACGCGCCTAACCTAGCTTTGCGTCTTTGCGTCTTTGCGTGAAAATTTATTCTCACGCAAAGGCGCAAAGACGCAAAGGCCGCTGACGTACAGTGGTAGTTCGCTGATCTAATAGTTTGACGGAGGTGGGGAGCTGTCGGACGAGTTGACGAGCATGAGCGCCGTGCGGCTGGTCGCGCTGATGAGGGCGCGCGAGGCGTCGCCCGTCGAGGTGATGGAGGCGCACCTACGCCGCGCCGAGCGCGTGAACCCGCGCCTGAACGCCGTCGTCACGTTCGCGCCGGACGCCTTGGAGCGCGCGCGCGAGGCGGAACGATCCGTCATGCGCGGCGACGAACTGCCGCCGCTCCACGGGCTGCCCGTCACCGTCAAGGACACGATTGACACGGCGGGCCTGCGCACGACGAACGGCTCGCGCGCACGCGCGGATCGCGTCCCCCGATCCGACGCGCCGTCGGTCGCGCGCCTGCGCGCGGCGGGCGCAATCGTCATCGGCAAGACCAACACCTCCGAGTTCGCGCTCGACTACACGGCGGAGAACCCCGTCTTCGGTCGCACGCTGAACCCGCACGACGAGTCGCGCACGCCGGGCGGTTCGAGCGGCGGGTGCGCGGCGGCGGTCGCCTCGTGTCTCACGCCCGCGGGCCTTGGCAGCGATCTCGCGGGCTCCGTCCGCATCCCCGCGCACTTCTGCGGCGTGGCCGGTCTGAGGCCGACCGCCGGGCTCGTGCCCGGCGCGGGCCACGCGCCGCCCGTCTCCGGGCTCCACTCGCTCGGCGCGAGCTTGGGGCCGCTCGCGCGCCACGTCTCCGATCTGCACCTCTTATTTAACGTGCTCGCCGGTCACCGCGACGCTCCGGCTTCGTCGGCCACCACCTCGCGGGAAGAGGCGGCGCGCGGGCTGCGCCGGCTGCGCGTCGCGTGGTACGCGGACGACGGCACGGTGGCGGTGACTGATGAGATCGCCGCGGCGGTCAGAGCGGCTGTCGGCGCGCTTCGGTCAGCCGGGGCGGAGGCGGTCGACGAGGTTCCGCCGGGGGTCGGGAAGGCGACCGATCTGTGGCTCTCGCTCTTCGAGTACGCGACGCAGCGTTTCATCCGCTCGGTCTACGAAGGCAGGGAGCAGGACGCGGGGCGCGCGGCGCGCGTGATCATAGAGCGCGCCCGAAAGTGGGGCGCGCCCACGCTCGAACAGTTGCTCTCGGCGTGGGACGAGCGCGAGCGCGAGCGCGCCGAGCTGCTCGGGTGGATGGAGCGGACGCCGCTCCTCGTCGCGCCCGTCGGCGCGGTTCCGGCTTTCGGGCACGACGAGTACGGGCGGGTCGGGATCGGCGGCGAGAGCGTGCCGACGTTTCGCGCGCTCGGTTACGCGCACGCGGCCAACGTCTTCGACCTGCCCGCGGCGTGCGTGCCCGCCGGGCGCACCGCGGCGGGGCTGCCCGTCGGCGTGCAGATCGTCGGGCGTCCGCACGACGAGACGCTCGTGCTCGCCGCGGCGGGCGCGGTCGAGGCGGCGCTCGGCGGCTGGCAAAGGCCCGCGGGGCTCTTTTAACCGCACACGTGATCGGCTATAGTGGCGCGCGCTCATGTAGCCCCTCGGCGCGCGAGCCTGAGCGCGCCCCTTTTCAACGGAGGTTCCCCGTCATGCCAGAGATCATCTTCCTCTTCTTCCTCTTCATCGTCGGCATCTTCCTGCTCGTCGTCGCCGCCAAGACGATCAAGATCGTGCCGCAGGCGACCGTCATGATCATCGAGCGGCTGGGCCGCTTCAGCCGCGTCGCACAGAGCGGTTTGAACATCATCGTGCCGTTCCTGGACAAGCCGCGCGGCGTCTACTGGACGAACGTGCGGCCCGGCATGTCGTCCATCGATCTGCGCGAGCAGTTCATCGACCTGCCGCCGCAGCCCGTGATCACGCGCGACAACGTGACGATCCACGTCGATTCGGTCGTCTACTGGCAGATCACTGACGCGACGAAGGCCGTCTACGAAGTCGCCGACCTGCTCGGCGGCATCGTGCAGTTGACGATCACGGGGATGCGCGCCGTGATGGGCGACATGGATCTGGATCACACGCTCTCGCAGCGCGACCAGATCAACACGAAGCTGCGCATGATCCTCGACGAGGCGACCGACAAGTGGGGCGTCAAGGTGACGCGCGTGGACGTGAAGAACATCAACCCGCCGGAAGACGTGCGCGTGACGATGGAGAAGCAGATGACCGCCGAGCGCACGCGCCGCGCGCTCGTCCTGCAGGCCGAGGGCGAGAAGCAGGCCGCGATGACGCGCGCCGAGGGCGAGAAGCAGGCGGCGGTGACGCGCGCCGAGGGCGAGAAGCAGTCCGCGATCCTGCAGGCCGAGGGCGCGGCGCAGGCGCGGCTTCGCAACGCCGAGGCCGAGTCGGAGGCCATCGGTCGCATCTCGCAGGCGATGCTCGGCCACGGCAACCCCGCGCAGTACATGATCACGCAGCGCTACATCGAGAGTCTCAGGGAGATGGTGCGCGGCAACAACTCGAAGGTCATCTTCATGCCGGTCGAGACCTCGACGATGCTCTCAAGCGTCGGCATGATCAAGGAGATGTTCGTCGAGTCGGGCGAGAAGGGGCGCGGCGACGAGGGCGGGGCGCAGCCGCCGCGCCCGCGGCAACTACCTACGTAGAGGCCAGAGGTCAGAGGCCAGAGGTCAGTTCAAAGATGGAATCCGGTGAGCATGATGTCATGCTCACCGGATTTTTCTTTGTGCCTTAGACTTCATGCCCAAAGGTCAGACCGGGCGCGGGGGCCGAATTTGTCTGACCTCTAACCTCTAACCTCTAACCTCTACTCCTAATTCGTATCTCGCGATCCGGTTGTAGGCGGAGCCGTGCGCGCCGAGTTCACTGTGCATGAGGACGAACTCGGCGAGGGGGAAGCCGACCGGCCCGAAGCCGCGCTCAAGGTGGAGGCCCGCGAGGCGGCGCGCGTCGGCGTCGGTCGAGCGCAGGCGGGCGAGGGTGATGTGCGGGTGGAAGGGGCGCGTCTCGCGCGCGAAGCCTTCGCGCGCGCACTCGGCTTCGACGTCTTCGCTCAGCGCGGCGAGCCGGTCGCCCCCGCCCGTCAGGCCGAGCCAGAGGACGTGCGGTCGGCTGCGCGAAGGGAAGACGCCGCAGCCTTCGAGGCGGAGCGAGAACGGCGCGTGGCGCGAGGCGGCGCGCCCGGCAGCGCGCGAGAGTTGTCCGACGCGGTCGGCGGCCACGTCGCCGAAAAATTTCATCGTGACGTGAAACTTCTCCGCGCGCTCCCAACTGACCTTGAGGCCGCGCGGGCAACTCTCGCGCAGCGCGGCGGCGTGCGCGGCGGCGCGCTCGCGCGCTTCGTCGGTCGGCGCGAGGGCGAAGAAGAGGCGCAGGGTCTTCCGCTCGGCGGGTTGTGACATACGCGAAACCGTCCGTGAGAAATGCGTGACGCTGAAGTGAAGAAGCGCGTCGTGGCCGCCTCGTCGCGCCGCGTCGTGAGGCGTGCGTCGCGCGGCGCGGCGCGCTGTGACAATCGAAGAACTGTCATAGCGCGGGGCGGCGCGCGCGTACGCCCACGTACTGTTAAAGGGGAGGGGGGCGAAGATTTTAGGGCGGGCCATAGAAGCGGGCAAGTGTTCACGCGGGTCGCGCGAGTGATCCGAAAAAATGAAGCGGGCGACGGAATTTTGTCAGCGCGGAGGCGGGGAAATTCCGGTGCAACCCGCGGCGAGAAAGAGGAAACAAAACTCTCCGACAGAGCGTTCATTTACGGTTCGAGCGCGCGGCCCTCGCCTCTGCGAGCGCCGCGCGAGCAGCCTGAAGGGGCCCGTCCCATAAACGGGAAAACTTAGTCGGGTCCTCGCGAATACGGAACGACAAATTTGATGGAGGAGAAATCACACTCATGCGTAAAGCATTGTTCGCAGTTCTATTCTTAGCTTTCAGCGCGCCGCTCGCGCTCGCGCAGGGCGAGTACAAGCGCGGCGAGTTCGGCGTCGGCTATTCCGCCGCGGCGGTCGATTCGGAGGGCGCCTTCAGCACCAACCCGAACGACGACAGCCGCGACTGGTTCCACGGCTTCTACGTCAACGGCGGGTACAACTTCACCCGCTACGTCGGCGTGCAGGCCGAGGTCTCGCACCACCGCAAGACGACCGATTTCACGAGCCTCACCGGGCTGGCGAGCCGCCTCGAAGGCCGCCTGACGCAGGGCTTGGTCGGCGTCAAGGTTCAGGATAACGCGACGGACACGAAGGTGCGCCCGTTCGCGCGCGCCCTCGTCGGCGTCGGTCGCGCCTCCGGCGACGTGACGGTAGGGACGACCTCCGGCAGCGACGACGACACCGGCTTCGCCGCGGTGCTCGGCGGCGGCCTCGCCTTCCGCGTCAGCCGCCACGCCGACATCGTCACCTCGGCGGACTACAACCCGATCCGCCTGAGCGACAACAGCACGCTCACCGGCAACAGCGAGTTCACGCACAACTTCCGCCTCGGAGTCGGCGTCAACTTCCGCTTCTAAGGTCAACCGGCAAGCCCGAAGCTTGCCCCATAAGAGAAAGCCCGCGCCGTGATCGATCACGGCGCGGGCTTTCTTTTTTTACCGATAGCGAAATGCGATTGAGCGCGACCGGCGCTTGAAGTCGGCAGGGGCGGGGAGGAGCCCTGCGCGCGCCGGGCGGGGACGAGCCCGGCCCCTACAGATGTTCGCGGCGCGTCATTTCATCACCGCGCCGCGGGCTTCAGCTCCCAGACCTCCGCCGCCTTCGCCGCCACCGCGCGCGCCGTGAAGGGGAAGGCGCGCGGCGCGGCGGCCTTCCAGTCCGCGAGCTGATCGGACCAGTGCGGGCTCGCCGGGTCGCCCGACTCGCCGAGCGCGATGCCGTGCTGCGTCTTGTCCCAGTCCGAGGTGTCGGCGATGAGGCGCATCGAGACCGCCGCGCCGACGTTCGGCGTCGCGCCCGCCGCGCCGCTGCTCCCGCCCTGCGGGAACGGCGCGACGAGGAACTGCTGGCCGACGAGCGGCACGCTTGCTAGCGGGTGCGGGAAGCGCGCCTGCGTGTAGCGCCCCCACGTCCACTGCGACTCGTCCGCGCCGAGCCGCGCCGTGAGCGCGGCGCGCGCGTCGCTAAGCGTCGCGCGCATCAGCCCGGCGTAGTCCTTGAACTCCTTCGGCAGCCAGACGGCGGGGCGCTCGGCGGCGAAGCGGTCGAAAGCGCCGCCCGACCAGCGGAACTGCGTCGCGCGCTCCGCGCCGACGGCGGCCACGAGGACGCGGCGGCGGAACGCCGTACGCATCTCGGCGACGAGCGGCGCGACGCGCGAGTCGGGCACGACCCGCCCGTCCCACCCTTCGAGCGCGGCTGCCGACGCGACCGACTTGTCTTCGTCCGGGCCGGCGGGGGCCGCGCCGCCGCGCAGGAGTTGCGCCGCCGCGCGGGCGAAGGCCACGCCGCCGATCGAGTAGGTGTCGCCCTGCACGGCGCGGAAGTCTTCGGCGGTCAGCCTCTGTTTGTCCTTGAGCAGATCGTAGATGCGGCGGGCGCGGTAGGCGTCGGCCCACTCGTGCGTGAGGAAGTGCGGGTAGCTGCGACCGACGACGCGCGCGTTCGCCGTGACGATGAGGCCGGAGGGCGGATCGTAGACGTGCGGCAGCTCGTCGAAGGGGATGAAGCGCGCCCACTCGCCCGCGTCGGTCGAGCCGTCGTAAGGCGTGCTCCCGTCGCCCGACCTGCGGACGGGGACGACGCCCGCGCCGTAGTAGCCGATGTGCCCGCGCGCGTCGGCGTAGACGAAGTTCTGCGTGGGGCCGCGGTAGTCGGCGAGCGCGGCGCGGAACTCGTCCCAGTCGCGCGCGCGGTTGAGCTTGTAGAACGACTCGAACTCGTCCGCGTTCGCGTCGAGCGCCGTCCAGCGCAAGGCGTAGCGCGCGCCGCCGCGCTCGACGATGACGGGGCCGTGCCGCGTCACGGTCACGTCGTGCGCGACCACCTCGGCGTCGGCGACGCTGCCCGTGGCGCTCTTGCGCACCTTGATCTCTTCGCGCCGCACCGCCGCTTCTTGCAAGCCGGTCGGCGTCGAGTAGAAACCGGGCCGCTCCGCGCTGAACTTTTCGGCGTACAAGTCCTGCACGTCGGGGCCGAGGTTGGTCACGCCCCACGCGATCCGTTCGTTGTGGCCGATGATGACGCCGGGCGCGCCGGGCGCGGTCACGCCCGCCACGTCAACGCCGGGGGCCTTCAGGTGCGCCATGTGCCAGATCGAGGGCGCGGACGGCGCGAGGTGCGGGTCGTTGGCGAGCAGCGGCTTGCCCGAAGCGGTGCGCTTGCCCGACGCCACCCAGTTGTTGCTCGCCGCGCGCCCGCCCATGTAAAGCCCCACGCGCTCCAGCGACTCGCGCGACGCCGCGAACATCCGCGCGGCTTCGTTCAGAACTTCCGCACCCGCCGCCTGAGTCGTCTCCGCTCCGCCGGACGCGGGAGCGACTCGCGCGGTCTCCTTCCGCTCGTCGCTTGACGGCGCGGGCTTCACGTTCGTCGGCTTCTTCCCGGCGTCGTCCGAGCCGACGACGAGCACGTCGAGCGGCGACGAGTCGGGCATCAGCTCGGCGCGGCGTTCGGGCGGGAGGTCTGCGAGGGCGGCGCGCGAGAGGTCGGTCTGCCACGTGGTCGAAAGCGCCTCGGCGAAGTTCTTGCCGATGACGACCGAGTCGGCGGGCCGCCACGGGCGCGGCTTGTACTGGAGGAGCTGAAACTCGCGCGGGAGCTGCTTGCCCGCCGTGCCGTCGAGCGAGTCGGCGTAGGCGTTGACGCCGCGCGCGTAGGCTTCGAGCACGGCGCGCGTGCGCGCCGTCGCCTTGGCGACGAGGCTCTCGGAGAGCTGCGCGAAGCCGTAGGTGCGGTGGAGCTTGTCGGCTTCGAGCGCGGCGCGACCGAAGATTTCCGACAGCTCGCCGCGCGCCGTGCGCCGCAGCAAGTCCATCTGCCAGAGCCGATCCTGAGCGGTCGCGTACCCTTGCGCGAAGTAGAGGTCGTCGTCGTTCGCCGCCTCGATGTGCGGGATGCCGCGCTCGTCGCGCGTGACGCGCACGGGCGCGCGCAGGCCCGCGACGGAGAGCGCCCGTGCCTGCGGCGGGGCGGCGGGCGCGGCCTGCGCGCTCACCTTCGCAAGGCGCGGCGCGGGGCAGAGGAGCGCGGCTGAGAGCCACAGCGCGCAGAGCGGGATCAGTCTTTTCATCGGTTTCGCCTGACGTGGAAACGGGAGCGCGGGATGTGAACTGCGGGCGCGATGGTAACACACGGAGAGGAGTATGAAGTAGGAATGCTGAATGACAAGTAGCGGCCTAGTTTCGGCTTTTCTCTGTGCCCCCTCCGCGTCCTCCGTGCCTCCGTGGTGAGGTATGGACATTAAGCACTCACCACGGAGGCATAGAGATCACGGAGCGGGCGCGGAGGAAAATCAAATCAGGACACCACTTGAATGACTAACGAAAGGCAGGCTGCCTTCAACTTCATCGTTCGTCGTTCATCATTCCTGCTTCGCCCCGAGTCGTTCGCGCTCGGCGTTCGTCCAGTCGCAGAGCGTCTTGACGTCCGCTTCCGAGAGCTTGGCGTCGCGGTGGATGTAGAGGTAGGAGGGGATGGGCATCGCGCCGCGGCGGGCGAGGCGGCAGGTGTTTTGGAGGAGCAGGTCTTGCTCTTCGGCGTCGTAGGCGGCCCAGTCGGAGAAGTTCAGGTGCTCGCGCCCCTCGCGGATGTGGTCGTCGAGCAGCCACGAGACGGGGGCGACGCGGCTGTACCACGGGAAGCGCGTCTGCTGCGAGTGGCAGTCGTTGCAGGAGCGCGCGAGGATGTTGCCGACTTCCGGCGTGACGCGCAGCCGCGCGCCCACGGTGCGCGACCCGTCGATTGCCGCGTTCGTCATCCGCGGGCGCACGAACTGGATGCAGACGAAGACGACGGCGACGACGACGGCCAGCCACTTGAGAATCCTGCGTACCACTCATCACCCCCCCGGAGGTTGACGGACGACTGCGATGATAGCCAGCGCGCAATTTTTACGGGATGGGGCAGTGGCGCGCAAGCCACGACTTGACGTTGCGCCAAGCCCCCCGCGCGTAACCGCATTTCACGTCGAAGCAGTTCGATTCGAGCGCGCCCTTCCACGCGTCGAGCGTCCGGCGGTCGAGCGAGAGCGCGCCTTCGCGCGTGACTGACGCGGGCGGCGGCGCGAGTTGCCGGAGCTTATCATAGACGCGCGCGCGGTCGTCGCCCGACGTGCGCGAGAGCAGGTGCCAGAGCGTCAGCGTGTCGCGCGGGCGCGCTTCTTTGAGCAGGCTTGAGAGCGCGTCCGCGCCGCCCCCGTCGAAATCGAAACGCGAGAGGGCTTCGACGAAGGGCGCTGTCGCGTCGGCGAAGTAGGGCGTGCCGGGGGCCGCGCCGGGCCGCGTCGCGCACGTCGCGCCCGCCGGGACCATCGACTCGCGCCCCTTCGCTTCGAGCGCGACCCAGCCCGAAGTGACGCGGAGCAGGCTGCGCCCCACGTCGTCCACTTCGAGCGTGTAGGCGCAGCCCAGATCGGCGGCGACCGCCGAGGGCGTGTCCACGAAGAAGAGGCGCGGCGGGGCCCAGATGCGCGCGCTCAGACGCCCGTGCGCCAGCTCGATGCGGTGCTCGGTCAGCTTCGTCGAGACGAGGCGCAGGCGCGTGCCGGGATCGACTTCGATCTGCCCGATGTTGGCGACGCTCAACGCGGCGCGCGAGTCGGCGTCGGTCTCCAGCCACTCGCCGACGGCGAGCCGCGCGCCCTTGCCGACGCGCGCGCTCGCCACCTGCGGCGCGCCCGCCAGACTCGCCACCTCCCAACTCGTCCGCGTCGAGCCGCGGTACACCCAGACGACGCCGCAGACGACCGCGGCGAGAACGAAGAGGGAACAGGCGACTGCCGCGCGCCGCCAGCCCGCGAGCCACGGAGCATGACGCGCGCCCGCGAGCCCGCCTCCCCTCGTGCCGGCGCGCGCCGCCGGGCGCGCGCCGAGCGCGGCTTCGAGCTCGCCCCACAGCGCGGCGGGCGCGGGGCGCGGCGGCAGGCTCTCGACGAGGCGGATGCCGAGCTTGATCTCTTCGAACCCGCCGCGGCAGCGAGCGCAGGACGCGAGATGCCCGGCGACGCGCGCCGACTCCGCGGCGGGAAGCTCGCCGTGCGCGTAGGAAGAAAGTTTTGCGGCGACGTGGCGTGCGAACATCTTCACTCACCCCCGAAGAGCGAACCGCGCAAGTGCCCGAGCCTGCGCGCCAGAATCTTGTGCCCGCGGTTGATGCGCGAGGCGACCGTGCCCTGCGAGCAGCCGAGCGCGTCGGCGATCTCGGCGTAGGACAGCTCCTCGAAATACTTCAGGAGGATCGCGATCCGCAGCTTCGGCTTGAGCGCGGCTATCGCCCCCTGCAACTCGTCGCGCACCTCGCGCCGCGCGACCCCGTCCTCCGCCGAGCCGCGAGAGAAAGCGCGCGCGGGCGCGGGTTCGTCGCCGAGCGGATCGAATCTCCGCCGCCGCCGCTGCTCGTCGATGCAGGCGTTGGTCGTCAGGCGGTAGAGCCACGTGGAGAACTCCGCCTCGCGGCGGAACTGCGCGATGCGCGTGAAGAGCTTGAGGAAGACCTGCTGCGTCACGTCGGAGGCGACGGCCTCGTCGCCTCCGAAGAAGTAGAGCGCGACGGAGTAGACCTTGTCCTTGTGGCACTCGAAGAGCAGGCGGAACGCCTCGCGGTCGCCCCGCTGGCACGACTCGACGAGTCCCGCGCCGCCCCGCTCCTCAGTCACCACGGCGACCTGCTCCATAAGCCCCTCCGCGCTTTCAACCGCTACGGACGTTAAGACGGGCGCGCGCGGGAGTTTCTTCCAAAAAAATTCCGCCAGTCGATCCGTTCGATCTAGTGTGTGGCGGAAGGCGGCCTTACCGCGGAGGCGCGGAGAGGGCAGAGTTAACGCGGAGGAAAACAATTTCCTCTCTGCGCCCCGGCGACTTCCACGCGCCTTTGCGGTGAGTCCTGCATCTCGGCCCTAAACCCAACTTACTCGCGACCAAAAATTCGGTATTGTTCTGATTTAAATTCTACTCTGTGCCCCCTCCGTGATCTCTGTGCCTCTGTGGTGAGGTAAGAATCATAAGCACTCACCACAGAGGCACAGAGGACACAGAGGGGGCACAGAGAAAAATCAAATTAGGACACGACCAAAAATTCTTAAGGGTTGACGCTCGCGCCGGGCGGCAACTACAATCCGGCGTGCGAAGCGGGGCAAGTGTAACCCGAAAGATGTATCGTCAGCGCGGCTGCGCCGCCCGCCATTCACGGATGATGACCACACGCCTTCAAGCTCTCACGCGCCCCGGCCTCGCGGCCCTGTTCGCGCTCTGCCTCTGCGGGGCCGCCGCCGCGCAGCAGCGACCGCTCATCACGGAGGACGTGGACATCATCCCGCCCGGATCGGTGCGCCTCCAACTGGGCGTCGATTTCATGCAGGACGTGAAGCTCCCGGCCTCGGGCCTGCGGGGCGATCTGACGCGCGTCGGCGTCGTCGGCGTCAACGTCGGCCTCGCGCCCAACGTCGAGTTCCAGATCGAGGGCGTCATCCAGAACTTCCTGAGCGTCAACTCGGCGACGCCCGCGCCGCCCATCCCGCGCGGCTTCGCGGGCGGCAGCACCAACGACGTGGGCGACTTCCGGCTCGCCACCAAGATCAAGCTGCGCGCCGAGACGAGGCGCGGCCCGTCGCTCGGCTTCAAGTTCGGCGTCGATCTGCCGAACTCGAACGAGGCGCGCGGCATCGGCGTCAACCAGACCAACGCCTTCGGCCTGATCCTCGCGGGCAAGAAATTCGGGCGCGACGACCGGCTCAACCTCTTCGGCAACCTCGGCATCGGCATCCTGACCGCGCCGACGCGGCTCTTCACGCAGAACGACGTGCTGCTCTACGGCGTCGGCGGAATCTACCGCATCAACAAGCAGGTGAACCTCGCCGCAGAGGTCAACGGTCGTGCCAACACGCGCTCGGGCGGCGCGCCCGTCGGCACGGAGGGGAACTCGGAGGCGCGACTCGGCCTGCAGGTCAAAGCCTCCGGCCTGCGCTTCGACTTCGCCGGGATCAAAGGGCTCAACAACCTGAGCCCGCGCACCGGCGTCACCTTCGGCGTCACCTACGACTCGCCCTCGATCTTCGCGCCCGCCAAATAAGACCGTGACAAGTAAACCGTGACGGGTGACAGGTCAGAAGTACTGAGTGCTGAGTACTGAGTACTGAGGAAAGAATTGCCTGAACTCAGTACTCAGTACTCAGCACTCAGTACTCCCTTGTCACCTGTCACTTGTCACGGTTTACGGCTTTCATGTTCGACTGGCTCCACCACGCAGCGCGGCACCTGAAGGCCTACGTCCTCGGCGTCCCTCTCTACGTCGCCGCCCCGCTGATGATCCTGATCGGCGCGCTGGACTCTTCGCTCCTCTCGCTCCCCGAAATCAACGACTACCTCGTGGTGATGCGCTGCCTCGACGATCCGAAGGCCATCTACGTCTTCCCCTTCGCCGCCGCGCTCGGCTCGGTCATCGGCTGCGTCGTCCTCTACGAGATCATGCGCCGCGGGGGGCAGGCCGTGCTGCACCGCCGCTTCCGCCAGAGCCACATCGACCGCGTCGAGCGCGCCTACGCGCGCTTCGGCTTCCTCGCCGTCGCCGTCCCGGCGCTGCTGCCGCCGCCGATGCCCTTCAAGGTCTTCGTCGCCACGGCGGGCGCGCTCGAATACCCGCGCCGCCGCTTCATCCTGACGGTGATGCTCGCGCGCGCCACCCGGTATCTGGTCGAAGGCGTGCTCGCCATCTACTACGGCAAGATCGTCCTCCGGTTCTTGGAGGAGTTCGGGTACGCCATCATCATCTGCGTGGTGGGTGCTTGCCTCGTCGGGCTCGCGATCTACGCCTTCACCCACAGGGGCGGGAAAGAGTTGGACGACGCGGGCGAGCCGCCCGCGGCGGCTGGCGACGCCGCGGGCGGCGACTGACTCGCGCGGCGCGCGGCGGCGCGCGCCACGCCGACTTCGTTTCGGAAAGGAACTGCTTACGGGTGAAGTGGCTGTGGCACAAGATCGCGGGCGGGCTCGCCAAGATCGCCGCCTACCTCGGCACGCTCGGGGCCTTCGGCGTCTTCGCCGTCGCCGCGCTCGACGCCACGTTCGTGCCCATGCCCGGCGGCGTGGACGCCGTCACCCTGCTGCTCTCCCACCAGACCCCGGCGCACTGGTGGCTCTACGCGGCGGCGGCGACCGCGGGCTCCGTCGTCGGCTGCGTCGTCCTCTACCGCATCTCGCGCCGCGCGGGCCGCAGCGCCCTCGCGCGCTTCTCCGAGCGGCGGCAGCGGCGGGTGAAAGAATTGATCGAGCGCTACGACGTGCTCGCCGTCGTCGTCGCGTCGCTTTTGCCGCCGCCGTTCCCGTTCAAGCTCTTCGTCGTCTCGGCGGGCGTCTTCCGCTTCCCGCTCGCGCGCTTCGCGGCGGCGATCTTCCTCGGTCGCGCCTCCCGCTTCGCCGCGGAGGGCTACCTCGCCGCGCGCTACGGCGACCGCGCCAAAGAGATTTTCACGCACTACTACCCCTACGCCGCGCTCGCCCTCGCCGCGCTCGCCGTCGCCTTCTTCGCCGCCAGGAACGTGATCAAAAACAGGGAGCAGGGCTCGGAGGTGGGCGGCTAGCGGTTCGTCGCGCGGGCCTGTGTCCGGGGCTCGGGCTCGGCGCGGAAGCGGCGCGCGCCGGCGATGTCGCCGACGCCCTCGTCGCGCAGCATGTCGAGCAGGCGGATGAAGACCTCGGCGGTGGCGCGCGCGTCGCCGGGCGCGCGGTGGCGGTTCCTGATCGAGACGCCGAAGTGGGCGGCGACGGTGTGCAGGCGGTGGTTGGCGAGCGCGGGCACGACGCGGCGCGAGAGCGAGACGGTGCACATCTCGGCGTTGCACATCTTGCGACCGGGGTAGGCGCGGCCCACCTCGTAGTTGAGGAAGCGCACGTCGAACGAAGAGTTGTGCGCGACGAGGACTGACTTGCCGACGAAGTCGAGCAGCTCGGCGGCGATCACGTCGAAGGCGGGCGCGGCGGCGACCATCGCGTCGCTGATGCCCGTGAGCGAGCTGATGAAGGGCGGGATCGGCGTCTGCGGGTTGACGAGCGAGGTGAACTCGGAGACGATGCGACCGCCGCTCACGCGGTACGCGCCGATCTCGACGAGCCGCGACGGGGGTATCTTCGAGCCCGTCGTCTCCACGTCGAAGACGACGAAGTCGGTCGCGTCGAGCGGGCGGCACTCGTCGTCGTCGCAGTCGAGCTCGACCTCGTGGTCGTCGCGGAGCCTGAGTCGCCAGTCGTCGTCGGCGAAGGAGGAGACGAGCAGCGCGGCGGTCGCGGGATCGGGGCAGGGGATTTGCAGGACGTGCTCGGCGACCGCCTCGACGCGTGCCCTCCCCCCGTGCGCGCGCAGCATCAAGACCGCTTCTTCGGCGAAGGGCGAGGCGGAGACGAGGTTCGGCGGGTGGGACATGGCGCGGGATTGTAGCACGGCGGGGTTGCGCGGAGGGATGAGCGGGTGATGCGATCCGAAGAGGTCATCGAAAGGTTCCGGCAGACGGGCGCGCTGCTCGAAGGCCATTTCGTCCTGTCGAGCGGCTTACACAGCACGCACTACCTCCAGTGCGCGCTCGTCCTCCAACACCCCGCGGAGGCGGAAGCCTTCGCGCGCGCCATCGCCGCGCGCCTTCCGGGCGAGGCCGTCGAGACGGTCGCCGCGCCCGCCATCGGCGGCATCGTCATCGGCCACGAGGTGGCGCGCGCCGTCGGGGCGAAGTCGATCTGGACGGAGCGCGAGGCGGGCCGGATGACGCTCCGGCGCGGCTTCAGCCTGCGGCCCGGCGAGAGCGTCCTCGTCGTCGAAGACGTGATCACGACCGGCGGCTCGACGCGCGAGACCATCGACGCGCTGCGCGGGGCGGGCGCGCGCGTCGTCGCCGCCGCCTCGATCATCGACCGCTCCGGCGGTCGCGCCGACGTGGGCGTCCCCCGCGTCGCGCTCGCCACGCTCGACGTGCCCTCGTTCGCGCCCGACTCCTGCCCCGCCTGCCTGCGCGGCGAGGCGGCGATCAAGCCGGGCAGCAGGAATGCCGTGACAAGTAAACCGTGACAGGTGACGAGAAAAGTCCGGGGCCTGAAGTCTAGAGTCTATAGTCTAAAGACGACTGATGATCGAGCTGGCCCCGGACTCCAGAACCGTCTGACCTGTCACCCGTCACCTGTCACCCGTCACTTGTCACCCGTCACGGCTCTTATGAACGTTCGCCTGACGATCCAGTACGACGGCACGGACTTCGCCGGGTGGCAGACGCAGGCGCGCGGCGAGCGCACGGTGCAGGGCGAATTGGAGCGGGCGCTCGCGCTGCTCGAAGGCGGGCCCGTCGCGGTGCTCGGGGCGGGGCGCACCGACGCGGGCGTGCACGCCGAGGGGCAGGTGGCGAGCGCGCGGCTGCGGCGCGCGTGGGAGCCCGAGAGACTCTGCGCGGCGATCAACGGGAACGTGGGGCGCGACCTCAGAGTGATCGCGGCGGGGGCCGTGCCCGAAGAGTTCCACGCCCGTTTCTCGGCGCGGGGCAAGACCTACCGCTACCGCGTCTTCAACGAGCAGTTCGCCTCGCCCTTCCACGCGCGCTACGCGCACCACGAGGCGCGCCGTCTGGATGTGGGGCGGATGCGCGAGTGCGCGCGCCTGCTCGTCGGCGAGCACGATTGGACTGCCTTCTCGTCGGCGCAGGCGGAGGTCGGCAGCCGCGTCCGCAACGTGACGCGGCTCGAAGTCTGCGAAAGGTTCAGCGAGAGCGGGCGCGGTCGCGTCGTCGAGATGACGGTCTCAGCCGAAGGCTTCCTCCGCTACATGGTTCGCTCCATCGCCGGCACGCTCCTCGCCGCCGGTCGCGGCGAGAGCGGCGAAGACGAGATCGCCGGCGCGCTCGAACCCGGAGACCGGACGCGCGCCGGCGCGACCGCCCCGGCGCGCGGTCTCACGCTCGTCCGCGTGCACTACGACGGCGACAGGCAAACACCGTGAGCCGTAAACCGTGACAGGTGACAGGCAAGACGAGAAGTCTGATCTCGTCACCCGTCACCTGTCACCGTTTACGGCTCTGCCCGTCACCCGTCGCCCGTCGCATCTCTCCGGGTTGCGCGTCGGCAAGTGCGACGACTAAGATGCTGCTGCATCGTGACGAGCCCGGTGAAGGGGTGATTCTTACCTGTCACCTGTCACGGTTTACTGTTTACGGTCTTCGCCTGTCACCTTTTCACCCCATGCTCTCCGATTTCGCACAGGTGGTCGAGCCCGGTTCGCGCGACGAGTCGCTCTTGAAACTCGTCGCGTGGGACAGGCTGCCGCGCCACGTCGCCGTCATCATGGACGGCAACGGTCGCTGGGCGGCGCAGCGCGGGCAGCCGCGCGTGGCGGGCCACCGCGCGGGCGTCGAGGCCGTGCGCGCCTCGGTCGATACGGGCGCGCGCCTCGGCCTGCGCGCGCTCACGCTCTACGCCTTCTCGACCGAGAACTGGAAGCGCCCGCGCCTCGAAGTAGACGCGCTGATGCGGATGCTCAAGCGCTACCTGCGCCTCGAACTCGACGAGATCGACCGGCAGAACATCCGCTTCCAGGCAATCGGTCGCACCGCGGCGCTGGCCGAGAGCGTCCGCCGAGAGCTGACGCACGCCGCCGAGCGCACCGCGAAGAACACCGGGATGATCTTGAGCGTCGCCCTCAACTACGGCGGGCGCACGGAGATCGTCGATGCGTGCCGCGCGGCGGTCGCGCGGCTTCAAGCGGAGGGGCGCGACCCGGCGGGGATCGAAGAGGCCGACATCGAGCGCGGGCTCTACACGCGCGGCCTGCCCGAGCTCGATCTGCTCGTGCGCACGAGCGGGGAGATGCGCATCTCGAACTTCCTGCTGTGGCAGGCGGCCTACAGCGAGATTCACGTGACCGAGACCCTGTGGCCCGACTTCCGCCGCGCGCACCTGCTCGAAGCCGTCGTCGATTTCCAACGCCGCGACCGACGCTTCGGCGGCCTCAAGCTCGTCGTCAACGCGAAGTAACAGCCACGCTAAAACTCATACGCGCGGCGAGGATTCGGAGCGCGCTGGCGACGCCGAACGCGCTTGCGGCGGTAATGTGTAAAGGTCTGAACATGATCTCACCAGCAGTAGGTTCCGGCTGACACGCCCCTTGCGAACCGGCGGCTAGAAGAAAAATATGTATGACAGGCGCTTGAACCGGTGTATCTTCGAGGAAGGTTTGCCGTCGCGGCTCACCGTCCGCCGATGAAGTGAAATTTTAGTCGCCCTTTACTCACCCTGTTGGAAGTTTCCGGCACGCCCGCCGGGCCCTCGAAATTCACGCTCAGTAATGCTTGGGCAGGAGGTCTCTCTTGGAGAATACGAACCCGACCGCGCACTCGAACGGGGAGCCCGCGCCCCAAACGTCGTCTCAAACAGGTCTGGGCCTGAGCCCGGCGGCGTGGGCCGCCGCGAGCGGCGTGGCAAAGTGGGTGGGAGAAAAAGCGGCGGGCGCAATCGTCGGCCAGATCGCGGGCGAGCTGTTCAGCAAGGTCATGGACGCGATAGGCATGGGCGGCCCCGATCTGGTGGGGAAGCTCGACAAGATCAGCGAACAGCTCGTGCAGGTGCAAAAATCTCTGGATCGGCTGACGGAGATGACCGCCGAGATTCTGAAGCAACTGGCCGAGCTGCGGGAGTTCATGGAGAAGAGCCTCAAGATCGAGACCCTGCTCGCCGCCATGACCCGGATCGACGTGGCCTACGGCAGCGCCTCCGGCGAGGCCCTGCCACAGGGTAACGCCGCGGGTCGCGCCATCTCCTTGCGCCTGCTCGTGGAAAAAATGCCGCATTTCGAAGGCGTCACGCAGAAACAGTTGGAAGACGCCGCCAAGGACTTCGCCGGGTATGTCTCCGACGTGCCGGGTTGCGTCGAGACTATTCACAGCGTTCTGGCGAAGGCGGCCTTCGGACAGGTTTCACTGCTGACGCACTGGGCGAGGGAGCTGGCGCGGCAGGTGAACGCGAAGAAGACCGACCGGGAAACGGCGTATCTCGTCCTCGAAGGCTACTTCCTGCAAGCGGTCTCGGTGCAGCTCAAAGGGGTCAGCGTCCACTGCGTCGCTCTGGGCACGGACAAGCTCGGGCCCCAGTTCATCCGCGAGTATCTACAGGACAACTTCGCCAAGACGATGGCGAGCGAGACCGCGGCGTTCGTGGAGGCCGTCGAGCTGCTGCTCTTCTCCACGGTGGCCCCCACCATGCCCACCGCGATGCAGGACGGGCTGGGCGACCGCGAGTTTCCCAAGCAGCTCGACGAGATTCTGCTCCACGCCGACCTGCTCGCCGCCGCGCTGAATCTGGTCGGCCACAAGCCGGACGCGGCGGGCAAACCCTCTCCGTCGATCCAAGCCGCGCTTCAGGGCATCTACGGCCGCGCGTTGCTGCGGCCTTCCGACCTGAACGGCGGCGCTGCGCCCGCCCTCGCGCCGGCGGGGTATCCTGCCGCCGCGGGCACCGCCGTCCACCCTGTGTCCCTGCCTTGTCTCGACTTCGTCGAATCGGGCGGGAAGGCCGTCCTGAAGGACGCGACCGCCTCCGCCGCCACCGTGGCCCACTATTTCTGGGCGTTCCCGTCGCCGCAACCCGCCGCGGGAAAGGCCATCGATCCGAGCCAGCGCGGCGGCGTCACGCCGTCGCTCCATCCCGTCTTCGGCGCGGATCAGCCTCCCGTCCTCGCCGCCGGTTTCTTCGACGTGAGCCGCCTGTATCGCGGCGTCCCGTCTTCGGCGCAGAAGTCGTACGGCTTCACCAAGTTTCCGGGCGGCTATAACGACATCGGCTACTACGACGAGAAGCTCACGCCCTACCACCACCCGCTGACGAACGACAAGGGAGACTCTTTCCAGACCTTCTTCACCGTCGTGAACATCTGGCGTGCGAACATCCGGCAGAACAGTTACGTGGTGCACCCGCTTTTCAACTACTCGGGCGGGCCGGTAAAGGTGCGGCTCACCGCCCACATCGCTTCAATCGTGCACCGCGCGCCGCGCAAGGACGGGCAGGGCGGGACCGCGTTCGCCCAACGGTACGAGGTCTTGAGCTACTTGAAATTGCGGCGTTCGGGCGGGAGTGAAAAGACGTTCTATGACTCAGTCCTCTCTTTCGGAAGGGAACGGCCACTCAGCCTGAACATGGGGGGCGGTGGATGGAGCTATTGGGATAAACACTACGATTGCAGGCGCGACGGGCACTTCTCGGTCGACTTCGACCTCGAAGCGGGAGACTACGAGCTGATCCTCGATAACGTGGTTCATTTCTCGGAGGGGCCGAAGCGGTATGAAGGGTGGCAATCTTCCTCGCTGGAGTTCTTCCTCCACGGCCTCTCCTTAGAGCGGGTGTGAGCGCCCGCTCTCGCGCCGCACGGGATCGCGCTGCTCCGAGGTAAGAGAGTCTCCCGATCCGGGAGCGATGACCCGGCGGCCTCGAAGGCGGAGACGTCATGCCGCGAAATAACTCCTTCGTGGCGCAGAGCCTTACCCTAACAGGGCACCGCGGAGGCTGAGTAGTGTCCTAGTTTAAGCTTTTCTCCGTGCCCCCTCTGTGCCCTCTGTGACTCTGTGGTGAGTGCTTGCGATCCTTAGCTCACCACAGAGACACAGAGATCACAGAGGGGGCACAGAGTTCAAATCAAATTAGGGCACTGCCGGGGGCTGCGGTCTATTGTAAGGAAGCGGAATTTTATCGTAAGGTTGGATTCGATGTCGCAACAGCAAACCGTCGGCGATCAGTTGTCCGATCCGAATTCCACGGGATCAAGCTCTACCTCTTACACATAACCTCCGAATGCAACGCATCCTGACCGCGCTCGTCGCGCTGCCCGTGATCATCGCCTCGATCTGGTTCGAGCCGTTGAAGCTGCTCTTCGTCCTGATCGCGGCGGCGGCGATGATGGCGGGGCTCTACGAGTTCTGGATTCTCTCGGCGCGCCGGGAGATGAAGGCGATGCGCGAGCTGGGGACGTTCTTCGCCGTCGCGTTCCTGCTGCTCTTCTACTACCGCGCGCCCTCGGTCGCGCCCGAGCTGCTGCTCGCGCTCGCGGTTCTGTTCGTCGTCGCCGCGCTCGCCGCGGCGGGCCTGCGCGGCGCGCCGTTCGAGCGCATGATCGGCGCGGCGGGCGCGACCGTCCTCGGCGTGCTCTACGTCGTCTTCCTCGGCGGGCACATCGTCGCCCTGCGCACCTCGTTCGAGCCGGGGCTGGCGCGCCACCTGCTCTTCTTCTTCCTGCTCGTCTTGATGGGCTCGGACACGGCGGCCTACTACACGGGGCGCGCCCTGGGTCGCCGCAAGCTCGCGCCGAAGGTGAGTCCGGGCAAGACTTGGGAGGGGGCCGCGGGCGGCATGTGTGCGAGCCTCGCCTTCGCCGCGCTCGCGCACTACTGGTTCTTCGGCGAGCTGCCGCTGCGCGCCGCGCTCCCGCTCGCGGCGGTGATGAACGTGCTCGGCGTCGTGGGCGATCTCACCGAGAGCGCCTTAAAGCGCGGCGCGGGCGCGAAGGACGCGGCGAGCATCCTGCCCGGCCACGGCGGGCTGCTCGACAGGCTCGATAGCTTGCTCTTCAACGCGCCGCTCCTCTACTATTTCGCCGCGAACTACTTTCCCGCTTACTACCAGAAGCTGATCCCCTGAGAGTCGCGCGCTGTCGGCGCGCGCGACGGACGCGACGACCGGATGAGTACAAAGAAAGCCGTGCTGGTCGCCGTCGGCATCCTCTCCGCCGTCGCGCTCGTCATCGCGCTCTTCGCGGGCGCCATCGTCGGCTTCGTCTTCTACACCATCGGCAACAGCGCGGCGGCTGAGACCGCCAAGACCTTCCTGCGCCAGAACGAAACGCTGCGCCGGGAGGTCGGCGGGGTGCAGGGCTTCGGCTACTTCACCACGGGCGACATCAAGACGCAGGGCTCGATGGGCACGGCGGAGCTGCGCCTGAAGGTGATCGGGGCGGAGAAGAACGTCAAGGCGACGGTCGATCTCGCCCTCGGGCGCGGCGAGTGGCGCGTCGTCGATGCCTTTTACGACGACCCGTCGGGGCAGAGAGTCTTTCTGACGAAGGCGTTCGACGAATCGGGCGTCGTGAAAAACGGGGGCGCGAACGGCGGCGGCGACGACGCGGCGACGCCCGCCGCGGGGGAGTTTGACGAGGAGAGTTTCTCCGCCAACGTCCTCGCACCGGCGCGGCCCGTCCTCGTCGTCGTCGGCTCGCCTTCGAGCCTCGACAGCGTCGAGCTGGACAAGGCGCTCGCGCGCCTCGCGCCGCGCTACCACGAGCGCGCGGGCCTCGTCCGGTATAACTTGAGCGAGCAGCCGGTCGTGCTCACGCGCCTCGACGTGAAGACCGTGCCGACCGTCATCCTCTACAAAGGCGGCGCGGAGCGCGAGCGGCGCGCGGGCAAGCTCTCCGAGAGGGAACTCGCGGGGCTGCTCGACAAGTACCTCGAATGAAGACGCGCGGCATCAGCATCCTCGGCTCCACGGGCTCCATCGGCTGCAACACCCTGCGCGTCGTCGAGAGCCTCGGCGCGGACTTCCGCGTCGTCGCGCTCGGCGCGGGCCGCAACGTCGCACTGCTCGCCGAGCAGTGCGCCCGCCACCGCCCCGAACTCGTCTCCGTCGCGTCCGAAGAGTGCGCCGAACTGCTCCGCGCCGAACTCAAAAAACTTGACGCGCCTCACCCCCGCGTCGCCTCCGGCGAGGCGGGGCTCGTCGAAGTGGCGACGCACGCGGGGGCCGAGTGCGTGGTGAGCGCGGCGGTCGGCGCGGTCGGGCTCGTGCCGACGCTGCGCGCGGTCGAAGCGGGCAGGCGCGTCGCGCTCGCCAACAAGGAGGCGCTCGTCATCGCGGGCGAGCTGATGACGCGCGCGGCCCGGGCGTCGGGGGCCGAGATTCTGCCCGTCGATTCCGAGCACAACGCGCTGCACCAGTGCCTCAGAGGCGAGCGGCGCGAGGAGGTGCGCCGCCTCGTGCTCACCGCTTCGGGCGGCCCCTTCCGCACGAAGTCGCGCGAGGAGATGGGGCGCGCCACGGTCGAGGAGGCGATGCGCCACCCGACGTGGCGGATGGGCGCGAAGATCACTATCGACTCGGCGACGCTGATGAACAAGGGGCTCGAAGTGATCGAGGCGCAGTGGCTCTTCGGCTTCGGGGCCGACGAGATCGAGATCGTCGTCCACCCCGAGTCGGTCGTCCACTCGATGATCGAACTCGTCGACGGCTCGGTCATCGCGCAGCTCGGCGCGACCGACATGCGCCACGCCATCCAGTACGCGCTGACCTACCCGGAGCGCCGCCCCAACGCGCTCGCGCCGCTCGATCTCGCGCGCCTCGGCGCGCTCCACTTCGAGCCGCCCGACGCCGAGCGTTTCCCCTGCATCGCGCTCGCCTACCGCGCCATGCGCGCGGGCGGGTGCGCGCCCGCCGCCTTAAACGCCGCCAACGAAACCGCCGTCGCCGCCTTCCTCGACCGCCGCATACGCCTCACGGACATCCCGCGCGTCATCAGCCGCGTGCTCGACGCCGCCGCCCCGCGCCCCGCCTCGGACCTCGACGCGGTGCTCGCGACAGACCGCGAAGCGCGCCGCGGAGCGGAGTCGTTCGTCGCGGAAATCTCCGGCGAAAACGCGCGGGCGGGCGGGCCGCAGGCCGCCGTCCCGAGCAATCGATGAGCGCCGCCGCGGGGAAATTCCGCCCCACCGTTTAGACATTTCCCCGCCGATTCACGTAAACTCTGTGCAACGGCGAAGTTGCGTCTCGCCTCTAAGCTGCGAAGTCTTCTAATGCCCGACCCCCGCGAGTGACCTGCATATGGAATTCATCAAAGGACTGCCCGCTTTCATCTTCATCCTCGGCTCCGCCGTCGTGCTCCACGAGTTCGGGCACTTCATCGTCGCGAAGCTTCTGGGCGTGCGCGTCGAGACCTTCTCGGTCGGCTTCGGGCCGCGCCTCTTCGGCAGGCGCTGGGGCACGACCGACTACCGCCTGAGCCTCGTGCCGCTCGGCGGCTACGTCAAGCTCGGCGGCGACGACTCGAACGCGCCCATCGAGGGCGCGACCGCGCAGAACATCCCCGCGCGCGAGCGGTTCGACCTGCGCCCGCGCTGGCAGAAGTTCCTCGTCATGATCGCGGGGCCGACGATGAACATCCTGACCGCGCTCGCCGTCGTCTTCTTCGCCGCGCTGCTGTCGGGCGTGCCCGTCGTGCCCTCGTCGCCGGTCGTGACGCAGGTGCGGCCCGGCGGCGCGTCAGAGGCCGCGGGGATCAGGCCGGGCGACCGCATCGTCTCCTTCAACGGCAAGGAGAACCCTTCGCTGGAGCGCGTCTACAACGACGTGAAGCTCTCGCCCGAACACCCGCTGCCGCTCACGGTCGAGCGCGGCGGCCAGCGCCTCAACCTCACGCTCAGGCCGCAGAAGGCCGTCGAGGAGGGCGAGACCTTAGGCGTCATCGACTTCGCGCCCGACTACGGCGCGCTGCCCGTCACCGTCGGCGGCATCAAAGAAGACTTCCCCGCCGCGCAGGCCGGCCTCAAAGTCGGCGACCGCGTGCTCACCATCAACGGCGAGCAGGTGCGCGACGACGTGAGCCTGATCGGGCTCGTGCAGAAGTACAAGAACGACGAGATCAAGCTCGCCTACGAGCGCCATGGTCAGCGCGGAGAGGTCTCGATGAGGCCGCGCGTGGAGAACGACAGGGGCTACCTCGGCGTGACGCCGGAGATCGAGATTCCGTACCAGAGCGCCGGCCTCGCGACCGCGGCGCGCTACGCCGTCAGCCGCAACGTCGAGATCATACGCATGACGGGCGCGGCCTTCTCGCAGATCTTCAAGGGGCAGCGCTCGGCGCGCGAGTCTCTGTCCGGCCCCATCGGCATCGCGCGCGCCTCGGCGACCGCGGCGACGCGCCTCGGCTGGGCGGGCGTCTTCGGGATGCTCGGCTTCCTAAGTCTTAACCTCGGCGTCATCAACCTGCTGCCCATCCCGGTCTTGGACGGCGGCGCGATCTTCCTGCTCATCCTCGAAGCCGTGCTCGGCTGGGTCGGCCTGCGGCTCTCGACGACCGTCCGGGAGCGCATCCAGCAGGTCGGCTTCGTCATGCTGATCCTCCTGATGGGGTTCGTCATCACGAACGATCTGATCAAAGAGGGCACGAACCTGCTCCACCGCTCGAACGAAAAACCGGCGGCTACCCAGCCCGCGAAATGAGCGTGATGAGAGAGACGCGCGCGGTCAAGGTCAAGGACGTGCAGATCGGCGGCGGCGCGCCGGTCGTCGTGCAGTCGATGACGAAGACCGACACGGCGGACGTCGAGGCGACCGTCAAACAGATCGAGCAGATGGTGGCCGCCGGGTGCGAGGTCGTGCGCCTGGCCGTCCCGAACCAGCCGGCGGCGGTCGCCCTCAAAGAGATTCGCAAGCGCGTGCCCCGCGTCCCGCTCGTCGCCGACATACACTTCCACTACAAGCTCGCCCTGATGGCGCTCGACGCGGGCGTCGATAAGCTGCGGCTCAACCCCGGCAACATCGGCGCGCACGAGCGCGTGCGCGAGGTGGTGCGCGCCGCGCAGGCGCAGAAAGTGCCGATCCGCATCGGCGTCAACGGCGGCTCGCTCGAAAAGGACTTACTCAAACGCTACGGCACGGCGACGCCCGAAGCGATGGTCGAGAGTGCGAAGCGCCACATCAGGATTCTCGAAGACTTGGATTTCACGGACATCGTCGTCTCGCTGAAGGCGTCGGACGTCCACCGCACCGTCGCCGCCTACAGGCTGCTCGCCAAGGAAGTGGACTACCCGCTGCACCTCGGCGTGACCGAGGCGGGCACGGCCTTCGGCGGCACGATCAAGTCTGCAATCGGGCTCGGCGTCCTCCTCCACGAAGGCATCGGCGACACCATCCGCGTCTCGCTCGCCGCGGAGCCCCACGAGGAGGTGCGCGTCGCGTGGGAGATTCTGAAGTCGCTTGATTTGCGCCGGCGCGGCGTCACCGTCGTCGCCTGCCCGACGTGCGGGCGTCTGGACGTGCCGAACTTCGTCGAGATCGTGACCGAGATCGAGCGCCGCCTCGCGCACATCGAGGAGCCTCTGCACCTCTCGATCATGGGCTGCGAGGTGAACGGGCCGGGCGAGGCGCACGACTCGCAGCTAGGCGTCACGTTCGGCAAGGGCGCGGGGATGATCTTCAAGAACGGTCGCCCGATGCGCCGCGTCTCCGGCGAGGACATCGTCGAGGCGTTCGTCCGCGAGACCGAGAAGCTCGTCGAAGAGGGCGCGGCGGCGCGAGGCGAAGAGACGCCGCAGCTCGTCAGCATCGAACGGTAAAGGATTGTAAAGCGTACGAAGCGAAGGGCGACGTTGTTGATTCAACGTCGCCCTTCGCTTCGTGCGAGCTTAACAGCACTTGCAAGACCTCCCGCCTTTTGCGCCCCCCTTGGCGCCTCCAGCGCCTTCGCGTGAAATTAAAATTCTCACGCGAAGGCGCTGGAGGCGCTAAGACGAAGAATAATGCCGGACGAATGAGGCTGGGGCGAGCCTTACCCCCGCTACAGCCCGGCTAGGCCGCCGCCATCGAGAGGAAGAGCGCGTCGGTGGCGGCGCGGCGGTTGACGTTGACGGCGAGCTGCGCGCGCAGGGCCTCGATCTGCGAGAGCCAGCGGACGGCGCGCGCGCTCGTGAGACCTGAGGCGTGGCGCGCGAGTCGTTCGCGGACGTCTTCGTTGACGATCTCCGCCTTCGGATCGATGGAGAGGAGCCACGCGTCGCGCACGACCGCCGAGAGCGCGTCGAGGTGCGACGCGAAGTCGTCCTTGCGCTTGGCGTCGCCCAGCTCCTCGGTCGCGCGCAGCAGGCGCGCGAGGTCGGCGGGCTTAGCCGCCAGCGAGTCGAGCACGCCGAGCATCAGATCGCGCCGCGCCTCGTAGGCGTCGAGGTTGAACGCGAGCGCCTCGCCGAGCCGCCCGCGCGAGAGGCGCGCGACGAGCTTCGCCTCGCGCCCGGCGCGCAGCTTGTTGCCGACGAGGTGCTTTTCGATCTCGTCGGCGGCGAGCGGCGCGAAGCGGATCGACTGGCAGCGCGAGCGGATCGTTTGCAGCAGGCTCGCCGGGCGCGAGGTGACGAGGACGAGGTGCGACGTGGGCGCGACCTCTTCGAGCGTCTTCAGCAGCGCGTTCGACGCCTGCTCGTTCAGCCTCTCGGCGTCCTCGACGATGAAGACGCGCGCGCGCCCCTCGCGCGGTCGGTAGTTGCTCTCGCGCTCGACCTCGCGCGCCTGCTCGACCGTGATCACGCTCCGCTCCAGCCGCAGCGCGCCCACGTCCTGATGCGCGCTCCAGGCGATGTGCCTGCCGCGCTCCTTGTCGTCCGACGCCGGGGGCGGCGCGAAGCGCGGGATGCGCGCGCAAGCCGAGCACTTGTCGCACGCCTCCACCCCGCGCGGCTGCAAGCAGTTCAGGGCCTTCGCCAGCTCGACCGCGAACTGAAACTTCCCGACCGAGTCTTCGCCCGCGAACAGCAGCGCCCCCGGCACGCGCCGCTGCTTGAGCATCCGCCGCAGCACGTCCTTCGCGCGTTCGTTCCCGACGAGTCGATCAAACATAGAAGAAGAGGTCAGAGGCTAGAGGTCAGAGGTTAGTTGCATGAGTTTTACGAAAAAGCCCTTAGTGGCTCACCGCCCGCGGCGGGCGCTTTTACTGACCTCTGACCTCCGGACTCTGACCTCTGCTTTCGAGGAAGGGCAGAACTATCTCCGTGACGCTCGCGTGCGTCTCTTCGACCGAGCGCGCGGCGTCGATGACGCGGACGCGGTCGGGCTCGTCGGCGGCGAGCTTCAGATATGCTTCGCGGACGCGCCCGTGGAACGCGGCGTCCTCGGATTCGAGGCGGTCGCCCCCGCGCCCGTCGCGCGTGCGGTGGCTGGCGCGCGCGCGCGCCTGCTCGACCGGCAGATCGAAGAGCAGGGTGAGATCGGGCTTGAGCCCGCCCGTCGCCAGCTCGACTAATTGACCGACGAGGCCCGGCTCGAAGCCGCGCCCCGCGCCCTGATAAGCCACCGTCGCGTCGGCGTAGCGATCCGAGAGGACGACGTGGCCGGAGGCGAGGGCGGGCCGGACGAGCGAGCGCACGTGCTGCGCGCGATCCGCCGCGTAGAGCAGCAGTTCGGCGAGCGGATCGACCTGCCCCTCGGCTTCGAGCAGCGCGTGGCGCAGCGTCTGGCCGAGCGGCGTGCCGCCCGGCTCGCGCGTCAGGACGACGTCGGCGTGGCGCAGGCGCAGCACGCTCGCGAGCATCCGCACCTGCGTCGATTTCCCGCAGCCGTCAATACCCTCGAAGGTGATGAAGGCGGAGACCAAAGTTAGACCTCGTGTGGGGTGAGAAAGTTCCGCCGCGCGGCCTCAGGCTTCGGCGCGCTCGCCCGGCTCGTCCGCCGCCTCTGCCGGCGCGCTCTCGTGCGGGCCGGCGTGGCGCAGTTCGCCCGACGCGCGACGCGCGTGCTGGATCGTGGAGATGGCGTGCTTGAAGATCAACTGCTCCTGCGCGCCCGATTCGAGGAGGACGGAGAACTTGTCGAAGCTCTTGATGCGACCCTGTAGCTTCGCCCCGTTGACGAGGTAGACCGTCACGTTGCTGCGCTCGCGGCGCGCGGTGTTCAGGAAGGCGTCCTGAATGTTCTGCGGGGCGGACTTGCTGTCCACGATAACTCTCCGGGCTGACTGAAGGGCGGACGGAAATTAAAGTCGGGTCAGAGTATAACACGCGCGCGCGACTGACAAGAGTTTCCGAAAAATAAGGCGGCGTCCCGGTTTGATTTTCCTCCGTGCGCCCTCCGTGTTCTCCGTGACTCCGTGGTGAGGTAAGAGACTTAAGCACTCACCACGGAGGCACAGAGGGCACGGAGGCGGCACAGAGAAAATCATTTAACCCTCTGCGTTAACTCTAAGACCCCTGCGCCTCTGCGGTGAATCTGCCTCACGCCGCACTCAAGATTGATCTGAGTCGCTGCCAGAAATAAACACCTACGCGCGGGCTAGCCGATCAACTCCGCGATCCTCTCCGCGACGCGGGCCTGAACGCCCGCGTCGTCGCCGAAGCCTTCGATCCACTCCACGCCCGGCTCGCGCCTGAACCACGTCAACTGCCGCTTCGCGTAGTGGCGCACGTCGAGCTTCGTCTGCTCGACGGCGCTCTCAAACGTGCGCCCGCCGCGCAAGAATTCGACGGCGCGGCGGTAGCCGTGCGCCCCCAGCGCGTTCGACGAGGCGGGCACGCCCCGCGACAGCAGCGCGCGGACTTCCTCGACGAGCCCGGCGCGGAAGTGCCCCTCGGCGCGCGCGTCGATGCGCCGGTAAAGCTCCGCGCGCGGCGGGTCGAGCGCGAAGACGCGCAGCCTCGCCGCGAAGGCGGGCGGCTCCGCCCGCGCGGGCCGCCGCGCCGTGATCGACTCCTTCGTCTGCAGGCGCACTTCGAGCGCGCGCTGCACGCGCGACCAGTCGCGCGCGTGGAGCCGCGCGGCGGCCTCCGCGTCGAGCCGCCCTAAGATTCTGTGCAGGTGCTCGGCGCCGCGCCGCACGCGCAGGCCGACGAGGCGCGCGCGCAGCAGCTCGTCCGTCGGCGGCGACTCGAAGAAAGGCTCGCGCAGCGCGCGCAGGTAGAAGCCCGTCCCGCCGACGACGAGCGCGAGCCGGGCGCGCGCCTCGATCTCGCCGATCACGCGCGCCGCCTCGCGCGCCCACGCGCCCGCCGTGTAGTTCGTGCGCGGATCGACGAAGTCGATGAGATGATGCGGCACGCCGCGCCGCTCCTCGGGCGTCGCCTTCGCCGTCGCGATCTCGACCTCGCGGTAGACCTGCACGGAGTCGCAGTTGACGATCTCGCCGCCGAACCCCAGCGCCAGCTCGACGCCGAGCGCGGTCTTGCCCGACGCGGTCGGACCGGCGACGGCGACGACGGGCTTCGTCCTGACTTCGGGATCGCTCACGCCCGCGAGAGGATGAGGCGCAGGATGACGACCGCCCAGAGGGCGGCGAGCAGCAGGAGCGCGGCGGCGAGTTGGGCGCGGGAGAATCTCACGGCGTCACGGAAACAACTCTGCAAGCTCCTCGTCCGACGGTCGCACCAGAGCGCGCCCGTCCGTCTCGACCACGGGCACGAGGTTTTGCCCGGTCAACTTATACATCGCGCGCAGCGCGCCGAAGTCCGACGCCACGTCGCGCTCTCGAAACTCCACGCCTTTGCCGTTTAGCCACCCCCGCGCGACGGCG
Source organism: Pyrinomonadaceae bacterium (assembly GCA_036389335.1). Taxonomy (GTDB): domain Bacteria; phylum Acidobacteriota; class Blastocatellia; order Pyrinomonadales; family Pyrinomonadaceae; genus JAIVGV01. Next base: position 2,381 of record DASVQC010000020.1, on the reverse strand, counting down.
CACAGGGGGCAGTTGGGGACGACGTAGAGCGTAACGGTTGGCCCATCGGGTCGCATCGGTAGTCGAATGATGAATGATGAAGTAAGGGCTGTCAGTTGTCCGTGGTCAGTTGTCCGTGGTCAGTTGCTCGTTGCTCGCAGGCGACACAGCCGGGCGCGAGGCTCACGACTGACAACTGACCACTGACCACGGACGGCGTAAATCGAAAACGACTCAATACATCTTCGTCAGCTCGATCCCCGTGTAGTAGTGCTTCAGAATCCTCTCGTAGCTGAGCCCCGCGCGCGCGAGGCCGTATGCGCCGTACTGGCACAGCCCGACGCCGTGGCCCCACCCGCGCCCCGTGAAGGCGAAGCCCGTGAGGCGGCCCGACTCGTCGTAGCGGCGGTCGACGACGAACAACTGTTCGCGCAGGCCGAGCGCCGAGCGGATGCGCCCGCCCGTGACGTGCGCCGTGCCCTGCGTGCCGACGACTTCGAGATCGAGCGCGCGGTGCGACACGCCGCGCCGCGCGACGCGCACGTCCGTGATCGCGCCGACGCGCCCCGCGCGCCGCGCGAGTCGCTGCGCGACCTCTCCGGCGGAGAGCACGGTCGTCCAGTTCGTGAACGGCGAGAGTCTCTCGGCTGAAGCGCCCGCGGGCGCGGGCCGCACCTCGATGTAATCGACCGCGCCGCGCGCGTCGGTGTGGAAGCCCACGGGCTCCCCGCCCGCGAGCTGGACGGAGCGCGCGGGGAAGAGCGCGTCGCCGTAGGCGCGGAAGAGGAACGTCTGCGCCGACACCTCGAAGGAACGCTCCGGCGACTTGCCCGCGCGCACGACTAAGACGCCCGCCGCCGACTGCCGCGCCGTCGATCTTTGCAGCGCGAAGAGATCGCGCGCTTCGAGCAGGTGGGCCGTGGCGTGGATGGCGCGCGCGCGCGTGAGCGGCTGTCGCGGGCGCAGCGTCGCGTCCGGGTAAAGTTGGAGGTGGCCGTCGCGCAGCATCAGCGCCACGTCGGGGCGGTTGCGCGCCGGGACGTCGTCGGCGTCGCGGAAGGAGAGGAGGTAGCTGACGGTCGCCTCGTCGAGCAGGATCGTGCCGCGGCTCTCGAAATCGACGGCGAGCGCGAGGGCGGTGGCGAAGCTGGGCGGTCGCGTCGCCTCGGCGTCAACCGCCGAGGCGGGGAGCGGCCTGTGCGCGAGGCGCGAGACGACCTCGACGAGCGCGCGCACGTCTTCGACCGTGGCGGGCGCGGCGAGCCATTCGTCCGTGAGCTTCGGCGGCGCGCGGAAGCCGTGGACGGCGAGGAGCGCGACTTCGCGCGGGCTCGCGGCGTGCTCGGCCTCGCGCAAGGCGGGCGGCTCGCGCGAGGTTTGCAGGGTCGAGAGCGCGTTGGCCGCGGCGCGCGCGCCCGCGGCTGTCTCGACGGCGCAGGCGCGCCCGCGCAAGTAAGGAACCGTCTCGCCGCCGAAGATGTTTTCGGCGTCCTCCGTGTGCCCGCCGCAGGTCGAGGTGTAGAGCGCGTTGATGGGCTGGCCGCGGTAGGTGGCGACCATGCCGCGCGTCTCTTCGACCGCGCGCGAAGAGAGCGGGTGCTCGGTCGCCACGCCGCCGTAGACCTGCGAGCGCGTCGAGGGCAGAACGTCGAAGCCCGCGGCGGCGAACTGGCCGCGGTTGCTGACGGCGTAGGTGCGCGCCGCGACCGCCTGCGCCTTCAAAGACTCGATGGCGGGCCCCGCGCCGAAGCCGCCGGGCGACGACTCGTTCGGCACGACGCCGCGCACGTAGTCTTCGAGGGCCACGACGTTGACGACCGTCAGCGCGCCGTTCAGGTTCGTGAAGACCTCTATGCGACCGCGGTACGGCTTTTCGTTGAAGCGCACGGGCGCGGCGCGCTCGTCCGCCGACGCGAAGGTGACGGGCGCGCGCGCGTCGAGCAGGCGCGACGCCCCGGCTGAGTAGACGACGAGCCCGCGCGTCGGCAGGCTCGCGCGCGACGTGAGCTTCACGTTGTCCACCGAAGTCGTCTGGGCCGTCGAAGAAATTTGTGATCGAGAATCAGAGCGCACGCCACTCAGAGTCGCCGAACCCTGACGCGAAGCGGCCTGCGTCGGGGTGTTCCGACGCGAAGCAGTGTTAGGGGTCACGCCGCGCGATTGCGATCCATTTTGTGATCCCGTTTGCGCGCCCGACTGTGTTTCACTCGTCGCGCCGACGACGGAGAAGGTGGCGATGCCCGCCTCTTCCAGACGCGCGCGCAGCTCTTCGGCCTCGCCCTGCGTCGAGGGCGCGCCGACGCGGACGCGCCACGCCCGCGTGCGCTCGTCGCGCTCGACTTCCGCGGCCTCGCCCGTCAGCTCCTGCGCGGCGTTCGCGATCCGCCGCGCCTCAGATTCGT
>DASVQC010000019.1:0-17446 GCA_036389335.1 Pyrinomonadaceae bacterium | reverse complement strand
GCACCGCGATCTTCGGGTTGTGCTTGGCCAAGACCTTCGTGATCGCCGCCGTCAGAGTCGTCTTCCCGTGGTCGACGTGCCCGATGGTCCCGATGTTGACGTGCGGCTTCGACCGGTCAAATTTCTCTTTCGCCATTTCTCCCTCTCGCTCCTACAAAAAAGTTTATCAGCCGTTTTTTCAGCCGGGTCGCCGCGCCTCGGGGAGGCGCGGGCCGAGACCCGACACGCCGTCGGAATTACTTGCCGACCCCCTGCACCTTCCCGATGATGTCGTCGGCGATGTTGCGCGGGGCCTGATCGTAGCGCTCGAAGTGCATCGTCGAGGTGGCGCGGCCCTGCGTCGCCGAGCGCAGGTCGGTCGTGTAGCCGAACATCTCGGAGAGCGGCACGTAAGCCGTCACGACCTGCACGCCGCCGGGCCGCGGCTCCATCTTCTCGATCTGGCCGCGGCGGCGGTTGAGATCGCCGTTGACCGCGCCCATGTACTCTTCCGGCGTCACGACCTCGACGCGCATGATCGGCTCCAAGAGAACCGGCTTCGCCTTCCTGACCGCGTCCTGAAAAGCGAGCGAGCCCGCGATGTGGAACGAGCGCTCGTCGGAATCGACCTCGTGGTACGAGCCGAAGACGAGCCGGACTTTGATGTCCACCAGCTCGTAGCCGGCGAGGAAGCCGCGCTCCATCGCGTCCTTGATGCCCTCCTCGGTCGGCTTGATGAACTCGCGCGGGATGACGCCGCCCGTGATCTTGTTCTCGAAGACGAACCCCTCGCCGGGCGCGGGCTCGATCTCGATCTCGACGTGGCCGAACTGGCCGCGACCGCCCGTCTGCCGCTTGTAAACTTCCTTGCCGGGGGCGGGCTGCGTGATCGTCTCGCGGTAGGCGACCTGCGGCTTGCCGACGTTGGCCTCGACGCCGAACTCGCGCTTCATGCGGTCGACAATAATTTCGAGGTGCAGCTCGCCCATCCCGGCGATGATCGTCTGACCCGTCTCCTGATCGGTCGAGACGTTGAACGACGGGTCTTCCTGCGCGAGGCGGCTCAGGGCGGTCCCGAGCTTGTCCTGATCGGCGCGCGTCTTCGGCTCGACCGCGACGCGGATGACCGGCGCGGGGAACTCCATCGCTTCGAGGATGACGGGCTTGTTCTCGTCGCAGACCGTGTCGCCGGTCGTCACCTGCCGCATGCCGCCGATGGCGATGATCTCGCCGGCGCTCGCCTCGTCGATGTCCTCGCGGTTGTTCGCGTGCATTCGCATCAGGCGGCCCACGCGCTCCTTCGTCTGCTTGACGGAGTTGTAGACGTAAGAGCCCTTCGCGATGGTGCCCGAGTAGATGCGGACGAACGAGAGCTGGCCGAGGTGCTTGTCCGCCATGATCTTGAAGACGAGGCCGCTGAAGGGCGCGGTGTCCACGGCGGGCCGCGGCACGTTCTCGCCCGTCTTCGGGTCGATGCCTTCGACCGGCGGGATGTCTAAGGGCGACGGCAGGAAGTCGACGACGGCGTCGAGCAGCGTCTGCACGCCCTTGTTCTTGAAGGCCGAGCCGGTGACGACGGGGACGACCTTGAGCGCGAGCGTGCCCTTGCGCAGCGCCGCGCGAATCTGCGCGTCGGTGAAGCTCGCGCCCTCGTCTTCGAGGTACGTCTCCATCAGCGACTCGTCCGCCTCGGCGGCGGCTTCGAGCAGCTTGTGGCGCGCGGCTTCGGCCTCGCCCTGCAACTCGGCGGGGATGTCGGTCGTCTCGTACTGCGCGCCCTTCGACTCGTCGTTCCACAGAAGCGCCTTCATCGTGATGAGATCGACGACGCCCTTGAACTGATCCTCGGAGCCGATGGGGATTTGCAGCGCGACCGGGTTCGCGCCGAGCCGCGTGATGATCGACTGGAACGAGCGCTCGAACGAAGCGCCCGCCCGATCCAGCTTGTTGATGAAGCAGATGCGCGGGACGCCGTACTTGTCGGCCTGACGCCAGACGGTCTCGGACTGCGGCTCGACCCCGGCGACGCCGTCGAAGACGGCGACCGCGCCGTCGAGGACGCGCAAAGAACGCTCGACCTCCATCGTGAAGTCGACGTGGCCGGGCGTGTCGATGATGTTGATGCGGTGCTCGACGTTGTTCCGCTTCCAGAAGCAGGTCGTCGCGGCGGAGGTGATCGTGATGCCGCGCTCCTGCTCCTGCTCCATCCAGTCCATCGTCGCCGTGCCCTCGTGCACCTCGCCGATCTTGTGCGAGACGCCCGTGTAGAAGAGCACGCGCTCGGTGGTCGTGGTCTTACCGGCATCGATGTGCGCCATGATGCCGATGTTGCGGAACTTGTTGAGGTCTTGCTTAGCCATGATCGAACCCGTAACAGGTGACAGGTGACAGGTGACAGGGAAGGACAAGTTTTACTCGTCACCTGTCACGGTTTGCCCGTCACGGCTTTTCTACCACTTGTAATGCGCGAACGCCTTGTTGGCCTCCGCCATGCGGTGCGTGTCCTCGCGCTTCTTGACGGCGTTGCCACGGCTGTTGGCGGCGTCCAAAAGCTCGCCCGCGAGCCGGTCGATCATCGTCTTCTCGCCGCGCGCCCTCGCCGCCGCGACGATCCAGCGGATGGCGAGCGAGCCGCGGCGCTCCTGCGCCACCTCGATGGGCACCTGGTAGTTCGCGCCGCCGACGCGGCGGGTCTTGACCTCGACCGAGGGGCGCACGTTGTCGATGGCGCGCTTGAAAGCCTTGAGCGGCTCGTCGTTGGCGCGCTCGCCCAGTTGCAGGAGCGCGTTGTAGAAAATCTTCTCCGAGGTGGACTTCTTCCCGCCCCACATCAAGCCGCTGATGAACTTCGTCACGAGCGGGCTGTTGTAAACCGGATCGGGAACGACCTCTCGCCTGTCGGCAACTCTTCGTCTTGGCATGGTTAGCTCTTAGCTCTTAGCGGTTAGCCGTCAGCAAAACCTACTTGGGCCACCGCTCTCTCGTTTAAACCTTCGCCGTTCGCTGTCGGGCCAAAGCTAAAAGCTAATAGCTAACAGCTAACGGCTCCCTCACTTCTTGCCGCCCTTCGCGCCGCCCTTGGCGGCGGCTGCGCCGCCTTTGGGGCGCTTCGCGCCGTACTTGGAGCGGCCCTGTTTGCGGTCGGCGACGCCCACCGAGTCGAGCGTGCCGCGGATGACGTGGTAGCGCACGCCCGGCAAGTCTTTGACGCGCCCGCCGCGGATGAGCACGATGGAGTGCTCCTGCAAGTTGTGCCCGACGCCGGGGATGTAGGTCGTCACCTCGATGCCGTTCGTCAGGCGCACGCGCGCCACCTTGCGCAGCGCCGAGTTCGGCTTCTTCGGCGTCTGCGTGTAAACGCGCGTGCAGACGCCGCGCTTCTGCGGCGAGGACTGGAGGGCGGGGCTCGCCGTCTTGTACTTGACGGCTTCGCGGCCCTTGCGGACGAGCTGGTTGATGGTCGGCACTGTTGTCTCAGACCCCTCTCGGCTTTCGATAAAGCGCAAAAAGCTCCGAATCCTGCCTCTCACCGGAACTTGTCCGGCAGTCAGCGCAAGACGCGGCACGCCTCGAATGATTCAGTTAACTTAAGGGATGTTCTGCTGCTTACGACCCTTCACGGTCGGGCGCGGATCATGGCTTCCCCAAGAGCCAGATTTTCTCTGTGGCGTCGCTCCGGTTCCGGAGGGGGAAGGTCAAACGAGCGACCTCCGTTCATCACGGGCTTGCGCGCCGGGTTCCGTCCGCGGGGGCGGGGCGCGAGCCTTTTACGCCACAATATTTATCAAGCGGCTTCTCACCCGACGAGACAGCCGGGCAACGCCTCCGCACCGACAGAACTTCCACAGCGTTGCACTATTCGGGAAATGGACTGGTAGCCCAAACGGGAGACTATACGGATCAGTACGTACCCTGTCAAGCCGACAGGAGAGCGCCCGTAAGGCCGCGTCCGCGGGCCGCCCGCAGCCGCAAAAAAAAGCCCGGCGTCGTCAGAGCCCCGACTGCCGAGGACGAAAGGGGCGACCCCCTTCGACGGGGCCGCCCCTTCACCTTTTGCTCGCCCGTGGCGGAGCGCGAGTCTACTCCGCGTCGCCGCCGGCCTCGTCGCCGTCGCCCGCGGCGACGACGGCCTTCTGGGTCGTCGGCTCCGGCACCGAGATGATGTCGGACAGGTCGTCGAAGCTCTGCTCCATCGCCGCCTGATCCACCGTCTCGTCGCGGTCGATCTTGACGTTGCGGTAGAACTCCATGCCCGTGCCCGCCGGGATGAGACGCCCCATGATGACGTTCTCCTTCAGGCCGCGCAGGTGATCGACGCGGCCCGAGATCGCCGCCTCGGTCAGCACCCTCGTCGTCTCCTGGAACGAAGCCGCCGAGATGAACGAGTCGGTCGAGAGCGACGCCTTCGTGATGCCGAGCAGCAGGGGCTCCGCCGAAGCCGGTTGCCCGCCCTCGCCGATGACGCGCGCGTTCTCGTCGGTGAAGCGGAAGCGATCCACCTGCTCGTCCAAGAGGAAGTCGGTGTCGCCCACGTCCGAGATTTTCACCCACCGCAGCATCTGTCGGACGATCACCTCGATGTGCTTGTCGTTGATGTTGACGCCCTGCAGGCGGTAGACCTCCTGAATCTCGTTCGTCAGGTACTCCTGCAGGCGGTTCATGCCGAGCACGCGCAGGATGTCGTGCGGGTTGAGCGGCCCGTCCATCAGCGCCTCGCCGGCGCGGACGCGGTCGCCCTCCTGCACGTTGATGTGCGTGCCGCGCGGGATGTCGTACTCGCGCTCCTCGGCGTCGTCGCCGACGACGATGATCTTGCGCTTGCCCTTGGCGATGGGGCCGAGCTTGATGATGCCGTCGATCTCGCTCATGATCGCCGTCTCGCGCGGCTTGCGCGCCTCGAACAGCTCGACCACGCGCGGCAGGCCGCCCGTGATGTCCTTCGTCTTCGTCGTCTCGCGCGGGATCTTCGCGATCACGTCGCCCGGCTCCACGTCCACGCCGTCCGTCACCATCAGGTTGGCGCGCACGGGCATCTGGTAGGTCTTCAAGACCTTGTTCGAGCCCGAGCGGATTTCGAGCCGCGGCTGCTTCTTCTCGTCGGGCGAGTCCTTCACGACCAGCCGCGCCTGACCCGTGACCTCGTCGACCTCCTCGTCGACCGTCACGCCCTCCTTCAGGTCCTGGAACTTCACGTGGCCGGCGACCTCGGTGAGGATCGCGAAGGTGAACGGGTCCCACGTGGCGAGGAGCTGATCCTCGGTGACCTTCGCGCCGTCCTCGACGAGGATGTGCGCGCCGTAGACGATCTGGTAGCGCGCGACCTCGCGACCGCGCTGATCGATGATGGTCAAAGCGCCGTTGCGGTTCATCGCGATGATCTCGCCGCGGCGGTTCTTGACGACGTTCAGCTCGACGTACTTGATCGTGCCGTCCTGACGCGCCTCGTGCTTCGACTGCTCTTCGAGGCGGGCCGTGCCGCCGATGTGGAACGTGCGCATGGTGAGCTGCGTGCCGGGCTCGCCGATACTTTGCGCGGCGATGACGCCGACCGCCTCGCCGATGTCGACGGGCCTGCCGGTGGCGAGGTTGCGCCCGTAGCACTTGATGCAGCAGCCGCGGCGCGACTCGCACGTCAGCACGGAGCGGATGCGGACCCTCTGCACGCCGCTGCGCTGAATCTCGGCGGCGAGGTCTTCCGTGATCTCCTCGTTGGAGGCGACGATGACGCGCCCCTCGACGGGATCGACCACGTCCTCGTTCGCCGTGCGGCCCACGATGCGGTCGCGCAAGCTTTCGATCTCCTCGCCGCCCTCGATGATGGCGATGGAGGAGATGCCCTTGAGGGTGGCGCAGTCGGGCTCGGAGATGATCACGTCCTGCGCCACGTCGACGAGCCGGCGCGTGAGGTACCCCGAGTCCGCCGTCTTGAGCGCGGTGTCGGCGAGACCTTTCCGCGCGCCGTGCGTGGAGATGAAGTACTGGAGGACGTTCAGGCCCTCGCGGAAGTTCGAGCGGATGGGCGTCTCGATGATCTCGCCCGAGGGCTTCGCCATCAGGCCGCGCATCCCGGCGAGCTGCCGGATCTGCTGGGCGGTTCCGCGCGCGCCCGAGTCGGACATGATCAGGATCGGGTTCAGCTCGTTCGAAGCCTTCTCCCGCTCGTCCATCGCCTTGAACATCTCCTTGGCGACCTTGTCGGTCACCTCGGACCAGATGGCGATGACCTTGTTGTAGCGTTCGAGGTTCGTGATGACGCCGTCGCGGTACTGCTTGTCGACCTCGATCACGTCGCGCTCCGCCTTGCCCACCAAGACCTTCTTCGCGTCGGGCGTGACGAGATCGTCGATGCCGATGGAGATGCCGGCGCGCGTCGCGTAGAGGAAGCCGAGGTTCTTGAGATCGTCGAGCATCTTGACGGTCATCTCGTGGCCGAGCCGGAGGTGGCAGAAGCTGACGAGCGACTGCAATCCCTTCTTCTTGAACGTGCCGTTCAGGAAGGGCAGCCCCTCGGGGATCGCGTCGTTGAAGATGACGCGGCCGACGGTCGTGTTGATGACGCGGCTGATGTTCTCCTGCACGACGCCGCGCATCACGTCCTGCGTGTCGTGCTCCTGCGTGAGATCGACGAAGTCGCCCTGCAGGCGCAGCTTGATCGGCGTCTGCGTCGTCACCTCCTTGGCGTCGAGCGCCAGGAGCACCTCGTCCGACGAGGCGAACACACGCCCCTCGCCCTTCGAGCCCGCGCGCTCGCGCGTCAGGTAGTAGCACCCGAGCACGATGTCCTGCGACGGGACGGCGATGGGCTGGCCCGAAGCGGGGCTGAGGATGTTGTTCGACGCGAGCATCAGGACCGCCGCCTCGATCTGCGCCTCGGGCGAGAGCGGGATGTGGACGGCCATCTGGTCGCCGTCGAAGTCGGCGTTAAAGGCCGTGCAGACGAGCGGGTGAATCTTGATCGCCTTGCCCTCGACGAGCACCGGCTCGAACGCCTGAATGCCGAGCCGGTGGAGCGTCGGCGCGCGGTTGAGGAGCACCGGGTGCTCGCGGATCACCTCTTCGAGGATATCCCAGACGACCGGCTCCTGCCTGTCGACCATCTCGCGCGCCTGCTTGATCGTGGCGGCGTAGCCCTGCTTTTCGAGCTGGTTGTAGATGAACGGCTTGAACAGTTCGAGCGCCATCTTCTTCGGCAGGCCGCACTGGTGCAGCTTCAGCTCGGGGCCGACGACGATCACCGAGCGGCCCGAATAATCGACGCGCTTGCCCAGGAGGTTCTGGCGGAAGCGGCCCTGCTTGCCCTTCAAGGTGTCGGACAGCGACTTCAGGGGGCGGTTGTTGACGCCGCGCAGGACGCGCCCGCGACGACCGTTGTCGAACAGGGCATCGACCGCCTCCTGAAGCATCCGCTTCTCGTTGCGCACGATGACTTCGGGCGCGCGCAGCTCCATCAGCTTCTTCAGGCGGTTGTTGCGGTTGATGACGCGCCGGTAGAGATCGTTCAGATCGGAGGTGGCGAAGCGACCGCCGTCGAGCGGCACGAGCGGGCGCAGCTCCGGCGGGATGACCGGGATCACGTCGAGGATCATCCAGTTCGGCTGGTTGCCGGACTTCAGGAACGACGTGACGACCTTGAGCCGCTTGGAGAACTTCAGCTTCTTCTGCTGCGAGTTCTCCTCCTTCATCCTGACGCGCAGCTCGCCCGACAGCTCCTCGACCTTGACCGCCGCGAGGAGTTCTTTGATCGCCTCCGCGCCCATCTTCGCGACGAACTGTCCGGGGTAGTCGCGCATCAGCTCGCGGTAGCGCTCGTCGGTCAGCAGCTCGCGCTCCTTGACCGGCGCGTCGCCCGGATCGATGACGATGTAGGACTCGAAGTAGAGAACCTTCTCAAGCTCCCTGAGCGGGATGTCCAAGAGGTGCCCGATGCGCGACGGGAGCCCCTTGAAGAACCAGACGTGCGAGCACGGCGAGGCGAGCTCGATGTGTCCGAGGCGCTCGCGGCGCACCTTCGCCTGCGTGACCTCGACGCCGCACTTGTCGCACACCACCCCGCGGTGCTTCATGCGCTTGTACTTGCCGCACAAACACTCCCAGTCCGTCACGGGGCCGAAGATGCGCGCGCAGAAGAGCCCGTCGCGTTCGGGCTTGAAGGTGCGGTAGTTGATCGTCTCCGGCTTCGTCACCTCGCCGTGCGACCACTGGCGGATCTTCTCGGGCGAGGCGAGGGAGATGCGGATCGCCTCGAAGTTGGGTGCCGCCGGGGTCCTGTCCTGCTGGAATCTTGCGAACACTTTTTTTATCTCCGTGAAAAGCAGCGATTAGCGATTAGCTATTAGCTGTTAGCCGTTAGCAAAACCAAACCTCTCGGCAGCCCGTGGCCGTCGGCGAAAACGTCCGGCTGGAAGCTAACAGCTAACAGCTTTTTCATTCCGCGCCGCCCGCCAGCGCGACGACGGGCGTGCCGTCGCCGTCGGCGGCAGACTCTTCGGGCGCGGCATTCTTGTCGATCAGCTCCACGTCGAGGCAGAGCGATTGCAGCTCGCGGACTAAGACGTTGAACGACTCCGGCACGCCGGGGTTGAAGTCGGCCTCGCCCTTGACGATGGCCTCGTAAATCTTCGAGCGGCCCGCCACGTCGTCGGACTTCGCCGTCAAAAGCTCCTGAAGGATGTGCGCCGCGCCGTAGGCTTCGAGCGCCCAGACCTCCATCTCGCCGAAGCGCTGGCCGCCGAACTGCGCCTTGCCGCCGAGGGGCTGCTGCGTGATGAGCGAGTACGGCCCGATGCTCCGCGCGTGAATCTTGTCGTCGACGAGGTGCGAGAGCTTGAGCATGTAGATGTAGCCGATGGTCACCTTCTGCTCGAACGGCTCGCCGGAGAGCCCGTCGTAGAGGACGGTCTTGCCGGTCTCGCCCACGATCTGCGGGATGCCCTGCTCGGTCAGCGTGTCGCCCGCGCGCTTGATCATGGCCTTGATCTCGGGCTCGGTCGCGCCGTCGAAGACCGGCGTCGCGAAGTGCATGCCGAGGACGCGCGCCGCCCAGCCGAGGTGCGTCTCCAGAATCTGGCCGACGTTCATGCGCGAGGGCACGCCGAGCGGGTTCAGGACGATGTCGACGGGCGTCCCGTCCGGCAGGTAAGGCATGTCCTCCTCGGGGAGGATGCGCGCGATGACGCCCTTGTTGCCGTGGCGCCCGGCCATCTTGTCGCCGACCGAGAGCTTGCGCTTCATCGCGATGAAGACCTTGACCATCTTGATGACGCCCGGCGCGAGTTCGTCGCCCTGCCGCAGCTTCGCGATCTTCTCCTCGTAGATGTCGGTCAGGATTTTGATCTGGCGCTCGGTGCGATCCTCGAAGTCCTTGACCTCCGCCGCCACGTCCACTCTGGTGGTGGTGAGCTGGGCCTTGCGCAGCGCCTTCGGCTCTAGCCCCGCCATCATCTCCTTCGTGATCGCGACGTTCTTCGGGATGCGCACCTCGCGGTCAACCATCAGATCAGCCGCGAGCTTGCGCCCGTCGAACAGCTCGTAGATGCGCGCGTCGCGCTGCTCGCGCAGGATGCGGATTTCGTCTTCGAGGTCGCGGCGCAGGCGCTCCTCCTCCTCCTGCTCGATGGAGAGCGAGCGCGAGTCGCGCTCCGTCCCCTTGCGCGTGAAGACCTGCACGTCCACGACCGTGCCGTCGATGCCCGGCGGGCACTGTAGCGAGGCGTCCTTCACGTCGCCCGCCTTCTCGCCGAAGATGGCGCGCAGGAGTTTCTCCTCGGCGGTCAACTGCGTCTCGCCCTTGGGCGTGACCTTGCCGACGAGGATCGAGCCCGGCTTGACCTGAGCGCCGATGCGGATGATGCCCGAGTCGTCCAGATCGCGGAGCATGTTCTCGCCGACGTTCGGGATGTCGCGCGTGATCTCTTCGGGGCCGAGCTTCGTGTCGCGCGCCTCGATCTCAAGCTCCTCGATGTGGATCGACGTGTAGAAGTCGTCCTTCACCAGGTGCTCGGAGACGAGGATGGCGTCCTCGAAGTTGTAGCCGCGCCACGGCATGAAGGCGACGAGGACGTTTCGGCCAAGAGCCAGCTCGCCCCTGTCCGTGCAGGGGCCGTCGGCGATGACCTGCGCCTTCGAGACGCGCTCGCCGACCGAGACGATGGGCCGCTGGTTGATGCACGTGTTCTGGTTCGACCGCTTGAACTTGGTGAGCGTGTAGATGTCCGCCGTCACCTCGCGCGAGATAGTGCCGTCCACGTTGTGATCGGCGCGCACGATGATGCGCTCCGAATCGACGTAATCGACCACGCCGTCGCGGCGCGCGGCGACGACCGCGCCCGAGTCCGACGCCGTCACCTTCTCCATGCCCGTCCCGATGTAGGGCGACTCGGCGCGCAGGAGCGGGACGGACTGCCGCTGCATGTTCGAGCCCATCAGCGCGCGGTTCGCGTCGTCGTTCTCCAGGAACGGGATGAGCGAGGCGGCCACCGAGACGAGCTGCTTGGGCGACACGTCCACGTACTCGATCTCGTCCTTGAGGGCGACGATGAACTCGCCCGCCTTGCGCGCGGCGTTGCGCTCGTTGACGATGTTGCCCGCCTCGTCGAGCTCGATGTTCGCCTGACCGATGACGTACTTGTCCTCCTCCCACGCCGTCAGGTAGAAGGGGTACGACTCGGCGACGGCCTTCTTGCCGTCGGCCCCGATCTTGCGGTTCGCCTTGTCGATCTCCTCCTGCATCACGTGGTCGCCCGGCTTGAACTTCGTGTCGCCGCCGTTGGTGACGCGCGCGTACTCGACGACGCGACCGTCCGAGACCTTGCTGTAGGGCGACTCGATGAAGCCGAACTCGTTGATGCGCGCGAAGCACGAGAGCGACGAGATGAGGCCGATGTTCGGCCCCTCCGGCGTCTCGATCGGGCAGATGCGCCCGTAGTGCGTCGGGTGCACGTCGCGCACCTCGAAGCCCGCGCGCTCGCGCGAGAGGCCGCCCGGCCCGAGCGCCGAGAGGCGGCGCTTGTGCGTGATCTCCGACAGGGGGTTCGTCTGATCCATGAACTGCGAGAGCTGCGACGAGCCGAAGAACTCGCGCACGGCAGCCGTGACCGGCTTGGCGTTGATGAGGTCGCGCGGCATCGTCGTCTGCATCTCCTGCTGGATCGACATCTTCTCCTTGATCGCGCGCTCCATCCTCACCAGGCCGATGCGGAACTGGTTCTCCAACAGCTCGCCGACGGCCCTCACGCGGCGGTTGCCGAGGTGATCGATGTCGTCAGCCACGTACTCGCCGGGGTTGCGCCGCATCTTCAAGAGGTAGGCGATGACGGAGACGAAGTCCTGCGACGAGAGCAGGGCGTCTGTGATCCGCTCCCTCTCGGGGCGGCCCATCTTGATGTTGAACTTCAGGCGCCCGACGCGCGAGAGATCGAACTTGCGCTCGTCGAAGAACATCCCCTCGAACAGTCGGTAGGCGGTCTGCACGGTCGGCGGATCGCCGGGGCGCATCTTGCGGTAGATTTCCAAGAGCGCGTCGACCGGCTTCGTGATCACGTCCTTCTTCAAAGTCAGCGAGAGGACGGTGCCGAGATCGTCGCGCTCGGGGAAGAAGACCGAGAACGACTGCACGCCCGACTCGGCGATCTCGGCGAGCTTCGCCGGGTTGATCTCGTTGTTGGCTTCGAGCAAGACCTCGCCCGTCTCCGTGTTGACCACGTCGGCGAGCGCGTAGGCCCCCTCGAACTGCTGCGTGTCGACCTCGACCTCTTTGATCTTGCCCTTGCGCAGGGCGGCGAGCGCCGACTGCGTCACCTTCTTGCCGGCGCGCACGACCGCCTCGGTCGAGCCCTTCACGCGCAGGTCGCTGTCGACCCTCATGCCGAGCAGCCCGCTCTGCCCCTCGTCGCCGATCTGCATCAGGAAGCGACCGCCCTCGACCCTCACCTCGTCCACGGTGTAGAAGGCGCGCAGGATCGACTCGTCGGAGAACGCCGCGTTCTTCACCGCGTCTTCGAGCTGGGAGTCCGAGGCGAAGCCCTTCGGGTTGAACTGCGGGTTGAGCCAGATGCCCAAGGCGCGCAAGAAAATCGAGGCGAGGAACTTCCTCTTCCGGTCGATGCGGACGTAGAGCAAGTTCTTCTGGTCGTACTCGAACTCGACCCACGAGCCGCGGTACGGGATGACCTTGGCGAGGAAGACGGGCGACTTCTCGAAGAAGACGCCGGGCGAGCGGTGGAGCTGCGAGACGATGACGCGCTCCGTGCCGTTGATGATGAACGTGCCGTTGTCCGTCATCAGCGGGATCTCGCCGAAGAAGACCTCCTCCTCCTTGATGTCGCGGATCGACTTGGTGCCCGCCTCCTGATCCACGTCGAAGACGGTCAGGCGAATCTTCACCTTGAGCGGCACGCTGTAGGTCATGCCGCGCTCCTGACACTCCTGCTGGTCGTGCTTGTGCTTGAGCCCGACGGGCTCGCCGCAGTTGTCGCAGAGCTGTGGCCGGACGGCGTTGAACGTGCCGCAGTTGTGGCACAGGCTCTCGCCCGGCACCAGCGGGTCGACCTTGACGAGCGAGCCGCAGTTCTTGCAGTTGGCGCGCAGGTAGCGCAAGCCTTCGAGCCTGCCGCACTTGCACTGCCAGTTGCCGATGGAGTACTCGACGAAGTCGAGTTCGGCGGTCTGGCGGAAGTCGGCGATCGGGAAGACCGAGCGGAAGACCGCCTGCAACCCCAGCGGCTCGCGCTCTTCGGGCAGCAAGTCCATCTGGAGGAAGCGGTTGTAGGAGTCGCGCTGAATCTCGATGAGGTTCGGGATGCGCGCGGCGGTCTTGATCTTCGAGAAGTCGTGGCGCGCGGGCGGCTGGCTCGTGCGCCGGCCCATGCCGAGCGCGTGCTGTTGGAGCGGATTCGCAGACATCTTTTATTCCTTCTAGTCTAGTGACCCCAGTGACAGAAGAGACGAGCGGCGGGCGACAGGACGAAAACTATAGCCTGATCTTGTCGCCCTCCACCCGTCTCACCCGACCCGGTCCCTTAAGGACGACGAAAGACGGTCAGAGCGCACGACGCTCCGACCGCTTAACGTGAATGAAAGCGGTTGATGTTATTCAACAAATTGTGGGAGTAACGCCTCGCCTCAATACTCCCCTACCTTAGCCGCCGCGCGGCGCGCTGTCAAGCCGACGAAAGCCGTAAACCGTGACGGATGACAGGTGACAGGAAGCTGTCCTCCCTTAGCTGTTAGCTTCTGCCTTTGGCTAAGAGCTAAAAGCTAACGGCCTAACCGCTTCTTGTCACCCGTCACCGCTTACCCGTCACGGCAGTTACTTGACCTCGACGGTCGCGCCCGCGTCGGCGAGCTTCTGGCGGATGGTCTCGGCCTCGTCCTTGGAGATGCCTTCCTTGACCGCCTTGGGCGCGGCTTCGACGAGGTCTTTCGCCTCCTTCAGGCCGAGCGCCGTGATCTCGCGGACGACCTTGATGACGTTGATCTTGTTGCCGCCCGCGGCCTGCAGGATCACGTCGAACTCGGTCTTCTCCTCGGCCGCCGGCGCGGCCTCGCCGCCGCCGCCCGCCGCCGGGGCCGCCGCGACCGCCGCCGCCGCCGCCGAGACGCCGAAGGTCTCTTCCAAAACTTTGACGAACTCTGAAGCCTCCAACAGAGTCATGCCTTTGATGTATTCGAGTGCGTCTTCGCGTGTTGCTGCCATGATGAACTAATTAACCTCCTCAGGGTTTCTCTGGTGTTGTGTCTGCTCGCAAGCCGAGAGAACCCACGGGACACTTTCCGGCTGGCTGCATCGCCGAGCTAAAAAGCGTCCGAGCCGCTGGGACGATCTGACAAACCGCCCCGCCCGTTTTTTCCGCGCCTTCTCATTAACTGACTGCGGATCGAAAAATAACCTGCTTTTAATCCGCAATCCGAAATCCGCAATCGCTAAGCGGCCCCGCCGCCGCCCTTCTGCTCGCCGATCTGCTTGACGACGATGGCGAGATTCCTCGGCACCGCCGACAGCACGGTGACGAGCCGCGTCGCCTGACAGTTGATGAGGAACATGACCTTCGCGATCAGCTCCTCCTTCGGCGGCAAGCTCGCGATGGCCTCCACGTCGCGCAAGGCGACGACCTTGCCCTCGACGACCCCCGCCTTGAAGGTGAAGACCTCCGGGTTGTCCTTGGCGAACTTAGAGACCGCCTTCGACAGCGTGACCGCGTCGCCCTGACCGAGCGCGACCGCCGTCACGCCCTTGAAGTGCTCCGCCGCCTGCGCGAAGGGCGTGCCCTCGGCGGCGCGGCGCGCGAGCGTGTTCTTGACGACCGTGTACTCGGCGCCCGCCTCGCGCAGGCGGTTGCGCAATTCCTGATCCTTCGAGACCGTCATCTTCTTGAAGCCGACGAACATCGCCGTGGACGCCGCCTGAAACTGCTGCGCGAGGGCTTCGAGGTCTTTCTGCTTCTGCTCTCTGGTCTTCATCTCTGTAACTCTCCCCCGCCTATTTCACGTAAGCCGTCTCGTCGAGGAGCACGCCGGGCGTCATCGTCGCGGCGAGGTTCACCTTCTTGACGTACTTGCCCTTCGCCGTCGAGGGCTTCGCCCTGACGACCGCGTCGAGGAGCGTCTGCGCGTTCTCGCGCAGCTTCTCGTCGTCGAACGAGACCTTGCCGACGCCGACGTGGACGACGCCCGTCTTATCGACGCGGTACTCGACCTTGCCGGCCTTCGTCTCGGCGACCGCCGTGCGCACGTCGTTCGTCACCGTCCCCGTCTTCGGGTTCGGCATCAAACCGCGCGGGCCTAAAACCTTCCCGAGCCCGCCGACGAGGCGCATCATGTCGGGGGTGGCGATGACGGCGTCGTAGTCGAGCCAGCCGCCCTTGATCCGCTCGACCATCTCCGCGCCGCCGACGAAGTCCGCGCCCGCCTCCTCGGCCTCGCGCACCTTGTCGCCCTGCGTGATGACGAGCACGCGCTTCGACTTGCCGAGCCCGTGCGGCAAGACGATGGTGCCGCGCACGAGCTGATCGGCCTTGCGCGGATCGACGCCGAGCCACATCGTCAGCTCGACCGTCTCGTCGAACTTCCGCGCCGTGACGGCGGAGACTTCCTTGACCTTCGACACGCCCTCTTCGAGCGTGTACTTGCGCCCTTCCTCGATCTTTTCGAGCGCGGCGCGATACTTCTTCCCGCGTTTCGGCATCTTTCTTCTCCGAGGTGCCGGCGAGACCTTTCGATTTCGGGACGCGGATTTCGGATTGCGGATCAGCAATCCGGACGCCGCCCCCTGAACCTTAGTTCGTCTCTCCCTCTTCAAAGGATTGCGATCCTACTGCGGACGATTTGTAATCCGCATCCCGCAACCCGAAATCCGCAATCACTCGACGGTCAGCCCCATGTTGAGCGCCGTGCCCTCGATGGTCTTGATCGCCGACTCCAGACTCGTCGTGTTCAAGTCCGGCATCTTCAGCTTGGCGATCTCCTCGACCTTGGCGCGCGAGATGGTGCCGACCTTCTCCTTGTTCGGCTTGCCCGATCCCTTCGGCACGCCCGCGGCCTTCTTCAACAGGTCGGCGGCGGGCGGCGTCTTCGTCTCGAAGGTGAAGGAGCGATCCGCGTAGACCGTGATCACGACCGGGACTTTCAGATCCGGGTCCATGTTCGAGGTCTTCGCGTTGAACGCCTTGCAGAACTCCATGATGTTGACGCCGTGCTGGCCGAGCGCCGGGCCGATGGGCGGGGCCGGGTTCGCCTTCCCCGCCGGGACCTGCAGCTTGATGTAGCCTGTGACTTTCTTTGCCATGATTCTTAAGCACTCAGCACTCAGCCGTCAGCACTCAGCTTGTCCGAGCCATTCCGGCTGAGTGCTGAGTGCTGAATGCTGAGTGCTTCTCATTCGTCTTCAGTAAACGTAACCTTTTCCACGTCCAAAAAGTTCAGCTCGACGGGCGTCGAGCGACCGAAGATGGTGACGACCACCTTGAGCGTCGATTTGTCGGCGTTGACCTCTTCGACCTTGCCCGTGAACGAGGCGAAGGGGCCGGACTTGATGCGCACCGTCTCGCCCGGCTGGTACGTGAACTTCGGCTTCGGCTTCTCCGCCGCCTCCGTCACGTTGTGGACGATCTGATCGACCTCCTGCGGCGTCAGCGGCGTCGGGTGCTGGCCGCCGACGAAGCCCGTCACCTTCGGCGTCGACTTGATCAGGTGGAAGACGTTGTCGGGGATGTGCCCCCGCTCGTCACACTCGATCTGGACGAGCACGTAGCCGGGGTAGAACATCCGCGACGATTCGACGCGCTTGTTGCCGCGCATCTCGACGACCGTCTCGGTCGGGACGAGCACCTCGATGATCTCCGCCCCGAGGTTCATGTCGCGGATGCGCGCCTTCAGGGAGTCGCGCACCTTCTTCTCGTGCCCCGAGTAGGTGTGGAGGATGAACCACTGCTGCATCGAAGAACTTCCCTTACCCTTTCGAGCCGCCGCCACCGCGGCACGCCCCTCAAATTCCGCCTCAGCCGCCGAGCAGCGAGTGCAGCCCGTTCAGGAGTTTCGCCCACGCCTGATCGATCAGGAACAGGTAGAGGGCGAAGAAGGCGACGGCGACGATGGTGATGATCGTCGTGTTCTGCACCTCGTGCATCGTGGGCCAGGTGACGCGCCGCATCTCGCTGCGCACGTCGCGCCAGAAGGTGCCGACGCGCCCGAAGAACCCCTCGCGCGATCCCTGCACGCCGCGCTCGCGCCGCGCCGTCCTGCCTTCAGAGCCCTCGCCGTAGCGCGCCATGCGCGGGGCGGCCGAGCCGCCCGTCACGCCGGAAGAGCTGACGCGCGCGGGCGGGGGTTCCGTCTCAAGGGACGGCTCGTCGGCGTCCTCTCGGGCGCCGCCCCCGCCTTCGATGAAATCGTCCTCGTCTTTCCTTCTCGCCACGGAATTTCTTCCTCTCAAGTTCTGACGGACAGGGGTAACAGGATTCGAACCCGTACTTTCGGTTTTGGAGACCGACGTGCTAACCGTTGACACTATACCCCTAAGAGCCGTGAACGGTGACAGGCGACGGGCGACAAGCAGGCGAGGGTTTTACCCGTCACCCGTCACCGTTCAGCCGTCACGTCACTTCGTCTCTTTGTGTCCCGTGTGTCGGCGGCAGCGGTTGCAGAACTTACTGAATTCGAGCCGCTCGGGCGTCGTCTTCTTGTTCTTCGTCGTGACGTAGTTGCGGCTCTTGCACTCGGTGCACTGGAGCGTGATGTTATCGCGCGGCATAACGACTTAAACCCTTCAAAAAGCGATCACAAATTTTGAAACGTGCGGGCGCGGCGTAATCGACCGCCGTGCGCCGGCTACTCCACGATGTCGGAGATGGTGCCGGCGCCCACCGTCCTGCCGCCCTCGCGGATGGCGAAGCGCAGCCCCTTCTCCATGGCGATGGGCGTGATGAGCTCGATCTCCATCGCCACGTTGTCGCCCGGCATCACCATCTCGACC
>DASVQC010000018.1:0-41495 GCA_036389335.1 Pyrinomonadaceae bacterium | reverse complement strand
TCATGCATGACTCGCGCCCCCGGCTTTTACGGACGAAACTTGAAAGTCTCGCCGCCCCCCTTGGTTAAACCCCCCTCGGCTCGTTAAAGCGTCGTTACGGGCGGCGACCGTTGATCACGTCGGGGATGCGACGCCACCAGCCGTCGTTCGTGCGGCGGTTGTTGCGGTCGTCCGGGTAGCGCGGGTCGTAGCCGCCGCGCCGGTTGTTGCCGTTGTCGTAGCCGCCGTCGTAGCGCAGGTTGTAGATGTCGGCCACGTAGCGCAGGTCTTGCTCGATCTCGCGCCAGTCGGCGTAGGTGCGCGAATCGACGCGCAGCCGGTTGAGCATCCGATCTACCTGAGCGCCCGCGCCCAAGAGCTGCCGCGCCTCGTCCGAGTCGCGGTTCACGTCGCGACCGCTGCCGACGCGGCTCCTGAAGTTGTCGGCGGCGCGGCGGAAGTCCTGCACCTCGGAGTTGACCCGATCCTCGCGGCGCGTCCCGTTGACGCGGCTGTGGTCGAGGAAGCGATCCACGTCGCTCTCAAGGCGGTGGGCGCGATCCTTGATGCGCTGCGCCACGTCGCGCACCTCGCGGTCGTCGTCGCGGCGGTTGTTGCGACCGTAGTAGTCGTCGTCGCGGCGTCGATCCTGATCGCGCCGGTACTGGGCCGACGCGGCGGAGGACAGCGAGAGCGTGAAGAGCAGCGCCGCGAATGCTGACAGAATGCTGGTACGTCGGTTCATCTTGATCTCCTTGTTCGCCGCCGCTTTCCTTCGGGGCGCCTCGCCGCGTCTGGGGGCTTCGGTCCTCGCGCGACACCGTGGCGGCTGTCGTCACTTCGTGTCCGCCGTCGCGCGACCCTTCAGCCGCGCGACGGCGGCGCAACGAGACTTCGCAAGGGTCATGCCAGCCGCGACAGGGTCGGCGGCGGGAGCACGAAACTCCGAAAGCCGTGCGATTTGCGGATCGTTCGGCGGGCGGGCGGGCGGCGCGGCGCGGCGTCCTGTCCCAAAACGTGCGCGACCCGCCCGATATCGTTTGCGCGTGCGCCTGCGCGTCAGAACCTGAGATTCACCACTGAGGGCACGGAGGGGCACGGAGGAAAAAGATCAGGTCTTTCCTCCGTGCCCGTCCGTGCGTGCCCGTCCGTGTCCCGCGTGGTGAAGTTTTGAAATGCGGTTCTTAACCGATCAACTTGGCGAGGTGCGCGCGGGCGCGCGACTCGTCGAAGTCGGCGCGCGCGCCGGACGCGGAGAGGGCGAGCCAGCGCGGGGCTTGGTCGCCCGCGCGGACGAGCAGCAGCTCTTCGCCGGGCGCGCGGTCGCCGAAGTGCGTGACGAGCGCGCGGGCGAGGCCGCCCTCGCGGACGATGCCGTCGCGCGGCGCGCGGGGCCAGCCCGCCTCGACCGTGAGGGCGCGCACGGGCCCCGCGCTGATGGTCAGACGCTCGCCGATCATCGTCGAGTGGGAGGCGCGGAAGCTGTGCCCGTCGTCGCGCGCGAGGCGGAGGTCTGCGCCGCCGAGCATCGCCTCGTCGGCGAGCGCGGTGAAGGAGTCGAGCAGCCACGCGACGCCGACCGCGCGCGCGAGATCGTTGGCGGCGCGAAGCGTCAGGTAGTCCGCCACGTCGGCGAGCCCGGCGGCGCGCGCCCCCTCCGACGCTTCCGCCACGCGCCGCTCCCACTCCGCGTCAAGCTCGTTCATCACCCTCCGCGCCCCCAACAGTCTTCCGGCGTCGCGCGCCGCGGCCTTCGACCCCCCGCTCGCCGGGATGGTATCATTGCGCCCCGACGCTCCGTTAATTCAGCCGACACGCTTCGCGCGCCCGACCCGAAATCATGATCCCTCGACGCCGTCCCGGCCAAGGGCCGATCCGCCGCCTCGGCCACGCCCTCCGCCGCACGCTGACCTTCGCGCTCGCCTGCTCGGTGCTCTCACCCGCGGCGACGCCGCGGCGGGGCGCGACGCCGAACGCCGATCAGGCGGCGGCGCGGCGTAGCGCCCCCGCGCCGGCGGCGCGACCGCGGCTCGTCCTGCTCGTCGTCGTCGATCAGTTCCGCGCCGACTACCTCGAACGCTTCGGCGATCTCTTCGCGGGGAACGGGCTGCGCCGCCTCTTGGCGCGCGGCGCGAGCTGGACGAACGCCAACTACGATCACATGCCGACCTACACCGCGCCCGGCCACGCGACGACGTTGACGGGAACCTACCCGGCGGAGAACGGCATCATCGCCAACGACTGGTACGACCGCGAAGTCGGCTGCGTCGTCTCGAACGTCAACGACCCCGAAGACAAATTCGCGCCCGACTGCCGCCCCGCGTCGTCGCGCTGGAAACTTTTTTTCGGCGGCGCGAACGAGCGCGCGTCGAGCCCGCGGCGGATGACGGCCTCGACGCTCGGCGACGAGCTGCGGCTCGCGACCGCGGATCGCGCGAAGGTGGTCGGCGTCTCGATCAAAGATCGCGCGGCGATCCTGCCCTCGGGCCGCCACGCCTCAGCCGCCTACTGGTTCAGCACGCTCACGGGCAGCATGGTCACGACCAACTACTACTTCGGCGAGCCGCCCGCGTGGGTCAAAACTTTTAACGACGCGCGCCCGGCTGATAAGTTCTTCGGCAGGAAGTGGGATTACGTGCTGGGGAGTGATGCCGAGTACGTGAAGCGGCAGGGCGCGGACGCCCCGGCGTGGGAGAACATCGGCAACGCGCCGGGCGAGACGAACAGGTTCCCGCACACCGTCACGGGCGGGGCGGGCGGGCCCTCGCCCGCCTTCTACGCCGCGCTCGACTACACGCCCTTCTCCAACGATCTGCTCGTCGATTTCGCCGAGGCCGCCATCGACAACGAAGGCTTAGGCGCGGACGAGACGACGGACGTGCTGACCGTCAGTTTCTCCGCGAACGACTACGTCGGCCACCGCTACGGCCCCTACAGCCACGAGGCGATGGACGCGACGCTGCGCGTGGACAGGCAGATCGGCGCGCTGCTCGATTACGTCGATAAGAAGGTCGGCTTGCAGAACGCGCTCGTCGCCTTCACGGCGGATCACGGCGTCGCGCCGATCCCGGAACACGCCGCGGCGCTCGGCCTCCCCGGCGGGCGCATCCCGAACGCCGACGTGATGGGGGCCGTCCGCAACGCCGTGCGCGCGCGCTTCGGCAAGGCGGGCGACAAGGACACGACCGCCGATTACGTGATCGACACTTTCCTGAACGGGAACGTCTTCTTCAACACGGCGGCGTTGAGGCGCGACGGCGTCGGGCGCGGCGAGGTCGAGCGCGCCGCGTGCGAGGGCGCGCTGACCGTGCCGGGCATCGTGCGCTGCTTCACGCGCACGCAGCTCGAAGAGGGCAACGTCCCCGCCTCCGACGTCATCGCGCGGCGCGTGCTGCACGGCTTCAGCCAGCGCCGGAGCGGCGACGTCGTGGTGCTCTACGAGCCGTTCAAGTATCTGGGCGACGGCATCCCCGCGACGCACGGCTCGCCCTACTCTTACGACACGCACGTGCCGCTCGTCATCATGGGCGCGGGGGTCGCGCCCGGCAGTTACTCTCAGGAGTCCACGCCCGCCGATCTCGCGCCGACGCTCGCCGCGCTGCTCGGCGTGCAGCCGCCGAGCAGCGCGACGGGGCGCGTCCTTCTGGAAGCCCTCGGCGGGAGGTGAACGGGCGCGGCGGCTGTTAGAATGAACGCCCGGCCCTGTAGATCGTCGAACGTCTGAAAGTGTCGCCGTCGTGCCCGTCTCCCCGCACGTCACCAAACGAACCGAAGAAGTCGATTTATGAGAAGTAGATTCACGCACCTACTCTGTTCGCTCGTCGCGCTGTGCTGCGTCGCGCCCGCCGGGGCGCGCGCGCAGGAGGCGACGAGTCAGCCCGCCGCGCAGGCGGCGACGCAAAAGAGCGCGAAGAAGAGGCCCGCGAGGAAGACCGCGGCGAAAAAAACCGCGCCGGACAAGGCGGCGGCGAAGGCGACCGCCGACTCGCCAGCCGACCCGAAGGCCGCGCAGGCCGACGGCGCGAAGGGGCAGGCGGCGAAGCCCGCCGCGGCGAAGAAGGCTTCGACCGCCGCCGCCGCGAAACAGACCGCGGGCAAGAGGCCCGCGCGCGCCAAGGGCGCGGGCGCGACCGACGCGGCGAAGGGCGAGGCGGAAAAGCCCGCGGGCGAGAAGTCGGCTGCCGAAAAAACTGCCGCAGAAAAAACCGCCGGCGAGAGGTCTGCGACGAAAGGCGAGACCGAGAAGAGTGCGCCGCCGAGCGCCGGCGACGCGAAGCCGAGGGCGCGCGCGCGAAGGCCCAAGGCCGAAAGCAGATCGGCGGAGGGCGCGGCTGGAGAGAGCACGTCGTCGTCGGCGGCGGCGAAGCCCCCGAGGAGTAAGACAGCCGGGGGCAAGTCGGCGGAGGGCAAGACGCCGGAGGATAAACCGGCGGAGGGCAAGTCGGCTGAGGGCGTGCCCGCGGCGGATAAGTCTTCGGACGGTAAGACCGCCGAGAATAAAGCGGCGAAAGCTAAAGCCGCGGAGTCGCGCAAGGCGGCGGCGAAGAAGTCGGACGAGACGCCGAAGGAGGCCGAGCTGAGGGCCAAGCTCGAAGAGATTCTGAAGCTCTCCCCGTGGGAGCGCATCGCGGAGCTTGACGACTTCCTCGATCTCGATCTGCCGGACGCGCTCGCCGCGCGCGCCGAGGAGTATCTGGTGAGCGCGCAGGCGGCCTACGGAGACGACCGCCTGCGCGCGGGCGACGCGGCGCGCGGCGTCGCGCTCTTCAAGGACGCGGTGGCGACCGCCTCGGCGGAGATGTCCGACAAGCTCTACTTCGAGGTCGTCTCGCAGTTGCCGACCAACCTCGCCCTGCGGGGCCAGCCCGAAGCCGCCTTCGATCTCGCGCGCCGCATCGAGCGCAAAGCGGGCGGCGACGCCCGACGCCTGCTCGCCCTCGCCGCCTTCTACCTCGCCGCCGAGCGGGGCGACGAGGCGACGCGCCTCGCCTCCGCCGCCGTCAAGCTCTCGCCCGACATGGCCGCCGCGCACCAGGCGCTAGCCGCCGCGCACCGCCTCTCGCTGCGCCTCGACGAGTCGGCCACCGAGTACGCGCGCGCCGCCGAGCTCGATCCGAAATCCGCCGCCGCGCGCCGCAGCCTCGCCGACTTGCGCCGCGCCACGGGCAAGCCCGAGGAGGCTCTCAAGCTCTACCGCGAGCAGTTGGCCGCCGAGCCGAAGGACGCGGCGGCGCGCGCCGGGATAGTGCTCTCGCTCTTCGACGCGGGCCGCCGCGGCGAGGCGGAGCGCGAACTCGACGCCGCGCTCAAAGACGACGCGCGCAACCTCCCGCTCCTCGCCGGGGCGGCCTACTGGTACGCGGCGCACGGCGACGAGAAGCGCGCCGTCGAGCTTTCGGCGCAGGCGATCAAGATCGAGCCGCGCCACCCGTGGGCGCAGATCGCGCTGGCGCGCGCCCTCTCCGCCTCCGGCATGTGGGTCGAAGCGGAACGCTCCGTGCGCTTCGCGCAGCTCTACTCGCGCTTCCCCACGCTCGACTACGAGCTCGCCAGCGCGCTCTCCTCGGCGGGCCTCTACGCCGAGGCCGCCGACGAGCTGAACCGCAGCTTCACGCTCAAAGGCGACGAGATCGAGACGCGCCTCGCGGGCCGCGCGGCGGCGCGCGCCGACAACTTCATCGAGCTGCTCGCGCCCGAACGTCGCGCGAGCCTCTTCGAGCCGCAGGCGGCGGACACGCCCGAGAACGCCCGCTCGCTCAAGGGTCTGCTCGCGATGCACCTCGCGCTCAAGTCGGCGGAGACGGAAGGGCAGCGCGCCGACGCCGAGCCCGCCGCCACGCGCGCCGCACGCGAGTTCGCCGAAGGCGGCGACGCGGCGACGCGCACGTTCCGGCAGCTCTACGCCGCGGGCCGTCTGCTGCGGCGCGGCGTCGGCGCGCGCGCCGCGCTCGAACTCGCCGAGGGCGCGAAGACGGGCCTCGAAGCCGCGCTCGCCGCGCCGCAGGCGACCGTCGCCACGACCGCCGACGAGCTGCGCGAGGCGCGCGCGCGCACCATCGCCGAGGGCGGCACGCCGAACGTCCCCGATCTGCCGCGCGACGTGCTCGACAAACTCGTGCGCGGTCGCATCGACGAGATGATCGGCTGGGCGCAGCTCAGCGACGGTCGCGCCGCCGAGGCGGTCGTCACGCTGCGCCGCGCCGTCGGCGTGCTCCCCGAAAACAGCCTCTACTGGCGCAACGCCCTGTGGCGTCTCGGCTCGGCGCTCGCCGCGAACAAGGAGCCCGCCGCGGCGCTCGACACCTACGTCAGGAGCTACGATCCGGCCACGTCCGACGCGACGCGGCGCGCCGTCATCGAAGGTCTCTACCGCAAGCTGAACGGATCGCTCGCCGGCCTCGACGTGCTGATCGGGGCGGCGCGCCCGGCGCGTCCCGCGCCGACAGCGCCGCAGGCGACCGCACAGGGCGAGGCCGCCAAGGACGAGGCGGCGAAGGGCGAACCCGTGAAGACCGACCACGCCCCGTCGGGCGACGAGGTGAGGCGCGAAGAGCGGAAGGACGACACGGCGAAAGTCCCCGAAGCGAAGAGCGACGCGGCGAAAAGCGGCGAGACGAAAAGCGGCGAGGCGAAGCCGGACGAGTTGAAGGGCGGCGAGACGAGGACGGACGCGGCGAAGCGTGATGAGACGAAGGGCGACGCGGCGAAGGGTGAGGCCGCGAAGAAGGAAGCCGAGAAGAGCGAGGTCAAGAAGAGCGAAGCGACGAGGGGCGCGGAGGCCGCGGCGCAGCCGACGCCCGCGGCTGATCCCGCGCCGACGCCCGAACCGGCGGCGAGCCCCGGCCAGACGCCCGCCGCGCCGGTCGCGGAGTCTCAGGCCGGGGGCAGAAAGAGGGACGCCGCCGCGCCCGCTGCTGAGAAGCCGACCAAGACGGCGGGAGCGCGCCCGCGCCGCGGGGGAGAGTGCGCGCTGGCGCTCAGCTCCGAAGAGGTCTCACTCGCCGTCGGCGGGCAAGGCTCCTTCGTCGCCACGCTCGAAGGCGAGGCCGACGCCGCCAAGATCGCCGCGACGACCGCCGACTGGTCTGACATCCTCGTCCTGCGCGAGCCCGCGAAGGCGGACGGCGCGGCGAAGTTCACCGTCACCTCGATCAGCAAGACCGCGGGCGCGTTCACCGTCACGCTCAAGTCGCCGTGCGGCTCGAAGCGCGTGACGGTGAACGTGAAGTAGGGGCGCGGGAATAAACTGAAAGGCGGAGGGGGACGGCGGGCCCGCCGTCCCCCTCCGCCTTTCAGTTTTCCCCGCCCCGACCTTAACCGTGCGCGGCGAGTCGGGCGGCGATCTCCTGCTTGGGGTGCGCGCCGACGAGCCGGTCGACGAGCTGGCCGTTCTTGAAGATGAGCAGCGTCGGGATGCCTTGAATCTGGAACTGCGCGGCGGCCCGCTTGTTCTCGTCCACGTTGAGCTTGGCGACGCGGTAACGACCGCGCGACTCCGCGGCGAGTTGGTCGAGCACGGGCGCGAGCGCGCGGCACGGCCCGCACCACGCCGCCCAGAAGTCCACGAGCACGGGCACGCCGCCCGCGCCCAGAACCTCGCCCGCGAAGGTCGCGTCCGTCACGACGAAGGGCTTGCCCGCGTCGTCGCGCGCGGCGGCGTCGGGCGGGCCCGGCAACGCCGCGCCGCACCTGCCGCAGACGGGCCGGCGTCGTCGCGCCGCCGCCTCGTCCACGCGGTTCTTCGCTCCACACTCGGGGCAGACGAGCACCGCCATCGCCTACGTAAGACCTCCCGCGCCGGAAGAGTTATTGATCGCGCTTGCTGATGATGCTGCGCCTGCGCTTGCGCACGGGCGTGCGCGACGCCAGCAGAGTCTTGTTGCGGTTCTTCAGACGCCAGTTGAGCGACTCGTGGTGTTTGAAGCCGAGCAGTCGCGCGGCGCGCGAGACGCTGCCGCGCGCGTCCGCGAGCGCCTGCTCGATCATGCGATCCTCGAAACTCTTCACCTCGTCCTTGAAAGAGAAGTTCGCCCACGGGTCTGCGAAGTCCAACCCGTCGGCGTCGCGCCTGAGCGCGACCGTCTCGACCGCCGCGGGCTCGATGATTGCGCCGTCGGCGGCGCGCTCGACCGTGCGCTCGACGAGCGCGCTCAGGCGCGCGGCGTCCGCGCCGAGCGGCAGACGCAGCATCGCCTCCGACGCGGCGGGCGTGAAGCGCACCCGCTTGCCGAAGCGCGCGCACGCCTCTTCGACCATCGTCTCGATCTCAGCCGCGCCGGTCGGCCCGCCCTGCGCCGCCGCGGTCTCGTCGATCAGGCGGCGCGCCCCGGCGCGCAGGCGCGCGAGCAGTTCCCTGTTTTGCGTGCGCGCGAGCGAGAGGTCGGCGGCGCGGTAGGCCTCGCGCATCTCGGCGGGCGAGAGTTCGCCGGTCAGCTCTTCGAGGGCCGCCAGCTCGGCGAGCCCCGCGCCCTCGACGTTGCCCGCCCGCGCCGCCACGTCCGCCGCGCGGCGCAGCACTACTCTCGCCTCCGCCCTGCGGCCCAGCCGCGCCAGCGCCACGCCCTGCGTCGTCAGCGCCTCCGAGAGCAGCGCCTGCTCGCCCCCGCCCGCGAAGGCGCGCGCGGCGGAGCGCGCCGCCGCCTCGGCTTCCGCCAGTCGCCCCTCGGCGAGCAGCACGCGCGCGCGCGTCTCGTCCACCTGCGCGGCGCGCGCCGCGTCTCTTAGGCCGACGAAGAGGCGGCGCGCGGTGTCGAGGCGCTCGTGCGCCTCCTTGAAGCGACCGCGCTTGAAGAGGAAGTAGCCGAAGTTGTTCTCGACGCCGGCGCGGTAGTTCGTGTGGCCGGCCTGTTCGAGGTGGAAGCTCGCCGCCTCGTACTCGATGAAGGCGCTGTCGGCGTAGTCCTCCCTCGCCTCGTCGATGCTCAGCAGCTCGTAGACGATGGCGAGGTTCATGTGGAGCTTGCCGAGCTTGGCGTGGCTCCCGATCCTCCCGAAGAGCGGCGCGGCTTCTTTGAGCAGGCGCAGCGCGTCGTTGTTGCGCGTGGCGGAGGATTCGACGATAGCTAGACGCAGCAGCGCGACGGCCCTCTGCTCGTCCGCGCCGCGGAGGTTGGCGAGCGCCTCGTTCAACATCACGCGCGCCTCGTCGGTGCCGCCCTCGCGCCAGTAGCAGTAGGCCAGCTCGGTCTGCGCCTCGCCCAGCTTCGCCGCCTCGCCGAGCGACGAGAAGAGGGCGGCGCTCTCGCTGATCAAGTCTTTGGCGAACTCCTGCGCGCCCCCGATCTGGCGCGTGCTGCCGACGAACCCGGAGACGACGCCCGCGCGCAAGAGCACCTCGGCGGTGGTGCGGCGGTCGAGCCCTTCAACGTGCGGGCGCGCGCCGACGCCGCGCCACAGATCGCCCAACGCCTCGCACGCCGCCGCGTAGTCGCCCGACTCCTCGAACTGCCGTGCGCTCTCGCAGCGGGCGAGCGCCTCTTCGCCGCGGGTCGGCGGCGCGGACGCGCCCGCCCGGTACGGCTTCTCGCCTGTTAAGTTCATGTGAGGTAATCCTTTCCGCGGTTTTGCAGGTTAACTTGCAACACCCACCCCCCTTGCCTATGATGCCAACTGTAACGAGGTACGCGACACCCCTTCAAGCCGGTTTTTAATTCGGCATAACCTTCAATCCATAAGGAGAATAGCAATGACCCAGCTTCGTAACTTCTGCGCCGCCGCCGTCCTCACTCTCGTCTTCGCCGGGGCGACCCCCGCCGACGACGGGATCATCTACGGCGGCATCGTGCCGACGCCGACGCCGAAAATAGTCGTCCGCACGAACGACACAGACGAGGACGATACGCCAGCCGCCCCGACGCCGTCGAGCGGTGAGGCGACGGCGGCCAACATCGCCGTCGAGAGCGTGATGCGCGTCCTCGGCGAGATGTGGTTCCTGCTGTACTAGCGGCCCCTTCAAAGGTCTGCACGCCGCCCGCCGCGATAAGTCGTCGGGCGGTGATGCCTTCGTGTGCGGGGGCGGCGGAATGCTGCCCGCGGGCGCGGCGTGCGGCGCGTGGAGAGATGACCTTCACGCCGAAGGTTAACCGACGCCCGCCGCGAAATCAAACGTTTTCGGCGCGCGGCGTCGGCGGGAGCCTCCGGGCGGCGGGGTCTGTGGTCGCGCCTTCCGGTTTCGTAGTAAGATGCGCCGTCCATCAGCCGCTTCGACGAATCCCGCACGAACCGGAGGGAAGTCCACACGATGCGAACCCGCCGCCGAACGCCCCTCGCGCTCGCCGCGCTGCTCTCTCTGAGCGTCTGCGGCGCGGCAGGGGCGCGCCCCGTTCAGCCGCCGCGCCGCGCGGCGACGCCCGCGCGCGCTCAGGCCGCCGCGCCCGCCCCGGAAATCTCCTACACCGTCTCGATGCCCGAGCCGCACACGCACCTGCTGCAAGTGGAGATGCGCGTGCGCGCGGCGGGCGGCGCGACGCTCCCCGCGCAGCTCGATCTCGTGATGCCGGTCTGGACGCCGGGCTCCTACCTCGTGCGCGAGTACGAGCGCAACGTGCAGGACTTCGCCGCGGCCTCGGACGGGGGCGCGCGCCTCCCGTGGGCGAAGGCGAACAAGAACACGTGGCGCGTCCAGATGGGCGGGGCGCGCGAGGCGCGCCTCACTTACGCCGTCTACGCCAACGACTTCTCGGTGCGCACCAACGAGCTGAGCGAGCGCCACGCCTTCTGGAATAACGCCGCGACGCTCATGCACGTCGACGGCCTTCTGGGCGCGCCCTCGACCGTGCGCGTCGTGCCGCGCGGCGACTGGAAGATCGCGACGGGGCTGCCCGCGGCGGCCAACGAGCGCAACGTCTTCCGCGCCGAAAACTACGACGTGCTCTACGACTCGCCGTTCCTCGTCTCCGACTTCAAAGTCTTACCGTTTGAAGTGCGCGGCGTGCCGCACCGCGTCGTCATCGACGGCGAGGGCAACTACGACGCCGAGCGCCTGCGCCGCGACGTGCAGAAGATCGTCGAGACAGCCGTCGGCGTCGTCGGCGAGATTCCCTACCACGATTACACTTTCCTGCTGATGCTCCACCCGACCGGGGGCGGCGGGATCGAACACCTGAACTCGACGGCGCTCATCGTCCGCCGCTTCGGCTTCCGCCCCGACACCGACTACCGGAACCTTCTGACCCTCGTCGCGCACGAGTTCTTCCACGCCTGGAACGTCAAGCGCATCCGGCCCGACGCCCTCGGCCCCTTCGACTACACGGGCGAGAACTACACGCGCCTGCTCTGGGTCGCCGAGGGCGTGACGAGCTACTACGAGAACATGATCGTGCGCCGCGCCGGGCTGATGACGGAGAAAGAGTACCTCGACGATCTGGCGCGCTCGATCCGCGCCCTGCAGAACACGCCGGGCCGTCTGGAGATGAGCGTCGAGGAGGCGAGCTTCGACGCGTGGATCAAGTATTACCGGCCCGACGAGAACTCGATCAACTCTTCCGTCTCTTACTACGACAAGGGGGCCATCATCGGCCTGCTGCTCGATCTGGAAATCCGCCGCCGCTCGGGGGGCGCGAAGTCGCTCGACGACGTGATGAGCCACCTCTACTCCGAGTTCTTCAAGCGGCAGCGCAACTACACGCCCGAAGACTTCCAGCGCGCGGCGGAGCTCGCCGCCGGGTCGAGCCTCGAAGAGTTCTTCAGCCGCTCGGTGCGCGGGCGCGCGGAACTCGACTACGACGCGGCGCTCGCGGGCGTCGGCCTGCGGCTCGAAACCTTCGCCGGCGACCGCACGCGCCCCGCCGCCGAGCAGTCCTACTTCGGCGCGACGCTCTCTCAGGCGGGCGACCGCCTCAACGTGACGGCGGTGCTGGCCGGATCGCCCGCCTACGCGCAGGGGTTGAGCGCGGGCGATCAGATCGTCGCCGTGGACGGCGCGCGCGCCACGCTCGACTTCCTCAACGCGCGCCTGAACGACAAGAAGCCCGGCGACGAGGTGCGCCTCACCGTCTTCCGCACGGACGATCTGCGCAGCCTGAGCGTCAAGCTCGGCCCGCGCCCCGACAACGGCCTGCGCCTCGTGCCCGTCAAGACGCCGACGCCCGAACAGTCGCGCCTCTACGAGCAGTGGATGCTCGCGCCGCTGCAAAAGCAGGGGTGAGAATGTCAGTAGTCAATAGTCAGTAGTCAGTAGTCAGTAGTCAGTAGTCAATAGTCAGTTGTTAACTTTGTCTTCGAGATGTTGGCCGCCGATCACGCGCTACTCGCGGCGCGCTACTGACGACTGACGACTGACCACGGACGGCTTTCATGACCTTCGACTCTCAGGTCGCGCTCGTGACGGGCGGCGCTTCGGGCATCGGGCGCGCTTGCGCGCTTGAGTTCGCGCGCGGCGGCGCGTCGGTCGCGTTCGTGGACATCGCGGGCGAGGACGCGATGACGGAGACGGCGCGGCTGCTGCGCGGCGCGGGCGCGCGCGTCGTCAGCTTCCACGCCGACGTGTCGGACTTCGGCAAGGCGGAGCGCATCGCGTCGGAGACGCGCGTCCGGCTCGGCGGCTTGCACCTGCTCGTCAACGCCGCCGGGATCAACGAGGACGCGCCCGTCTGGCGCATGACCGAGACGCAGTGGGAGCGCGTGATGGGCGCGAATCTGAAGGGCGCGTTCAACTACGTGCGCGCCGCCGCCCCGCAGATGCGCGCGCAACGGTTCGGGCGGATCGTCAACGTCTCGTCGGTCGAGGCGTTCCGCGGGCGCTTCGGCGTGAGCAACTACGCGGCGTCGAAGGCCGGCCTCGTCGGCTTCACGCGCGCCGCCGCCGCCGATCTGGGGCGCGACGGCGTCAACGTCAACTGCGTCGCGCCCGGCTTCACGCGCACGCCGATGACCGAAAAGCTCCCGGCGGAAGTTCTCGACGCCGCCGCGCGCTCGTCCGTCTTCTCCCGCATCGGCGAGCCCGAAGAGATCGCCTCGGTCGTCGCCTTCCTCTGCTCCGACGCCGCGCGCTACGTCACCGGCGAGGTGATCAAGGTTGACGGCGGGCAGATGCTTGGAAGCTGTTAGCTGTTAGCTGTTAGCTATTAGCCAGAGGTCAAAGGCATCTCGGTTCCGGCTCATAGCCAACAGCTAACAGCTAACAGCTAACAGCTAACAGCTAACAGCTAACAGCTAACAGCTTTTCATGACCTACCAGCACATACGCTACTCGGTCGAGGATCGCGCCGCGCGCGTGAAGTTCGCGCGACCGCCGCTGAACGTCTTCAACATCGCGATGATGCGCGAGATCGGCGACGCGCTCGAACGCGCGGCGGGCGAGCGCGAGGTGGTGGCGGTCGTCTTCGAGGCGGCGGAAGGGGCGCGGGCGTTCAGCGCGGGCGTGGCGGTCGAGGAGCACGTCGCCGAGACCATCTACCAGATGCTCGAAGCCTTCCACCACATCTTCCGCACGCTCGAAGCCGCGGCGAAGCCCGCGCTCGCCGTCGTGGACGGCGCGGCCCTGGGCGGCGGGTGCGAGCTGGTCGCCGCGTGCGACATCGTCGTCGCGACCGAGCGGGCGCGCTTCGGCCAGCCCGAGATCAAGTTGGGCGTCTTCCCCCCGGTCGCGGCCATCCTTCTGCCGCGCGTCATCGGCGAGAAGCGCGCGCGCGAATTGATTCTGACGGGCGAGCTGATCGACGCGCCCGAAGCCCTGCGGCTCGGGCTCGTGAGCTACGGCGTCAACTCGGCGCAGCTCGAACAGAAGACGCAGGAGATTCTGAACCGGCTGCGCGAGCTGTCCGCTCCGGCCCTCGAAGCGACGCGGCGCGCGCTCGACGCCGGTCGCGGCTGGAGCTTCGACGAGGCCCTCCGCCGCGTCGAGAACCTTTACCTGAACGAGCTGATGAAGACCGAGGACGCGCGGGAAGGCGTGCGCGCCTTCATGGAGAAGCGCCCTCCCGCGTGGCGCAACCGCTGATTCATGAGACCCTGCGGCCCGCGCGCTTTCGCCGCGCCGACCGCGCCGTCGCGCCGCGCGCTCGTCGCCCGCGCTGAAGACTTCGCGCCATTCGTCGTTTGATCAGGGAACGGATGAGAGAAGAAAAATATTCGGGTGCCGGGGGGCGTCGTGTGCGCCTCCCGAGGGCGACGCCTTTCGCCGCGCTGCTCACGGCGGCGGCGTGCGTGTGGTCGTGCGTCTCGGTCGGGGCGCAGACGGACGGCGTGCGCGTCGCGTCGCGTGTGGCGGGCATTCCCGCCGAGCGCGCGGCGGCGGCGGCGTGCGCCGAGCGCGAGCTGGACCCGCGCGGCAGCGCGCCCATCGACGTGATGCAGGAGCGGCCTTCGCTGCCCGCCAGACACCCGGACGTGATCGCCGGCGCGGGGCGCGCTTCGAGTCTGCTGCCGCTGGCGAAGGAGCTTGCGGCGGAGGCCCTGTCGGGGCTGATGTCGGAGGGCGGCGTCCCGGCCCCCGCGCGCCGCGCGGCGCTGGCGCGCATCGAAGCGGTGCGGCGCGTCAGGCTGGACGTGTCCCTGCGCGACAACGCCTCCATCGTCTACGACGACCCGCACGCCATACGCTTCGGCACGATCTTCGTCGCCTCGCTGAGATCGGACGAGGCGATGCTGAGCGTCATGGCGCACGAGCTGACGCACGCGGCGGACGGCGCGCGCGGGAGCCTCAAGCCGCTCTTCCGCCGCGTCGCGCGACGCGCGGAGGCGGGCGCGGGGCTGCGGCAGATCAGCTCGCGGCGCGGCGAGGAACTGACTTGCGATCTGGTCGGCGTGCTGGCGGCGCGGCTCTTCATCGTGCGCCACGAGAGCGACGAGCCGGGGGCGCGCCGCGCGGCGCGCGCCGTGGAGCACAACTGCGTCGAGCGCGACGAGACGGACGCGGCGCACCTCTCGCCGCGCGAGACGATGCGCGCCCTGCTCGCGCTCGAACCCGTCTACGCCGCCGAGGTGACGGGCGAGTCGGAAGGCGACGCGGGCGGCGCGCCGCTCAACCACACCGCGCCGCGCACTCAAACTCCTCCGGCGCGCACTCCGCGCGTCGAGCCCCGCCGCGCACGCCGCGCCGCCCGCGCGCGACCGGCGACGAACGACGGGGCGAGGCGACGCCCCGCCCGCTGACGCGCGACATCGTGTAGGTCGTCGCTCCCTTCTCGCCGCAGTAGTTAAATTTGATCTTGAGTGGCGGCGTGAGGGAGGTTCGCCGCGGGGGCGCGGGGGACGCGCGGGGGCCATAGAGAAGAAGATGTTTTCTTGCGCGCCCCCTCGGCGTTAACTCTGCGCCGCCGCGGTGAGTGCTTTCTGATCGCGCCCGGCTCGAACCCACCCGCCGCTAATCTCGCCCGGTCGTTGACACGAAGTTGCGCGCGTTCCTATCATTTCCGCGTTCTGAAGAAAGCCACACTCCATCATCGCGGGAAGGCGTCATTGATCGCGCGCAGCGGCACGGACGGATCGCGCGCGCCGAAGGGCGCGCGCGCGGCGTTGATCGTCGCGCTCGTCGCCGCGTGCGTGGCCGCGCCGCTCGCGGGGTGCAGGCAGGTCGGCGAGAAGATGGGCGTCGTCAGCGTGCGCCCGCGCGAGCTGCGCGATGTGCCCTCGGCGCGCCTCGCCTTCCGCCTGGAGCCCGACGTTTCGCCCGACGTGTTGCCGCAGTCCGTGAAGGACGAGGGCGCGGAAGAGCCGCTGGCGGCGGTGCGCTCTCACTTCGAGGCGGAGCGCAAGGACGAGGCCCTCCTGCGCACCGTCACCTCGCCCGACGGCCAGCGCGCGCTCGCGCTCTACGCGCCGAACGATCCGGCGTTCCCTCCGGACGAGTTTCTGATCGATCTCTACAACGCGCAGGGCGCGTTCCTCCGCAACGTCCTGCCCGAGGGCCTCTCCGGCGTCTTCCTCTCCACGGTCGATTGGTCGCCCGACGGCAGCGCCATCGTCTTCGCGGGCCGCCGCACCGTCAAGCCGCAGCCTTCCGCGACGCCGACGCCCGACGCGCCCGTCGCGCCCGCCGCGCTTGATCCGAACGCCTCGCCGACGCCCGTCCCCACCGTCGCGCCCATCATCGCGCCCGTCGCCTCCTACCGCACCGAGCAGATCTACCTGTGCGACCGCGACGGCTACAACCTCCGCCCGCTGACCAGCCGCGAAGGGCTCGTCTACTTCCACGCCGCGTGGTCGCCGGACGGGCGCGCGCTCGCCGCGCTCGCCTGCAAGGAGGACGAGCTGGCGGCGCGCATCAGCGAGAACAAGCCGCTCGCCGGTCGCCCGCGCGTCGTCGGGACGGACGGCAGGGAGCGCCTGCTCTCGGATCAACTGATGGACGCGCTGCCCGTCTGGTCGCCCGACGGCGCGAAGGTGGCGACCGCCTCCGGCACGGACGTGTCCGTCTACGACGCGCAGGGCGACCGGCCGACCGCCGCGCTACTGCCTCTGCGCGATAAACTCCTCGCCGCGTCAGCCGACTACGACGCGAAGCACATACAGTCGCGCGCTGTCGCGCAGAAGGATCAGGAGGGCGCGTCGAAGGCGGGCGCGACGCCGCTCTCGCTCAACCCCGTCATCCGCCTCGAATGGGTGTCGCCGGAGACGCTGCTCGTCGAGACCGGCTACCTGCGCATCTTCCAGAACGAGTCGGAGCCGACGCGCCGCTACCTGCGCTGGCACGTGCTGCACCTGAGCCCGCAGGCGGTCGTGCTGCAATAGACGCCCCGCACTTCACGCGCGCGCCGCGCCGACCGCGGGCGCGTGATTCATTCATCTTAAGGAGTTAAAATCAGATGATGTACAACAGCCTCGCGGAAGTTTTCGCCGCTAACGAGGAGGTGCGGCGCAGGCTCGTCGAGCGCGTCGAGGGTCTGAGCGAGGAGCAGCAAAGCGCGCGCGGCGCGGACGGCGGCTGGTCTGCGTCCGACATCGTCGAGCACCTCTCGCTCACCGAGCGGCGCATCACGCGCGCGCTCGAAGGGATGCTGCCGCGGGCGACTGACGGCGAAGGGGCGGCGGCTGCCGTAAACACCTTCACGCCCTTCTCGCTCGACGCCTACGTCGAGCGGGCCGCGGGGCAGAAGTTCGAGGCCCCCGAATACATCCGCCCGCGCGGCGTGCCGCTCGACCAATCGCTCGCGCACCTCAAAGAGTCGCGCGCCGCGCTGGAGAGCCTGCGCCCGCGCTTCGACGCGGCTGATCTCTCGGCGCAGTTCCCGCACCCCGCCTTCGGCCCCCTCAACCTCGCCCAGTGGCTCGCCTTCGTCGGCGTCCACGAGGCGCGACACCTCAAACAGTTGGAGCGGCTGCACGGGGAAGGAACGATGAACGCGGAATGACGGGTGATGAAGTGAAGACGAACGCCCTCAGTTCATCATCCGTCATTCCCGCACTCTCAAGTGTTCCCGCTTGCGACCGACTATTCGCGCTCCTATAATCGCGCGCAGACGATCAACTTCACGCCCCCGTAGCTCAATGGTTAGAGCAGCAGACTCATAATCTGTGGGTTGTACGTTCAAGTCGTACCGGGGGCATTACCTCACCATCTTAGGAGGCGCGTATGCCCGTGACACGAGCCCTCACTAAAGTCTGCACCGTCTGCGGGAAGACTAAATCGCTCGAAGCCTTCACCGTTCGTAGCAAGAATAATGACGGTCACACTTCGCGCTGTCGAGTATGCGTGAACTTGGCTAATAAGCATCGATATATGAACCGCTCGGACTATTACCGGGAGAAGCTAAGAGGGTTTAACAAAAAATTAAAGGATGATAAGGCTGAGAGGTTTTTAATTACCTCAAGGATCATCCTTGCGTTGATTGCGGAGAGACTGATCCCGTAGTGCTTGAGTTCGATCACCGTGACACAGCCACTAAGAGGCTGGCTGTGGCGCAGATGATAGAGAGACGCTACTCGTGGCAGTCGATATTGGTAGAGATCGAGAAATGTGACGTGCGTTGTGCGAATTGTCACCGCCGCAAGACCTCAAGGCAGTTCGGTCATCGGCGAAGTCTGCTGCAAGAGCGAGTGGCCAAAAGCGTCTAGAAGCTTGTTAGGACTATCAAGGTGATCAAAGCAAACTCAATGAAGAAAGAATCAATCGGCGTCGGCATCATCGGCGCGGGGTTCGCGCGCTCGACGCAGATACCGGCGTTCCGCGCGTGCGAGGGCGCGCGCGTGGCGGCGATTGCGAGCGGGCGGCGCGGGAACGCGGAGGCGGTCGCGCGCGATTTCGGCATCCCGTTCGTGGGCGCGGACTGGCGCGAGGTCGTGGCGCGCGACGACGTCGATCTCGTCTGCGTCACGACGCCGACCGTCTTCCACCGCGAGATGACGCTTGAGGCGCTGGCGCGCGGCAAGGCGGTGCTGTGCGAGAAGCCGACGGCGATGAGCGCGGCGGAGTCAGGCGAGATGCGGCGCGCCGCCGGGGGCGCGGGCGTGCTCGCCCACGTCGATCACGAGCTGCGCTTCGTGCCCGCGCGCTTGAAGGCGCGCGAGTTGATCGCGGCGGGCGGGGTGGGGCGCGTGCGCCACGCCAAGGTTCTCTTCCGCGCCGACTGGCGCGCGGCGGCGGAGCAGAAGTGGGACTGGTGGTCGGACGCCGCGGCGGGCGGCGGCATCCTCGGGGCCATCGGCTCGCACGCCGTCGACGCGCTGCGCTGGCTCGCGCAAGGCGAGTTCGGCGCAGTCTCGTGCCGACTCGCGACGCACGTCCCGGAGCGCGCCGACGCGAAGACGGACGAGCCGCGCCGCGTGACGAGCGACGACGAGGCGAACCTGCTGCTGCGCTTCGCCCCGTCGGAGTTCGTTTCGGGAACGGCGACCGCCGCCCTCTCGCTCTCGGCGGTCGAGCCGGGCGCGCCGGAGCACCGCGTCGAGATTTTCGGCGAGCGCGGGGCGCTCCGCGTCGAGGGCTCGCGGCTGTGGAGGGCGGAGGCGGGCGCGGGCCGCTGGGAAGAGGTCGAGGTCGAAGTCGCGCCGCTCGCCGCGGGGATGCGCGACAGCGAATGGTCGCGCGGCTTCACCGTCTTCTCGCGAAAGATCGTCGACGCGCTGCGCGCGGGGCGCGCAGCGGTCGAAGGCGCGGCGACCTTCGAGGACGGCCACCGCACGCAGCTCGTCCTCGACGCGGCGCGGAGGTCGGACAAAAGCGGCTGCGTGGTCGAGCCCTAGGGGTTCCGGTTTCTCTTGGGGAGGCGTCTGCGCCCGGCGGGGTTACTTTTCCAGTAGTGTCCTAGTTTCTGCTTTCCTCCGTGCCCGCTCTGTGTCCTCCGTGACTCTGTGGCGAGGTAAGAGACTTAGGCATTCACCACGGAGGCACCGAGGGCACGGAGCGGGCACAGAGTTCTAATCACATTAGGACACCACATACTTTTCCAAACTCACTTTTCGAGTTCGATGGTGGTCGCGCCGCCGGGGTTTCCGAACCGGCCCTCGATGACGAGCCGGTTGCCGTCGAGCTTGAAAGTCCCGTCGAATATCTCGTCGCCCTTCGTCAGCCAGCGATCCCATATCCCCAGCCTGCCCGTCTTCTCGTCGATCTCGAAGTGGTGCGTCTGCCACGTCGCCGCGCCGTACCTGAACACGCACATGTACGCCCTGTTCCGCTCGAAGTAGACGTAGGTCAGCGGCTCCCGACCGAGGGCGACGCCGTGGCCGTCGACGACGCGCCAGCGCCCGTCGAGCGGCGTCGGCAGGCGGTTGTTGTAGTTCGCCGCGTAGTAAGTGAGCAGCGCCGGGAGGGCGAGGGCGAGGGCGCGCGCCGCGAACCGTAGCGCCCGCTTGCCCGCCGCGAGGCGGCGTTCGGGGAAGACGCTGTTCTGCCGCGACCAGAAGAGCCCCACCAGCTCTTCCTTGTGGAACCCGGCGAGCGCTGCGAGGCACGCCCCCACGGTGAGGGCGGCGAGGAGCCCGCCGAGGTCGACCCCGTAGAAGACGTCCACGAGGATGATGTTCGCGATGACGGGCAGCAGGACGCAGATCGCGATGAGCGTCGTCTTGCGGAACATCAGCAAGACGCCCGCGCCGATCTGCACGAGCGCGATGAGGCCACCGTAAACCTTCGAGTAGCCGAAGTAGTGCCACGTGAGCCAGAAGCCGCTCACCTCGCCGAGCGGCTTGTCCAACTCGGACTGGAGGATCGTGAACTGCGCGCCGTTGAGTTTGGCGAAGCCGTAGGTGATGACGACGAACGCCACGAAGTAGCGGAGGAATGCGTAAACCCCACTCATCGCTCGAACTTTAACACGACGCGCCCGCGCGGGGCGCGAACGACCTTTATCACTTGACGCGCGCGCGGAAGACCTCCGGCGGTATCGGCGCGTCGAACTTCACTTCGATGACGCGCTCGGTCGTCTCGCCCGTGTCGGGCACGTCGTAGACGACGAGGAACGGGACGACGACGCCTCCGACGCTGCGGTAGTCGGAGAAGCGCGCCTTGACGAGGTTGGCCTCGCCGCCGGCGGACGATTCGCTCGCGTCGCGGCGCAGCACGAGAAACGTCTTCGCCGAGACGTACTCGGTCGCTGGAGCCCCCCGCTCCGGCGTGTAGACGACGACGTAGGCGTCCTCGCCGACCTCCTTCGCCGTGCCCGTCACCTCGACCTTCTTGTAGTTCGTCTTCCAGTCGAGCAGCCCGTAGAAGTCGGCGGCCACGCGCATCTCCGCGATCTTGACCTCGCCCCAGCGCGAGGGCCGCGCCGTGAAGCTCGCCTCCTCGCCGCCCGCCGCGCCGTCGAAGAACTCGCGCGTCGAGCCGATGCGCTTGCCGAGCCCGATGAAGGTGCCCTCGCGCGCGAAAGAGTTGGGGGCCTGCTCGTAGGTCACGGCCTCGCCTTCGAGCCCCTGCGCCTCGAACGTGACGGCGGAGGTCGTCCGCCTCGACCTGTGACGGCGCAGATTCGCCTCGCCGCCGGCAGCCGCGATCATCTTCGCCATCAGCTCTTCGACCGCGATGGGCGGCTTCGGCGTCGCGGCTGGTTGACTCGCGCCGTCGGGCTTCGGGCTCGCCCCGCCCGTCGGCGCGGGCGCGTCGGCGACGCGCTTGAACTCTAACTCGCCTTCGGGCTGCCTGAGCACGAGCGCGTTGACCTTGCCCGCGGCGTCTCTCCGCGCGAGCAGCGAGTAGGTGTCGGGCATGAGCGGCGTCACGTACACGTCCCTCTCCTTCTCGACGAGCGGGTAGTCGGGCTGACCCGGAATGGTGAAGGCGACCTTGCCGTCTTTCACAACCACCTCGACCCTGCCAAAGCCCGCCGCCTCGTACGCGCCGAGCAGCCCGCTGAGCGCGCCGCCGACTTGCGCCGCGCCGGGCGTCGCCGCCTGAGCGTCGTCCTTAATTTTCGGCAGCGTGTAATTGCCCTGCGGCTGTTCGAGGTACAGCTCCGTCTCCGACTCGTCGCCCTTGGCGGGGCGGAACGTGGCGAAGAAGCCGGGCACTTCGACGAAGCGGAAGCGGCGGCCCGACACGCCTTCGAGCGTGTAGCGCGGCTGGCCCGGCGCTTCGAGCCGGAGCTTGCCGCCCTCGTACGAGACCGTGATGACCATCCGCGCCGCCGCGAAGTCGTAGCGACCCGTCACGCCCTCGGGCTTGAAGTCGGACGCCATCGTCGCGCCCGCGGTCGCGCCCGCCGACTGCGCGGGCGCGAGCAGGTTCGAGACGACCGCGCGCAGTGCCGCCGAGAGCAGCGGCGTCCCCTCGACGTTGGCGAGGACGGCGACGCCGAGCTTCTCCTGCGGGAGCAGGGAGACCAGCGCGCCGAAGCCGTCGATGCCCCCCGTGTGCGTGTAGACGGTGCGCGCGCCCATCTTCGCCACGCCCCAGCCGAGCGCGTAGGAGGCCGTGTCGTTGATCTTGATCTGCGGCGTCACCAGCTCGGCGTACCCCTTCTCGGAGACGAGCCGCCTGCCGTCCGCGTTGACGCCGCCCGCGAGCATGAACTTGAGCCACCGGGCCATCTCCCTCGCGCTCGAATTGATCGCGCCCGCGGGCGCGACGTTCGTGATGTCGCGCGTCGCCACCACGCGCGACTCTTTCGTCGCCGCGTTGTACTGGTAGCCGAGCGAGAAGTCGGGCGCGGCCTGCATCTCTTTAACCGAGAGCACGCTCTTCGTCATGCCGAGCGGCTTGAGGATGCGCGTCGAGATCAGGTTCTCCCACGTGGTGCCTTGCGCGCGCGCCGCCGCCTCGCCCGCCGCCGAGTACATCACGTTCTGGTACTGGAATTTTTCGCGCAGGCGCGCGCTCGGCTTCGCGCGCCCCGCCACGCGGATCACCTCTTCGCGGTTGAGGACGCCCGTGTACCACGCGATGTCCGTGCCCGCGAGCCCCGTGCGGTGCGAGAGCAGATCGCGCAGAGTCACCTGCGCGTCGGCCTCCTTGTCGCGGAGCGTGAAGTAGGGCAGAAACTTTTTCGGCGAGTCTTCGAGCGAGAGCTTGCCGTCGTCCTGCGACATCACGGCGGCGAGCGCGGTGAAAGCCTTCGTGCACGAGCCGATGGCGAAGAGCGTGTCGGGCGTGACGGGAAGATTCTTCGCCGCGTCGCGCGCCCCCGACGCCTTCAGGACGACGACCTCGCCGTCGCGCACGACGACGAGCGACGCGCCGGGCACGC
Organism: Pyrinomonadaceae bacterium; assembly: GCA_036389335.1. Taxonomy (GTDB): domain Bacteria; phylum Acidobacteriota; class Blastocatellia; order Pyrinomonadales; family Pyrinomonadaceae; genus JAIVGV01. Next base: position 18,954 of record DASVQC010000018.1, on the reverse strand, counting down.
CCGCCGCCGCGCGCGCCTCGTCGAACGCCTTCTCGACCGCCGCGACGCGCGACGCGAGATCGCCCTGCGCCGTGACGGCGGCTGTCGGCTGCGCCGCGCCCTGTGGGCCCTGCGCCGTCTGCGCGTTCGCGGGCGGCGGGGAAAGGGACGGCGCGAGCAGCGCGACCGTCAGGGGGAGGTGTAAAAAACGCTTGAGTGACATATTATTCAACGCTCCTGAAGCGAGAAGACGCGCGACGCCGGGCGAACGTTTCAAAGTGATCCGCATTCACAGACCGTCCCGGCGCATACTACGCCGCCTTGAGACGAATTGTTACCGCCACCCTTCGCGCCTTTGCGCCTTTGCGTGAGGATGATTTCACGCAAAGGCGCAATGGCGCGAAGGACGGCAACTGCTAGAGTCTTCAACTTGTATTGATGCTCTTCCGAATTTCATCAAGGCACGAACGATTGACGACGTGACGGGGACGAAGAAAAAGGCCGCGGGGCCCGTGCGCGTCGGGGTGGACACGGGCGGGACGTTCACGGATTTCGTCTTCGCGCACGCGGGCCGGGCGCGCGTCTTCAAGCTCGCCTCGACGCCCGCCGATCCTTCGCTCGCGATCACGGAGGGCCTGCGCCGCGTGGCCCTTGAGACGGGCGCGCGCCCGACCGGGATCGAGGTCGTGCACGGCACGACGGTCGGGACGAACGCGCTGCTCGAACGCCGCGGCGCGCGCTGCGCGCTGGTGACGACCGCGGGCTTCGAGGACGTGATCGAGTTAGGGCGTCAGGCCCGACCGCGCCTCTACGATCTGGACGCGGAGAAGCCCGCGCCGCTCGTCCCGCGCCCCCTGCGCTTCGGCGTCGCCGAGAGGGTCGCCGCGTCCGGCGAAGTCTTGGAACAACTCGAAGAAGAGGAGATCGCGAAGCTGATCGGACGACTGAGGCGCGCCCGTCCCGAGTCGGTCGCCGTCTCGCTGCTCTTCTCGTTCGTCCGGCCCGAACACGAGAAGAGGATCGCGCGCGCCCTCGCCGACGCGCTCCGCGTCCCGCTCTCCGTCTCGCACGAGATACTCCCCGAATACCGCGAGTTCGAGCGCACCTCGACGGTCGCCGTCAACGCGTACCTCCAGCCGCTGATGGGGCGCTACCTCGGTCGGCTCTCGCGGCGCGCGAAGAACTTGCGCGTGATGCAGTCTTCGGGCGGCAGCGTCTCGGCGCGCGTCGCGGCGGTCGAGCCCGTGAGGACGATCCTCTCCGGCCCGGCGGGCGGCGTCGTCGGCGCGGTCGAGGCGGCGCGCGCGGCGGGCTTCGCCGACGTCATCACGTTCGACATGGGCGGGACTTCGACCGACGTGGCGCTCGGCGCGGCGGGCGAAGTGCAAACGACGCACGAGTCGGTGGTCGCGGGCCTGCCCGTGGCCGTGCCCGTCCTCGACATCCACACGGTCGGCGCGGGCGGCGGCTCGATTGCGCGCGTTGACGCGGGCGGCTCGCTGCGCGTGGGGCCCGAGAGCGCGGGGGCCGACCCCGGCCCCGCCTGCTACGGGCGCGGAAAGCTCGCGACGGTGACGGACGCGAACCTCGTCCTCGGGCGCTTCGGCGGCGCGCAGCTCCTCGGCGGCGACTTCGCGCTCGACGCGCGGCGCGCTGAAGAAGCTCTGGACGATCTCGCGCGCGAGATGACGAGGGCGGGCGGGCGGCGCGTCGCGGCGGCGGAAGCCGCGCTCGGCGTCGTGCGCGTGGTCAACGCCGGGATGGAGCGCGCCCTGCGCGTCGTCTCGGTCGAGCGCGGCTTCGACACGCGCGCCTTCGCGCTCGTCTCCTTCGGCGGCGCGGGCGGCCTGCACGCCGTCGCGCTGGCGCAGGCGTTGAAGATTCCGCGCGTCGTCGTCCCGGCGAGCCCCGGCGCGCTCTCGGCCATAGGCGCGCTGCGCTCCGACGTGGTGCGCGACGCGGGCCGCACCGTGATGCTCGACGCGGGCGCGCCCCTCGGCAGACTCGAACGCGCCTTCCGCGAGCTTGAGCGCGAGGCGCGCGCCGGCCTAAGGCGCGAGGGCTTCGATGACGCGCGGCAGCGGCACGAGCGCACGGTCGCGGCGCGCTACAGGGGCCAGTCGTTCGAGCTTGAGATCAAATTCAAGGCGGCCTCGCGCGTCGCCGCCGCCTTCCACCGCGCGCACCTCGCCCGCTACGGCTACGCGCAGCCGCACAACGCCGTCGAGATCGTCAGCGCGCGCGTGCGCTCGCGCGGGCTCGTCGAGAGGATGGGGCGGGGGCGACCGCGCGCCGTCTCGCGCAGCCGCGCCCCGCTCGCGCCCCGCGGCTTCGCGCAGGTTCACTTCGCCGCGCGCCCCGTCGCGACGGCGGTCTACGCGCGCGAAGAGCTGCCCGCGGGCGCGCGTCTGCGCACGCCCTGCGTCGTCACGGAGTACTCCTCGACGACGCTCGTGCCGGACGGCGCGGCGGCGCGCGTCGACGGGCTGGGGAATCTGATCGTCGATCTGTCGCGCGACTGAGGCCGGAATGAGAAGACGCCGAAAAAGTTTTGATCCCGTCACGCTGGAAATCTACCGCGCGCTCTACACCTCGGTCGCCGAGGAGATGGGGGTGGCGCTGCGCCGCACCGCGTTCTCGCCCAACTTCAAGGAGCGGCGCGACTACTCGTGCGCCGTCTTCGACGCCGCGGGGCGCGTCGTCGCGCAGGGCGATCACATGCCCGTACACCTCGGCTCGATGCCCGCGGCGGTCGCCGCCGCGCTCGCCTCGACCCGCATCGCGCCCGGCGACGTGGTCGCCCTGAACGACCCGTTCGCGGGCGGCACGCACCTGCCCGACGTGACTCTGGTCGCGGGCGTCTTCGCCGGAGGCGAGATCGCGGATCGCGGATCGCGGCTCGCGGATCGGAAGAGAAAAGCTCAAGCGGAGTCTGGGCGCGCGGCCAAACCCTCACGATCCACCGGCCATGAGTCCGCCCCTGAATACGCATCCCGCGATCCGCGATCCGCAATCTTTTATGTCGCCAACCGCGCGCACCACGCCGACATCGGCGGGGCCTCGCCCGGCTCGATGGGGATGGCGACGGACGTGTACGGAGAGGGGCTGCGCATCCCGCCGGTGAAGATCGTGAAGAGCGGTCGCGAGGACGCGGACTTGATGAGGGTGCTGCTGGCCAACGTGCGCGGCGCGGTCGAGAGGCGCGCCGACTTCGAGGCGCAGCTCGGATCGCTGAAGACGGGCGCGGCGCGGCTTCTGGAGATCGTCGCGCGCGCGGGCGGGCGGGAGGCGAGGGAGTACGCGGCGCACCTGATCGACTACTCGGCGCGGCGGATGCGCGCCGTCATCCGCGCGATCCCCGACGGCGTCTACCGGGCGGAGGACGCGCTCGACGGCGACGGCGTCACCGACGGGCCCGTCGCGCTGCGCGTCGAGGTGACGATCAGGGGCGCGAGGGCGCGCGTCGATTTTCGCGGGAGCGCGGCGCAGGTGACGGGCCCCGTCAACGCGGTCGAGGCGATCACGCTCTCCGCGGTCTCCTACGTCTTCCGCTCCCTCGTCGGCGCGGACGAAGTGCCGGCGAGCGCGGGGCTGATGGAGCCGATAGAAGTCGTCGCGCCGGAGGGGACGGTCGTCAACGCGCAGCCGCCCGCGGCGGTGGCGGGCGGCAACGTCGAGACCTCGCAAAGGATCGTGGACGTGCTGTTCAGGGCGCTCGCGCGCGCCGTGCCCGCGCGCGTTCCGGCGGCGAGTCAGGGGACGATGAACAACCTGACCGTCGGCGGCGTCGATCAGGACGGGCAGGAGTTCGCCTACTACGAGACGGTCGCGGGCGGCATGGGCGCGCGGCCCGCGCGCGACGGCATGAGCGCGGTTCACACGCACATGACGAACAGTTTGAACACGCCCGCCGAGGCGCTGGAGTACGCCTACCCGCTGCGCGTCCGGCGCTACGCCATCCGCGAGAACTCGGGCGGCGCGGGCCGCACGCGCGGCGGCGACGGCGTCGTCCGCGAGATCGAGACGCTCGTCGCGGCGCGCGCCTCCCTGCTCGCGGACAGGCGTGAGATCGCGCCCTACGGCCTCGCGGGCGGGGCGCGCGGGGGCGCGGGGCGCGATTCGATCATACGCGGCGACGGATCGGTAGAGCGCATCGGCGCGAAAGGCTCATGGCAGTTGGGGCCGGGCGACCGCGTGCGGATCGAGACGCCGGGCGGCGGCGGGCACGGGAGGCGGAAGTGATGAAGGGCTGTCAGTGGTCAGTGGTCAGTTGTCAGTTGTCAGTTGTCCGTTGTCATTAGTCGGTCGCTGGTACGCACAAGCTCGACCATGAAACGAAACCCTTGAGACGGCTCGCGCGAAAGAAGATGACCTCCGACTGCTACTGACCACTGACCACTGACCACTGACCGCTGACCACTGACTACTGACTACTGACAGCCTTTAGGCTAGAATGCGCGGGCTTTGGGAGGCGTCGCCCGGCGCGGGGCGGGTCAGGCGCGACGCGACGTGATCACAAACGATGAGTCTTGATCCCGGCACGCGGCTCGGTCGCTACGAAATCCGCTCGAAGATCGGCGCGGGCGGGATGGGCGAGGTGTATCTGGCGCTCGACACGCAGCTCGACCGCGAGGTGGCGCTGAAGATACTCGCGCCCGAGATCGCGCGGGATCAGCAGCGGCTCCACCGCTTCCTGCAGGAGGCGCGCGCCGCCTCGAAGCTGAAGGGCCCGCACGCCGCGCACATCTACGACGTGGGCGAGTCGGGCGGCGCGCACTTCATCGCGATGGAGCACGTCGAGGGCGAGTCTCTCGACCGCCTGATCGGCGGGCGACCGATGGCGACGGGCGAAGTCATCCGGCTCGGCGCGCAGATCGCGGAGGCGCTCGAAGAGGCCCACTCGCGCTCGGTCACGCACCGCGACGTGAAGCCGCAGAACGTGATCGTCACGCCGAAGGGGCAGGCGAAGGTGTTGGACTTCGGGCTCGCGAAGGTGACGGGCGACGCGGCGGCGGACGCCGAGGCGGCGACGCGCGTGAAGACGAGCCCCGGCGTCGTGATGGGCACGGTCGCCTACATGTCGCCGGAGCAGGCGCTCGGCGAGCGCGACATCGATCACCGCACAGACCTCTACTCGCTCGGCGTCGTCCTCTACGAGATGGCGACGGGGCGCGTGCCCTTCGCCGCCGAGAGCGTGAGCAAGACGATAGACAAGATCGTCCACGAGCAGCCGGAGGCGATGGCCCGCTTCAACTACGACGTGCCCGCCGCCCTCGACCTTGTCGTCCGCAAGGCCCTGCGCAAGCGGCGCGACGAACGCTACCAGACGGCGCACGATCTCTTAGTCGATCTGCGCGCCCTGCAGGACGAACTCGGCTTCACGGCACAGCAGCAGCAGCAGCACCGCTCGCTCGCGCCGGGCGCTCCCGCGGCGCAGACGATAGCCACAAACACGGCGGCGGGCGGCGAGCAGGCGACGCTGATGCTCGACAGCACGGAGGCGCGGCAGCGCACCACCGCCTTCGCGGGCGCGGAGACGCAACCGGCAGTCGCGTCGAGCGAGTCGCGGCGGCGGCGCAGCCCCGCGGTCGTCGCCGCGGCGGTCGTCGCACTCGTCGCGCTCGCGTCGCTCGCGGGCTACGCCGCGTACCGGCTCTGGTCAGTCCACGGCCACGCCGAAGCGGAGCGCGCGCCGTTCTCGTCGCTTCAGGACATGAGGATCACGAAGCTGCCGTCGCCCGGCCTGATCGGCACGGCGGCGATCTCGCCGGACGGGAAGTTCATCGCGCGGACGGTCTACGAGGGCGGGAAGATCAGCCTGCGCCTGAGGCAGGTGGCCTCGACGGGCGAGAAGGAGATCGTGCCCGCCTTCGACGGCTACATCCACAGCCTGCTCTTCGCGCGCGACGGCAACTCCATCTACTACGCCGCGCAGACCGTGCCCAACATGCCCCCCGATCTGCGCCACGTCTCCATCCTCGGCGGCGACTCGCAGAAGCTCGTCGCGGGAATGGAAGGCTGGGCGACGCTCTCGCCCGACGGAACCCGCCTCGCCTTCGTGCGCTACGACCCGAAGACGAAGGGGTACTCGATCGTCGTCGCCGACGCGGGCGGCGGCGGCGAGCGCGTCCTCGCCGCGCGCAACCCGCCGCTCATCCTCAAGCACGTCGCGTGGTCGCCCGACGGGAAGCTCGTCGCCTGCGTCGTCTCCGGCACCGACAAGGAAGGCTACTACACGAACGTCGAGGGCTTCTCGGTCGCCGACGGCTCGTCGCGCCCGATCTCTTCGGCGCGCTGGCGCGTCATCAGCAGCATCGCGTGGATGCCGGACGGGAGCGGCCTGCTGCTCGCGGGCCGCGACCGCGCGTCTCTGCCGAGCACGCCCGAACAGGTCTGGTTCGTCAACTACCCGGACGGCGCGTCGCGGCGCGTGACGAACGACACGAACTATTACGTCGTCGTCTCGATCACGGCGGACGCGCGCACGCTGCTCGCCGGGACGCACGGCGAGTCGAGTCAAATCTGGGTCGCGCCCGGCGGCGACTCCGCGCGCGCGCGCCAGATCACGTCCGCCGCGGGCGACAGCATCTACGGACTCTCGTGGACGCCGGACGGGCGCATCCTCTTCGACTCGGTGGCGAGCGGCAACACGGACATCTGGTCGATCAACGCCGACGGCTCCGCGCCCCGGCAGTTGACCTTCGATCAGCTCTCCGACATCTACCCGGCTGCCGCGCCCGACGGTCGCTACGTCGCCTTCCTGACGAACCGCTCGGTCGGTTGGAGCCTCTGGCGCATGAACGCCGACGGCAGCAACGCGCGCGAGCTGGTGCGCAACGTCAACCAGGAAGTGCCGGTGTGTTCGCCCGACTCGCGCTGGGTCTTCTACAAGGGCCGCGACGAGGCGGGCAAGCTGGCGGTGTGGAAGGTCTCGATTGACGGCGGCGAGCCCGTGCGCGCGTGGGACAGAGAGCTCTATTGGCTCGCCGTCTCGCCGGACGGCAGGTGGCTCGCGGGCTTCTACACGGAGCCGGAGCCGGGCGCGCCGGTGAAGATCGTCGTCGTGCCGGTCGGAGGCGGCGAGCCCGCGCGCGTCTTCGACGTGACGAAGGACACGGACGGCCCCCTCGTCTGGTCGCCCGACGGGCGTGCGCTCGAATACGCCGTCGTCACGGCGGGCATCGAGAACGTCTGGCGGCAGCCGCTCGCGGGCGGCAAGCCGACGCAGTTAACCAAGTGGGCGGACGACGCCGTCGGCGTTTTCGCGTGGTCGCGCGACGGCAAACAGCTCGCCGTCGTGCGCGGCACGACGGCCACCGACCTCCTGCTGATGCAGAACTCCCGTTGAGCGGGCGATTCAAACCCGGCGCGCGGTCAGGTCGCGCGGGATTAGTCGGCTCGGCGGCGCGGGGTGATCTCGGGTTTTAACTGTGACGTTGTAAGGAGGCGTCCGTGCGAGGGGGCTTCAGAGCCGCCGGCACATCTCCTGCGGCGACCAAGGCGTGGCGAGGGCCGTCTTGTAAGTCTGCTTGATCTGGAGGTCGTCCCAATCCTTGCGCTGCCACGCGGAGCCGTCCTTGTATTCCACGCGGTTGATCAAGACCTTCTCCCGGAAGGCGTTCTCGGACTTGTCGCCGGGGCGCGCGGCGTTGATCACGTCGGTCGGGCCGAACGAGCTGAACGCCTGTAGCTCCTTCTCCTTGTCGGGCTTGATGTTCACGCCGCAGAGGAACTGCCGCCGCGCCACGCTCTCGGGGTTCGCCGGGTCGATGAACTGGTACTCCCAGAAGACGACCTCGACCACCTTCGCGCTCGCGTTCTGCACCCTCACGCGGTACGCGTAGCCGTCCACCGGCTCGGCCTTCGGCGTGTTGGCCTCCCGCACGAGCTGGTCGAGGGCCGCGCTGCGCCCGTCGATGGTGTCGGCGTTGGGGTCTCGCGTCCCCATCGGGTCGTTGATCCGCGCGTTGCGCGCGTTGGCTTTATTCTCCGGGATCACGGCCCGCATCGGCGTCTCCGGGGTCACGGCCCGCGCCGGTGACTTGCCGTCGGGCAGGAGCGACTTGACCTGCTGCCGGGTCTTCGCCCACTTAAAGCCGAGCACCGCGACGGGCGAGCCGTCCTGCGCCGCCGCCGGGCTCTGGCCGAGGGCGATTAACGTCAGGAGGGGTGGTAACAGCCGTAGGGTTCTCATGAGGGTGTCTCCTTCCGTCTCGTTCAGGATCAAGAAGATAGTTAACTACTCTGCCGCTGTCAATAAAGTTATCCCCGCGCCCGCCGCCGCCCCCGGCTCATCGAATCGACGAAACGGTGATAAAATTCCACCCATGCGCGCCCGCGTCGGGCAGATCGACACGACGAACGGCGACCGCCGGGCATGGCGATGAAGGTTCGCGACGTGATCAAGATGATCGAGAAAGACGGCTGGCACCGCGTCGTGATCGAGGGCAGCCACCGACAGTACAAGCATCAGACGAAGCCGGGCGCGTGACGGTCGCGGGTCATCCGGGCGACGACCTTCATCCAAAGACGTTGAAAAGCATTCTGACGCAAGCCGGGATTAACAAGAAATGAGGGGGTGATGAGCGTGCGTTACGCCATGATCGTCGAGAGGGGCCGAAGGAACTATTCGGCGTACCTACCCGATCTTCCGGGCTGCGTCGCGACGGGTAAGACCGTCGAAGAAGTTAAGGAGCGGATGAGCAGGGCCATCGACTTACACCTGCGGGGTCTGCGCGAGGACGGGCTGCCGATCCCGGAGCCGACCAGCACGGTCGATTACGTCGAAGCGGCTTGAATAATCGGCGGGGCCCCGGACAGGGAAGTTAAATCATGCGCGTCACCATCGGGCAGATCAACACGACGAACGGCGACTACGAGGGCAACGTCGCGAAAGTCTTGCGCGCCGTCGAGCGCGCGCGCGCCGACAAGAGCGATCTGGTGGTGCTGCCGGAGGTCGCCGTGCAGGGCTACATGTCGTTCGACTGGTTCCTCGACCGCGACGTGGCGGCGCACGCGCTCGATCCGCTCGAAGAGATCGTCCGCGCGAGCGCGGGGCTGACGATCATCGTCGGCACCGTCCGCCCCAACGAGTCGGGCGAGGGGCGCAGGCTCTACAACTCCGCCGCCGTGATCACCGACGGCAAGCTCGTCGGCTTCGCGGACAAGACCCTGCTCCCCGAGTACGACGTGTTCGACGACCCGCGCTACTTCGAGCCCGGCAGGGGGCGCCGCCTGTTCGAGATCAAGGGCGAGCGCGTGGGCGTCCCCGTCTGCGAGGACTTCTGGAACGACAAGACCTTCTGGAAGGAGAGGCTCTACGCCGACGATCCGACGGACGAGCTGATCGGGATGGGCGCGACCGTCCTCGTCTCGCCGAACGCCTCGCCCTTCAACCGCGGGAAGATGGGGCAGCGGTGCAAGATGGTCTCGCACCGCTCGAAGGCGGCGGGGCTCCCCGTCGTCTACGTCAACCTCGTCGGCGCCAACGACGGCGTGATCTTCGACGGCGCGTCGATCGTCACCGACCGGCGCGGGCAGATCATCCTGCAAGCGCCGCCCTTCGAGGAGTTCTACGGCTCGGTCTCGCTCGACTGCGGCGTGTGCGACACGCGCTGCCTGCCCGGCGACGACATCGAGATCGCGCACGGCGCGCTCGTCCTCGGCATCCGCGACTACGCGCACAAAAACAGGTTCTCCCGCGCCGTCATCGGACTTTCCGGCGGCATCGATTCGGCGGTCGTCGCCGCGCTCGCGTGCGAGGCGCTCGGCGCGGAGAACGTGCTCTCGGTGATGATGCCCTCGCCGTTCTCCTCGCGCGGGAGCATCGACGATTCCGTCGCGCTCGGTAAAAATCTGGGAATGCCCGTCGTCGAGCGACCGATCTCGGAAGCCTACGAAGTTCTGATCAGAGAGTTGGGCTTAAAGAACCCGGGGACGGGCAACGAGGAGCTGGCGCGGCAGAACATCCAGTCGCGCCTGCGCGGCAACATCCTGATGTCGGTCTCGAACGCCGAGGGCCGCCTGCTGCTCTCGACCGGGAACAAGTCGGAACTGGCCCTCGGCTACTGCACGCTCTACGGCGACACGAACGGCGGGCTCGCCGTCATCGGCGACGTGCTCAAGACGGAGGTCTACGCCCTCGCGCGCTACATCAACCGCGGCGGCGAGATCATCCCCAACGCGATCATCGACAAGCGGCCCTCGGCGGAACTCGCGCCGGGGCAGTTCGACGATCAGAACCTGCCGCCCTACGATCTGCTCGACCCGATCCTCAAACTCTACTTCGAGCGCAAGGCGACGCCCGAAGAGATCGTCGCCGAGGGGCACGACCAGCAGTTGGTCTTCGACATCCTCAACCGCGTCGAAGCGCCCGCCAACGAGTTCAAGCGCAGGCAGTTGCCGCCCACCCTCATCATCTCGCGCAACGCCATCGGCATCGGTCGCCGCCGCCCCGTCACGCACCGCTACCGCCGACAGGTCTTGAAGGCGGTCGAGCGCGCCGCCGACGCGCAGAAGTGAGCGCGTCGTGAGCGCTAGCGTACCGTCGCCCCGGCCCTTCCGGCACGGGGGATGCACTACGCTCCCGTGCGGCGGCCCAGGCGTACATTTTCAGTCCGCCGGGGCCGCGCGCCGGACGATCACCCGTCCGAAAAACGTCTGACGACAAGGAGGGGAGTAGCGATGAGTTTGAAATCAGTCAGGGCCGCCGGTCTGTCCTTGGCGTGTGCGCTCGCGTTGTCGGCCACGGCCTTCGCGCAGACCAACACGAACAACGGCAACAGCAACAACATGAACGGCAACACGCACACGCACACGCACGCGAACCGGCGCAACCCGAGCCCGCGCACGCCGCGCCGCGTGCGCCGCGGGCGGAACACGAGCCCCGGCACGCGCCGCGGCCCGATTAACACGAACACGAACGGCAACACGAACAACAGCAACACCCGCTGACGCGCGCCGGGTGTTTGAACGACGAAGCCCCCCGCCCCGCGGCGCCGCGGGGCGGGGGGCTTCGTCCGTGAGCGCGCCCGCCGGAGAGGACGGCGCACGAGTTTTCGAGACTGCTTTTAAGCTCCCCCTTCCGAAACCCGCGGAGAGACGCGCCGCCGGGCCGCGCGCCGCGCGACAGCAAGGAGAACTTAACGATGCTGAAGAGACTGTTACCGGGCGCGGCGATGCTGCTCGCACTCACGCTCGCGCCGCTCGCCCCGACGGCGGGCGCGCACGATCACGGGAAACAGAAGCGGGGGCGCTCGACAACGCTCCGCACCGACAGCCGTAACCCGTCGCCGGGCACGCCGCGCCGCGTGCGCCGCGGTCGCAACCCCGCGCCGGGCACGCCGCGCGGCCCCTTCGCCGGGACGCCCTCGACGTTCCCGCACGACGAGGCGCGTCAACTGGGTGCGGAAGTCGGGCGCGGCGGGGCGCGGCGCGTCACGAAGAGGGGCGGCAAACGGGTCGCCGTGCGCCGGCACGGCAGGCACTAAGCCGGGGCCGCACGCGCCGGGGCCGCACGCGCGTGCGGCAGAACCCGAGCCCTCCGGCACGGGCTTTTACGAGATCGAGACGAGCATCGGCTGGACGTCGCCGGTCGGGTCGGCGTGGCCGAGGGCGGCGTCGAGTTCGGCCTCGATGTCGGCTGGGGAGACGGGCGCGAGTCGTTTGAAGTCGTAGAGACGAGGGTCGAGCAGGTGCGAGGGGACGGCGTTGCCGAGCGCGGTCAGCATCGAGGCGCGGACGTTGGGAATCTCCCGCTCCAGCTCCGCGATCAGATTCTTGACGCGCGCTCGCTTCAGGTTCGTCTGCGACCCGCACAGATCGCAGGGGATGACGGGGAAACGCTTCTCGGCGGCGTACTGCGCGATGTCGCGCTCGCGGCAGTAGGAGAGCGGGCGGATGACGGTGTTGCGCCCGTCGTCCGATCTCAGCACGGGCGGCATCGCCTTGAGCGTGCCGACGTAGAAGAGGTTGAGGAGGAACGTCGCCGTGATGTCGTCGGCGTGGTGGCCGAGCGCGATCTTGGTGCAGCCCTCCTCCCGCGCGACCGTGTAGATGATGCCGCGCCGCAGCCGCGAGCAGACCGAGCAGTAGGTCTTGCCCTCGGGCACGAGCCGCTTGACGACCGAATAGGTGTCGCGCTCGACGATGCGGAAGGGAACATCGCGCGAGGCGAGGTAGGCGGGCAGCACGTCGGCGGGGAAGTTCGGCTGCTTCTGATCGAGGTTGACGGCGAGGAGATCGAAGCGGACGGGGGCGCGCTCTCTGACGTCGAGCAGCAGGTCGAGCATCGTGTAGCTGTCCTTGCCGCCCGAGAGGCAGACCATCACGCGGTCGCCGTCCTCGATCATCGAGAAGTCTTTAATCGCCTCGCCCATCTGGCGCAGCAGCTTCGTTTTGATCCTGCTCTCGACGAACATCCCTACGCCTCCAGCCTCTTCCTCAGGCCGTCGAGCCGCTCGACCGCCGCCTCCGCTTCCGCCGCGTCGAGCCCCGCGCGCTCGCAGAGCAGCCGCGCCGCCTGCGCCTTCTCCCCCGCCGCGAGCAGCGGCAGCAGCTCGCGCCCGAGCCCGACGCCGATCCGCGGGTGCGCGCCGCCGAACGACGACCGCATGTGCGGCATCTCGCGCGCCCGCTCCACCATCCCTTCGCCGCGCCGCCCCGATCTCTTCAGCGCAGCCAGCACTAAGCACGCGACGGCGACGCCGGAGAAGACGACGAGGCCGTAGATGAGTTTTGCGTCCATCGCGCTCGGCCAACCTGTTTTAAGGCATCGACGGGCGCGATGCAACTCGCGGCGGCGCGCCCCCGGCTCTCGACCGGCTTTCGTAATCGAATCGCAAAGAACTCCCAACACGGCTGCAACCCAGAGCGGCGCGAGGGAACTTATAGTTTCCCCCGCGAACATTCCTTCCAGAGGAATAAAGGGAAAGGCGTCCGGCTTTGGGGGAGTCGGACGCCTTTTTCTTTTCCCCGCCGGGCGATCTACGGCCTCCCGATAACTTGTTTGAATTGGCGCGGGCGCGGGTCTATAATCGCTGCCTCTCCCGGCCACTTCAATCAGTGCGACGTAAAGTTCAGTCAAACGATCAAACGAAGTTTCGGAGGGCGGTGACATGAGACTACGAGGGACGTGGAAACTCGCGGGCTTGGCCCTGACCTGCCTGCTCGTCTTGGGGCTGCACGCCGACGCCTCGGCGCAGGGGCGCGGCGGCAGCGTCGGTCGCCCGCCGGGCGCGGAACTCGAACGCGGCGGCGGCACGGCTTCCGACAGCTCGCGCGGGCGCGCCGACACGGGGCTCGGCACGGCGTCGCTCACGTCGAGCGGGCGCACGGACGCGGGACGTGAGCGCGCGCGCAGGCGGCACGACAACGCGAGCCGCGCCGACGCAGAGCTGCGCGAGCACCCGGAGATGGCCGGGCTCCTGCACACGACCGCGGGCGATCTGAGGGAGGGTTATCGCGCCGCGCTCGCGGCCAACCCCGATCTGAAGTTCGGGCAGTACGTCGCCGCGACGCGCCTCGCGGCCAACCTCGGCGCGCGCCATCCGAACGTCACGCGCGAGGCGATCCTCGCCGGGCTGGCCGGAGGCCACGGTCTCGGGCAGACGCTCCGAAACCTCGGCGTCGGCAGGGACGAGGCGAAGGAAGCCGTGCGGCAGGCCGAGCGCGAGCTGAAGCAGAGCGAGCGGCATGACCACTGACGGGGGAGCCGCGGCTGCGGAAGATGAGTTGAAGGGAGACGGCAGGGCCGGGCCGAAGCGTCGGCGCGACCCGGCCCGCCCTGCCGTCTCCGCGTGTTCAGAGACCTAGCCCCGCGCCCGCCGTCGAAGCGCCGCGCGCCGCGCGCCTCAGTCCGCCGGCAGGTGCGCGCGGAGGAACTCGACCGTGCGCCGCCACGCGTCGCGGGCCGCGTCCGGCTTGTAGACTTCGGGGCGCGTGTCGTTGAAGAAGGCGTGATCGGCGTCGGGGTAGACGTGCATCTCGTTCGGCTTGCCGAGTTCGCTCAGGCGGCGTTCGAGATCGCGCACGGAGGCGGGCGGGACGGACTTGTCGCGCTCGGCGAAGAGGCCGAGCACGGGCGCGCGCAGATTTTCCAAGTCGGGCTTGACGTTCGGGTGCACGCCGTAGAAGACGACGCACGCGCCGACCTGCTCGTTCTTCGACGCGGCGTAGAGCGAGAGCGCGCCGCCCATGCAGAAGCCGACCGTGCCGACCCTCTCGCCCTTCGCGGCGGGGTGCGCGAGCAGGTAGCGGATCGCGCCGCGCAAATCCTTCTCCGCCCGTTCGATGTCGAGGGCCATCATCATCTTCCCCGCCTCGTCCGGCGAGGTCGCCGCGCGACCGTGGTAGAGATCGGGCGCGAGCGCGACGAACCCTTCGGCGGCGAAGCGGTCGCACACGTCCTTGATGTGCGGCACGAGCCCCCACCACTCCTGCAAGACGACGACGCCCGCGCCGCCGCCCCGTTCCGGGACTGACAGGTAGCCTTCCGCCCCCGCGCCGTTACTGGCGAACTGAACCATCTCGCTCGGCATGGCACACGCTCCTTTGTCCGTTCGTGATCATCTGTTCGAGCAACGCGGCATGATACCACTCGGCGCGACGGCGCGCCGGTCGCTTGACGCGCCGCCGGGCGGGCGGAATAATGGCGGCTCGAACGGCGGGCCGACAGCGGCAGCCGTTCCCGCGCGACAGTCCCCGACGCCGACTAAAATCTTTTGCCACCGACGGCGCGCCCGCACGTTAAAGCTCACGCGCGCCCTCGTCCGCCCTTAGCTTCCCCAAGAGGTGTAAACAAGATGTTCTACCGAAGGTTCTTCCCGGCTCTCGCCCTGCTCGCGTTCGCCCTCGCCTCGCTCGTCCCGGCCCGCGCCGCGGGCGGCGAGATCAGCGGCACGGTCACAGACCCGCAGGGCGCGGTCGTCGTCGGCGCGCAGGTCACGGCCACCGACGCGGCGACGCAGAAAAGCTCCACCGCCACGACCGACGCGCAGGGCCGCTACAAGATTTCGGGCCTCGCGGCGGGCACCTACGTCGTCTCGGTCACGGCGCCGGGCTTCGCCGAGACCAAGCAGGAGGACGTGAAAGTCGAGGACGGCAAGACGGCGACCGCCAACGTGAAGATGCTGCTGCCCGCCCTGGAGGGCAACGTCACCATCACCGCGCCGAAGGGCGGCAGGCCCGGCGTCGGCGACTCGACCTACCAGCAACTCCGCAACCAGGCGGCCTCGTCCGCCGAGTTCACGAGCGTCGCCACGGTCTCGAACCTCGTGCTCAAGCGCGACGCCGGGACGTTCACGCTGCGGAGCGGCGAAATCTACTTCCTCGCGCCCGTCGAGGATCGCACGGTCGGCGCGGTCTTCATCGGCGAGGGCGAGTTCACGCTCGTGCCGCCCGTCGACTACGAGAAGCGCAGCCTCGCGCTCTTCACGGGCGGGCCCTCGATCACGGAGCAGTTCACGAAGCTCACCCTGCGCTTCACGGACAAGACCTTCGAGGAGGTGAAGGCGTCGCCCGACGTCAAGATGGCGTCGGGCGGCTCGGACGCGCAGCGCGCCAAGGGCATCTACCGCGACAACCAGGAGCTGCTGCGCCTTGAGCTGCGCACCAACATGGAGCTGCGCACGCTCGTGGACATGCACACGCCGGAGCGCCCCGGCTTCTTCATCGCCTTCATCGGCGGCAAGCGTTTCGAGAAGCTCGTCTTCCAGCTCGACCCGATGGGCATCCCCGAGGTCTCGCCCGAAGAGGTGATGCTGGCGAGCTACGGCGAGACCGACGGCGGGCGCTGGGCGGCCTTCCACCTCTCGGACGAGTACCGCACCGGCAAGGCCTCGTCGGACGAGGAGCACCGCATCTACGACATCACGCGCCACGAGATCGACGGCGCGATCACGGGCACGAAGATCACCGCCAACGACACTGTCACCTTCCGCGTCCTCCAGCCCGGCGCGCGCGTGCTGCCGTTCCGCCTCTTCCCGTCCCTGCGCGCCGCGCGCGTGCGCGACGAGCAGGGGCGCGAACTCGCGTTCGTGCAGGAGGGCAAGGATCGCGACTCCGACTTCGGCGTCATCTACCCCGAGCCGCTCGCCGCGGGCAAGACCTACAAGCTCACGGTCGAGTACGCCGGGGGCGACGCCCTCGCCGACCTCGGCGGCGGCAACTTCTACCTCGGCCCGCGCCTCACCTGGTACCCGAACAACTACGGCACGCAGTTCGGCGACCGCGCCGCCTTCGACATCACGATGCGCTTCCCCTCGGGCAAGATGTTCGTCGGCACGGGCGCGCCGAGCGCGCCGGACGGCAAGGAGGGCGACCTGGCCGTGGCGAAGTGGTCGAGCGGCGCGACCGAGCTGGCCGTCGCGGGGTTCAACTACGGTCGCTTCAAGAAGAAGGAAGTGCTCGACGCCGACACCGGCTACAACATCGAGTTCTACGCCAACGAAGACCTGCCCAGCTTCATGCGCGGCGCCGAGGAGATGGGCTCGATGAGCACGACCGGCATGGCGGGCATGGCAATCGCCGACGCCGAGAACTCGACGCGCATCTACGACGCCTTCTTCGGCAAGCTCCCCTACAAGCGGCTCGCCATGACGCAGCAGCCCGCCGGCAACTTCGGTCAGGCGTGGCCCACGCTCGTCTACATGCCCTTCACCGCCTTCATGGACCCGACGCAGCGCTACCTCGCGAGCGGCGGCAACGTGCGTTTCGCGGGCGACGACTTCTTCCGCTACGTCGGCCCGCACGAGATCGCGCACCAGTGGTGGGGCCACACCGTCGGCTGGAAGTCGTACCGCGATCAGTGGATGAGCGAGGGCTTCGCCGAGTTCTCCGCCTCGCTCTTCGTGCAGGCGACGCGCGGCAACGAGAAGTTCAAGGAGTTCTGGGACGACCAGCGCGACCTGATCATCACGGCGCGCCCGCAGACGCGCGACCGCAAGCCCTACACGGTGGGGCCCGTCACCCAAGGCTACCGCCTCAACAGCGGCAAGACGGGCGGGGTGGCGCGCTTCTCGATCTACCCGAAGGGGGCCTTCATCCTGCACATGCTGCGCCAGATGATGTACGACTCGCGGCAGGGCGGCGACAAGCGCTTCATGGCGATGATGCAGGACTTCATCAAGTCGCACTACAACAAGGACGTTTCGACCGAGGACTTCAGGGCCGCGGTCGAGAAGCACATGACCAAGGCGATGGACCTCGACGGCACCGGGCGGATGGACTGGTTCTTCAACGAGTGGGTCTACGGCACGGAGATTCCGACCTACAAGTTCGAGTACCAGATCGACGGCAACACCTTCTCGGGGCGCGTCACGCAGTCGGGCGTCTCGGACGACTTCAAGATGAGCGTGCCCGTCTATCTGGACTTCGGCGGCAAGGGCTGGGTCAGGCTCGGGGCGGCCAACATCACCGGCAACAAGACCGTCGACATCTCGAACATCCAGCTCCCGCAGCCCGCCAAGCGGGCGGCCCTCGCCGCCTACGACGACGTGCTCGCCCTCAAGATCGAGAACGTCAAGAAATAGATGGAAAGCCGTGAGCGGTGACGGGTGACGGGTGACGGGTAAGAAGTGACGAGTACTGAGTACTGAGTGATGAGTGAAGGCAAATGCTTTTAACTCAGTACTCATCACTCAGTACTCTCCTGTCACCTGTCACGGTTTACCGTTTACGGCTTTTTACGGCTTTCGTCCCTTGTCACCCGCGCGTTTCCGGCTTATCATGCGCGGGCGTCGAGCAGAAGCCTTTGGTTCCAGTCTTCCAGAGCCATTCTCTCGCTCCTGCCCACATTTCATCAGTCGCAAAACTTTCAACGCGCCCCGCCCGATTCGGCGCGG
Source organism: Pyrinomonadaceae bacterium (assembly GCA_036389335.1). Lineage (GTDB taxonomy): Bacteria > Acidobacteriota > Blastocatellia > Pyrinomonadales > Pyrinomonadaceae > JAIVGV01. Next base: position 1,135 of record DASVQC010000018.1, on the reverse strand, counting down.
CGTCTCCCGAAATTTCAGACCGGAGGGATAAGAGATGTTCAGACCGGGTAAACCTAAAGACGAGCCGGAGCCGCATCACCCGCAGCCTCACCCGCAGCAGTCGCAGCCCGCGCCGGCCCAGGCGGCGAACGAGGACACGCAGCAGCGCTATCGCGCGTCGGAGCAGACCTCTTCAACAGGAGTGCGTGGGAGCATGAACGACGGACAGGCGAACTCGGGCAAGGCTTACACGGAGTCGGACGCGCTGGCGCGCGACATCAAAGAGGGCACGCTCACCGGCTTCGTCGGCAACGGCACGAACATGACGGGCGAGGCCAACTTCAAGGGCATGCTCCGCGTGGACGGCCACCTGTCGGGGCGCGTCTCGTCGCAGGACGGCACGCTCATCGTCTCGACGGGCGGGCAGGTGGACGCCAACGTCGAGGTCTCGGTCGCGCAGATTTACGGCACGGTCAACGGCGACATCATCGCCTCGAAGCGGATCGAGCTGGGGCGCGTGGCGAAGGTGACGGGCAACATCCAGACGCCCGCGCTCGTCATCGAGCAGGGCGCGATCTTCGAGGGGAGCTGCCGCATGGCCGCGCTCCGGGACGAGCAGGCGAAGTCGGAGACGCGCGCCGCCTCGGCGGGCACCTCCGCCGCCGCCCCGGGCGCTTCGGGCGCGTCCGGCTCCTCCGGCGCGGCGGCGACTTCGGGCGCGGCGAAGGCCGACACGCCTTCCGCTTCGACGGCCTCGTCGTCGGGCGGCGGCGCGACTGCTTCGTCGGGCGCGGGCGCGTCTTCGGGCGCGAGCCCTTCGCCGGGCGCGGGCGGCTCCCCGGCCGCCGGCGCGCAGAAGCCCTCCGGCGGGGTCGGCTAGGGTAGGAAAAAGAGATTCAGCCAACTCCGAGTGGGAGCCGATTCGCGTCCGAGTCGGCTCCCACTTCTGCCTTGCGCCGGGCGCGATCGGGTCGTGTCCTAATTTGATTTTGGGTCATGACTAGATAACGGCGACTGAACCGGCGTTAAACTAAGTCATGGCAGCTAGTTCTAAGCAGTTTGTGCGCGCACGAATTTCTCGTGCTAAATTCAGGCAACTTCTCAAGCTCTTTGCACTCGATCTGACCGCCACCCAGATCGCCGCCCTGAGCGGGTT
>DASVQC010000017.1:0-17073 GCA_036389335.1 Pyrinomonadaceae bacterium | reverse complement strand
CCCGACTTCGAGATAAGAACCGCCCGCAGGTCTGACAGGCTTGCGGGCGGTTTCTCCGTCGAGGGAACAGATGTGCGAGACGTTTGCGGGCGATTGAAAAGACGCGGAGTTGCGGCTACACTCCCCGGCGCGTTGCGGCTTTATTTTTATTCCGGTAACTTCTTAAAACATGCAAGCACTCATTCTCGCAGGCGGCAAAGGCACACGGCTCCGCCCGCTCACGGTTTACACGCCGAAGCCCATCGTCCCCATCTGCAACCGCTCCTTTCTGCTCTACCAGATCGACACGCTGCGCAACGCCGGCATCACCGACATCACGCTCTCGCTCTCCTACCAGCCCTCGAAGATCGAGCAGCTGCTCGGAGACGGCGGCGACTTCGGCGTGCGCCTCAAGTACACGACCGAGCCGCAGCCGATGGGCACGGCGGGCGCGTACAAGTTCGCCGCCGAGTTCATCAACGAGCCCACGGTCGTCTTGAACGGAGACGTGCTGACCGATCTCGATCTCGAACGGGTGATCGCCGAACATAAACAGCGCGGGGCGACCGCGACCGTCGTGCTCACGCCCGTCGATAACCCCTCTTCGTTCGGCGTCGTCGAGACCGACGCCGAGGGGCGCGTGCTCCGCTTCATCGAGAAGCCCGCGCCGGGCGAAGCGCCGACGAACAACATCAACGCGGGCACCTACGTCCTTGAGCCGCACGTCCTCGATCTCGTCCCCGCGGGCGAGAATTATTCTTTCGAGTACCAGCTCTTCCCCGACCTTTTGAAGCGCGGCGAGAAGTTCTACGCGCACGTCCCCGAGAAGACCTACTGGCTCGACATCGGCACGCCCGCGCGCTACTTGCAGGCGCACCACGATCTGCTCGCAGACCTCGTCGGCGGCATCAAGCTCAAAAACCGCCGCGGCGACTTCGACGCCGCCACCGCCTCCGAGATCGACGACCGCTCGCTCATCGCCGACGGCTGCACGATCAAGCCCGGCGCGCAGGTCGTCAACTCGGTGCTCGGCGAGGGCGTCTTCATCGAGGAGCGGGCGCGCGTCGAGAACTCGGTCGTCTGGGCGCACACGCGCGTCAACGCGGGCGCGCACGTCTCCGGCTCGATCATCGGGCGCAGTTGCTACGTCGGTCGCTCGGCGCAGGTCGGCGCGGGCGCGGTGCTCGGCGACAAGACCTCGCTGACCGACTACACGCAGACCGGGGGCGCGCTATGAGCCAGATGGGCCAACGCCAGCGGCTCGCGCCCATCCGCTTCGGCACGGACGGCTGGCGCGCGGTCATCGCCAACGAGTTCACGTTCGCCAACGTCGAGCGCGTCGCGCAGGCCTACGCGCAGCACGTCCTGCGCGAGCGCGAGGCGGCGCGGGCCGAGCGCGCCGAGGTGCGCGAGGTCGAGGCGGCGCGCGTCGCGCCGCTCGTCGTCGTCGGCTTCGACCGCCGCTTCCTCTCCGATCAGTTCGCCTCCCGCGCCGCGCAGGTGCTCGCCGGCAACGCCGTCGCCGTCGAGATGTTCGACGCCGACGTGCCGACGCCCCTCGTCTCGTGGGCGGTCAGGGATCGCAAGGCCGACGGCGGGGTCGTCATCACGGCGTCGCACAACCCGGCGGAGTTCAACGGCTTCAAGATCAAGGCGGCGTGGGGCGGGAGCGCGACGCCCGAGACGACGCGCGCCGTCGAGACGCTCGTCGATTCCGCCCCCGTCTCGCGCGGCGAGCTGCCGCAGGGCACGCACGCGCGGCTCGAACCTTCCGTCAAAAGTTATCGCGAGCAGATCAGCTCGTACGTCGATCTCGGACGCCTGCGCGCCTCGGGCGCGAAAGTGATCGTCGATCCGATCCACGGCGCGGGCGGTCGCTGGGTGGAGAGTTTTCTGGCGGGCGGCGCGCTCGGGGTCGAGACGATCCGCGCCGAGCGCGATCCCACGTTCGGCGGCGTCGCGCCCGAGCCGATCGACCGCAACCTCGCGCCGCTGCGACAGCGCGTCGCGGAGTCGGGCGCGCTCGTCGGGCTCGCGACCGACGGCGACGCGGATCGCGTGGGCGCGGTCAACGAGCTGGGCGAGACGATGACGATGCACGAGGTCGTGCCGCTCGTGCTGCTCCACCTCGCGCGCGGGCGCGGGATGACGGGCGGCGTGGTGCGGACGTTCTCGCAGTCGGTCCTGACCAAGCGCATCGCGGCGGCGCACGGGCTCAAGCTGCACGAGACGCCCATCGGCTTCAAGTACGTCGCAGACCTGATGCTGCGCGAGGACATCCTGATCGGCGCGGAGGAGTCGGGCGGCATCGGCGTCAAGGGCCACCTCCCAGAGCGCGACGGCATACTCAACTCCCTGCTCTTCCTCGAAGCCGTCGTCGCCGCGGGCAAGACGCCTTCCGAGCTGGTCAAAGAGATGCACCGCGAGTTCGGCGAGTTCTACTTCGGGCGGCGCGATCTGGCCTGCGGCGTCGGGCGCGGCCTCGAACTCGTCGCGGGCCTCGCGCAGTCGCCGCCCGCGCGGGTCGGCGAGTGGGACGTGACGGCGGTGGAAAAACTCGACGGGACGAAACTGCTCTTCGCCGACGAGTCGTGGCTGCTCTTCCGCCAGTCGGGCACCGAGCCCGTGCTCCGGATTTACGCCGAGGCGACTTCGGTCGCCAAGCGCGAGAGCCTGCTCGCCGCCGGTTGCGAACTCGCCCCGCGCAAGTGAGCGCGCCGCGCACGCGATGATCGCAGAGGCGGGGTTCGCCCCCGCCCGCGTCGCACCCCATCCACAACGTAGCTTCTATAGGACGCGGCGGGCGGGGGCGGGCCCCGCCCCTACAAAGATCTCGCCCATGCCGGAGCTTCCCGAAGTCGAACTCGTCGCGCGCGCGTTGAACGATCTCGTCTCGTCGCGCCGCGTCGTGCGCGCGCGGCTGCTGCGCCCGGCGCTCGCGCCGGAGACTTCGCCCGCGGCGTTCGCGCGCCGCCTCGGCGGTCGCACGGTCGGGCGCGTCGGGCGTCGCGGCAAGCACGTCCTCTTCGAGTTCGACGCCGGGCTCGTCCTCGTCGCGCACCTGCGCATGACGGGCCGCTTCCTGCTGCTGCCGCGCGGCGCGGCGCTCCCCAAGCACACGCACGCGCTCTTCGAGCTGGACGACGCGCGCACGCTCGTCTTCACCGACCAGCGCCACTTCGGGATGATGAAGCTCGTCGCGGCGCGCGAGCTTGCGGGGGCGAAGGAGCTGCGCGCGCTCGCGCCCGAGCCGTTCTCCGAAGAGTTCTCGCCCGCCTACCTGCGCCGCGTCTTCGCGCGCACGCGCCGCGGCCTGAAGGAGACCCTGCTCGATCAGACGAAGGTCACGGGCCTCGGCAACATCTACGCGGCGGAGGCGCTCTTCCTCGCGCGCGTCAACCCGTTCGTCGCCGCGTCGGAGTTGTCGCCGCGCCGCCTCCCGCGCCTGCACCGCGCGATCCTTGATGTCTTCGCCGAGTCCATCGCCCACGGCTCGACGATGAACGTCAACCCGGAAGACATCGACGGGAGTTATTACGGCGGGGCCTACGAGGGGCGCTGGCGCGTCTACGACCGCGAGGGCGAGCCCTGCGTCAACTGCCGCGCGCTCGTCCGCCGCGTCACGCGCGCCGGGCGCTCGACCTACTTCTGCCCGCGCTGCCAGAGAAGATAGCTGTTAGCGATTAGCTGTTAGCTGTCAGCCGGAAGAGATGACGGGAGGCAGTCCGTTCGAGACTGCCTCCCGCTTTTGGTTCGGCTAAAAGCTAACGGCTAACAGCTAACCGCTAATCACAGATTATTGAGTACGAAGTCGGTCATCATCTGCCGCATCTGTTTGACGAGGAGCGGATCGGAGACGCCGTGGCGCGACTTCGGGTAGAGCATCAGTTGGAACTGCTTGCCCGCCTTCTGCAACTCGTAGGCGAACTGGATCGTGTTCTGGACGTGGACGTTGTCGTCCATCGCGCCGTGGATGAGGAGGAGTTTCCCGCTCAGGTCTTGCGCCGCCGCCTGCGGCGCGCTCCGCCTGTACCCTTCCGGGTTGTTCTGCGGCGTCCCCATGTAGCGCTCGGTGTAGATCGAGTCGTAGTCGCGCCAGTCGGTGACGCTGCCGCCCGCGATGCCGATCTTGAAGGACTTGCTGTGGGTGAGCGCGTAGGTGGTCATGAAGCCGCCGAAGCTCCACCCCCAGAGCCCGATGCGCGAGCCGTCCACGTAGGGCTGCGACTTGAGCCACGCGACGCCGTCTTCCAGATCGCGCAGCTCCAGCTCGCCGAAGTTCTTGTAGGACTGCCACGTCGGCGAGACGCCCCTGCCGCTCGCCGTGCGGTTGTCGCAGACCCAGACGATGTAGCCCTTCTCGGCGAGCATCTGGTGCCAGAGGTAGCCCGTGCCGCCCCACGCGTCCTTGACCTGCGGCGCGTGCGGGCCGGAATAGGTGAACGACATCACGGGGTACTTCTTCGACGGGTCGAAGTCCGGCGGGCGGATGATCATCGCGTCCATCTTGAAGCCGTCGCGCGTCGGGACTTGGACCAGCTCGGCCTTGCCGAGTTTGAACTGCCTGAGCGCCTCGCGCGGGTTCTCGTCGATGGCGCGGACGAGTTTGCCGTCCGCGTCGAAGAGGCGCACCTGCGTCGGCGTGTTCACGTCCGTCCAGCGGTCGACGAACATGGTGAAGGTCGGGTTGAAGTTGGCCGCGTGCGATCCTTCCGTCCCGGTCAGGCGCTTGAGCCCCGTGCCGTCGAGCTTCATCCGGTAGACGTGCGGGGCGATGTTGCTGTGCTCGGAGGCGGTGAAGTAGACGAGCCCGTTCTTCTCGTCCACGCCTTCGAGCGAGCGCACCTCCCAGTCGCCGCGCGTGAGCTGCCTGATCAGCCTGCCGTCCGCCGCGTAGTGGTAGAGGTGACGCCAGCCGTCGCGCTCGCTCTGCCAGAGGAACGAGCCGTCTTTCAGCCACGTCGGCGGATCGATCACTTCGACCCAAGCCTTCGTCGTGTCCTTGAAGAGCGTCGTGGATTTGCCGTCGCGCGCGTCCGCGAAGTTGAGGTCGAGCCACGTCTGCTCGCGGTTCTGCGCCTCGTAGGCGACGCGCCGCCCGTCCGGCGTCCACGCGACGCGCACGACGAGCAGGTCTTCCGGCTTGTACTTCGACGCCGTGTCCACCCAGCGCACTTCCCCGCCCGCCGCGTCCACGACGCCGACCCTGACGACGGGGTTCGGATCGCCCGCCTTCGGGTAGGGCGTCAGCTCGATCTCCTGGTGCAGCGGGATGTGATCGACGACGGCGAAGTTCGGCACGGGCGACTCGTCGAGCTGGAGGAACGCGATCTTGGTCGAGTCGGGGCTCCACCACGCGCCGTCGAAGTTGCCGCGCCCGTAGAGTTCCTCCTGGTAGACCCAGTCGAGCTTGCCGTTGATGAGCTTGGGCGAGCCGTCGGTGGTGAGCTGCCGCTCCTTCTGCGTCGCCACGTCCACGACGAAGAGGTTGTTGGCGCGCACGAAGCTGACCATCCGCCCGTCGGGGCTGAAGTTCTCGTTCGACTCCTCGTCGGGGTCGTTCGTCAGCCGCGCGGCCTTGAACGTGCCGAGGTCGTAGACGAACAAGTCCCTCGCGTGGTTGAGCAGAACCTCGGTCTGCGCCTCGTTCAACTGGTAGGACGACTGGTTGGCGAGCCGCCGCGCGTCGTCGGCGCTCATGCCCGGCAGCGCGGCGAGCGCCGCCTGCATCTTCGCCGCGTCGAGGAAGGGCGCGCCCTCGCCCGTGCGCGCGTTGACGCGCAGCAGGGGGCTGTTGGCCCGGCCCGCCGCCCCGCCGCCGCCGCCCCGCCCGCCGCGGCTGGCGAGCAGGTAGTGCTCGCCGTCCTTGAGCCAGCGCGGGCTCGGCGGGTTGCCGGCGAAGTCGACGCGCCTGACGGGATCGTAGATGTCGTCGACGGTGAGCAGACGCTCCTGCGCGAGCGCCGGCGCGAGCAGGCAGAGGTTGAGTACGAGCGCGGCGAGAAAAGTTTTGTGTGATCGCAAGGGTCGTTGATTCTCCAGAAGGTTAGGTTGATCGCGGCGTCATCTTCCTGATGAGCGGCGTGAGCGCGAAGAGGACGAGCGCGGCGGCGAAGGTGACGCCGGCGACCGTGCCGAACAGGTGCGCGAGCGCGCCCGGATCGGGCACGAACTCGCCGCCGAGTTTGCCCGCGATGAAGTTGCCGAAAGAGATCGAGAGGAACCAGACGCCCATCATCAGCCCGACCATGCGCGCGGGCGAGAGCTTCGTCACCGTGCTCAGGCCGACCGGGCTCAGGCACAACTCTCCGAGCGTCTGGAGGAGGTAGACGCCGACGAGCCACCACGGGCTGACCTTGCCCGCGCCCGTCAGCGTCGAGGCGAAGGCGACGAGGGCGAAGGCGAGCCCGGCGAACAGGAGCCCGACGGCGAACTTCGTCGGGCTCGAAGGGTTGCGCCTCCCGAACTTCAGCCAGATGCCCGCGAAGACCGGCGCGAGCAGGATGACGAACGTCGGCTGGACGGTCTGGAACCAGCTCGACGGGAACGAGAAGCCGAGGACGCTCGTGCGCGTCAACTGATCCGCGAAGAGCGTCAAGCTCGTCGCCGCCTGCTCGAACGACATCCAGAAGATGACCGAGAAGACGAAGAGGACGAAGATGACGCCGACGCGCCCCATCTCGCCCCGGTTCAGGTGCCGGCAGATGCCGCCGATGTAGCCGAAGGCGAGGCCGACGACCGTGAAGAAGAGGGCCGAGACCGGGCCGACCGTCGCGTCGTAGCTGAAGTAAAAACCGATGACGCCCCCGACGAGCGCGAGCACGAGCGTCACCACGTCCAAGCCTCTGGAAGCGTCGTGGGCTTTTAGCTGATCGATGTCGGCGTCTTTCTTCCGCACGGGCTTTTCGCCGATGCCCTTCAGGCGGTCGCGCCCCATCACGTACTGGATCAAGCCGAGCGTCATCCCGATGCCCGCCGCGCCGAAGCCCCAGTGCCAACTGTTGGCGGGATCAAACCCCCACGAAGCGAGGAGGTTCCTGAACCACTCTTTCTGGGCGAGGAAGCCGCACACGATGGGCGCGATGAGCGCGCCGAGGTTGATGCCCATGTAGAAGATCGAGAAGCCCGCGTCGCGCCGCTCGTCGCCCTCGGCGTACATCTGCCCGACCATCGCGCTGATGTTCGGCTTCAACAGTCCCGTGCCGACGGCGATGAGGGCGAGCCCGCCGTAAAAGCTCGCCATGGAGTGAAAGACCATCGAGAAGTGGCCGCAGGCGATGATGATGCCGCCGATGAGGACGGCGCGGCGCGTGCCGAAGACTTTGTCGGCGAGCCAGCCGCCGACGAGCGGCGTCCAGTAGACCGACGAGGCGTAGGTGCCGAAGATGAGCCCGGCGTATTTCGTGTCGAAGGCGAGCCCGCCGTCCGAGAGCGCCTTCGTCATGTAGAGCATGAGGATGGCGCGCATCCCGTAGTAGCTGAAGCGCTCCCACATCTCGGTGAAGAAGAGGGTCGAGAGCCCGCGCGGGTGCCCGCCGATCCCCGCGCGGTCGATGTTTACAGCCTCGCCCCTCACCCCCGTCGCGTCAACGCTTACACTCATGGCTCGTGTCCCCCGCCTTCGGTCTTCTCATGCACGGATGGTAGAAATCGCCTGCGCCGTTTCAACGCATTCAGCCAAAGAATGGCCCCCACTGTCAAGGCTTTCCGCCCCGCGGCGCACAGCCGCCGCAAACACTTACCACGTTTGAAGCCGCGCGGTCGCGGCGGGTTGCGCCGGAAGTTTGCGCCGATTCGGCCCGCTTGACACGCCCGCCCGCGGGGGCGTATAAGCCCGTTTGACAAGACGTGGTGAGTTAAGGCGACTTGCGGCCACGTAAAACAAACGGCTAAACAGCTCGGCGCTTCAGCGCCCGCACAACTTCGATACCCTTTGAAGTCCCGCGTTGTTTGGCGCGGGAATTTTTTTTGGAGCCGTTAGCTGTTAGCGATTAGCTTTCAGCCGAACAAAAAAGCTAACAGCTAACAGCTAACGGCTAACAGCTACCCATGGACAACTTCCGAGACCTGCTCGCGAGCGATCACGTCACCGTCTTCGACGGGGCGGTCGGCACGATGCTCTACGTGAAGGGCGTCTACATCAACCGCTCCTACGACGAGCTGAACCTGACGAACCCCGATCTCGTCCGCGAGGTGCACGAGGAGTACATACGCGCCGGGGCCGAGGTCATCGAGACGAACACCTTCGGCGCGACCTACCACAAGCTCCAGCAGTACGGGCTCGAAGGTAACTTGCGCGAGATCAACCTCGCCGCCGCGCGCATCGCGCGCGGGGCCGCCGGCGAGCGGGCCTACGTCGCGGGCGCTGTCGGCCCCCTCGGCCTCCGCATCGAGCCCTACGGGCCGACCTCGTTCGGGGAGGCGAAGGAGATGTTCAAGGCGCAGGCCGCGGCTCTTTTGGAAGGCGGCGTCGATCTCTTCGTGCTCGAAACCTTCTCCGACATCTCGGAGATGCGCGAGGCCCTGCGCGCCGTCGGGGAGCTGTGCGACCTGCCGGTCGTCGCGCAGATGACCGTGCAGATGGACGGCAACACGCTGTTCGGCACGACGCCCGAAGTCTTCACCCAGCGGCTCGACGAGTGGGGCGCGGACGTCATCGGGCTCAACTGCGGCGTCGGCCCCGCGCTCGTCCTGAGCGCCGTCGAGAAGATGCGCGGCGTGACGCGCAAGAAGCTTTCCGCGCAGCCGAACGCGGGCCTGCCGCGCGACGTGCAGGGCCGGCAGTTCTACATGTGCTCGCCCGAGTACATGGCGAAGTACGCGAAGCGGCTCATACAGGCGGGCGTCAAGTTCATCGGCGGCTGCTGCGGCACCACGCCCGCGCACATCAAGCTCATCTCCGACGCCGTGCGCGCCGCCTCGCCGCGCCAGCGCAGGTTCACCGGCAGGCTCGCCGAGCCCGCCGCGGTCGTCGAGCTGACGCCCGCCGACGTGCAGGTCGTCCCCTTCGCCGAGCGTTCGCACTGGGCGGGCAAGCTCTCGCGCGGCGAGTTCGTCACCACCTGCGAGGTGCTGCCGCCCAAAGGCTGCGACCCGGAGAAGACCATCGAGTCGATCCGCCTGCTCAAGGCGGCGGGCGTGGACGCCGTCAACATCCCGGACGGGCCGCGCGCGCAGACGCGCATGAGCGCGCAGGCGACGGCGCTGCTGGTCGAGCGCGAGATCGGCCTTGAGTCGGTGCTGCACTACTGCTGCCGCGACCGCAACCTGCTCGGCATGATGAGCGATCTGCTCGGCGCGGCGGCGCTCGGCCTGCGCAACCTCCTCATCATCACGGGCGACCCGCCGAAGATGGGGCCCTACCCGGACGCCACCGCCGTCTTCGACATCGACTCCATCGGCCTGACCAACATGGTTAACAAGCTCAACCACGGCCTCGACCTCGGCAACAACCCCATCGGCTGCCCGACCTCCTTCTGCATCGGCGTCGGCGTCAACCCCGGCGCGATCAACCTCGAAGAGGAGATCAGGCGCTTCGAGTACAAGGTGGAGGCGGGCGCGGAGTTCGCCATCACGCAGCCCGTCTTCGACGTGGAGCAACTGCGCGGCTTCCTCAAGCGCATCGAGCACGTCCGCGTGCCCCTCATCGCGGGCATCTGGCCCCTCGTCTCCTACCGCAACGCCGAGTTTCTGCACAACGAGGTGCCGGGCGTGAGCGTCCCGCACGAGATCATGGAGCGGATGCGCAAAGCCTCGGAGCGCGGCAAAGAGTTCGCGCGCGACGAGGGGTTGCAGATCGCGCGCGAGTCGCTCGTCGCCGTCCGCGGGATGATTCAGGGCGTGCAGGTCTCCGCGCCGTTTAACAACGTCAAGTACGCGCTCGAAGTCTTCGAGGCGCTGCCCGAGTTCGGAGACTCGCGCGCGGCGGCGAGTTTGAGCGACGGTTAAGCGGACGCCTCCGTCACAGGCACCATGATTAAGACTCGCCGCCGGGGCGCGGGGAACCGCACAGATCGCGCAGAGAGTTGAAGGGTCTTCCCCGCGCCCCCTCCGCGCCCCTCCGCGACTCTGCGGTGCACCTCCCCCGCAACACACTCAAGATCGAACCGAGTCGCCGCCCATGATCACGTGGTTCGCGGCCCCGCGAACGACGGGCGATAATTCTTCTTGCCTTCCCGCGCGAAAGTTGTAGAATGCCCGGCATTCAAGCGGGCCGTGCGCGCCGCGCAACCTCATCACCGTCTCAGTCGCGAAGCGCGCAACGTAAAACGCACAGTTAATCAGTCACACTCGTAGCGCGTCTCGGCGTCCGCGCCGCGACCCCGGTTCCCTCACACGGCCCATCGCCTCATCCGATGGCCGAGAAACGCGAGCACACACTTTGCGCCCTCACGCGCGGTGCTTAACCCTTTTCGCCTGCTTCGCGCTGGCCCTCGCCTGCGCCACCTCGCGCGTGCGCTCGCAGGGCACGGCCATCCGCCGCGTCACCTTCACCCCCGAAAACGCCACCAGCCTCAACCCGACGCTCAGCGGCGACGGGCGGCGCGTCGTCTTCGAATCGACCGCGAACCTTTCGGGCGACGCGGGCGGCCCGCGCTTCCGCGCGTTCGCGGCGGACATCACCTCCGACCCGCCCCGCCTCTCGACGCTCGCCCCGTCGCGCGCGCCCGCCGCCGCGGTCTCGCAGGACGGCTCCGCAGTCGCCTTCGCCAGCGCCGAAGACCTTCTGGGCGAGAACGCCGACAGAAACTCCGAGATATTTCTCTCCGCCGCCGGACGCCTCACGCAGCTCACGCACACGACGCCCGACGGCCCGTCGTCCCGCGCCAGCGACGGGAATTTTCAGCCGTCTATCTCGGACGACGGTCGCGTCGTCGCCTTCACGTCCGACCGCGACCTCACCGGCGAGAACCCCGACGCCAACTCCGAACTCTTCGTCTACGAAACCGCGGCCAGCCGCTTCACGCAGCTCACGGACACGTCCGGCGCGGCGGGCGCGCGCGACGCTAAGCTGAGCGGCGACGGCTCAAGCGTCGCCTTCGTCCGCGACGACGCTCCCGCGGGCGCGTCCACGCCGCGACTCGCTCTCGTGCTCTGCCGTCTCGGCACGAAAACTTTTCTGACCCTCGGCGACAACGTCGCGCGGCTCGCGCTCGGCCCCGCGCGCGCCGTCAGCGACGACGGCACGCGCGTCGTCTACGCGGCTGAGACCGCGCCCAACACGACGCAGGTCTTCCTCTACGACGGTCGCAACGGCGCGACGCGCCAGCTCACGCGACTCGGCTCGCGCGTCGCCGACGTGCCGCTCGACGCGACCATCAGCGGCGACGGCTCGCGCGTCGCCTTCGCCACGCGCCGCAGCGTGGTCGGCGGGAACACGGACGGCGGCGTCGAGCTGTATCTCTACGATCTGCCGACCAATCAACTCGCGCGCGTCACCGACGCGCCCGCCGCCGCCGCCGAAGTCGTCTCCTCGCTCGACGACGCGGGCTCGCTCGTCGCCTTCAACTTCCCGCGCGTCGTCGCCGTCCCGGCCTCGTCCGAAGAGTTCGCCAATGATTCCGAAATCTTCATCGCCGCCCTCGCGCCCCGCGCGCCCTTCTCGCCCGATCTGAAGTTGCGCCACGGCGCGACGCCCAGCCGCGATCTCGGCGCGGGGCAAACCCTCGCGCCCGGCCAGATCGCCGTCGCGCGCGGCACGAACCTCTCGCTCGCCGCCGCGCAGGCAGAGCGACTCGCCGACGGCACGTTCCCGCGCTCCTTCAAAAACAGCTCCGTCACCGTCAACGGTCGCGCGGCGCAGCTCTTCTTCGTCTCGCCCGCGCAGGTCAACTTCCAAATCCCCGAAGAGACCGAGCCGGGCGCGGCGGAGATCGTCGTCACCAACCACGACGGCCACCCTTCGCGCGCCGTCGTGCCGATCTCGCGCTCCGCGCCCGCCGTCTTCACCGAGCGCGGCGACGGCACGGGCGCGGCCATCATGCTCGACTCCGCGACGCAGAAGCGCGCGCCCTTCGATCCGCACGACGGCGCGAACGGCCCGCGCCGCGTCACGCTCTTCGCCACCGGCGTCCGCCGCGCCGAGACTCTTTCGGTCAGGATCGCCGGTCGGGAGCTTCAGATCGAATCATCAATCCCCTCGCCCGATCTCCCCGGCCTCGACGAGATTCGCTTCAAGCTCCCCGGCGCGCTCGCGGGCGCGGGCGTCGTCGCCCTCTCGATCACCGCGGACGGGCGTTCCGGCAACGAGGCGAGCGTCGAGTTGATCGGCGCGCGCCGCGCCGCGCGCGTCTCCCTCTCCCCCGCCGACGCGACGCTCGGCGTTGGCCGTTCCGTCCTCTACCGCGCGACCGTGGTTGACGAGGACGGCGAAGAGATCGTCGGCGCGAGCGTCGATTTCAGTTCGGATGACGCGGGCGTCGCCGCGGTCGAAGCCGACGGGAGAGCGCGCGCGTTGAGCGCGGGCGAGACGCGCATCAGGGCCGCCGCCGGAGGCGCGACGGCGGAGGCGACGCTGCGCGTGCGTGCGCTGTCGCTGGTCGTCAACGAGGTCTTGGCCGATCCGCCCGACGGCGCGCAGGGCGACGCGAACCGCGACGGCCAGCGAAGCGCGTCGCAGGACGAGTTCGTCGAGATCGTCAACGCCTCCGCTGTCGACGTCGATCTCGGCGGCTACCGCGTCGCGACGCGCGACGCGGCGGGCGCGGCGACGACCCGCCACGCCTTCCCCCGCGGCTTCGTCCTCCCGCCCGGCACGGCTGCGGTCGTCTTCGGCGGCGCGGCGGCGGCGACCTTCAACCCGCTCGATCCGGCGTTCGCCGCGGCCCGCGTCGTCACGGCTTCGACGGGCGGCCTCTCGCTGCTGAACGGCGGCGACACGGTCGCCCTGCTCGATCCTTCGGGCGAGGTCGTCGAAGAGATGACTTACGGCGGCGCGTTCGATCTCGAAGGCGACCGCAACCAGTCGCTCACGCGCGCGCCCGACGTGGCGGGCGATTTCGCGCCGCACCAGACGCTCGCGGGGGCGTCCGGTCGCCCCTTCTCGCCGGGGACGAAGGCGGACGGCACGCCCTTCCAAGTCTCAGTGCCGGTCGCGCGCGTAGAGGTCGAGCCCGCGCGCTGCGAGGCGCAGGTGGGCGCGACGTGCCGCTTCGACGCCCGCGCGTTCGACGGCGCGGGGCGAGAGTTGCGCGGCGTCTTCTTCGCCTGGCAGTCGGGCGATGAAAGCGTCGCGACAGTTGGCGACGACGGCACGGCCCGCGCCGTCAGTCTCGGCGTCGCGCAGGTCACGGCCACGGCCCGCGGGACGCGCTCCGCGCCCGCGCAGCTCTTCGTCGTCCCGCCGCCGCGCCGCGTCTTCCGCGTCGAAGTGTCGCCCGGCTCCGCGCCGCTGAACCGGGGCGGCACGGTTCAACTCACGGCGCTCGCGTTCGATCAAAACGGCGCGGTCGTCCGCGACGCGGCTTTCGTTTGGACGACGGACTCCGCCGCCGTCGCGACCGTTGACGCGAACGGCCTTGCACGCGGCGCGGGCGTCGGCTCTGCGAACCTCACGGCCACGACCGAAGACGGGGCGGGCGGCACGGCGTCGGCGCGCGCGACGCTGGAAGTAAGACTGCCGATCACGATCAGCGAGGTTCTCGCAGACGTGCCGCCCGACGACGCTTCGACCGCCGCGGTCGAAGGCGACGCGAACCGCGACGGCGTCCGCAACGCAGGCGACGACGAATTCGTAGAGCTGTTCAACCCGTCAGACTCCGCGGTCGATCTCTCCGGCGTGCGCGTATCGGACGCGGCGACGGATCGCTTCACCTTCCCGCCCGGCACGACTCTCGCAGCCGGGCGCGCGCTCGTCCTCTTCGGGGGCGGCAGACCGCCCGCGGACGATCCGGCCTTCGGCGCGTCGCTCGTGCGCGTCGCCTCATCTCTCAGCCTGAACGACGGCGGCGACACGGTCGCGCTCAAGTTGAAAGTCGGGGGCGACGAGATCACACTCGCCTCGCTCGCCTACGGCGCGCAGGGCCTCGCGCCCGCGCCGACCGACCAGTCCGTCACGCGCGAGCGTGAAGCCGCGGGCGGCTTGGGCGCGGGCTTCGTCGCGCACCTCTCTGCGGCGGACGCCGCGTCGCGCGCCTTCTCGCCCGGCACGCTCCCCGACGGCACGCCGTTCGGCTCCCGACAGATTACGCGCATAGAGATCACGCCCGCCTCGACCGCCATCGACATCGGGGCGTCGCAAGCGTTCGCGGCGCGCGCCTTCGCGGGCGTCGGCGCGGGCGAGGTCGAAGTGGCGGGCGTCTCTTTCGCGTGGGACGCGAGCGCGCCCGCGGGCGCGTCTCTCGCCCCCGCGAGCGGCGAGGCGACGAAGGCCACCGCTCGCGCCTCCGGCAGCTTCACCGTCCGCGCACGCGCGGGCGGTCGCGAAGCCGTCGCGGCCCTCGTCGTCAACCCGCCGCCGCCCGTCCTGACGCGCGTCGAGCTGTCGCCGACCTCCGCGACGATCTTCGTCGGCGGCGCGCAGCAGTTCACGGCGCGCGCCTTCGATCAGTTCGATCACGCTTACGCGGCGGCGCGGATAGCTTTTTCGTCGAGCGACGCGGGCGTCGCCGCGCCCGGCGAAGCGACTCGTGGCGGCGACGAAGGGAGCGCGATTGTTAACGTGTCCGGGCTGAGGGCGGGCGCGGCGCGCATCGTGGCGACGGCGACGGACGGCGCGCGCGTCGTGTCGAGCGGCGAGGCGAGGTTGGAGGTCGCGCAGCCGCCGCCCGTGGTCAAGCGCGTCGTCGTCAGCCCCGCCGAAGCGTTCGTCAACCGCGGGCAGGCGCGGCAGTTCTCCGCGCAGGCTTTCGATCAGAACGATCTGCCGCTGGCGAACGTCTCGTTCAACTGGACGGCCTCCGATTCACAGGCGGCGACCGTTTCGTCTGACGGGCTCGCGCGCGGCGTCGGGATCGGAACGGTCGGCATCGTCGCCACGGCGACGAGCGGCGGCGAGACCGTCTCCGGCCAAGCCGTGCTCGCGGTGCGCGCGCCGCTCGTCATCAACGAGATTCTCGCGGACGTTCCGCCCGACGACTCGGGCACCGCGAGCGTCGAGGGCGACGCCAACCGCGACGGGGCGCGTAACTCCGACGACGACGAGTTCGTCGAGCTGCTCAACGATTCCGACGCGCCGCTCGACCTGTCAGGCTTGGTCATCGCCGACGCCACGAGCAACCGCTTCACCTTCCCCGCGGCCACGGCGCTCGCCGCCGGGCGGGCGGTCGTCGTCTTCGGCGGCGGCTCTCCGCCCGCGCGCGACCCGGCGTTCGGCGGCGCGCTCGTCTTCGTAGCCGTCTCGCTCGGACTCAACGACGGCGGAGACACCCTCGCCGTCAAGCTGCCCGCCGCGGGCGGCGACCGTCTCGTCGCGTCGCAGTCTTACGGCAGCGTTTTCACCGAAGCGCCCGCCGCGCCGACCAATCAATCCATCACTCGCTCGCCCGACGCGGAGGCGGGGGCCGCGGGCGGCGGCTTCGTCGCGCACACTACAGCCGCGCGCGCCGCCGGTCGCGCCTTCTCGCCGGGCACGCGGGCCGACGGCACGCCCTTCGGCTCGCCGCCCGTCGCGCGCATCGAGATCACGCCCGCCGCCGCGCGGCTCGACGCAGGGGCGCGGCAGACTTTCAGCGCGCGCGCTTTCGTCACGTCGGGCGGCGCGGAAGTCGAGCTGCCGAACGTCTCGTTCATCTGGGACGCGGGCGACTCTACGAAAGTCGCGCTCGCGCCCACGACCGGCGCGGGCACGGACGCGACCGCCTCTGCCTCGGCGGGCACGACGAGCGTGCGCGCGCGGGCGGGCGGGATGCAAGGCGCGGCCCCGCTCACAGTCAACCCCCCGCCGCCCGTGCTGTCGCGCGTCGAGGTCGCGCCCGCCGCGTCCACGATCTTCGTCGGTCAGACGCAGCGGTTGACCGCGCGTGCCTTCGATCAGTTCGATCAGCCGTTGCGCGGCGCGACCTTCGCCTTCGTCTCCGACGACGAGAGCGTCGCGCGCGTCGAGTCGATCACGATTAACGAAGACGGCAGCGCCGTCGCAATCGTCGGCGGGCGCGGCGCGGGCGCGGCCCGCGTCACGGCGGCGGCGAGCGCCGGCGCGAACGCGGTCAAGAGCGACGCGGCGACGCTCACGGTCAAGCCGCCGCCGCCCGTCCTGACGCGCGTGGTCGTCTCGCCCGCGGCGGCGACGGTCGCGGCGGGCGCGACGCAGCAGTTCGTCGCGCGCGGCTTCGATCAGGATGGCCGGGAGATGGGCGGGCTCGCCTTCGCGTGGTCTTCGAGCGACGAGGGCGTCGCCGCCGTCGACGAGGGCGGGCTGGCGACGGCGATCAAGGCGGGCGCGGCCCGCGTCACGGCGGCGTCGGGCGGCGTCGCGAGCGAGCCCGCCGCGCTGAGCGTGACGGCCCCGCCCGTCGCCGCAGCCGGGCAGGTGGTCATCAACGAGGCGCTGGTCTCGTTCTCGTCTTCGGCCACGCAGCCGCGCGCCGACTTCGTCGAGCTTTACAACACGACCGACCGGACGCTCGACGTCAGCGGCCTCGTCATCTCGTTCCGCGGATCGGGCAACACGAGCGCGGTGAGCACGGTGATGCTGCCGGGGGCGGCGGGAAGTTTGACGACGCTCATCCAGCCGCGCTCTTACTTCATCGTCGTCAACGGGGCGAGCACGTTCGGCGCGGCGGCGGATTTCGCCGTACAGGGCGGCGGGTTCAACCTGAACAACTCGACGGGCGGGATCAAGATCGAGTTGGGCGGCGTCAAGCTCGACGGCCTGACTTACCAGAACGGCTCCGCGGCCCCCGCCGCGCCCTTCAACTCGTTCGGCGAAGGCGCGCCCCTCGTCTTCGCCGACGCGCCCGCCACCGTCGATCTCATCCGCAGCCCGAACGCG
Source organism: Pyrinomonadaceae bacterium (assembly GCA_036389335.1). Taxonomy (GTDB): domain Bacteria; phylum Acidobacteriota; class Blastocatellia; order Pyrinomonadales; family Pyrinomonadaceae; genus JAIVGV01. The sequence continues at coordinate 164 of DASVQC010000017.1, read as the reverse complement.
ACCGACACGAACAACAACGCTTCCGACTTCAAGCGCAACACCTCGACGGCGGGCGTCACGCCCCGGGCGGCAAATCCGTGACGGGTGAACGGTGACAGGTGATAGGCCGGAAGTGATGAGTGATGAGTACTGAGTGATGAGTACTGAGTGTTGGGTGATGAGTG
>DASVQC010000016.1:0-25995 GCA_036389335.1 Pyrinomonadaceae bacterium | reverse complement strand
CTTACTGGAAGACCTGCTCGACGGGGACGACGCGGACGTTCTCCGGCTTCACGTCAATCGGGTAGGTCTGGATCACCTTGTCCTCGTCCATGATCTGCTGCGGCTTGGGCGAGTTGTAGGTGATGGGCGAGGGCTTGTTCGAGGCGATGGCGTCGCGCAGGGCCTCGGCGTCCTTCGTGACGACGACGATGCGCATCCGGTTCGTCAACAGGTGCTCCTTGATCGCGCGGTTCACGTCTTCGAGCGTGAGGCGGGAGAGCTGCCCGCGCATGTAGTCGTTGTAGTCGCCGATCTTGTAGTAGCGGCTGTCGAGCGCGTAGCCGAGCCGCGCGTTCTGCGTCTGCGTGAGGATGTTCGTGTACTTCGACAGGAACTCGCGCGTCTGCTCGAAGGCTTCCTGCGACATCCCGTCGCGCACCAGCTTGTCGAACTCGTAGAGCGCGGCGCGCAGGATGAAGTGGCCCTGCTCGGGCGGGACGGGGCGCAGCCAGATTTGGAAAATCTGCTGCTGCCGACCGAGGTTCGGCTCCGGGTCGAAGCGGAACATCCCGCGCGGGAAGTATTCGATGTAGGCGTAGTCGCCGTAGTTCAGCCCGCGCGCCTCGCGCAGGCGCTGGTACAGGTAGCTGTTCGAGGAGCGGTGCTGGCCGAGGTAGGAGGCGACGAGCGCGAGCGCGGGGTAGTCCTTGTCGGCGCGGGTGACGTTGACGGGGAAGCCGAGCGAGATGGCGGTCGAGCGCGTGTCGCGCTTGACGATCTCGATCTGCGTGCCCGGCTCGACGCGCGGCGTGAAGAAGTTGCTCGGGGCGGGCTGCCCCGCCGGGAGCTTCGCGAAGTCGGCGCGCACGCGCGCCGGGAAGTCCTTCGGGTAGCCGCCCGCGAGCCCGAGGACGAAGGCGGCGCGCGTGTAGTGTGTGCGGTAAAAGTCGCGCACGTCCTGGATGGTGATCGATTCGAGCGCGGAGACGCGCCCGACGTTGTGGTGGCCGTAAGGGTGCCCGGCGTAGATGACGTTGTAGAGCGCCTCCTTGCCCAGCTCCTCGTCGTTCGACTGGCTCAGGGAGACCTTGAGGTAGTTGATCGCGTCGGTCTTGACGCGCGCGAAGTCGTCCTCGCGGAAGCCGGGATCGAGGAGCATCTGCCGGACGATCCCGTAGTAGCGTTCGAGGTTGTCGACGTGCGTCGTGCCGGTGAAGACGGTCATCTCCTTATCGACCTGCGAGCCGAAGCCCGCGGCCATCGGGTAGAACGCCTCCGTGATCTGATCGTAGGACATCAGGCGCGAGCCGCCGTCGGAGAGCATCGAGGCGGTCAGGTTCGCGAGGCCCTCCTTGCCCGCCGGATCAGCCGCCGAGCCCGTCATGAAGAGGATGCGGAAGGTGACGAGCGGCGAGCTGGTCGGGAGCAGGACTTCGCTGCCCGCGCCCCGCATCATCGACGCGGCGGGCGGCTTGGCGGCGGGCTTCTTCGCGCCCTTGCGCTGTGCGTTGGTGTTCATCGCGGGCGTCAGGAGCAGGCAGAGCGCGAGCGAGACGGGGAGCGTGTTCTTCGTCATTGCGCACCCCCCTTCGCGGCGCTGTCGCCGCCCTTCTTCGTCGCGAGCGTGACGACGGTGCGGTTCGTCTCCTTCAGGTACTTCGCGGCGATGTCGCGCAAGTCCTGCGGCGTGACGGTGTCGGCGAGGGCGAAGAGTTTGTTCATGGTCTCGGGCGTGCGCCGGAGCGCGATGTAGGGCGCGAGCGCATTGGCGATGGCCTCGGAGCTGTCCATCGCCATCGCGAAGCCGTAGCGGAAGCGCGAGCGCGTGTCGTCGAGCTTCTTCTGCGGGACCAGCTCGGTCGAGTAGCGCTTGACGGTTGCGAGGATCTGCCCGCGGACGTAGGGCACGTCCTCCTCCTTTTTGACGCGCGTGAAGACGGTGAAGAGTTCGGGATCGATCTTGTCCTCCTCGCCCGCGCTGATGAAATCCACCTTCTGCTCCTTCAGGACGAGGCGCTGGTAGATGTCGGAGTTCTCGCCGAAGGCGATGGAGGCCAGCAGGTCGAGCGCGATCTTGTCCTTCGTCTCGTCGGAGTAGGCGGGCGCGCGGTAGGCGACGGCGAGGTAGGGGAGCGTCGGGTTCGCCCACGGGATGGTCGCCTCGCGGGGCGCGTCCTGCTCGGGCTCCCGCGGGATGTCGGGCGTGAAGTTGCCGCGCTGCCAGTCGCCCATGTTCTTCTTGACGAGCGAGAGGGCGCGCTCTCTGGTCACGTCGCCGACCATGAGGACGGTCACGTTTTCGGGCCGGTAGTAGCGGCTGAAGAACTGGCGGCTGTACTCGTACTGGTTCGGGAAGTCTTCGATGTCTTTGACGTAGCCCATCGTCGTGTGCGCGTAGGTGTGCGTCTTGAAGGCCGTCTCGCGCAGCACCTCGAAGAGCTTCGAGGTCGGGTTCGCGCTGTTCTTGTTGTACTCGCCCAGCACCGCGAGCGACTCGGTCTTGAACTCGGCGGGCTCGTACTGGAGGTACTTGAAGCGGTCGCCCTCCAGCTCCATCACCTTGTCCAAGTCCTCCTTCGAGAAGACCTCGTGGTAGACGGTGCGGTCGTCGTCGGTGTAGGCGTTGGACGACGCCCCGGCGCGCTTCAGGATTTCGTCGCGCTGCGCGGGCGTGAAGTTCTTGCTGCCGCGGAACATCAGGTGCTCGAAGAAGTGGGCGTAGCCGCTCTTGCCGGGCTCGACCTCGTTGCGCGAGCCGGTGCGCACCACGATGTAGAGCGCGACGAGGTTCGGCTGATCGGTCGGGACGGTGACGAGCCGGAGCCCGTTCGGCAGATCGTCGATGGTGTAGTTGTACGGGAAGATTTTCCGCTGCTGCGACGCCGCGGACTTCTTCTGCGGCGCGCGCCCGCCGCCGCCGCCCCGCCCCTGCGCGAGCGCAGCCGCGGGCAGGCAGAGCAGGAGCGAGATGAGAATCGAGCTTTTCATGGCGTCAGACTCCTGAAAACTTCTTAATGGATTTTGCGGAGACGCCTTTGATTATACACGAAGGCGGCGCGGGCGGGCGAAGGGCGCGGCGTCCGGTCATGGTTCAGTTAAAGAGTCAGGACTCACCACGGAGTCACGGGGGGCACGGAGGGGGCACAGAGGTTTTTCTCTGTGTGATCTCTGCGTCCTCTGTGCCTCTGTGGTGAATCCCGTCCCAGCGACACCCGATCTCAATTTGAGCTACTACAAAACGCCGCGGCCCGGCGCGTCGGTCGATCCCTGCCGGAAAATTTTTCCGCGGCGCGGTGATCCTTTTCGCCGCCCCGTTCCGCGTTCGTCAGTGAAGGGGAAGTTTTACAAGACGGATCGGCGTTTCATCTTCATAAATAAGCCCGCCGACCGTCCGGGGAACGAGCGAACATAAGGAGTGGGGAAATGAAAAGCACGCGCCAACTGGTCTCGACCATCCTGACCATCATCATACTTTCTTCCTACGCGGCGGGTCAGGGCGCCGCGGCTCAGAACAACAACACGCAGAACGATGCCGCCGCGCCCGCGAAGTCGAGCGCCCCGGCGGTCGTCGCGTCGGCGACCGAGGCGGGCGCGCGCTTCACCGCCCCGGCGGAAGCCTTACAGATGCGGCTCGAAGTCTACGCCGCCGCGGGCGAGCAGGTGTTCGACTCCGGCGCGCGCCCCGGCAGCATCATCGATTGGAAGCCGGCGGACGCGCGGCAGGCGCTCGCCGACGGCTCGTACGTGTGCGTGGTGACGGTGAAGGACACGAGCGGTCGCGCGAGCCAGCGGCTCTGCGCCATGACGCTCGAAGGCGGGCGCGTCTCGCTCGGCGCGGCGCGCGAGGGCGAGCTGACGGCGGAGCAGTCGAAGGCGCTCGCGGCGAGCCGCCAGGCGCAGAAGGTGGAGGCGGGCGAGGCGGCGGGCGCGATCACTGTCGTGCGCGACAAGCAGCGCGCGGCGACCGTCGCGGCGCACGACGGCGTGAGCGGTCAGGTGACGAGCACCACGGGCGCGCTCACCTTCCGCACGGGCGACCTCTTCCTCAGCCGCGACGAGGAGCGGATGCGCATCACGCCGGACGGTCGCGTCGGCATCGGCACCGACAAGCCCGAGGCGACGCTCGACGTGGCGGGCACGATCCGCGCGCGCGGCGGCATCGTCTTCGACGACGGCACGGTGCTCAAGTCGGGCGCGGAGGCGGGCTCGAAGCTCAACCTGCTGGCGGGCGGCACCGCGGGCGCGCTCTCCACGACCGTCGCCAGCACGGCCAACCGGCTCGTCAAGTGGACGGACAACGTCGGCACCGCCGGGGACTCGTCGATCACGGAGGCGGCCAACGGCTTCATCGGCATCGGCACGAGCACGCCCGACGCGCGCCTCACCATTCTGGGGGCGGTGCCCTCGCAGAACGGGGCCATGAGCATCATCCGCACCACCGGCTCGATCAACGGCTACGGCCTCGTCCTCGACGCCGCGGGCACGGGCAACAACAACTTCGGCTTCTCGGTCGCCGGCGTGCAGAAGGGCGGCTTCTCGTGGGACAACACGCGTAACTTCATCGGGTTCTTCAACGGCGCTTACTCCAGCAACGATTTCTCGCTGCGCGTGAACGGCGACGGCAGCCTCACCTACCACGACGGGAGCGTTCTGCCCTCGCCGGAGCGCTTCCGCGTGACCGCCGCCGGGCGCGTCGGCATCGGCACGTCGGCCCCGACGCAGGCGCTCGACGTGGTGGGCAACGTCAAGATCACCGGCGCGGGCAACGGGCTCGTCTTCCCCGACGGGACGAAGCAGACGACCGCGGCCACCGGCGGCGGGGGCGGCTCGATGACCGGCACGGCCATCGTCTCGGCCATTAACGACGCGGCGACCTCGGGCGTCATCGGCGAGGCTCGCCTCTCGCCGAACGTCGCAAAGCTCAACGCGCAGAACGCGTGGACGGGCCAGAACACCTTCGTCAACGGCCTCTCGGCCAACGGCGTGGCGATCACGAACGTCGGCAACCCCGTCAGCGCGACCGACGCCACCAACAAGGCTTACACGGACGCCAACTTCGTCAAGTTCGTCCCCGGCGCGGAGCAGCTCTCGGTGGGCGACGCCAACGGCACGGCCCCCATGATCAACCTGCGCGGCGGCTCGACCTGCTGCTCCGGCCCCGGCGGCCACACGCCCGCGTGGTTCAAGGTCTTCCAGAACGGCAGCTTCGTCGCCACCGGGAACCTCGGCATCGGCGTCTCCCCGATGCAGGGCAAGGGCTACCGCACCTCCTGGGACTCCTACAAGGGCGCGTTCCGCTCCGGCTACGCCGACAACGAGTGGGACGACGCCAACGTCGGCTTCTTCTCGTGGGCGGGCGGCTCGAACTCGACCGCCATCGGCCTCTACGCGCTCGCCTTCGGCGACACGAACTCCGCCGAGAGCACGTCGAGCATCGTCTTCGGCAGCGGCAATCAGGTGAAGGGAGCCGCCGGGTTCTCGGCGGGCGCGGGCAACCGCGTGTGCGACACCTACGGCGTCGCCTTCGGCAACAAGGCGCAGTCGGGCGGCCCGCTCATCAACGGCAAGTGCGACCCCGACACCTTCAACATCCGCGGGCTCGCCGCCGTCGCCCTCGGCTACAACGTGACCGCCGATCAGGATCACACGACGGCCATGGGCAAGTTCGCCTCGAACAACGGCTTCTCGGGCACGTTCATCTGGTCGGACGGCGCGGCCCAGCAGACCGCCGACACGTTCCGCAACACGGCGAACAACGAGTTCGCGGCGCGCGCCACGGGCGGCTTCCGCTTCCGCACCAACCTCGGCGGCACGACCGGGTGCAACCTGCCCGCCGGGTCGGGCGTCTTCAACTGCACTTCGAGCCGCTACACGAAAGAGAACTTCGTGAACGTCAAGGGCGACGACGTGCTGGCGCGCATCCGCAACCTCTCGGTGAGCACTTGGAACTACATCGACGAGGGCCGGCAGGTGCGCCACATGGGCCCGATGGCCGAGGACTTCTACAAGTCGTTCGGCCTCGGCACGAACAACATCTCCATCGGCGTGCAAGACCTCGCGGGCGTCTCGCTCGCGGCGGTCAAGGCGCTCGACGCGCGCACCGCCGAGCTTCAGGCCAAGACCGCCGAGGTGACGACGCTGCGCGCCGAGGTCAACACGCTGCGCGCCGACAACGCCGCGATGGAGCGCCGCCTCGCGGCCCTCGAACGCCTCGCGCAGCAGCAGCAGCAGGGCGCGCGCAACACGCGCCGCGCGCGCAGGTAGCAAGTTAACCGTGCGACTGTCATTCGGCGGTCGCAACGAAAAGAAAAACGGCGGGGCTCGGCGGCGCGCGCGCGCAACCGAGCCCCGCCGTCCGTCATGGGTCGGTTAGAGTTAAGAGTGAAATACTCAGGACTCACCACAGAGGCACAGAGGACGCAGAGATCGCACAGAGGAGAGCAAAACCTCCGTGCCCCCTCAGTGTCCTCTGTGCCTCTGTGGTGAGTCCCAATTACGGTCACGTTCAGGATAGAGGTGAAATACCACCCCCGCCCCGTCAGAAGCCTTCCTTCTGCGTCATGACGGGGCCGGTCGGGACGAAGCGCAGTCGTTTGGCCGAGCCGGCGACCGCCTCGCTCATCACCTCGGGCGCGGCGTAGGGGTGGTTGGCGTCCTGTATGAAGATCGTCTTCGGCGCGTAGGAGTAGAGGGGGAAATCGACCTCGCCGCCCGCCGCCCCGCGCAGCGCGCGCTCGCGCTCTTCGCTCTGCGCGCGGTAGCGGCTGGCGCGGCCCGTCAGCAGATCGAGGTAGGCGTTGACGCAGACGCTCTTGGTCGAGACGGCGGAGAAGGCTTGTTGCAGCGGGCCCGCCCCGGGGATCGGCGCGCCGCCGAGTTTTAGCTCGAAGCCCGTCAGGAGGAAGAGCGCGACGAACGAGGCGAGCGCGAGCGCCGCCCACGCGGGCAGCCGAAACTCGAACTTCCGGCGCGAGAGATCGACGAAGAGCACGGTCAACAGGAAGAGCCAGCCGGGCGCGATGCTGTAAACGTAGACGTTCTTCACGCGGAAGGGCAGGCTGTTCGCGCCGACGCCGACGGCGGCGAAGAGCGCGGCGTTGGCGAGCGTGACGGCGCACAGGATCGAGGCGAGCGCCCACCACCAGCGCACGCCCGCGAGCAGAGAGAGCGGCGCGGCGAGCCGCCCGCGGTTGGCGTGGAGGAAGAAGAGGTAGAGGACGCCCGCCGGGACGAGCGGCGTCGTCGCCAGCAGCTCGACGATCAAATAGATCGTGAGGCCGACGGAGCCCGCCGCGATCCCCGCCGGATGAAACTCGGCCTTCGTCTCCCTGATGCGGACGAAATTACCGGGCGCGAGGAACGTCGCGGCGGCGAACGCGACGCACACCAGCAACAGCGCGAGGCCCGGCGCGTGCAGTTTTCTGAACCTGACGAAATGAGAGGCGGTGATCGACGCGAAGGCCGAGGCGAGGAAGATGATCGACAGCTCGTTCAGCCCGGCGACGAGCGCGACGAGCGCGACGAGGGCGAGCCAGATCACCGCCCTCGTCGCGGCCTTCGACGCGCGCCCGAGTTCGATGAAGAGCGCGAGGACGACGAGCGAGGCGAAGGCCGCGCCCGCGTACTGCACGTTCGTCGAGAGCCAGTAGAAGCCGGTCGAAATGTCGGGCGTGACGGCGACGACGAGCGTGTAGGCGACCGCCGCGAGCGTGAACGTCGCGCGGCGGCTGAGCCCCGCGCCGAGGAGCGCGCGGAGGAAGCAGTAGAGGCAGGCGAGGCCCGCGACGAGGAGCACGACGGGGACGACGCGGTAGGCGGCGAGCCACGAGTCGCGCGCGGCGATGAGGCTCTGGAGGAAGAAAGAGCTGTAGCGGCCCGACCAGTTCGTGTACCACGCCGCCGCCGCGCCCGCCGCGCCGAGCTGTCGGGCGCGCACGAGGGTTCGGTAGTCGTCGCCGCTCGGGTAGTCGTAGCGCGAGATGAGGAGCAGCGGGAGGAAGTAGAACGCGAGGAGCGCGGCGGCTAACAGGTGGGGCTTGCTCGCGATTCGCGTCGGCATCGGTCGGCTCTCGAACCACGGGTGGAGTCGGACGCGCGTCGCCCGCGGAACCCGCCGCGGCCCGCGCGCGATCTAAAAAGCGTCGCGCGCCGTCAGCCCGCGGGCCGCGGCTCGCGGTCGTTGATCAAGACCTTGCCGTGATCGACCGTGACCGAGTCGCCGGGTTGGAGCCGACCGTAGCGCGTGCCGTTGACGCTCAGCTCCTCGTCGCGGATGAGGATGTCTGCGTCGCGGCAGGGCGTGAAGCGGTAAGTCTCTCGCGCGCCGCCCGCCGCCGTGCCCTCGACCTTCCGCGGCGCGGGCACTTCCGTGCGGTAGCAGTCCGTGACGACGACCGCGTGGCCGCCGACCTTCGCCTCGACGCGACCGAGCAGCACGTTGTTCGACTTGCCACACGAGACGGACGCCGCCGCGGCGGCCAGACAGGCGGCGAAGATTGTTAACGATCTCATCATTCAAAAAATCCTTTCGCAGCGCGACCAGTCGGCATTCCGATCAGGCCGTCCGCCGGGCAGCGATGATCACCGAATCCGCCGCCGATTGCAAAGGGAATCGGCGGCTTAGCTCGATCTTGGGTGGCGGCTTCGGGAAGATTCGCCGCAAAGGCGCGGGGAAGACGCTGAAGGGGCGCAGGGGAAAACCGTTCGACCCTCTGCGTTAACTCCGCGCGATCTCCGCGCCTTGGCGGTGAGTCCTTCACTGCCGCCTGAACAGATCGGCCCTCAGTCGCAGGAGGTTGACGACGCCGCTGAGGATTTCGCGCGCGCCCATCTTGCTCTGCCCGCGCACGCGGTCGAGGAAGCAGATCGGCACCTCGCGGACGCGCGCGCCGTCGCCGCGCATCGCCCAGTAGAGCGACTCGACGAGGAACGAGTAGCCGGTCGAGCTGACGCGCTCCCACGGGACGGCTGCTAAAACTTCCGCGCGGTAGAGGCGGAAGCCCGACGTGCAATCGCTGACGGGCAGGCGAAAGAGCGCGCGGACGAAGCGGTTCGCCGCCGCGCTCAGCGCCTTGCGGTAGAGGCCCCAGTTCTCGATCCGCCCGCCCGCCACGTAGCGCGACCCGATGACGACGCGCGCCGAGTCGAGCGCCGCGACGAGCGAGGGGACTGCCGCCGGGTCGTGCGAGAAGTCGCAGTCCATCGTCAACACCGCCTCCGCGCCCGCCTCAGCCGCGCGCCGGAAGCCCGCGAGGTACGCCGTGCCGAGCCCGCGCTCGCCCTCGCGCCGGATCACTTCGAGGCGCGCCGAGCCGCGCCCCGCGCCTTCCGCGACGTCGGCGGTTCCGTCCGGCGAGGCGTCGTCCACGACGACGACGTGCAGGTCGAGCGGGAGCGAGAGGAGCGCAGTGACGAGCGGCGCGACGTTCTCGGCCTCGTTGTAGGTCGGCAGCACCGCCCAGATTCGCCGCGGTCGGCCCTTCCGCTCTTCGACGCTCATGGTGCCCGTCTCACTCGCCCTCGCGGAACAGGTAGATGGAGCCGCCGATCACGGCTTCGGGCTCGCGCCGCCGGTAGGCGTCGAAGAAGTTGATCATCTCCGCGTCGGTGAACGTGCGCCCGGCGGGCTTCGCCATCTCGGCGGACGAGCCGTTCAAGTAGCTCGCGCCGACGGCGACGTAGCGCGTGTGCGGCAGGCGGTCGTCGGAGAGCACGGTCATGTCGGCGTAGTCGAGCCCGTAGTAGGGCGGCGTGAGGAAGCCTCCGAGCAGCGCGCCGCGCACGCGCGTCTCGCCGCGCGCCTTGAGGTAGTCGGCCATCCCGCGCACGTCGTCGCCCCACTCGACGTTCGAGTCCGAGAGCAGTCGCCAGTGCGGGCGGCCCGACGCGAGCTGGTTCATGTAGGGGACGTAATCGGGGTAGGCGCGCGCGGCCTCGAAGCCGTGCCACGCCAGCAGCGCGGCGGCGAGGGCGAGGCCCGCGCGGCGCAAGCGCGGCGCGCGCGCGAGGCGTTCGAGCAGCGCGCCCGAGAGGGCGAAGAGGAACGGGTAAGCGGGGAGCATGTAGCGCACGCCGATGTTGATGCGGCTCGTCATCACGAACGCCGTGTAGACGGCGACGGGCGCGAGCAGCCAGAGGAATCTCGCGTCGCGCTTCGCGAACAACTCGCGCCCGGCCCACGCCAGTGAGGTGAGCGAGAGCAGGAGGAAGGGGAGCGTGGTTTTGAGCGCGAAGGCGACCGGGAAGTAGTACCACCAGCCGGTGCGGCTGTACATCCCGAGGAGAGAGGCCGGGTGGCCCTCCGCGTTGTGGTGAATCTGCCAGAGGACGCCGAGGACGAAGTCCGCGGGCAGCACGCGCGCCAGCGCGGCGACGGCGCGCGCGACCGGCGCGACGTTTTCGGGGTAGAGCAGGCCGATCAGGTGAACGTCGGGCCCCGCGAGCGGGCGCAGGTCGAACGAGTAGGCCGCGTGGACGACGAAGAGGAGGGCGAGCGCGGCGACGCAGGCGTGACCGGTCAGCGCCGTGCGCGTGCGCCCGTCGCGCGGCGCGCGCCACAGCAGCGCGACGAACGCCGCGGCGAGGACGGGGGCGGCGAGCAGCATCGAGAACTTGGCGACGACGCCTAGACCAGCGGCGAGCCCCGTCAACAGGGCGCGCCGCCACGTCGGCGCGAGCGCGTAGCGGCGGAGCGTGTAGAAGAGGAGGAGGTAGCCGAAGGCCGCGGGCACGTCGGTCTGCACGACGCGCCCGTGCGCGAGCACCGTCGGCTCAAGCGTGAAGAGCGCGACGGCGACGACGGCGGCGCGCGGGCCGAACAGATCGCGCGCGAAGGCGAACAGGAGGACGCCGAGCGCGACGGCGAGCGCGATCATCGGCACGCGCGCCCAGAAGGAGATGCGCCCGAAGTCGGCGCGGTTCTCGGCCCAGAAGGTGACGACGCAGTCCCACTGCTTGTCGGGCGCGGGCGCGTGATCGAGAGCCTTCGGGCGCAGGAAGAGGAGCGGCAGCCCGGCGACGAGCTTCGAGAGCGGCGGGTGTTCGTTGACGAGGCGGAACTCCGTCGTCAGCAGTTGGTAGTAGCCCGCGGGGATCATCAGGATTTCGTCCGTCGTGATGCCCTTCCGGTAGCGGATGACCGCGAGCATGTTGAGGGCCATCGCGGCGAGCAGCAGCGCGCAGAGAATTTCCGCGCCGCGCGCGACGACTCGGCGGCGCGCGCCGACGGGCGCGCGCCGCGGCGCGTTCGCGCGGTCGTCCGTCGCGGTCTCTCTCACGTCAGTCGGCGTCGGCGCGCCGCCCCGCCCCGCGCCCGTCGGCGTGCGGTTCGGCGTGCGGTTCGGGCAGGCGCAGCACGCGCTCCCAGCCGGAGCGGTCTTCGCGCATCCGGCGCGTCAGCACGTCGCGCAGACTTTTCAGCCGCGGGCTCAAGCTACGCGGGTAGTCTACGAGCGAGCGGAAGCGCGCGCGCTGCTCCTCGACGTAGGCCTTCTGTTTTTGGATCGAGGGGACGCCGCGGTGCCGCCCCTCCTCGAAGAAGGGGGCGAGGAGGCGCTCGACCTCGACCGCGCCCGCGACCGACACCTCTTCTTCGTCGAGCCCGACCACGTCGGCGACGTAGAACCCCCCGGCGTCGATCCCGCGGAAGATTTGCAGGCGACCGGGGAGCGTCGATTTCTCCGCCTCGTCCGAGAGCTTCATCGTCGGGCGGCCCCCGATGACGCACTCCTTGAAGATGACGCCCGCGATGCGCCGCACCTCGCCCGACAGCTTCGTGCCGACGCCGAAGCCCGCGACCTCCGGGAACTCGCGCACGATCTCCCTCATCCGATCTACGTCCACGTCGCCCGTCAGGACGGCCATCAGCCCCGTCAGCCCGTTCGCCTCGAAGAAGCGCAGGCACCACGCGCCGAGCCCGGCCAGATCGCCCGAATCGACGCGGAAGCCTTTGAAGGCGCGCCGCCGCGCCTCGGTCGAGGTCGCGGCCATCGCGGCGTGAATCGCGCCGAGCTTCACGTCGACGGTGTCGAGCAGCAGCGTCGTGCCTTGAGGGTTCGCGTCGAGCCAGCGCTCGAAGGCGACCTGCTCGAAGTGTTTGGGCCGCCCCGTGCGCGCGTCGATTTCGGGCGCGTCCATGAACTCGACGTAGGACTGCTGCCAGTAGTGCGCGGCTGTGCCGACCGCCGGGATGTCGAGGCGGTGCGCCGCCTCCATGTTCGAGGTGTCGTTGAAGCCGCCGATGAAGGCGTAGGTGGCGACGTCCACGCCGCGCTCGATGTCGCCGTTGCGGCGCAAGGAGAAGTCGGAGAGCCAGCGGTCGCCCGCCGCCTCGCGCATCTGCATGGCGAGCGCGGCGGTCGTCATCGGCAGATCGAAGGCGTGCTCGAACTTGATCTCCTGCGCCTGCGTCAGGCCGAAAGGGCCGGTGATGTCGGCGAAGGGCTGGCCGGCGAAAGTGATCGTGCCGGGCCTGACCGCGCGCACCGCGCCGACGAAGGTCATGTCCTCGGCGGCGCGCGCGAAGCGCCCGAGCCCGCCGCGATCCTGTTCGAGGAAGCGCACGCGCGGGCGGTCGAGCTGGTTGTCGACGAGCAGGCGCACGAGCCGCTCGTGGCCGAGGCACGGCGCGTAGGGGAGCTTGCGCTGCGCGACGTAGAAGGTCGCCTCGGCCTCGCCGAGAGACCCCTCGCGCAGGCGCGACGCCTCCTTGAAGGAGGCGTCGCCCATCGTCGCGTGGTAGCGGTCGATGTTGAGCGCGCCCATCAGCGCCCGCCCGCCCCCGGCGGGAGCGTGACGAGCTGGTCGATGCGGCGGCGCAAGGTGTCGCTGAAGGCGCGCACCTCCTCGGGCGAGTAGTTGGCGGCGCGGAACATGTCCCCGATCTGTTTGTCGGAGAGCCGCGCGAGCAGGCCGCCGACCCAGCGCGCGTCCCCGACGCGCACGTCCTTGATCTCGCCGCTCGACATGCCCGAGAAGTCGAAATCGACGCGCCCGTCCTTGCGCACGCCGCCGACGAACTTGTCCTCGCTGTAGCCCTCGGGGTCGTTGCGGCTGCGCTTGAGCCGCCAGAGCGGGCCGCTGCCGGTCTTGCCGAAGGTCGCGCCGAGGTCGCTGATGACGTAGTGGAGTTCGTCGCGCCCGTTGTGCTTGGTCTGGAAGAGGACGTTGTTCTCGTCCTTCGTGTCCCAGTTGTTGATGAGCACCATCAGCGTCTTCAGGCCGCCTAACTCGCGCGTGCCCGTGAAGGGGTTCTTCTTCCAGCTCCACATCCCGACGCGCTTAACATTCTTGGGCCGCGCCTCGAAGCGCACGTTGGCGAACCCGCCGCCCTCGCAGCGCTCCGCCTCCTTGGGCATCTCCGGCGCGTTCTCGAACTTGACGCACGGGACGAGGTGGTTGATCTCCGTCATGTAGCCGACCGCCCACAGCAGGCGCACGGCGGCGGTCTCCGGCTGCGCCTCCTTCCCCATCTTCGCCACCCACTCGCGCCCGGAGGCGTCCTTCACGCGCAGCTTCGGCGACCAGCCGCCCTCCTCCTTCTTGATGATCGTCACGCGCCGCAGGTCGGGCCTGATCGACGCGCCCGGCCCCTCGAAGGTGTCGCGCGAGCCGATGTCCGACGGCTCGCGCCAGAGGACGTGCGCGCCGCGCGGCGCGGGCTTCTTCTTCTTCGACTTCTCGCTGGCCGTCGTCTTCTTCTGCTTCTCGTTCTTCTCCTTCTGTGCCGCCGCCGCCGCGGGCGCGAGGCCCGCGAGCAGGAAGAGTGTGGCTAAGATGAACGCATACGTTTTTCGCGTCGGTGTCATGCAGGGCAGGCTCCTCGTCGGGTGAAAATTCGGACTCGCGTGATCGTATCTCTGTCCCGCCTTATAAACTCTGCGGCGCGCGGCTGGCAAGTCGCGGGCGGCGCTCCGCGCCCGCGCGCGGCAGGCGGCGGGGCGTTGCGCTCGCGTGTGGCGCTTTGCCGCGGGCGGCAAAACGGCCACAGCGCGGCGGGGCCCCGAGTCACGCCGCGGGCGCGGGCGGCGCGGGTTTTCCCGTCTAAAAGCTGATCCCGCGCGGCGGCGGCTGCGCCCGCGGCGTGGTCTCCCGCTTGCTATGGGACTCTCACGAAACACCGCCGGTCACGCGCCGGGACGAAACGATTCAACTCAACCGTTAAGGAGCAGAACATGAAGAACATTGTGAAGCACAGCGCGCTGGCTCTCTCGCTCGCGCTCTCCGTCGGCGCACCCGCCGTGTTCGCCAAGGGGAAGAAGCCGAGCGCCGAGCACGTCGCCGCCATCAAGAAGTGCAAGGACGACTACGCCGCGGCGAAGAAAGACGCCATGGGGAAGAAGGGCAAAGAGCGCAGCGCCGCGATGGCGGCGGCCAAGGCCGCCGACAAGCAGTGCATCGCCGCCGCGCCGAAGTAAGCGCGGTCGTCGGACGAAGCGCGCTTGCCGCGCCGGTTGCGTTCGACTACGAGGGGGCGCGGACTCTGAGAGTGCGGAGTCCGCGCCCTCGTCGTGCGCCCAAATTTCGGGCGAGGGGAGGGGCGCGCCCTGCGCTCTCACGGCCCGCGCGCGCGGCGCTCGCGTTGACAGCGCGCCGCGCTTGAATTAAAACTTCACGCCATGCCTGTCCCGAAGTTTTTGTTGCGAGGTTTCCGCCGCCCGAGCGAGGTGGTCGCGCCCGCGCTCGGCTCGCTGGAGCGCGAGGTGATGGAGTTCGTGTGGCGGCGGCGCGAGGCGAGCGTGCGCGAGGTGCACGAGGCGTTCGGCGAGGCGACCGCCTACACGACGCTGATGACGACGCTCGACCGCCTCTTCCGCAAGGGGCTGCTCGTGCGCCGCAAGGACGGGCGCGCCTTCCGCTACGCGCCGCGCGTCACGCGCGACGACTTCGAGCGCGGCATCAAGGAGGACTTGCTCGAAGACCTGCTCGGCCAGAACGGCGAGGGCGTCGAGCCGGTGCTCTCGTACATCGTCGAGCACGTCGGCGAGCGCGACCGCGCGGTGCTCGACAAGCTCGACCGGCTGATCAAAGAGAAGCGCAGGGAGTTGAAGCGGAGGGGCTGAGGGAAGAGGATGTACTACCTGCTCGGCATCATGGTCGTCCTCGCCGCGTTCCTCGCCGCGAACGCGCTGGGCTCGCTCCTCGCCGCGCTGCTCTGGCGCGCGACGCGGGGCGTGGCCGCGCGCAGGCTCACGCCTACAGCGCGCGCCGACCTCCTCTTCACGCTGCGCGCCGCGCCCGCCGCCCTCGCGCTCGTCGCCGTCGCGACGCTGCTCGCCCCCGCCTACTTCATACACGAGCCCGCCGGGACGGGCGAAGAGGTCGGCCTCAAGCTCGCCGCGCTCGCCGCGCTCGCCGCCGCCGGGCTCGCGCTCGCCGCGTGGCGCGCCGCCGCCTCCTACGCGGCGACGCGCAGGGTCAGGCGCGCCCTGATGCGCCGCGCCGAGCCGCTCGACTTGCGCGGCGTCGGCGGCGTCCCGGCCTTCCGCGTCGAGCACCAGCTCCCGCTCGTCGCCGTGGTCGGGGTCTTCCGCCCGCGGATGTTCGTCGCGAGCCGACTCTTCGACGCGCTCGGCGCGGACGAGATCGCCGCCGCCGTCGCGCACGAGCTGGGCCACGTCGCGGCGCGCGACAACCTGAAGCGCACGCTGATGCGCGCCTGCCGCGACGCGCTGCTCGTCGCGCCGTGGTCGCGCCAGCTTGAGCGCGCGTGGTCTGCCGAAGCCGAGAGCGCGGCGGACGAGTTCGCGGCCCGCGCGGGCGGGCGGGCGCAGGCCATCTCGCTCGCCTCCGCCCTCGTCAAGATCGCGCGGCTGATGCCCGGCACGGGGCTCGCGGCGATGCCGGGGGTGGCGCTGCTGGTGGACGGCGAGGCGAACGTCGCCGAGCGCGTCGACCGCCTCCTCGCCTTCGCCTCGTCGCCCGCGCCCGAACTCGATCCGCGCGCCGGTAGATTCCTCCGCCGCGCCGCCGCGCTCGCGTTCCTCCTCCTCTCCTCCTCGACCGTCCTGCTCGCCACGCAGACCGACGCCTCCAGCGCCCTCTACCACGCCCTCGAACGCGCCGTCGCCGCCCTTAGCTGACGCCGCACGAAAGACGGCTCACCACAGAGACACAGAGGACACAGAGCGGGCACAGAGTTTAAAACTCTCTGTGCGATCTCTGTGCCCTCTGCGTCTCTGTGGTGAACTCTTGATGCCTCTCGCCGGGAGGATCGAGGAGTCAGTCGAAGATGAGATGGACGCCGGACTGTGCGACCGGGACGAACGTCGGCTCCACGCCGAACACCTCCCGGATGTGTTCGGTCGTGAGCACCTCCGCGGCGGAGCCGCCGGCGACGACGCGCCCGTGATTCATCAGGACGATCTGGTCGGCGAAGCGCGCGGCGAGGTTCAGATCGTGAACCACCCCCACCGTGACGACGTCGGGGGCGTCGGTGAAGCCGCGCACCTTCTTCATGAACTCGATCTGGTGGCGGATGTCGAGGAAGGTGAGCGGCTCGTCCAGAAACAGGTAACGGCAGGGCGGGCGCGACGGGGCGGCGGCGTCAGCCGGGCGCGCCTCGGGATCGGCACGCCAGAGCTGCGCCAGCACGCGCGCGAAGTTGACGCGCTGGCGCTCGCCGCCGCTCAAAGTCTGGTAGTTGCGCTCGCGGAACTCCGTCACGTCGAAGAACTCCATCAGCTCGTCGGCGATCCTCTCGTCCGCGTGGCCCGGGCGGCTCCCGAAGTGCGGGTAGCGCCCCATCATGACGACCTCGCGCACCGTCAGCGGGAAGGCGACCTCGACGGCCTGCGAGAGCACCGCGCGACGCTTGGCGAGATCGGGCTCGCTCGCGTGGCGCACGTCCGCGCCTTCGTACTCGACCTTGCCCTCGTCCGGGCGCAGCAGCCGCGCCAGCACCTTGACGAGCGTCGACTTGCCCGCGCCGTTCGGGCCGATGATCAGGTGCAGCCTGCCGGGCGCGAACGAGACGGACACGTCGGAGATGAGCGCCCTCGCGCCGACCCGGAAAGTGATGTCGCTGGCTTCCAGCATGGTGCGTTGGGTGTTGACGGCCCGAAGGAGACTGCGCCGCCGCGCCGCCGGATCGTCAGAACACGTACTGCCGGCGGCGCAGCAGGAAGAGGAAGACCGGCACGCCGACCGCCGAGGTGACGATGCCGATGGGCAGCTCCGCGGGGCGGAGCGAGAGGCGCGCGATGAGGTCTGCGAGGCTCAGGAGCATCGCGCCCGCGAGCGCGCTGCCCATGATGAGGAAACGGTTGTCGGCCCCGCGCATCATCCGCAGGATGTGCGGGACGACGAGCCCCACGAAGCTGATCACGCCGGTGAAGGCCGTCGCCACCGCGACGACGAGGACGTTGACGGAGAGGATGATCCACTTCAGGCGGTTCACGTTCACCCCCAGATAAGTCGCCTCCTCTTCGCCGATCATCAGGGCGTTGAGCTGCTTGGCGTAGCGGAGCGCGACGAGGGTGCCCCCCACCGTCGAGACGGCGACGATCCGGACGGCGTGCCAGTTCGCGCCCGAGAGCGTGCCCAGACTCCAGAACGTGATCGAGCGCGCCTGCGGATCGCGCGCGATGTAAGACAGGAACCCGATGGCGCTCATGAAGAGGGCGTTCACCGCCAGCCCCGTCAGCAGCAGCATCACGACCGAGGCCCGCCCGTCCTCGCGCGAGCGCGCGAGCAGGAAGACGAGGTACGTGGAGGCGACGCCGCCGAGGCACGCGGCGAGGGGCAGGCTCCATAGACTCGTGCCGAGGTGGAGGACGCCGCCGAGCACGAAGAAGAGCGCCGAGCCGAAGGCCGCGCCGCTCGACGTGCCGACGAGCCCCGGCTCGACGATGGGGTTGCGAAAAAGCGCCTGCATCAGCGCGCCGCCGACGCCGAGGCTCGCGCCGACCAGCAGGCAGAGGACGGCGCGCGGCATCCGCAGTTCGAGGAAGATGCGCTGATCCAGAGTGGGCGCGGGTCGCCCGGGGAGGAGCGAGGCGAGCGCCCGCCAGATGGCGGGGACGGAAAAATCTATCGCGCCGTAGCGGATGGACGCGGCCAGCACGAGGAGCGTGCCGCAGGCCAACGCGAAGAGCATCGCCCCGCCGGGCGCACGTCGTTTCGTCACTTTTGGTGAATGACCGCGGCCACTTTCTCTATGTTCTCGCCGGAGCGGGGGCCGAAGTACATCAGCTCGTGCTCCTCGATGCGGTAGACGCGGCCCGTCTTGGCGGCGTTGGAGGTGGCTACGCCCGGCAGCTCCTTGATCTGATCGACCGATCCGCCGAGGCGGTCGTAGCCGAAGTCGGTGACGAGGATCACGTCCGGGTTCGCCCGCGCGATGATCTCCGGCGAGGCCATGCGCTGCATCCCCCTCGCGTCGACCGCCATCTCGCCGCCCGCCCATTCTATCATCCTGCTCGCCGCGCCGCCGTCACCGCCCCCGCCCTTGCCGACGACGAGGTAGACGTTCGACGCGCGCCCGAAGTGGATGACCGCCACCCGCGGGCGATCCGTGTACTTCCTGACCGCTTCGAGCGAGGCCGCCGTCTGCGAGTCGAGCGTGCGGCACAACTCCTCGGCGCGCGCCTCCTTGTGAAAGTACGCGCCCATCTCGCGGATGAGGGCCTTCGTCCCTTCGGGCGAATCGTTCTTCGCCTCGAAGGTCTTCATCGGGATGTTCAAGCCCTTGAGCTGCTCGACGACCTGCGGCGGGCCGATGTTGTTGTCGTGGATGATGGCGGTCGGGCGCAGCGAGAGGATGCCCTCGGCGCTCAGCGCGCGGTGGTAGCCCACCGTCTGCACCTTCTTCACGTCGGGCGGGTAGGTGCTTGAGAAATCGACCCCGACGACGTGCTCCTGCGCCTCCAGCGCCCAGATGATCTCGTTGTAAATCTGCGAGATGACCACCACGCGCTCCGCCTGCGCGTCGTTGGCCGAGTTGGAGAACCGCCCGCAGCTGATCGCCGAGGCAGACGCGGCGGCGAGCAGCGCGGCGAGTAGGGTTCGTTTCATCGGGGATGGGTGATGTGCCCGTTCGAGAGCCGCAGCGGGTTGCGTGTGCATCGGCATGAGAATAGATGAAGAGCGCCGGAACATCCAGCGCCCTTCATTCCCCGCGAGTCCGGTTGACTTCCTGATCTCTACTCCGTGCCCCCTCCGTGCCCTCTGTGACTCCGTGGTGAGTGCTTCTGATCCTTACCTCACCACAGAGACACAGAGATCACAGAGGGGGCACAGAGAAATGCCGAAACGTGAGCGGTCTTGCCCGCGCTGACTTAGAAGATGAACCGCGCCTGAATCTGGAACATGCGCGGCGGATCGACGTTGGCGAAGGCCGGGAGCGCGTTCGTGGCCGCGCCGACGGCGACGAGCTGGCCGAAGGTCGCGAGCGGCGTGGCCGCGTCGCCGTAGATCGTCTGCCCGCGACCGAGGTAGTTCCCGTGGTTGAAGAGGTTGAAGCCCTCCAGCCTGAGCAGGAGCGCGGTGCGCTCCGAGAGCCTGATGCGATCCTCGACGAAGACCCCCACGTCCTGCGTGGGCGTCCCGCGGAAGGCCGACTTGCCGACGACGCGCCCGTCGATGACGGGGCGGTCGTTGTTGATGCCGTCGCCGTTGTTGTCGACGCCGGTCGTCGCGTTGAACGGGCGCGCGGAGGCGAGCTGCGTCAGCGTGCCGACGGTGAGGTTGTACGGGAAGCGGTAGTTGAACATGATGACGGCGCGGTGCCGCTGATCGAGCACGCTCGGCCCGCGCTCCTGCTCGCCGAGGCTCGCGAGGTTGCTGTCGTTCGGGCCGATGCCGTTGCCGTCCGGCTCGGTGGTGTTGGTCGCCTTCGACAGCGTGTAGCCGACGGCGGCGTACATGCGCCGGCTGCCGCGGTAGGTGAGCTGCGTCTGCAACCCGTCGTAGTCGGCGACGCCGAGGTTCATCAAGACGTTGACCTGACGCACGCCGCTCGGCGCGGGCAGGATCAGGCGCGTCAGGTTCGCGGCGGCGACGGCCTCCGACGCCGGGCACGTGGCGTGGCCCTCAAGGCAGCGGAACTGACCGGGCGCGGTGCGGTCGAAGGGGGTCGGGGCGTTGAGATCGACCGTGCGATCGATCCCGCCCACGTGCTGGTGCACGTAGTCGGCCCCGACGAACAGGCCCTTGAAGAATTCGCGCTCCACGCCGATGGAGGCCACCTGACTGCGCGGGTTCACCAGCTTGTCGGGGTAGTTCGTCAGCCGGTCGAAGTTCAGCCCGAAGCGCGCGAACTGCTCGCGGTAGAAGTCGCGCAGGCCCGCCCTGATGGTGATGTCGCGCGCGGGGATCTGCGAGGCCGCGAGCGTCCGCGGATCGACGTTCACCGGCAGGCACGCGCCCGTCAGGCAGGTCGGGAAGCCGAGCTGCGTCGGCGTGGCGGTGTAGGTCGTCAGCCCGTCGAGCCCGTTCACGAGGTAGCTGGCGACGGCGTTGGAGCGAATCTGCGTGTAGTACATGCCGTAGCCGCCGCGGACGGACGTGCGCGAATCGCCCCCCGGGTTCCAGCCGAAGCCGACGCGGGGCGCGAAGTTGCGCGTCGCGTCGGTCAAGGTCTGCCGGTCGTAGCGCAGGCCGAGGTTGAGCGTGAAGTCGGGGCGCGCCTTCCAATCGTCCTGCACGAAGCCGGTCAGGAGCCACTGCGGCAGGCGGTAGCTGCTGATGCCGAAGTCGATGGGCTGCGTGTACTGCTGCACGTCGGCGAGCGTCAACTGATCGAAGGGCGCGGTCGTCGTGTTCTTGAACGTGAAGGTGCCGAGGACGGCGGTGCCGGGCTCGCTGCCCGTGCCGCCCGAGGTGTGGTGGATGACGCTCCCGCCGAAGCGGAGGTAGTGTCTGCCGCGCGACCAAGAGAGCGTGTCGGAGAACTGCGCCTGATGGCCCCAGAGGTCGGACAGGCGCGACTGCCCGACGGTGAACGGCACGTTCCCGGCGCGCGTGTAGGTGGTCGAGAGCGTCTGCGCCTCCCAGCGCGTGACGGGGTCGCCGTGCAGGTAGGCGATGCGCGCCTCGTTGAGGAGGGTCGGGCTGATGGTCGCCGTGTGGTTGACCTGAGCCGTCACGGACTGGCGCGAGTACCTGCGCGCGACGCTCGGCGCGCTCGTGCCGCCGACGGCGTCCTGCGGGTTGTCGTCGAAGAAGCGGTCGAAGTTCACCCGGAACATCAAGGTCTGGTTCGACGTGAGGTTGTGATCGACCCGCCCGTCGAAGAGCGTCTGGCGGTAGTGGCCCGTGTAGTCGAGGTGGCCGTCCGCCGGCAGCAGGAAGGCGGGCAGCGCGGCGGAGAGGAACGTCGTCCGGTTCTGCCGCGTGTAGTCGGCGGCGGCGAAGAAGAAGGTCTTGTCGCGGACGATGGGGCCGCCGACGGAGCCGGAGATTTGCGAGAGCGCGTCGGGGATGTCGACCGGGTTGATGGCGTCGAGCGTGGCGGGCGTCGCGCAGCTCGGCACGGACGGCGGGCAGAAGCCCTTGGTCGAGAACGTCTCCGCCTGCCAGTCGCCGGGGCGGATCATCAACAGCCCCTCGCCGTGCAGGCGGTTCGTGCCCGACTTGGTGACGATGTTTAAGGCGGGCCCCGACGTCCAGCCGAACTCGGAGGAGAAGGCGTTCGAGAGGATCTGTACTTCCTGAATGGCCCCGAGCGGCACGGTGGCGATCATCGTCTGTCGGCCCCACCCCTCGTCGTTGTTCGCGCCGTCGAGCGTGACGGTGGTCTGGCGGCGACCGCCGACGCCCGTGACGAAGTAGGTCTGGTTGACGAAGAGGTCGCCCGTGCCCTTCGCCTGACGGAACGCGGAATTGAGGAGCGGCAGCGTCGTCACCTTGCGCCCGAGGATCGGCGTCTCGTCGATCTGCGGGCTGTCGAGACGCCGCCCGATCTGCGGGTCGGCGCGCACGCCTTCGACCGTGCCGAAGACGGTGACTTCCGCCTCCTGTATGCCGACGAGGAGCTTCACCTTCAGCGTCGCCGTCTCGCCCGCGCGCAGAGTGATGTCCTTGACCTCTTCCTTGCCGAACCCTTCCTTCGACACGGCGAGCGTGTAGGTTCCCGTCAAAGGCAGCGCCGGGATGGTGGCGCTGCCGTCGCCGCCCGAGACGGCCTCGCGCGCCGCGCCGGTCGCGGCGTTCGTCACCGAAACTCTGGCGTCCCTCACCACGGCCCCCGCCTGATCCACGACGACGACGATCATCGTCGCCGTGTTGGGAGACTGCGCGGGCGTCGGCGCGGCGACGAGGGCGAAGAGCGTAAGCAGGAGCAGGGGCCAGCGCGGTCGGTTGCCGAGTGTCATTTTCATCACCTTGTCGTTCCCTATCTCGTCGTTCTCTCAGTTGCTCGCGGCGTCGGCTCCGCCCCGCGGGGCGGGCGCGGCGTCGGCACGTGGTAGGGGAAGTTTTGTCGGGTGAGCCGGGGCGAAGCGGGGCGCGGTTGATTCCTCGGCGTGGTGGACGCGGGCGCGCTCTCGTTCGTTTTCGGCAAAGACAGAGATTAGCCCGCCGCGCGAACTACTACCAATCCTCGTAGATTAGAGCGGTCGTCAAACCGACGGGGGCCCGTCAGTTGATCGAGGAGGGCTCGGCGCGCGCGGGCGTCGCGCCGCCGTGCGCGGGGTGGAGGGCGGCGACCGCCGGGCGCGTCATGAAGGGCAGCTCGAAGAGGCGGAAGAAGAGCCAGCCGAAGAGGAGGCAGAGCGGCGTCATCACGAGCAGCGTGACGGTGAGGATGTGCAGGCGCAGGAAGCCGAACCAGTACCACTTCATCAGCACGACGAGGTGCGTCAGGTAGAGCGAATAAGAGATGAGGCCGACGGGCGCGAACAGCCGGACGGCGCGGGGCACGCGCGCCAGAGACCTGCGCCAGCCCTGCTCCTTCCGCACCGCCGCGTTCACCAGCACGAAGAAGCCGACGCCCCACGCCGGGTGCATCACGAGCCAGCCCGCGTCGTGCAGCCAGACGTTCCACTCCGCGTGCGGCAGCGCCATCGCGAGCCCCGCCGCGACGAGCAGCGCGGCGACGCCCGTCCGCATTTGATAACACCAGCGCGGCAGCGCGACGACGCCGAGCGCGGCCTCGACGCTCAGCGCGCCGAGCGCCCACGTGAACCAGCTCGTCGCCGCCGCCTCGCTCACCGGAATCTCTACGCCCGCGAAGTAGCTGGCGGCGCGACCGAGCACGAGCCACGCGACGCGCGACGCGGCGCACACGGCGAGCGTGCGCCGCCAGCCGTAGCGGCGGCGCAGGAAGAGCAGGAGGAAGTATGCGAGGTAGAGCTGCTCTTCGATGGCGAGCGTCCAGAAGGCCCCGTTGATGGTGTAGCAGGTGCGCGGGTCGAGGTTGTGGAGCATGAGGAGGTGGAGCGTCACGTCCCACAGGTAGAAGCCCGTCACCTTCACCTCCGAGACGTAGGCCGTGTGGACGAGGTAGAGGACGAGCGCGGCGAGGTAGGGCGGGTAGAGACGGCGCACGCGCCGCTTCCAGAAGGGGAGGAAGTTAACGGGCGGGTCTGCGACGCCGACGGCGCGCGCCCTGCCCCAGTGGAGGTGTATGCAGAAGCCGGAGATGACGAAGAAGAGGTAGACGCCCGCGTAGCCGAAGTGGACCAGGTAGGCCGTGAGCTTCGGCAGCCAGTACTCCCACCCGCCCGCGGCGGTGAGCGGCGCGACGCCGAGCGCGTGGTAGATGACGACGACGAGCGCCGCCGCCCCGCGCATCGCGTCGAGGCTCAGCACGCGCCCGAAAGTTCTTGCCTCGGATCGAATGTCCATCTGCGAAGACGAGCATTATACGCGAGGCGGCGGCGGATCGCTCCGCCGCGTCGGCGGCGCGCGGTGCCGGCGCGGCTATCGATCTCGGCGGGGTGGCCGGGCGGGCGTTAGGCCGAGCGCGGTTGGGAGAGGCGCGTCGCGTCGTCGCCCGCGGGGGCGGCGGGCGTCGGCAGGCGATAGACCCGCCGGGGCGGCGTCCGTATGTCCCGCACGATGCCGACGAGGGAGAGCAGCCGGAGCGCGTAGTGGGCCACGTCGATCTCCCACCAGTAGAAGCCCTGCCGCTCCGACGACGGGTAGTGGTGGTGGTTGTTGTGCCAGCCCTCGCCGAGCGTGATGATCGCGACGAAGAGGTTGTTGCGGCTGTTGTCTCCGGTCTCGAACCGACGCCGCCCGAAGATGTGCGCCAGCGAGTTGACCGTGAACGTGCCGTGGTAGAGCAGGACCGTGCTGATGAAGAACCCCCAGACCAGCATCTGAAAGCCCGACGTGCCGAGGCCGGGCGCGTAACGCCCGAGCGCCGCGCCGAGCGCGAAGGTGGCGAGGGCGAGGGCGGCGGGCGGCGCGGGGTAGTAGCGATCCAGCAGGCGCAGCTCGCGGTACTTCGTCAGGTTGGGGACGAGCGAGAGGTCTGTGGCGAGGCTGTCGCGGCACAGGAACCAGCCGACGTGCGACTGCCAGACGGTGTGCGCGAGCGGCGAGTGGAGATCGCGCTCCGTGTCGGAGTGGAGGTGGTGGCGGCGGTGGTGCGAGGCCCACCAGAGCGGCCCCTTCTGGTAAGAAGCCGTCCCCGTAAACGCCAACAGGAACTGGAAGGCCCGCCCCGTGCGGTAAGTGCGGTGCGCGAAGAGGCGGTGGAAGCCCGCCGTGATCGCGAACATCCGCACGACGTAGAGGGCGAGGCAGACGAAGACGGCCACCGCGCTCACGCCCGACCAAAAGGCGAGCAGGCACGCCGCGTGGACTAGGAAGAATTGGACGCAGGACGAGTAGTGCAGCTTACCCCGGTCGGGGCGGCTCGGGTTGGTGCGTAGGACTTGGGACATTAATCGATCTTTTCTTTCGTTCGGACTCTACTTCACTATAAAGCCTATTCTTGTTAATGCAACTCCGAGCCGGGACCGCACCGTTTGATGCGGGGCGGGGCGTTAACATTGACTTCTCGACGGCATGCGCCCAAGATGGAGGTCGAACCGAGCTAAGCTCGCTCCCTTCTCAGTCTCTCTGGGATTCGCCAGACCTTCTGAAGTCAACAGCTCCACCGACGCTAGGCACGCCCGGTTGTGCTCACACTTCGCAGACCGCCGATGTCGGACTGATTGAAGTCGGGCCCCGGCGTGAAAGAGGTCTCCGCGAATGAATCAACCCAACAAAAGCCTTCGCACGGCAATCACGGCTCTGTGCGCGCTGAGCGCCCTCGTCGCCGTCTGGCAGTTTTACATGTTCGTCCAGTTCAGGAACGCGACTGGCGGAGTCGATCCCGAAGGCGGCACGCATAACCTGTGGCTCGCGGTCGCCGCCACCCTCGTCGCGTGCGCCGCGGGCGCTTACGTCGTCTTCTCGGCTGTGACCCACGACGGCGAGGACGTGATGCACATCACCTCTTAGCCCGACTGAGCGCCGAGACCCGACCGCCCGATCCGGCGGCGGAGGGGGGAAGAGCCCGCGCGGGCCTCGACGGTCTTCGCTCCGATAGTCTTCGCGCGGAGTCGGGCGGCGTCCCGTTCAGGGCGGCGGTTGATCGTACCGCCGCGCCCGCCCGTGCCAGCGCGCGGACGCCGCGCCCGCACGGGCGCGTTCCTCTTCCTCCTGCTTGAACTTCTCGCCGGGCCGACCGGATCGCGCGCCCTTGTAGCGAGCCCCGCAGACGTAGCAGACCGCGTCGCGGCGCAGGAAGGGCAGCGCGAGCGGCGACTCGGAATAGAAAGACCCGCCCCCGCAGAAGACACACTCCCCGGCCCCGAAGCGATCCGGCGCGGGCTCCTCGGCCAGCACGAACCCGCAGTCGTCGCACGCGAGCGCGCCGACGCCCCGCCCCAGCTCGAAGCGGTTGCCGGAGCGGCACACGGGGCAATCGATTGCCACTTCATGCGTCGTCGGTTCGCCGCCTGAGTTCATACACCCCCCCGTCGATCCGCGGACTGGCCGCGGGACATAGTCGCGCAAAGTCGAGCGCCCCGGCGAATACGTTTCGCCGGGGCGCTCGACTTGCGAAGCGTTGTTCGGTCGCTC
>DASVQC010000015.1:0-51244 GCA_036389335.1 Pyrinomonadaceae bacterium | reverse complement strand
AGCATCCCGGCGCTGGTTAGGAGACCCATCTTCATCAGGTCGCGCCTGCTCAGCCCCGCCGCGATTATCTCGCGCCGGTTCCGGGCCGCGACCCGGCTCTCTTTCTCTCGCGTTGCGTCTCTCTTAGGGGTATTAGCCATTGAGTGCGTCTTCTCCTTTCAAACTCCTTGAGGGGAGGTTGACATATTTCACATGTCGGCACGCGAGCCGGCAGTCGACTCTCAAATGTCAACGCCGGCGGCGCGTGCGTCTGAAGCCTTTAACTTCGCTCATCTCGTCGGGAACGAGAATCGGGAAGGTCTGTGCTTGTTAACGTCTCTAATCTTCGCGGCTGATGGGGGATTCCCTGCGGAGGGGGATGCTCTTCTTCGCTAGGTGCTGAGATCGGGCGTCCCCAGTAGGCAGTTACACCAACATCAAACAGGATGGTGAAGATACCGGAAAGGGGGCGGGCGCACATCGAGAGGACTTGCCATTTTGTATGGCAAGGTCTTGCCATTTTTCGGCGGGGCGGCGGGCGCGCGCCCGCGGGCGGGCGCAGCCGTGCCCGCCGCGCGGCGGCGGTCGGGTTTTGGTGGGTTCGCGGGGGGTGCCCGGAAGGGGGCGGGGGCGGCGGGGCGCGCGTCTATTTTTCCGCGCGCCTCAAGCCCGGCGCGGGCGGTTTAACGATGCCCTGACTGTACGCGTAGACGAGCAGTTCGAGGCGGTCGGCGACGCCGAGCTTGCTGAAGGCCGAGGTCAGGTGGTGGCTCACGGTCGTCTGGCTGATGAACAGGCGCTCGCTGATCTGCTTGTTCCTCAGCCCCTCGCAGACGAGTTCGACGACCTCTTGCTCGCGGCGCGTGAGGCTGGTGATTTTAGCCTCCTCCGGGTCGCTCTTCTTCCGCCCGACGGGGTGCGCCAACTCGCTCATCATGCCGCTGATCAGGTGCTGGTCGAACCACACTTCGCCCGCGTGCACCCGCTCGATGGCTTTCAGGATCACCTCCGCGGCCTTGGCTTTGTGGACGAGCCCGCGCGCGCCGAGGCGCGCCGCCTGCCGGTGCATCTCGTAGTCGTTCACGCCCGTCAGCACGAGCACGCGCGCGCGCGGGGCCGCCTCGTAAAGCCGCGGGAGGCAGTCCAAACCGCTGTCGCCCTCCAGATTGAGGTCGAGCACGATCACATCGGGCTGCGTGCTCGTGGCGACGGCGACGGCGGCGTCGGCGTTGGCGGCCTCGCCGACTACGTTCATGTCGCGGCGGGCCTCGATGAGCAGGCGCAGCCCTGCCCTGATCACGGCGTGATCGTCCACGAGTACGATTTTGATGCGCGGTCTTTCGTCGTCGGTGGTAGGCATATGAGGGGGGTGTATGCGCTAACCGGACTCAGCCTGTACGTCGGTGAAGGCGATTCAGCCGGGGCGTTCAAAAGATAAAGGGCGTGGGCAGGTTTCGTAGCCTGCTACGCCCCGGGTGAAGACTAGGGATGACGATGCGAAATGGATTCTAAGAGCGGCCCGCACGTGCGCGGGGCCGCCGGCCTGTTATCGGAGACGCTGCGGACTGATCCGGCACGCGACAACCGGATCGCCCTCGAAAAAATGTCACCATCGCAGGCGCACATACTAGTCTCGGCGGCGACGCCCTGTCAAACTTTCCGGGAGCGGGGCGCGGGAAATTTTCGGCGGCAATTCAGCCGGTGCTATACTGCCCGGCAGTTACGCCACAACACATCCGTTGTCAGCGGTCGCGGCGACGCCGAGGTAAGGCCGACCCCTGATCCGATCCGACTCCTGCTGAACCGAGCACATCCGCCGCGCTGTTAGGGGAGATATGCCGAAAGCGAAACGTTCTCCGTTTTTGCGCTACGGGCTGGCCCCGCTGTCCGTCGCGCTGGCGTCGGCGCTCAAGCTGCTGCTGGGCACCTTCGTCAAGGAGGACACGCCCTTCCTCCTCTTCTTCGGGGCCGCGATGCTGAGCGCCAGCTACGGCGGCTTGTGGCCCGGGCTGCTCGCCGTCGCCCTCTCCGCCGTCGTCAACGACTACCTCTTTTTCACGCCCCACACCTTCGTCAACACCCCGGCGCAGACCCTGCAGCTCGTCCTGTTCGTGCTCGAAGGCACGCTCATCACGCTCATCTGCGCGGGCAGGGGGCGTGCGGAGGCGAGGCTGCGGGCGACACAGGACGAACTCGAAGGGCGCGTCAAGGAGCGCACCGCCGAGCTGGAACGGGCCAACGAATCGCTCGTCGAGCAGATCGCCGAGCGCAGGCGGATCGAGCAGGTGCAGCACGAGAGCAACAGCATCCTGCGCGCGATCATCGAGGGGACGACCGACTCGGTGTACGTGAAAGACCTCGGCGGTCGCTACCTGATGATCAACCCGGCGGGGGCCGAGCGTCTCGGCAAGCCCCCCGACGAGGTGGTCGGCAGGGACGACACGCAGTTGTACTCGCCCGACGCCGCGCGCATGATCATCGAGGGCGAGCGCCGCGTCATGGCGTCCGGCAGGACGCAGACTTACGAGGAGATCGGCACGGTCGCGGGCGAGACGCGGACTTACCTCTCGACGAAGGGCCCCTACCGCGACCCGCAGGGCAACGTCATCGGGCTGATCGGCATTTCGCGCGACATCACGGAGCGGAAGCTGATCGAGGAGGAGCTGGCCGAGGCGCGCGACGCCGCGCTCGAAGCGTCGCGGATGAAGTCGGAGTTCCTCGCCAACATGAGCCACGAGATTCGCACGCCGATGAACGGCATCGTCGGGATGACCGGGCTGCTGCTCAACACCAAGCTGTCGCGCCGGCAGCGCGAGTTCGCCGCCGACATTCAATCGAGCGTTGACGCCCTGCTCACCATCCTGAACGACATCCTCGACTTCTCGAAGATCGAGGCGGGCAAGCTGAAACTCGAAGAGGCCGATTTCGACCTCCACGCCCTCGTCGAGTCGGTCGCCGAGTTCGTCGGCAGGCAGGCGCAGGGCAAGGGGCTGGAGTTGGCCTTCCGCATCGACGGCGAAGTGCCCGCGCGCCTGCGCGGCGATCCCGGACGGCTGCGGCAGGTGCTCATCAACCTTCTGAGCAACGCCGTGAAGTTTACAGACCTCGGCGGGGTCGCCCTCCGCGTCGGGAGGGCGGGCGAGACGCGCGGCCACGTCGTCGTCCGCTTCGACGTGACCGACACCGGCATCGGCATCGACGCCTCCACCCAGCGACTCCTCTTCCGCCCCTTCACGCAGGCCGACGGCTCGGCGGCGCGCAGGCACGGCGGCACGGGGTTGGGGCTCGCGATCTCGAAGCAGATCGTCGAATACATGCACGGCGAGATCGGCGTCGAGAGCGCGCCGCGCGAGGGCTCGACCTTCTGGTTCACGGCCCGGCTCGGCAAGCAGACGGGCGAAGCCGCCTCGGCGGCGGCGGACGCAGCGAAGCTCGCGGGCGTGCGGCTGCTGATCGCCGGCGGCGACGAGATCAGCCGAAAGATACTTCAAGAACAGGCGGACTCGTGGGGGATGCAGAGCGCGGTCGCCGCCGGCGGCGCGGAAGCGTTGGGGATGCTGCGCCGCCGCGCCGCCGACGGCGATCCTTTTAACGTCGCCATACTCGACGCGCGGATGCCGGGCGGCGACGGGCTGGCGCTGGCGCGCTCCGTCAAGTCAGACCCGGCCATCGAGGCCACCCGACTCGTCCTGACGGCCCCGCCCGACTACCACGCCGACCCCGAGCAGCTAAGTGACGCGGGGATCATCGCGTGGCTCGCCAAGCCGGTGAAACAGTCGCAACTTTTCGCCAGCTTGATATCGGTCGCGGTCGGCGACGCGCCCACGTCGCCGGTCTACGGGGCGGAGGCCGTCGGGGCGGACGCGGCGAGACATCCCCCCGCAGACGATCAGAAGCTCCTGAGCGCAGACCGGGGCGGGGGCGCGCGCATACTGGTGGCCGAAGACCAGCTCGTCAACCAGAAGGTGCTGCTGTATCAGCTTCAGGAGTTGGGCTACAGCGCCGACGCGGTGCGCAGCGGGCGGCAAGTGCTGGAAGCCATCGAGGGCGAGGCGTATGACCTCGTCCTGATGGACTGCCAGATGCCGGAACTTGACGGGTATGAGACGACCGCCGAGATACGGCGGCGCGAAGGGCTCTCGCGCCACACGCCCGTCGTCGCCGTGACGGCACACGCCTTCGAGAGTGACCGCGAGAAATGCCTTGCGGCGGGGATGGACGACTACGTCTCCAAGCCGGTAAACCCGCAGACCCTGAAGACCGTCCTTGAGCGGTGGCTCGGGCACGCCCCGCGGGGCGTCGCGCCCGTCGTCACGGGCGGAGGGGCGCAGTTGGAAGGCGTCATGGCCCCGGCGGTGTTGGCCCGTTTCAGAGCCTCGGGCCGCGGGGACGAGCCCGTGCGCGAGCTGCTCGACCTGTACCTGCGCGAGACGCGGCCCCAGCTCGACAGGCTGAGCGAGGCCCTGGCGCGGAAGGACGCGCGGGCGTTGGAGCGGACGGCGCACGGCATCAAGGGATCAAGCGCGGCGCTCGGGATCGAGAACGTGGCGATGCTCTGCGGCGAGTTGGAGGCGGCAGGGCGCGGAGGGAGGTTGGAGGGGGCGGAATCTACTCTGGCCCGGCTCTCGGACGAGTTCCGGCTCATCAGCCGTCTGCTCGGCGCGGGGCAAGTCGGCGGGCGGCCCGAAGCTCGGGGCGCGGCCTAGGCCGCCAGCTCTCTCGGCGCGAGCAAGCCGAGCATGATCTCTTGCAGCCGTTCAAACTTAAAGGGCTTGGTGAGAAACTCGTTGCACCCGGCGGCGGCGGCCTTGTTCCGGTACTCGGCGGTGCCGTGGGCGGTGACGGCGACGATGGGCACGTCGTAGAGGGCAGGCTGCTCGCGCATCTGCCGCGTGGCGGCGAAACCGTCGAGCTTGGGCAGGCACAGGTCCATCACCACCAGACTGGGCTGCTCCCGTCGCGCCACCTCGACCGCCTCCCAGCCGTTCGCCGCCTCCACTACCCTGTAATTACTCAACTCCAGTCTCAGGCGCAGCATGAAGCGAAAATCGTCGAAGTCCTCGACGACCAAGACGGTGGGGGCGTTGGTGCCCGGCGGCGACTTCAGGCGTTTATTCGTAATGGGGGACATAGATTAGAGGAACTTAAGACAGTCGCCTCGCGAGGCTAACCAACGACTGCTTTCGCTGAAGGCTGGAACTTAAGGGCGTTGCCGCGCTCTCACCTGCGGGACATGGATCACAGCGGGCGCGCGACCGGAGGCACCAGTTAAGAACCACTACTAAACCGGCGTCAGGGACGAATACATACGACCACCTAGCAACTCCCGCACCGCGACGGGGACACCCGTCAAGGTCAATAAATTCCCCGTCTTTTCAAAGATCAAGCCATGACGTTGGCCGCGCGCGTGTTTCACCGCGAAACAGTGGCGCGGCTGTTGTGATTCATTTTGTAATCGACTCTCACGCGCCCCGCCTTTCGGCGGGAGCATCGACTACGAAAATCCGGAGCCGGAGGCGGCGGTCAAACACGGAAGGCGGGATGACGAAGGGCACGCCGCCTCTCATCATCCCGCCTTCCTTATGTCGCCTGTAGGCCCGCGCGCGGGCCGGGCCTCCGCCCGGCTAAGCGTGCACCCAGAAGGCATGCTCGGCGAACTGATCGCCCAGCCACCATTGAGGCTTGCCCGTGCCGCGGCGGAAGTTGACGGCCCCGGCTTGGCTCTGGACGGGGGCGATGACGTCCCCCTGCGTGTTGCGGCGCGCCGTCAGGCCGTCGGCCTCGGGGACGACGACGGTAATGTGGCCCGGGCGGCCTTCGTCCTTGCGGCGCGCGACGACGAGCCCGACCGCGCCGAGGTTGACGTCCTGCTGTAACTTGGCGGGCTCGCCCGTCTGCCGCCAGCCGAAGCGCAGGCCGAAGTCGCGGAGCCAGCGGAAGAGGTCGTTGGCGCGCTGCTCGTCTATCGTGTTGTTGAGCAGAGGCTGCACGGTCTGCCCATGCGCCAGCTTCTCGACGGCGGCCTGCGACCACCAGACGCGCGGCAGGTAGACGCCGGCGAGGTGGCAGAAGTCGTGCGCGTAGATGTTGCAGAAGGTTCGCCCGTCGCGCGGCTGGTAACGCTTGTTCGCCGCCTTGTCCACCGCCAGCCAGTCGATGACGGCGGACAGCTCGGCGCGCAGCTCGTCGGGCGTGGTTCCCTTGCGCCCGTCCGGCTGGCCCGTCTCGTTCAGCGTGTGCGCGTCGGCAAGGTCGACGCGACGCGTCACGGTGCCGGGCTTGCGCGGCATGATGACCGCGGGCAGCGGCCCCGTCGCCGTCGTCGCGGGCGTGTGCACGGGGACGGCCTCGACGCCCGGAGCGGGTTTGAGGAACTCCGCGAAGGCGAAGCCTTGGAAGTGCGCGCCGAGGAGGCTCGTCTCGACTTCGAGGAACCCGTTGACCTTCTTGTTCGAGACGGCCTGCACGAGGTGGCCGTCGGGCAGCTTGGCCTTGACGACGCCGTCGGTGCTCGGCTTGTCGCGCAGGTTGAGCGGGGATTGCTTCACGTCAACCTCGAAGACCTTCCCGGTGGCCTCGACGGGCGTAGGCTGCGCCACCAGCGCCGGGCCGACCGAAGAACCGTTCGACGGCGCGGCGTCCGACGGCGGCGGCGGGGCCCCTCCGCCCGGCTGCGGCTGCGTCCCGACGACCGGGGCCCCGGGCACAACCACGGTGTGCGCCAAGCGCAGGAACTCGAAGAAGTTCTCGCCGTAGAACCTGCCCGCGTCGTCCTTGAAGCCCTGCTTCAGTCCTTTCGCGGGCTTGAAGCCGCCGGTGTTATAGGCGATGGCGACGGCGGCCATCTCAAAGTCGGAGAGCTTCGTCTTGCCCTTCACGCTAGGAATCTTGTTCTGCGCGTTGCGCAGCTCGCCGATGCACTTGGCGAGGGTGTCGGCGAAGACGGCGTAGCGCTTCTGCAGGAAGTAGTCGGGCTCCGTCTTGAAGAACTGAAGGTCGAACTGGAAGATGCCGAAGCCGTGGCAGAACTTGTTCGGGTTCGACGCGGCCCCCTTGAAGCCGGGGATGAACTGCGACATGTCGAGGAGCGCCTGCCGGGCGATGCCGAACATCTCCTGCCCGTTCGGGCGGGCGACCAGCTCGGCCTTGTTCTTGGGGAAGGCGCTGCGGCCCCCGCCGCCGGGCTTGGCGTCGATGGTGTCGCCGACACACAGGTCGAGGATGCGTTCGAGGCTGAGGTCGGTCTTGCGCAGGATGGACCAGATGTGGCCGGTCTCCTGGCAGGCGACCGCCGTGATCATGTCGAGCGTGAAAGGCGTGCCTTGCACCGCGGCCTCGATCTCGGTGCTGAAGTGCTGCTTGAACCAGAGGATGTCTTGTGCGTTGGGCATTTCGTTCTCCGTCTGAGGGTGGCTGTGGCCGACGGGTTGGAGCGTCGCGGGCCGGGGTTAGCGGTAATCTCCGACGCCCGGCGAGTCCTGTCGGGGCGTCGCGAAACCGCGGTTTTTGAGCGCGCCGTCTCTACAGTTTCATCCTAAGAGGCGCTCATAAACATATGGGCCCGTATGCTAAAACGTTTCGGCGCAGGTCTGTCCGTCGCGGCCAACGGGTGGTCCCGGCCACAGTAACTAGCGCCTTTGTAGGTTCGCGCACAAACTGAAAATTCCCCTGGCGGGGAATCAATGACTTACGGGAGCCGTTCGCTCATAAATTGAAAAAGTTTTCGCGCATGTAGTGAAAATTCCCTACTCTTTTCGCGCACATAGTGAAATTTCCCGACTTAACCGAACGTGCCCTGCCGCGGCAATTATTTGGTCATCTTGATTTGAAGCTTGCTGTTATAAATCTGTAAATCACTGTCGCAACTAAAACGACCGCAAGCGTGCGGGTTACTTCCGCTAATACTTCCCACCGACCCCTTGTCATTACGGGAGTCCACAAAACGGCTACGGCCACTGCTACTAACAGCGACGCACCAGCCGCAAAAGCTTTAACGCCGCGGGTGACAGGGTCAACGAAAACCACCCGCGGCCCCGGCGAGAGTTGAAGTGCTTGGAGCGCGTCCTCCTTTACGGCTTTTACAAGTACGTTAACCTGCTTCTCAATATCACCGCTTGGCCTGAGCGGGTAGATAAAGCCAAGTTCGGATAGCCGCGCCTCCCAGGACTCTTTATTTACGATCCCCAGCTGTGTGCCGTTATGTGGGCGAAAGGCCAGCCTTAGGGTAACTTCGTCTCGGGACTCGCCGGTCTTAAGTGAGGGGTGCACACTTAGTACAACAATGCGTATCTGCCCACCGGCGATCTCGATGACGGGCTCTTCGATGGCTTTAATGAGGTCATTAAAGCGGCCATCGTATCTTACAGTTTCGTTGCTCTGGCTCATGGGATATCACACCTGAATTTTGGATCCACCTCGCGTTGCGGAGCCCAGAATACCGATCCGAACAGGGACCCAGCGCCCGCCGCCCTCTGGACTTCGATATAGTCACTCATGTCATTAATCATATGGTAAGTTTTGGCGGGCCGGCTATCAACTTGGTAGAGTTGAGTCGGGATGTAGCTGCCGTTAAATAAAACCCTGTGATTCCCCCCGCTGTAGACTTCTAGATCGATGGTCATCTGCATGTTAGGCACCTTACCTCCGAAGAGGAAGGGATTACCTAATTTCGCCCACCACTCGTCAATGCGGAACCCGACCTGAATCTTGATATTTACCCCCCACGGTTGGAAGTCCGCGCCGACGATCAGTGGACGTATGTTCCCGCGCCCGCGTTTATATTGATCCAAGTTTTGGAAGAGGGGGCGTGCGTCCACAGATTCGACTGCCTTCGGCGTCCACCCGACCTCGTAAGTGCCGCTCATAGAAAACTGTGTCCCGTTATCGTCACGCCACAGGCGTATTTGATGGAGCCACAGGCAGGCGCGAAATTCTCGTGAGGCTCGCCAACGCGCGAGAGAGTTTAATGGTGCGGAAGCATCCGCGTCAGGCTCACGCTGTAGGGATTCGTAGGTCGTTTGGAAAGGCGCCGGGGAGACACTGGCAGCGGGCGGCGGCTCAACGTTCCCGGTCTGAAGAGTGTATTTTAATGCGTGGTAGATGGGTGACAGTTTGCCTAAGGGCGGGCGCCACGTTCTCGGCACTTCATTAGCGTGTGAGAAGTAGGCGAACATGATTAGCGGAGGGAGTCGATGCTCCTGCCGGTCTGTCAACCACTTCACCTGATTTTTAACATCGCGCGCGAGATCTATATCAACATTGGCAAATGGCCCCTCCATAATGCACCTCGCGACAGGTCTCTATATTTTCATCCCACCTTCATAGACTTATGTGCAAATTCTTATAGGCTCATGTGCAAGAAATTTACGCTCATGTGCGAACTTACACCTTCAGAGGCGCGAGTAGGTGAGGCCGGTCTGCCCTTGATATTTGCCGCCGCGGTCTTCGTAGGAGGTGTCGCAGTCTTCGTTGGACTCGAAGAAGAGCACCTGCCCGATCCCTTCGCCGACGTAGACGCGCAGGGGGAGGTCTGCGAGGTTGGCGAGCTCGACGACGAGGCGGCCCGTCCAGCCCGCTTCGAGCGGCGTCGTGTTGACGAGGAGCCCGGCCCGCGCGTAGGTCGATTTGCCGAGCGCGATGCCGGTGACGTTGCGCGGCATCCGGAAGGTCTCGACCGTCACGCCGAGGGCGTAGGAGTGCGGGGGCATGAGGTAATACTTCGAGCCGTCGTCGGTCGTTTGCAGGGGGGGCTCGACGAGGGAGGAGTCGTCGAAGCGCTTGGGATCGATCTCCCTGCCGTGGATGGGCGAGAAGACGCGGAAGCCGTCGTCCGCGAGGCGCATGTCGTAGCCGTAGGAGGACGCGCCCGCCGAGATGATGCGGCGACCGTCGACGTGGCGCACCAGCTCGGCGCTGAAGGGTTGGATGAGTCCCTGCTCTTCCGCCATGCGGCGAATCCAGCGATCTGATTTGACTGTCACTTGCGGCCCGCTCCTCGTCAGGTTTTACTCACGCCCACGCGCCTCGATTCAGGGCGGCGCGCGGCGAGCGAGGCGACATCTTCCAACAAACGCGCCGACGCCGCAAGGCGCGCCGAGGCGCGGGGGCGGCGGAAAGGGCGAAGGGGTCTGCCGAGTCGAACTCGACTCGGCAGACCCCTTCGGTCTGGTCAGGCCGCGGCGGGAAGCGCGCGGCCTAGCGCCGGGGCTTAGGGCAGCGCCTCGACGATGACGAGGAAGCGGAACGTGCCGCTCGTCTCAAGGCCGAGGAGGAACTGCACGTTGATGGTGCCGTTGGGGGCGAGTTGCGTCCCGAGCGAGACAGTGCCCGCCGAGAGCGTCGAGTTGTAGCCGCCGCCCTTGCCCTGCGCGGGCGGCGTCTCCAGCGTCAGCCCCTTGACCGGCACGATCGTGCTGCCGCAGGCGGCGGTGAGCGTGACGTTCGTGTTGACCGAGCTGCGCGCCCTCAGATCGGCGACGCCCGGGCCGACCGGGAAGGTCGTCACGTCGACGATGCGGAAGCGCAGACGCGTCACGGGAACCCCAGTCTTGTTGGTGAACTGGCGGCGGATCGTGAGCGTCCCGGCGGTCGAGTTGTTCGCCGGGTCGGAGGTGAAGTCCCTCTCGCGGTTGGGCGACTGGGTCGACAGCGCGCACGGGTCGAGCAGCGCCGCAGTGATCTGCGAGGTGCGCTGGAACGGGCTCGTCTTGTTCTCCGGCCCGGGCGCGCCGAGCGACGGCGCGGCGTTCGCGCCGACGGCCACCGCCGGGGTCGTCGAGACGATCTGGAAGTCCCCGGCGTTGTCGTTCGTGTCCTGCGGCAAGCCCGTCAGCAGCTTGCGGAAGAAGCTGTGCTCGGAGACGCTGCCCGAAGCGTTCGCGAGCGCACCGCCCTCGCGCAGCAGGTCGCAGTTGCTGCCGATGTTCGCCGCGAAGCCGACCGCGTCGAAGCGGTTCTCCGTCGAGACGTTCACCAGGTTAGCCGTCGAGAAGAGGGCGACGTTGGCGTCGCTCTCCAGATCGGCGGTCAACACCTGATCGGCGGCAGCCGCGCCCGTCCCGCCGTAGTTGGCGAGCGAGTACTGCGAGCCGACGAGGAGGTAGTGACCGCGCGCCGGGATGGTCGTGCCGTTCGTGATGGTGGCGACGAGGGCGGGCGCGGCCCCGCAGCCCGTGCCCAACTTGTAGAGGCCCCAGCCAGCCGAGCCGTCCGAGGAGGCGACCGTGATGGGCGAGGTCGTGTTGTTGTAGAGCTCGACGAAGTCGTCGCCCGCGCCCCCCGGGCCCGAGGTGCGCAGCTCGCTGATGAGCACCGTGCCCGGCGGGTTGGCGGCGGTGATGGTGCCCTTAGCCTGCCCGTCCACGATGTTACCGCCCGACGGGGCGGAGAGGTCGACGAGCAAGGTCTCGTCCGGCTCCGCCGCGTCGGCGTCGGAGAGCACCGGCACCGAGATGGTCTTGATCTGCTCGCCGGCGAGGAAGGTGACGGTGCCGGTCGTCGTCGTGTAGTCGATGCCCGCGGTCGCCGGGTTCGCGCCGCCCGAGTCCGGGGCGGTCGCGAAGTTGACCGAGACGGTCGAGGGGGCGGGCGCGGAGAGCGCCACCGTGAAGACCAGGTTGCTCGAACCCGACGCGGGCTCGGCCACCTTCGCGTCGCGCACGAAGATGTCGGGCGGCGTGGCGATGAGCGTGACGGTCGGGTCGGCGGTGCCGCCCGGCGTCGGATCGTCCGTCGGGACGTTGGCGAAGTTCGAGCCGGAGACCGTGCCCTGGTTCGAGACCTGCGTCGTGCCGTTCGGGAGCGGGTTGTTGATCTGCACCTGGAAGGTGATCACCACCGAGTCGCCGGGCTTGAGGGTGCCGATGTTGATGGCGGTCAAGCTCCCCGCCGTCGAGGCGACGCGCACGGCGGAACCCTTCGCCGCCTGCTTCGCGCCGTCCACCGACTTCTCGGCCGGCGACTGCTCCGCCTTGGCCGAGCCCTCCTGCACCGAAGCCGCGGCCTGCGCGTCGGCCTTCGCCGGCTTGGCGGGCTTCACGACCTGCGGGAACGAGACGAACGGCGCGGAGGTGATGTCACTCGACTTCGTGATCGCCGCCGCCGTCTGCGCGGCGGGCGCGGGCACGTCGTTGACGTCGGTGACGGGAGCGACGGAGGGCAGCGTGGGCTGCGTGCAAGCCGCGCCGCCCGGCGTGTTGGCGAAGACGCCCGGCGATTGCGGCGTCAGGAAATAGTCGGTGCCGGGGCCGGTGGCGTTGTTAGCCTTGGTGACGTCGAGGTAGGTCTGCACCGCCGCGGTGTCGGTAGCGCCGCCCGTGTAGCCGGGGAGTTGCACGGTGGTGTTGAAGCGCGGGCGCACGGTGAAGTCGTCGCCGACGCCCGAGGCGGTGTTGTTGGAGATGTCGGCGCAGAGGATTCCGGCGTCGGTCGACTGGGCGCCGGCGACGACGCGGATGCCGTCGAAGCTGTTGACGTCGTTGACGGTCGCGGTGTTGTTCGAGATCGTCGCGTTCATCCTGTGCGCGGCGTTCGTGTCCTCGCTCATCTGGGCGTTGATGCCGTTGGCGGCGGTGCCCCGCACGGTGTTGCCGGAGATGAGCACGGTCAGCGTGGCGGGCGCGATCGTCAGCGCCCTGATTCCGTCGGCGCCCGCCGAGGCGGACTTCGTGGAGGAAGCGTCGCCGATGAAGTTGCTGGTGACTGCGCCCTGCATGACGGCGCCCACCGGCGCGCC
This sequence comes from Pyrinomonadaceae bacterium, assembly GCA_036389335.1. Classification (GTDB taxonomy): domain Bacteria; phylum Acidobacteriota; class Blastocatellia; order Pyrinomonadales; family Pyrinomonadaceae; genus JAIVGV01. The sequence continues at coordinate 38,532 of DASVQC010000015.1, read as the reverse complement.
GCCCGCCTGGTTGATGTTGATGGGTTGGGCGGTGCCGGGGTAGGTCGCGCTGTTATGCAGGAAGGTCGGGGCGGCGGCAGTCCCGTTGTTGAAGACGTTGAAGCGGACGGGCGCGGCGTTGTTCTGCACGATGTTCATGCCGCCCGCGCCGCAGTTGGTGAACACGTTGCGCTTGTTCGCCGCGGTCGGGTTGCCGTTGACGACCACGTCGAGCCCGCCCGACGTAGCCTCGCTGATGCCCTCGATGCAGTTGGAGAAGATGTCCTGGAAGGTGACGCCCTGCACGATCATCTTCATGGCCGCCGTCGACTGCGCGATCATGGTCAGGCCCGACGAGCCGTTGGGCGCGTTGCTGGTCGAGATGGTGCTGTCGCTGACCGTCAACTGCGAGGGGGACGCCTGCGTGCCGCCGGAAAGGTTCTCGACGTGCACCTGCACGGCCTCGTTGCCGGAGATGGTCGTGTTCGAGATCGAGTTGGTGCCGAACATGTTGCGGAACTTGATCCCGTCCTCGCGCACCTCGTTGCCGAAGTTCAGCACGTTGCTGTTCGAGAGGACGAAGTTGGTGACGCTGTTGCCGCTGATGCCGACCTGATTGCCGCCGTTCATGTCGATGTTCGTCAGGGTGACGCCGGTGACGGTGTCGAGGTGGATGCCGGCGTTGCAGCCGGTGGTGCCGCCGCCCGCCGGGCCGACGTCGCCGCAGGTGCTGGCCGAGAGGGTCGGGTCGGCGCCGTTCGCCGTGCCGACGTTGGTGAGCGTCATGTTCGAGAGGCTGATGGTCGGCCCGTTGATGACGCTCACGCCGCGGTTGGTGATATTCGAGATGGTGCCGCCCGTGCCGTCGGTCGTCGAGGTGCCGGTGACGGTGAACGAGCCGGTGGAGTCCTGCACGTGGATGCCCTCGGTCGAGTTGTTCGCCGAGACCTTGAGGAGCGTGATGTTGACGGCGGTCAGCCCGGCGGGGCCGTCGATGTTGACGGCCGCGGCGGTCGCGCCCGCGGCGGCGGCCGTCGTGTCGATGGTGCCGGCCGGGATGTTGAGCGCCCCGTCGGCGTTCGTGGCGACGACGCCCTGCGCGCCGTTCGTGAAGATGCTGACGGTGGAGAACGTGTAGGTGCCCGTGCCGCCGCTGATCCCGACGGCCTGCGTGGCGAGGCGCGCCACGCTCGTGCCGTGCGTCAGGTTGGCGAAGCTCACGTTGCCGTTGGCGCCGCTGATGTTGACGCCCGTGCTGCTGCCCGTGTCGGTGACGTTGCCCGTGTTGAAGGTGATCGCGCCGCCCGTCGTGTTCTGAATGTCGACGGAGCGCGCGGCGTTGCCCTGCGAGATGTTGCCCGAATAGGTGACGGTCGGGTTGCCGCCGGAGACGAAGAACTCGGAGCCCGCCGCGCCGGTGAGCGTGCCGCCGCCGAGGACGATCGTGCCCGCGACGTTCGTCAGCGAGACGCCGTTGCCGCCCGTGCCGCTGCCGTTCGAGGAGACGTTGGCGAAGTTGGCGTTCAGGGTGACGCCGCTGGCGATGATGGCGGGCGCGGTCTGCGCCCCGACGCCGGTCGCGCTGATCGACTTCGTGCCGTTCGTGACGACGACGGTGCCGCTCGTCGTCGCGGAGAGCCCCGTGCCGTTCGAGGTCGTGATGCCGAGCGACTCGAAGGTCACGCTCGACGCGACGAGGTTGACGCCCGCGCCGCCCGCCGTCGTCTTCGTCACGGTCGCGCCGCCGGCGAAGCTGATCGCCGCCGCGCCCGCGTTCTGGATGTCGACGGGGTTGCCGTTGCTGACGAAGCTGGCGGCGCCGCTGACGGTCGTGTTGCCGCCGCCGCCGGAATGCAGGAAGGCGCTGCCCGTGTTCGTGCCCGTCACGGAGAGCGTGCCGAAGCTGCGCGTGCCCGAAGAGTTGTTCTGCAAAGAGATGCCGTCGGTGGCGTCGGAGCAGGTGGTGTTGCCGAAGCTGGCGGTGACGGTCGAGCCGGAGACGAGGATGCACTGCGTCGTCGGGTTGGTGATCGACGTGCCGTTCGTCGCGGTGATCGAGCCGGCCATCTGATCGAGGACGATGCCCTGCCCGGCGCTGTTCGTCGAGGAGATGCTGTTGAAGGTCGCGTTGATCGTGCCGTTGTCGAGGTTCAGGGCCTGCCCCGCGCCGTTCAAAATCAGTTCGCTGACGGTGAGCGTGCCGAAGGCGGCCGCGGGCGGCGAGGCGGGGCTGGCGATCTTGGCGCCGGTCGTGTTGCCGATCGTGAAGCCGCGCAGCGCGTCGCTGTTGCCCGTGTTGATGTTGACGCCGTTGGTCGACGCCGCGGTGGTCGTGATCGTGACCGTGGACGGGTCGCCGTTGAGGGCGGGGAGCGCGTCGCTGTTGGGCGGCACGGTGACGCCCGCGTCCGCGGCGAGCGTGCCGGACGCGCCCTGGCCGATGAGCTTCTGGTTGTTGAGCAGCGTCAGGCCGCCGTTGTACGCCGTCGCCGAGGCGAAGAGGAAGATGTTGTCGCCGGGATCGTCAGCCGCGCCGCCCGTCGTCGTCGAGTCGAAGCAGCCGGGGCCGCGCAGGCAGTTGAAGGGCGAGGTCAGGCGGCCGTCGCCGTTCGACCCCAGGCTCGAATTGACGAACCAGATCAGCTGGTCGTGCGTGGCGTTACCGACTTCGAGCGTGACGGTGGCGGTGTCGGTCTTGTCGTCGGCGTTCCCGGCGATGTTGTCCGGCCCCCTGTCCCTGACGGTGTAGGTGAAAGTGTCGGTGCCGGTGAAGCCGGGGTTCGGGTTGTAGGAGAAAGAGCCGTCCGAGTTGACCGACGCCTGCCCGTTCGCGGGGCTCGTGTTGCCGGTGACCGTGAGGTTGGTGTTGGTGCAGGGGCCGCCGCCCGGGTCGGGGTCGCAGTCGTTGGCCAGAAGCCCCGCCGCCACGTCCGGGTGAATCTGGACGTTGCCGAGGACGTTGTAGGTGTCGGGGCTGGCGACGGGCTGCGTGGCGGTCGAGTTGGGGACGAGCGTGGTGTTCACGTCGAACGTGTCGTTGAAGACGACGCCGAGCGCGTCCGCGTCGCCGTTGTTCGTGATCGTCACCGTGTAGGTGATGATCTCGCCGGGCTGGGCCGGGTTGGGGGCGCTCGGGTAAGCGTCCACCTTCGAGGCGCTGATGGCCGGCCCGGCGGCCACCGAGTTTATGCTCGGGAGAGTCACGTTCTTGACGCCCCCCGTTCCTTCTTTACCCTTCCCCGGCTGCGGCGCGCCCTGCGGGGCTGGCGCGCGCTTCACTTTCACCGACTGCGCCGAGACCGGCACGAGCGGCATGAAGAGGAGGAAGTAAGCGAGCAGGACGGCGACGGACGTCCGCGCGCGGCGGAACGAGGGGACGGAGGACATCTTGTTCATAACTCTCCTAGAGAACTTTAGCCTCGCGAGGTGACGCGGGGTTTAGAGGCTCTGCCCGGTGGCACGAGTTTGAGGCGACGGGTGGTGGTAAACCACGTCAAAAAAAAAGACGCGCGCGGGGGCTCGGGGAGCTGAGCCCCCGCGCGATTCAGGCCGCGCGCCTTACGGGCGCGGCGGGAAGATGCCCTGCAGGGCGATGCAGAAGCTGAGCGTCAGGTACGGCTGCATGTTGTTGTGCGGCAGGCCGCCACCGGCGGGCGGCACCGCCTGCGGTGCCATGAGCACCAGCGGCGGGGCCGGGTTGCCGGGCACGAAGGGCGTTGCGCCGTTGGGGCGCGCCAGAGAGGTCGTGGGGGACGGCTCCTGTATGTCGCCCTGCTGGCTCGACGCCATCTGGGTGTGAGTGTGGATCGGAATCTCGGAGACGAGCAGCGTGATGGACTCCACCCCGGACATCTCGCCGAGATCGCGCAGCGAGAGCCCTTGGCCCTGACCGGGTTGCATGGGGGCGCTACCCTGTAGGTCGGGCAGCGCGAAAGTTGATTTGCCGTCCCCGCCGTAGGTCGTGCCGAGCAGGGAGAAGAGCGCCGTGTTCTGCGAGATGGGCATGATCTGTCCGTCGCAGAAGGCCCAGCCCGTCGGGGCGAAGTTGAAAGGGAAAATACGGATTTCGGCTAGGAACTGATCGGACATTTGTTCTTCTCCTTAGGTCTGGCTGGGGAACCTGCCGAAGAGCGAGATGATGAAATTGATGCAGAGGAACGGCTGCGTGTTCTCGTGCGGCTGGCTCCCCCCCACCGGGGCGATGGCGAGTGTGGACAGCGCCGCGTTCGGCACGTCCTCGATGTAGAGCGTGGCCTGCGTCGACTGCCCGAGCACGTTCCCGGTCGGGTTCGTCCCTCCCCCGGCGGCGATGGCGGTGGTCACGGTGTACGGGTGCGTGTGATTGGGTATCTGCTGGATGGTCAACGTCTCCTGCTCCGTCCCGGCCAGCTCGCCGATCGTGTAGGTCGTGCCGCTCGGGCTCGTGCCCATGTGGATGGGGACGCGGCTGGCGAGGTTCGGCAGGTTGAAGGTCTCTTCGCCGTCGCCGCCGTAGGTGGTGCCGAGCAACTGGAAGAGCACGTCGTTCTCGGCGATGGGCAGCGTCTGCCCTTCGCAAAACATCCAGCCCGCGGGGGCGAAGTTGCCCGCGAACATTCTGATCTCTCCGACATATGGTTCTGGCATTCGTCTGCTCCTCCTCTAGTTTCGCGACGGGAAGATACCCTGCAACGCGATGCAGAAGTTCAACACGAGGTACGGCATCATGTTGTTGTGCGGCTGGCTGCCGCCGATGCTGGTGACCGACTGGGGGGTGAGGGTCGTCAGACTCTGCGGCTGGCCGTAGATGGGAGTCTGCGAGACGCCGAGGAGGTTGCCGGCGCCGTTGTTCAAGGTGCCGGTGGTGGACGTGCCCTGCGCGGGGTGCAGGTGAGTCGGCATCGTCTGCTGGGTGATCGTCACGCTGGTCGCGCCCGCGGCCTCGCCGAGCGTGTGCCCGTTGCCGACGTGGATGGGGACCTGCCCGCGCAGGTTCGGCAGCGCGAAGGTGGTCTGCCCGTTGCCGCCGTAAGTGGTGCCGAGCAGCGAGAAGAGCGCCTGGTTCTGGTTGATGGGCAGGAACTGCCCGTTGCACTGAGCCCAACCTTTCGGGGGGAAGTTGAAGGCCATGATCTTGATCTCTGAGAGGAACGGTTCTGACATGGATTGACTCCGTTTTGCTAGTCGCCGCGCCGGGCGCAGGTCTCGGTTCGGTGCACGTTGGGCAAGGGAGCTATCAAACCCCCGTCCGGCGCAGGAAGGGAGAGGCTGGGTCGTTGGAGCTAAACCGCAGGTCTCAGGGTTGTATTTCTCAAGCGAGGGGTGCGTAGGCCGTAGTCGGGTGCGTGGGCCGTAGTCGGTTGTTTAAAGTTCGGCGGGGCGGGTGTCCTTTATAGACGCCCCCGGGAAAGCCTTCGGAAGACGCAGGAGATTGTAAACGCTGGGCGACAGTTTTTCAAGGCGAGAATGTGATCTTCACCAAGACGCGCCTGTTAGCCGACCGCCCCGCCCGCGGCGGTCGGATTTTTCGGTTGAAAGTTTCGCGGGAAAGCAATACACTGCGCGCCGGTCAAGTAGTCTGAAGGGACACCTGCCGCCGACCACCTGCCTCGTCCGTTAGTTTCGACAGGTTCAGTTTTCCCACTTTCATTTTTCACCTAAGGAGCACCCCCTCGATGAGTCTTTCACGAAGGAATTTCCTGCGCGCCGGGACTGCGTCTACGCTGCTCGCCGGGTTTACTCTGAGCCCCTCCAAGCTCGCCTTCGGTCAGAACGGGCCGCGCAACGCGCAGCCCTTCGCCGTCCCCTACGAGGCGAAGATCGACGCCCCGTTCTACTTCACGCGCGATTCGTTCGCGCAGTACCTGAACTCGACGTTCCGGCTCACGACGCGCGCCCGGACGGCGTTCGACGCGACCCTCGTCGGCGTCTTCGACTATCAGGCGCAGGCGCGCGCGCGCAGACAGCGGACGCACGCGGGCGAGTGCTTCGCGCTCACCTTCCGCGCCAACGAGCGCGACACCGTCTCGCAGGGGACGCACAGGTTCTCGCACGCCGCGCTCGGTAGGTTCTCGCTCTTCATCGTCCCCGTCAGGGCGGACGAGGGGGGCCAGACGATCTACGAAGCAGTCATCAACCACTTCGCCTAGCCCGCGCGGCGACGCAATCGCCGCCGGGCGCGAAGACTTCCCTCGCCCGAAATCGCGCCGCAAGTTTTCACGCAAACGGTCTCCGCCATGAACACGCCGCCCAACACCCCGCGCGTCGGGCTGCGCCCGGTCGCGCCCGAGGACGCAGAGTTCCTGCTCGACGTCTACGTCAGCACGCGCGCCGACGAGATGGCGCTCGTCGACTGGGACGACGCCACCAAGCGCGCCTTCCTCCGCTCGCAGTCCGACGCGCAGAGGGCGGAGTACGGCGCGCGCTTCCCCGGCGCGCAGTACGACGTGATCGTGGTCGACGGGCGCGACGCCGGGCGACTCTGGGTGGGGCGCGACGAAGAGACGATCCGCCTGCTCGACATCGCGCTGCTCCCTTGGGCGCAGGGGCGGGGCGTCGGCTCGGCTCTCGTCCTCGACCTCATAGAGGAGGCGCGCGCCTCGGGCAAGAAGCTCCGCCACATGGTCTTCGTGATGAACGGGGGCGCGCGCCGACTCTACGAGCGTCTGGGCTTCGTGATCTTCGAGGAGGTGGGCGGCGCTTACCTGCACATGGAGTGGCGACCGCCGGAGGGCGGCGGCATGGCCGACGACCGCGAGTCGAGGTAGCCGAAGGCGACCCTGATGCGTTTTACGGACGGGCGGGCGGCGGGCCGGGCGCTGGCCGAGAAGTTAGGAGCTTACGCCGGGCGCGCGGACGTGGCCGTCCTCGCCGTCGCGCGCGGCGGCGTCGGCGTCGGGCTGGAAGTCTCGAAGCGGCTCGGGCTGCCGCTCGACCTTGTCCTCATACGCAGGCTGCTCGTGCCGCGCGGGCCTCACGACCCGCTCTGCGCGGCGAGCGCGGCGGGCTCATTATTCCTCGACGAAGAAATCTCGGCCCGCGCCGCCGACGCCCGCGAAACGGTCTTCGCGGGCTTCCTCGCCGACGCGCTCGCCGAACTCGAAGAGCGGGCGCGCGCCTGCCGCGGCGGGCGCGCCGCCCTTGACCTCTCCGGCAAGACGGTCGTCCTCGTCGATAACGGCGTCCGCACGGGCTCGACGATGCGCGTCGCCGCCCGCGCCGTGCGCGCGGGCTCGCCCGCGCGCATCGTCGCCGCCGCGCCCGTCGCCGCCGCCGACGCGCTCGACCCCGTCCGCACGGTGGTCGACGAGTTCGTCCACCTCGCCTCGCCCGAGCCGTTCGGCCACGTCGGCGTCTGGTACGCGGACTTCACGAGCTTGGGCGACGACGAAATCCGCGCCATGCTCGAAGAGTCCGAGCGGGGTTAACTTTTCCCGCCCCCGCCGCCCGTCGCCCGCGCGCCCCCGCCGGTGAGGCGGTTGAAGACCGCCTCGTAGCGGAAGCCGTCGGCCTCGCGCGCGATGGGCACGAGAAACAGGTCGAACGCGCCGAGCCGCTCGTGCTCCAGGCGGTAGATGCTCTGCGGGAGGGTGAAGTCGAGCGCGCCGCGGAAGACGAGCGAGAACCGCTCCGTGCCCTCCAGCGGCGCGCCGTGCGCGACCTCGATCAGCTCAATCTCGAAAGGCCCGCCCGACTGCGCGGGCAGAAGAAACTTCGTATTCAGATTCTCCTCGAACGACTCCTGCGACAAACTTTCAATCGACATCCCCACTCGTCCCTCCGTCATCCTCGATCTCTAACCCCTTACTTCCCTCTTTAAGGCTTCGGCTTCCCCGCGCCGAGCTGCGCGAAGCGGATCGCGCCGTCGCCGACCTCGAACGAGAGCGCCGCGCCGCCGCCGCCCGCCCTCACCTTCCACGAGCGCGGGGTCTGCGCCGCGTCGTCGCGCGGCGCGAACGAGTCGTGCGTGCCGGTGATGTCGCCCGCGTGTGAGATCGTCGCGTCGATCTCGGCGTTGAAGTTCGCTGGCAGCGCGACCGTGATCGTGCCGCGCACCACCTTGAGCGTCGCGCCGCGCCCGCGCCAGCCCGGCGCGGGCACGCGGAAGATGGCCGTCCCGCCCAAGAGCGTCGCCGACACGTCGCCGCCCGCGAGGTCGAAGGTCGCGTCGCACTCGCCGCCGCGCAACTGCAACGAGCCCTCGAAGCCCTCGAACGAGAGCGCGCCGCTCCCGGCGGACACGTCGAGATCGACGACGGCGGGCACGCGCACGTGGTAGTCGATCCGCCACGGCATCGCGAGCAGGCGCTTCGGGAAGTTCTTCGCCTTCTTCATGAACTTCGCGTCGTGCGTGCCGGTCGTCAGTATGCGGACGTGCGTGCCGTCGGCGTCGAGCAGGAAGGTGTTGACTCCCGCCAGGAGCGCGAGGTCTTCCTCCGTGTCGGCGCGCAGCTCGACGTCAGCCGTGACTTCGATCTCGGCGCGCCGCCAGCCCTCGACCGTGATCGAGCCGACGGGCGCGCCGACGATGGTCAGCGTGTCGCCGAAGCCGAAGCGGCGCGTCTCGTGCCGCGTCGTCGTGCGCGTGAGCGCGGGCGCGGCGGTCGCCTGCCCGACGCCCTTCCGGGCCCGTCCGGCGGGCGACTGCGCCGACGCGCACACGCAGAGGGCGCAGGCGAAGGCGCAGGCGAGCGACAAACGCGACGGGCGCGCGGGGCCCGGAGTCGCCGGGCCGATCTTGATCGGGGCTATCGAAGCGGGCTTGTTCAAGGCACTCTTTCGGCGCGCGCGGTTTTCGACGAGGCGGACTTCCGCAAGGCCGCGGGAGAGATTAAGAGCGCGTGGGAAGATTGTAAAGGACTGAAGCAGGGGCGCGGCGGCGGGGGGCGGGGGCCGCGCCGCTCAGTAACTGGAGAAGCCGATGGAGCCGCGCACGTTCGTCGTCATCAGCGTCGCGGAGCCGTCGCCGACGCGACCGACGACGCGGCGGCTGTCGCCCTGAAAGGAGAAGTTGCCGCGCGTGGCGAGGTTGCCGAGATCGATGTTGCGCGTGCGCGGGGCGGTCGCCGTCAGCGTGAAGCCGGACGCGCCGCTCAGGCGCACGTTGATGTTGCCCTGCGTGGATTTGAGATCGTAGAAGCCGCCGGAGAGCAGCTCGGCGTCGAAGAGGATGTTGCCCATGATGTTCGACGCCATCACCTTGAAGGCGCGGATGCCGGTGAGATCGATGTCGCCGCTGCTGGTGACGACGGCGCGCACCATCGAGCCGCGGACGTTCCTCACCGTGATCTGGCCGATGCGCGTTTCGAGATCGACCGTCGCGTCGGCGGGGACTTGCACCTTGAAGTTCACGTCGCCCACTCCCTCGCGCCCGCGCGTGTCGCCCATCACGTCGATGACCAGCCCCTCCTCGTCCACGACGGGCGTGAACTTCGCGGCGGGCGACTCCATGTCGGCGGTCACTTTGATCTCGCTGCGATCCCAGCCCTCGATCTCGATGGTGCCGGAGCGGTTCGTCAGTTGCAGCCGGATGTTGCGGCGCGGCGTGCGGTAGGTCTTCGAGAACTTCTGCTGCGCGGAGGCGGCGGGCGCGGACGCGAGCGCGAAGAGGAGGAGGGCGGGCGCGAGGCGCGCGAGCGGGCGCAGCGTCTTCAGAAGTCGGGGGCGCGACGCCGCGGGCGCGGCGGCCTGCGTGTGAGGAGTGTGGTGGTGCTGCCCTGTCTCTGTCATCAAACTCACGAAAGCAACGGCGGCGGGGGAGGGCGGGGACGCCTCCCGACCCTGAGGCCCTTTGGTGTCGCTTACAGCTCCGAAAATTCTTTCAGCAATTCGATCTTGTCGCGCATCGCCGCGTTCAGGGTCTCCTCCGAGACCTCGTCGTGTGGCCGCTCGTCCAGCTCCTTTAGCATCTCGTTGACGGTCTCGTCGATGACGCTCATGTTGCGGTCGAAGGTGTCGCGCATCCGCGGGTCCCAGCGCGCGCGGCGCTGATCGACCCTCTGGCGCAGGTATTCGATCCTCACCATGTCGTCCTGATTCCGCAACTGCCGGACGACGCGCGCCCGCGGCTGCTCGGCCTTGCGGGCGTCGAGTAGCGCGCGCATCCCGACGACGGTGACGAGCGAGACGCTGACGGCGACGCCCGCCGTGGCGGTCGCGAGCTGCGGCAGCGTCAGCGCCCAGCGCCTCGCCGCGAGCCGCGCCCAGAAACCTTGACCGGCGGCGGCTGACGCGGCGCGCGCGCCCGGCGCGTGCGAGGCGAGCTGCTCAGCCTCCACCGCGTTGCGGATGCGCAGCCACATGGCGCGCTCGTCGGGCGGCGCGATCAGTTGCTCGCGGCTCTCCCTCGCGACGCCGACGATTGCCGACAGGTCGTCGCGCGCCGCGGCGCACTCGGCGCACTCGGAGAGGTGGCGACCGAACCGCGCGCGCGCCTCGCCCGACAGCGCGCCGTCGAGGTAATCGCTCAGCAGTTCCTGACACATCTCGCAGTCCATCTCTTCACCTCAAACACGGGCCCGAAAGATCGGGAGACTACGTGCGAACTTTTTCGCGCCGCCGCAAACGCGGGCGACGCACTTGGAAGCTAAGAGGGCGGATTCTGTTGCCTCAAAAGCACGCGCAGCTTCATGCGCGCCTTGTGCAGTTGGGACTTGGAGGTGCCGACCGAGCAGCCCAGGAGCTTCGCGATCTCCTCGTGCTCGTGCCCCTCCACGTCGTGCAGGACGAAGACCGTGCGGTAGCCGGGCGGGAGCTGCACGACCGCCGCGTCGAGCGCGATGCGGTCGACGACGGGCATGCGGCGCGCGTCCTCCGTCCCCTTGACGATCTGCACGGGCGTCTCCCCGTCGTCCGTCGTCTGCTCCAGCTTCACGCCGCGCTTGCGGAAGTGCATCAAGACCTGGTTGACCGTCAGGCGGTGCAGCCACGTGGTGAAGGCCGACTCGCCGCGGAAACTACCGATCTTGCGATAGAGCTGGATGAAGACTTCCTGCGCGAGGTCTTCCGCCTCGGGGACGTTGCCGGTCATGCGCAGGCAGAGCGAGAAGACGCGGCGGTTGTGGCGCGCGTACAACTCCTCGAACGAGGGGATGTCGCCGACGGAGGCGCGCTGCGCCAGCGCGTAATCCGACGCCGGCTCGTCCGCGCGCCCCTTCTCGGTCTCGGCTGTTGTCACTGTTCCGAAGTTAACCGGAGGGCAGACAGTTATCGCGCTCATCTCGTCTCCCGCGCCGCCCTTTTTGACGGGCGGCCCGCTCCGAGTTGTCGGCTTGATGCCCGAACGAGAGACGCTTTCCCCGCGCCGCTCGCGCCTGGCGGCGCGACTCTCCGGGGGCGGGCTCGTCCTCGCGTCTTGTGATGCGCGCGTTTCGCCGCGTCGTTGCCCCGCCGGCCCGATATTTCTCGCGTTTTCCGCGCCCGCGCGCTCCTCCGGCGGGGCGCGCGCGGGCGCGGGAAGTCCGTCGCCCTCCCCGTCACCAAATCCGGCAGAGGTCTTCGGTCGGGCGCACCATCTTGTCGCCCGCCTTGCAGCCGTAGGCGGCGGCAAACTCCGGCATGTTCGAGAGCGGCCCGTTGACGCGGAAGCGGCCCAGCGGGTGCTCGTTCGACTGCGCGATGAGGCGCTCGTATTCGGGGCGCGACTTCTCGGCCCAGACCTGCGCCCAGCCGAGGAAGAAACGCTGCTCGGGCGTGAACCCGTCGATGGCGGGCGGGCGCGGCTTGCCTTCGAGCGACTTGAGGAAGGCGTGGTAGGCGACCGTCAGGCCGCCGAAGTCGGCGATGGATTCGCCGGAGACGAGCTTGCCCGTCTCGTGCAGGCCGGGCTCGACCTCGAAGGCGTCGAACTGCCGGACGATGCAGTCCGCGCGCGTCTCGAAGTTTTTGAGATCGGCGGGCGTCCACCAGTCTTTGAGGTTCCCGGCGAGGTCGAACTTCGCGCCCTGATCGTCGAAGCCGTGCGTGATCTCGTGGCCGATGACCGCGCCGATGGCCCCGTAGTTGATGGCGTCGTCGGCGTCGGGGTTGAAGAAGGGCGGCTGAAGTATCCCGGCGGGGAAGACGATCTCGTTGCGCTGCCAGTTGTTGTAGGCGTTGACGGTCGGCGGCGTCATCTCCCACTCGGTCGCGTCGACGGGCCTGCCGATCTTGTTGTAGTCGCGCCGCCGCGCGAACTCGCTCGCGCGCACGAGGTTCGCCGCGTAGGAGTCGCGCCCGACGTCGAGCGAAGAGTAGTCGATCCACTTGTCCGGGTAGCCGATCTTCTGCTTGAAGGCGGCGAGCTTGGCGAGGGCGGCGCGGCGCGTCTCGTCGCCCATCCAGTCGAGCTTCACGAGCCGCTCGCGGTAGGCTTCGATCAGGTTGTTGACCATCGTCTGCATGCGCCGCTTCGCCTCGGGCGTGAAGGCGCGCGTGACGTAGACCTGGCCGAGCGCCTCGCCCAGATTCGCGTCCACCGAGGAGACGCAGCGACGCCAGCGCGGGTACTGCTCCTGCCGCCCCTCTAAAATTTTGCCGCTGAAGTTGAAGTCCTCGTCCTCGAACTTCGACGAGAGGGCGGGGGCGGCGTTGTGGACGACGCCCCAGCGCAGGTAGGTCTTCCAGTCGTCGAGCGGGACTTCGGCGAGCATCTTGTCGGTCGCGGCGAAGAACTCGGGGTGCGCCATGTTGACGCGCAACTGGCGCGGCAGGCCGAGCGCGGCGAAGTAGTCGCCCCACGAGAAGTGCGGCGTGAGGTGATCGAGATCGGCGGTCGAGAGCATGTGGTACTGCGTCGTCGGGTCGCGCAGCTCGACCGGCCCGCGCGAGTTCTGCGCGAGCCGCATCTCGACGGCCATCACGGTCTGCGCGTTCTTCGCCGCCTGCGCGGGCGAGTCGCCGAGCAGTTGGAACATGTTGGCGACGTGCTGCACGAACGAGGCGCGCAGCTTGACGGAGTTGTCGTCGGTCTTCGTGTAGTAGTCCCTGTTCGGCAGCGAGAGCCCGCCCTGACCGGCGTTGGCGATGTTCATCGAGCTGTTCTTGAAGTCGCCGCCGGAGCCGAAGCCGAAGAGCGCGGGGAAGCCGGAGCGGTGCAGATACGCGATCTCGGCCCCGAGCCCCCTCACGTCCTTGATCCTGTCGATGCGCGCGAGGTAGGGCGCGAGCGGCTTCGCCCCGGCGGCTTCGCGCGCCGCCTCGTCCATGCAGGTGGCGTAGAGAGCGCCGACCTTCTGCTCGTTCGAGCCCGGCCTCGCCGCGCGGTTCACTGCCGACGCTTCGAGGATGTCGCGCAGGGTCTTGCGGTTGTTCTCGGCGAGGATGTTGAAGCTGCCCCATGAGGGCTGGGCGGCGGGAATCTCGGTCGTCTTGAGCCACGCGCCGTTGGCGAACTGGTAGAAGTCCGTGCAGGCGTTCGCGCTCGCGTCCATGCGCGACTTGTCGAAGCCGCGGTTCTGCGCCGACGCCGGCGCGCCGAGCGCGCACGCGAGCAGGGCCGCGGCGGCGGCGACCCTCAAGTTAAAAAAAGCCATACTCATTACTCCTCGTGTGGATGAAGGGCCCGGAATCTCCGGCGGCGGGCCGAACCGATCCGTCCCTCACGCGCGCGACGGGCGCGGGGCGCGCCGACGGCGCGACTCACGTCCAGTAGGTGCGGTCGAGCGAGCGGTAGCCGACCGCCTCGGCCACGTGCGGCGGTCGGATGTCGTCCGCGGCGTCGAGGTCTGCGATTGTCCGGCTCACTTTAAGGATACGGTCGTAGGCGCGCGCCGACAAGCCCTTCCGCGCCATCGCCGATTCGAGCAGCCGCTCGCACTCGGCGTCGATGCGGCAGAAGCCACGAATCTGGCGCGGCGACATCTGCGCGTTCGCGAAAATCCCCTCGCCGCCGAAGCGCGCGCTCTGCCGCGCGCGCGCCGCCGCCACCCGCGCGCGGATGTCCGCCGAGCTTTCGGCGGGCGCGCCCTCGCCGGCGAGTTCCTTGAAGCGCACGGCGGGCACGTCGACGTGGATGTCGATGCGATCGAGGAGCGGCCCCGAGATGCGACCGACGTAGCGCTGGATCTGCATGGGCGTGCAGCGACACTCCCGCGTCGGGTCGTTCCAGAAACCGCACGGGCAAGGGTTCATCGCCGCCGCGAGCATGAAGGAGGCGGGGAACGTCAGGGACATCGACGCGCGGCTGATCGTCACCTTCTGATCTTCGAGCGGCTGGCGCAGGACTTCCAGCACGCCCCGGTCGAACTCAGGCAGCTCGTCTAAGAAGAGAACCCCGTGGTGCGCGAGCGACACTTCGCCGGGCCGCGGGACGGCCCCGCCGCCGATCAGCCCGGCGTCGCTGATCGTGTGGTGCGGCGAGCGGAAAGGTCTCTCGGTGACGAGCCCGGCGCGGCCCGTGAGCCCCGCGACCGAGTGAATCTTCGTCAGTTCGAGCGCGGCCTCGAACTCCAGCGGCGGCAGGATCGTCGGCAGCCGTTTGGCGAGCATCGTCTTGCCCGAGCCGGGGGGGCCGATGAGCAGAATGTTGTGAGCGCCCGCGCTTGCCACTTCGAGGGCGCGCTTGGTCGCGAGCTGGCCGCGCACCTCGCGGAAGTCGACGCCGTGCGCGGCGCGAGGCGCGAGGACTTCCGCCGGATCGACGCGCACGCCCGCGCGCCGCTCGCCGCGCGCGAGCGACGCGACCAGCTCGACCGCCGCGCGCAAATCCGCGACGCCGTAAACGTCCACGCCCGCGACGACCGCCGCCTCGTGCGCGTTCTCTTCCGGCAGGAGGAGAGTTCTGATCCCGGCGTCGCGCGCGCGGATCGCGACCGGCAGCGCGCCCTTGATCGCGCGCACGCGCCCGTCGAGCGACAGCTCGCCGACCGTGAGGGCGTCGGTCAGGCTTTCGAGATCGCCCAGATCGCCGTTCGCGCCGAGGATGCCGAGCGCGATGGGGAGATCGAAGCTCGCGCCCTCTTTGCGCACGTCGGCGGGCGCGAGGTTGATCGTCGTCTTGTGGGACGGGAAGAAGAAGCCGCTGTTGTTGACGGCGGCGCGTATCCTCTCGCGCGACTCCCTGACGGCGGCGTCGGGCAGGCCGACTATCGTGACGGGCGGCGACGCGTCGACCTCGTTGCGCGCGGGCGTGAGATCGACTTCCACGTCCACCAGATCGGCGTCGATGCCGTAGACGGCGGCTGACTGCGTGCGGAAGAGCATGGCGGTGAGAACCTGCTCGGCGTCGGGGCTGGAAGAACGAGGGAGATCAAACGCGAGAAAGGGGCGCAGGTCAAGCGAAAAGTGAAGCGGGTGCTGTCCTAATTTGATTTTCTCTGTGCGTCCTCTGTGATCTCCGTGTCTCCGTGGTGAGCGATGATCGGGGGCACTCACCACAGAGTCACAGAGCACACGGAGGGGCACGGAGAAATGTCGAAACTAGGACACTACTGTGAAGCGGCTTGATCGGCCCCGACTTGATCGCGGCGGGCGTCGAGATTCACCGCGGAGACGCGGAGGGCGCGGAGAGTCGCCTTCCTTCGCGCACGCTACGCACCCTCCGCGGCCCCGCGGCGGGCTCTTATTTTCACGCGGCGGAAAGAAAAAGGGTGAAGGGCGAGCCTCACGACTTCACCCTTCACCCTTTAAAGGAGTGTTTACCCCGCTCCCCTTACCTGCCGCGGCGGGTGGGCGCGCCGCCCGTGGCGGCGGGCGACTTGGCGGGGACTTTGACCATCTGGTTCGCGACCAGCGCGGCGTCAGCCGCGTAGGCGTTCAGGCGCGCGACCTCTTCGGCGTCAGCGCCGTAGCGCGAGGCGATCTGAGAGATGGTCTCGCCCGCCTTCGCCCTGACGGTGACGAGCGTGCTGGCGGTCGCCGTCGTGTTCGGTCGGGCGCGCACCATCGCGACGTTGCGCACCGCGCCCGACGGCACGACCAGCTTGCCGCCCTTCGAGAGATCGACGCCCGCGTTCCAGAGCTGCAACTGCGCCACGCTCGATCCGGTGCGCGCGGCGACCGAGCCGAAGTCCTCGCCCGGCGCGACCGAGACCACCTTCGCAGACTCTCTGCGGTCAGCCGGGACGCGCTTGAGGAGCGCGACGAAGGACTTGCCGCGGCCCGCCGGCACCCTCAGGTTGTAAGCCTCTCCGCGCGGCGTCACGTCGCGGCGCAGCTCCGGGTTGAGCGAGCGCAGGTAATCGACGCTCGTGTCGGTCGCCGAGGCGACGAGCTGGAGGCTGGTCGCCGAAGGGACGTTGACCACGTCGTAGGAGAGCGGCGGTTCGGGGCGGATGTTGCGGAAGCCGTACCGCTCGGGGTTCTTCGCGATCAGGATCGTGGCGAGGATGTTCGGCACGTAGTTGCGCGTCTCCTGCGCGATGTAGGGGTAGATGCGCCAGAAGTCGCGCGCGCCCGCGCGCGAGATGGCGCGGTCGACGTTGCCCTCGCCCGTGTTGTAGGCGGCCATCGCGAGCTCCCAGTTGTTGTAGCGGTCGTGCAGCCACTTGAGGTAGCGCGCCGAGGCGTGCGTCGCCTTCTCGAAGCTGTTGCGCTCGTCGATCCAGGCGGTCTGGCGCAAGCCGTACTGCGCGCCCGTCGAGGGGATGAACTGCCAGAGCCCCGAGGCGGCGGCCCACGAGTAGGCGTTCGGCTTCCAAGTGCTCTCGACCTGACCGAGCCACACGATGTCCTCGGGCACGCCCTCCTTGCGGAAGATCTCCCGCGCCATCGTCATGTAGCGGCCCGAGCGGCGCAGGCCGACTTCCATCGTGCCGCGACCGCGCCCCTGATAGTAGTTGATGTACTGCTGGATGAGCGTGTTTGAGTTGAAGCCGAAGTTGATCGTGCTCTTCACCTCTTCGAGCTTGGCGACCTCTTCGTCGGTGACCGTCTTCTCTTCCTCGGTCAGCACGATCTTGCTCAGCTCGTCGAGCGGCGAAGGCTCGAAGTGCTGATCGCGCAGGAAGCCCGTCGGCTGCTGCACGCTCGCCACGTCGTTGGCCGCGGTCGCGGGGACGATCTGCGCGCCGCCCGGCAGCGCGGGCGCGGCGGCACTCGACGCGACGACCGCCTGCGTCTGCGCGGCTTGCGCCGGGACTTCCATGCGGTAGATGCGCTCGACGAGTTGGAGGTAGAAGTTTTGCAGCTTCGGGTTCGCGCGCACGTCCATGCCGGATTCGAGCACGGCATCGACCGACTTGTCGAACTCGGCGCGCGCGGCGTCGAACTTATTGTCCTTCAGGTAGAACTCGCCCTGCTTGAAGTGCTCGTCGGCCTTGTCCATGACCGCCTGGGCCGGGCCGGCGCTCCTCTCGACGTCGCTCTGCGTGTTACGCAGCGGCGACGCCGTCAGGCTCTGAGCGCGCAGGGTTGAGAGCGGTGCGGCGAGAATCGAGATGATCGCTGCGAATGAAATAAGACGGGGGAAGCTCGTTTTCATCAGACGTTCCGTCTCCTTAAAACCTCAGGCTGATGCGAATCCGCGATGGCGGTCTCTGAAAGAGTATTCACGACGAGGCCGCGCGAGCGGTTCCACTAAGTATGAAGCGCGAGGTAGAAAAGCTGACCGCCCGGAGACGACTAACGAAAGCGCGAGGGGCTGCCGTCGAAGCCGTCCGGGGCAGGTCTGAATACTTATCACACGCTCCGATGGGGTGTCAATCTTATCTACTTGATAGAAAAGGCGAAACGGGTAATATTTCCGTACAAATCATGCCCCGCCCGCTACCGATTTAAGATGCCTTCGGGGGGCGTCCGGTTGCGCCTTTGGTAGGGCAACCCGCGGCTCCGGCGCACGATCCGGGGCCGCGGGCGGGTGTGGTCAAATTGCCCGATCAAATTTCGGCAAACCTCCCCGTTTAATGCGCGGTCGGCGGCGCGGGCTGCGGCAAAACTTTCGGGCGCGGCGGCGCGGGCGGGGGCGTCGCCGCCGCGTCCTTCAGGGCCTCCCGGAAGACCTGCTGGACGTTCTCGACGAAGACGAACTTGATCTCGCCCATCAGCTCCTTCGGCACCTCCTCCATGTCGCGCCGGTTCTGCGCCGGCAGGATGATCTTCGTGACGCGCGCGCGCCGCGCCGCCAACACTTTCTCTTTAACGCCGCCGACGGGCAGCACGTTCCCGCGCAAGGTGATCTCGCCCGTCATCGCGACGTCTTTACGCACGGCGCGCTGCGAGAGCGACGAGACCATCGCCGTGGCGAGCGTGATGCCGGCGGAGGGGCCGTCCTTCGGGATCGCGCCTTCGGGGATGTGGATGTGCATGTCGTAGTTGTTGAAGTCGTCCTCGTTGATGCCGAGTTCGCGCGCGCGCGACTTGGCGAACGAGAAGGCGGCCTGCGCCGACTCCTTCATCACGTCGCCGAGCTGGCCCGTCAGGACGAGGTTGCCCTTGCCCTTCATCCTCAGCGCCTCGATGAAGAGGACTTCGCCGCCGACCGCCGTCCACGCGAGCCCGGTCGCCACCCCGATCTGATCCTTCTTCAGCACCTCGTCGGGCGCGACCTTCGGCACGCCCAGAAACTCGTGCAGGTTCTTCGGCGTCACCAGCACGACTTCCGTCTTGCCTTCGGCGACCCGGCGCGCGACCTTGCGGCAGAGCGCGCCGATCTCGCGTTCGAGTTGTCGCAGGCCCGCCTCCTGCGTGTACTGCAAGATGATCGCCGAGAGCGCGGGCTTCGAGATGCGCAGGTTCTTGGCCGTGACGCCGTTCTCTTCGAGCTGCTTCGGGATCAGGTGGCGGCGCGCGATCTCCAGCTTCTCCTCCTCGGTGTAGCCCGCGAGCCGGATCACCTCCATGCGGTCGCGCAGCGCCGCCTGAATGGTGTCGAGCACGTTGGCGGTCGTCATGAACATCACGTTCGAGAGATCGAACGTGACGCCGAGGTAGTTGTCGCGGAAAGAGTTGTTCTGCTCCGGGTCTAACACTTCGAGCAGGGCCGACGACGGGTCGCCGCGGAAGTCCGCTCCCACCTTGTCGATCTCGTCGAGCATGATGAGCGGGTTGTTCGTGCCCGCCTGTTGCAGGGCCTGCACGATGCGACCGGGCATCGCGCCGACGTAGGTGCGGCGGTGGCCGCGTATCTCCGCCTCGTCGTGCAAGCCGCCGAGGGAGAGGCGCACGAACTTGCGATCGAGGGCGCGCGCGATGGAGCGACCGAGCGAGGTCTTGCCGACGCCGGGCGGGCCGACGAAGCAGAGGATCGAGCCCTTCGGCTTCTCCTTCAGCTTGCGCACGGCGAGCGCCTCGATGATGCGCTCCTTGATTTTTTCGAGCCCGTAGTGATCCTCGTTCAGTATCTGCTCCGCCTTCGCGAGATCGAGGTTGTCCACGGAAGCCTTCGACCACGGCAGGTCGGTCATGATCTCAAGCCAGTTCCTGAGCGTCGCCGTCTCCGCCGCGTCCGGGTGCATCCGCTCCAGCTTCTTCAACTGGCGCAGCGACTCCTCCTCGGCGGCCTTCGGCATCTTCACGGCCTCGATCTTCTCGCGGAACTGCGCGATCTCTTCCGCCAGCTCGTTGCCCTCGCCCAGCTCGCCCTGAATGGCTTTCAACTGCTGGCGGAGGTAGAACTCCCTCTGCGAGCGGTCGATGTCGGCGCGCGCCTGCGTGTTGATCTCCTGCTGGACGGTCAGCACCTCGATCTCTTTGTTCAGCAGCTCGTTGACGCGCCGCAGACGCGCCGTCGTGTCTGAGATGTCCAAGACCGACTGCGCGTCCTCGACTTTGAGTTCGAGGTTCGACGCGGCGAGGTCGGCGAGGCGGCCCGCGTCGTCGAGGTTGGCGACGATGGCCATCACCTCCGGCGAGATGTTTTTGCCGAGGTTCGCCGCCTTCTCCATCGAGCCGCGGACGTTCCTCACCAGCGCCTCGACTTCGAGCGAGCGCTCCGCCGCGTTCGCCTCCTGCATCACGGCAACGCGCGCCCGCAGGTACTCGCCGCCTCCCTCGACCGCTCCGAGCCGCGCGCGCGTCAGGCCCTGCACGAGGATGCGCGTGCGCCCGTCCGGCAGCTTGAGCATCCGCATGATGACGGCGACCGTGCCCACGGCGTAGAGGTCTTCCGCCCCCGGCTCTTCCTTGTCTAAATCTTTTTGCGAGACGAGCAGGATCATCCGGTTCTCGCCGAGCGCCTCGTCCACCGCGCGGATCGACTTCTCGCGCGAGACGAAGAGCGGCACGATCATGAACGGGTAGATGACGATGTCGCGCAGGGGGAGCACGGGCAGCGTCTCCGGCACCTGCAACTGCTGCTCCTCGACGCCCCCCGCGCCCGCCGGCTCGAAAGCCTCGCTGATGTCTTCGATTGTCGGCATAAAACACCCGGTGACAGGTGACAGGGAGCTATTAGCGGTTAGCTCTTAGCTGTTAGCCTCTGGCTCTGCTAACAGCTAATGGCTAACCGCTCACAGCTTCTTGTCACTTGTCACTTCCTTTACTGGTATGTTGAATTCCGCGCCGCGCCGCTCCGAGAGTTTCGGGAGCCGCACGGTGAGCAGGCCGTCCGCGAGTTGCGCCGACGCGCCGCGCGTCTTCAGAGACCAGCGCAGCGCGACCGTGCGCGTGAAAGTCCCGTAGCCGCGCTCGCTACAGAGGTGCGAGACCGCGCCGCGCGGCGCGTGCCGTCTCTTCTTCCCGGCGATCCGCAGCGCGTCGCTCGCGAGCGTCAGCTCGATCTCGTCCGCGCCGACGCCCGGCAGCTCCACCCTCAAGATGATCGCGTCGCGCGTCTCGCACAGATCGACGGGCGGCGTCCACGCCCCGGCGGCGTCCGACGGCACGTCGTCCATCACCTCCTGCATGGCCGCGACCAGACGCCGCACCCGCTGCCGCAGCCGCTCGATCTCGATCCGCTCTAACCCGATCACTCTCATAGAAGCCGTCAACCGTAAACCGTGACGGGTGACAGGAAGCTGTGGGCCAAGGGCGATTAGCCGTTAGCCTCTGGCTCTGCCAACAGCTAAGAGCTAACCGCTATTCACTTCCCGTCGCCTGTCGCCGTCCACCCGTTACACTAAGAGGCCCGCTTGCCGGACGCCGCGCCGCCTTGGCGGGTGCGGACGAGCGTCTTGAGTTCGGCCATGAACTCGGTGACGTCCTCGAATTCGAGGTAGACGGAGGCGAAGCGGACGTAGGCGACCTTGTCGAGCTCTTTCAGCCGGCGCATGATCATGTCGCCGATCTTGGTCGTCGGTCGCTCGCGCTCGGGCGACTCCTGCACGTACTTCTCGACCGAGTTGACGATGGCGTCGAGCTTGGCCGCCGGGATGGGCCGCTTCTCGCACGCGCGCAGGATGCCGGCCATCACCTTGTTGCGGTCGAAGGGCTCGCGCTGCTCGTTCTTCTTGACGACCATGTAGGGGATTTCGTCGATGCGCTCGTAGGACGTGAAGCGCCGCTCGCACTTCAGACACTCGCGCCGCCGCCGGATCGACTCGCCCTCGCGCGACTCGCGCGAGTCCACCACCTTGTCCTCGATGTAGCCGCAGAATGGACACTTCATAAACGACTCCGAACTCAGGTTAGTTTGATAGTTGACCCCGCGAGGCGTCGCCGAAAATCCGGCCGCGCGCGCCCGTTCCGTCGCCCCCGTCTCGCGCGACCCGGAACTTCAACGCCCCGCCGGCGTGCGCGCCTTCCCCTCCGGCCCGAACCCGATCCGCGCCGCCGCCTCCTCGCCCTCCCCACTCCCCGCCTTGCTCGCCACGCCGCGCAGGCGCGAGAGCTTCACGTCGCTGCGCAGGAAGTAGTAGAGGCCCAAGAAGAGCGCCGGCCCGAAGACGACCAGATGCAGCACGATGGAGACGGCTGCCGCCTTCACGTCCGCGACTCCGAGGAACGTCAGGCCGCGCGCCGTCGCGACGTGGAACGCGCCCGCCGCGCCGCCCGGCGTCGGGACTAAGGAGCCGACGAGCGCGAAGCCGAGCACGAAGAGCGTCCCGCCCGCGCCGAACGGCAGGCCGAAGGCGCGCAGCACCAACCAGTTCGCCAAAGCGATCGACGCCCACAGCACTAGCGTCCACCCGACCGTCACCGCCAGAGCGCGCGCGTCCGTCAGCACGCCGAGCGCGCGCCGGAGTTCTTCTAACAGGTCTGTCAAAAACCTCCCGACGCGCACGACGCCCGCGGGCGCGCGCTTCAACCTCGCGTCGAGCCAGCCGATCATTTCCGCGCCGCGCAGCCTGAACAGGACGAGCGCGAAGATGCCCGCCACCGCGGCGGCCAGTAAGACGAAGCCCGCGCGCCGCACCTGCGCGTAGACAGCCGGGTCTCCGCCCGGCGCGCGGAACCAGATCAGGTTGACGGCGAAGAGCACGACGACCGCCGTGATGTCGTAGATGCGCTCGACGCCGATGGTGACGAAAGACGCCGAGGGGCTGACCCGACTGTCGACGAGCGGCAGGAACGACGGTCGCACGACCTCGCCCGCCCTGCCGACGAGGAAGACCGCTCCGAAGCCGACGGTCGTCGCCGCCAGCAGTTCGCGCCAGCTCGTCCGCGCGACGGGCGCCAGCAGCGCGCCCCAGCGTAGCGCCCTCACCACGTAAGTGGCGCAGACGACCGCCACTCCGGCGGCGATGAGCAGCCAGTTCGTGCCCGCCATCTCGCCCTCGACCCGCGCCCAGTCGATCCCGCGCGCGAACCACCAGAGCAGCAGCGCGGTCAGCAGGAGCAGTGCCGTGAACTTGATGAAGGGGCGCAAAACTTCAAAGGTCTCCGCGGTGTTGGTTCCCGCCTGCGGGGCGCGTCGCGCGTGCCGGGCGAAAGACTCTCGAAAAGCGACTCGCCACAATATATTGTATGGCTCGAACAGGCTACAACATTAAGGGGGTGGGGCGCAACACACAGGAATTGCGGATGGCGGAATGCGGGTTGCGGAATTTAAGATTGCGACGGCGACTCGGAGGGCTATTCAGTTCGTTGCTCGATCTGGGCAACCGCGATCCGCAATCCGCCGTCGGCAGTCGCCGCCCCTTCCCACAACGCCCTTCATTTCCTATAATTTCGCGGGGAACTTTCCCGCTGGTGTCGTCGTTAAGCCTGTTCGGCGTGAGAGTCGCCCGCGCGCGGTGCCGGGAGACGGAAAGGACCAGACGGGTGGTGGGAGCCGTAAGAGCTTTGACTGCTGTGAGCGAAGGTGCTGAACTGGTCAGGCGTTGTCGCGCGGGCGACGGCGCGGCGTGGGAGGAGATCGTGTCGCTGTTCTCCCGCCGCATCTACAACCTCGCCTACCGCTTCACGTCGCGCGCCGACGCGGCGGAGGATTTGACGCAGGAGGTCTTCGTCCGCGTCTACCGCTCGCTCGAACAGTACGACGCCAAGCAGGGCGACTTGCAGAACTGGCTCATGCGGCTCGCGCGCAACCTGATCATCGACGACTACCGACGCCGCCAGCGCGCCCCGCAGGACACGCACGCCGAAGACCTCGAAGGCCACACCTACCACCTGAGGGCCGCGGGCGGCTCGCCGCAGCGCGAGATGGAGCGGCAAGAGCTGGGCGCTCAGGTGCAGGCCGGCATCGACAAGCTGCCGACCGACCTGCGCACCTGCGTCATCCTGCGCGACATCGAGGAGCTGAGCTATCAGGAGATCGTCGATCTCCTGAAGATTCCCGAAGGCACGGTCAAGTCGCGCATCAACCGCGGGCGGATCGAGCTGGCGAAGATTCTGCGCCGGATGCGCGTCGTCGCGATGAGCGACGCGTAGGCGCGCGGGCGCGCGGGAGTTTTTTCGTTCCCGCAACGTTCGGCGCTGGGGGGCGCCGTCGGCGCGGGCGGAGTAAAATCAACGAAGGGTGAAACGAGAGAAAGATGCTTTGTTCGGAATTTGAAGATCGACTGACCGACTACCTCGAAGGCGCGCTCGCCTCCGACCCGCAGCGCGCGTGCGCCGAGCACGCCTTGCGCTGCCCGCTCTGTCACGATCTTTTGAACGAGGTCAAGACCACGCTGCGCGCCGTCGCCGCCGACGTCGTGCCCGCGCCGTCGCGCCAGCTCGAAGCGCGCATCCTGATGCAGACGACGCCGGAGACGGCGATGACCTGCGACGAGTTCGAGGATCACCTGACGGACTACCTCGACGGCTTCCTGCCCGCGCCGCTCTTCCACCGCTGGGAGCGCCACGCGGCGCTCTGCGCGCGCTGCACGAATCTGCCCGGCGAGGTGGTGCGCTCCATCGGCGCGTGCTACTCCTACATCAGCGAGGAGCGGGCGGTGCCCGCCGGCCTGCACGAGCGAATCTTGCAGGCGACGCTCGGCACGACCGAGGCGGAACTCGTCCGCGCGCCCGTCGGCGCGCGCCTCGCGGAGTGGCTGCGCGGCTGGCTCGACGTGGTCGTCTCGCCGCAGCTCGCGACCGTCGCGACGATGGTTTTGGTCGCCGTCCTCGTCGGCACGAGCACGCTCTCGCCCGACGGATCGATCGGCGGGATGTACCGCGCGAGCCTGCGCTTCGCCGCGCAGACTTACGAATCGACCGCGCGCGGGGCCGCCTTCCTGCGCGGGGTGAGCGCGCCGCAGCGTTAGTCCGCGCGCGCTCAGGCGGCGCGACGTCGCGCGGCGAATTGCCGGGCGCGCGCCTCGCGCCGAAGGGTTTGATCGATGAGAACGAACAAGGGGACGGTCGGAGAGAGTTTCGGGGTGGCCGCGTTGAAGCCGATGAGATGTTCCTACCACAGCACGAACGCGGCGGTCGTCGATTGTAGCCGGTGCGCGCGCCCTCTGTGCCCGGCGTGCGACCACCGCATCCGCGGCTTCGCCTACTGCCAGGACTGCATCGTGGCGGGCGTCGAGATGTTGCAGTCGCGCGTGCCGCTTCTGGAAGCGCGGCAGTCGCGCCCGCAGACTTCGCCGTGGGTCGCGCTCCTCCTCTCGTTCGTCGTGCCGGGCTTGGGCTCGGCTTACAACGGGCAGACCTCGAAGGCGCTCGTCCACTTCGTGCTCTTCGCGAGCTGCATCCAGTTCGCGGCGGTGACGAACGCGCTCGCCTTCTTCGTCCTCGCCGCCGTCGGCGTCTGGCTCTTCGCCGCCGTCGACGCCTTCCGCACGGCGCAGCTCATCAGGGCCGGTCTCGCGCCCGACGCCGAGATGGATTCCATCGCGCGCCGCCTCTACGGGCACCCGACCGCGTGGGCCGTGCTGCTCGTCGCGCTCGGCGCGCTCTTCCTGCTGAACTCCGTCATGCGCGTCCGCCTGCCCGTCCGGCAGATGCTCCCGGCGGCGCTCGTCCTGCTCGGGGCCTACATGCTCTTCGACTACATGCGGCGCGGCGGGCGGCGCGCGAGGGGCGACGCCGCGTTCGACAACTTCCCGCACGCGGCGGGCTCTCACTTCGGCGGGACGAGTTTCCGCACGGGCGAACTCTCCGCGCAGATCGACGGGCGCAGGCGCAACGACACCTTCCCGCCGCGCGCCTGAGCGTCGTTTACGCGCGCGCGGGCTGGACTCGCGGCGCGGCTGGGTTAGAATGGTTTTCGTCTGAGGGGGATTTTTAGATCATGCCGGTATTCCTGAAAGCCGCGGGCGGGTTGGGCGCGATCATGGCGCTTATCGCGCTGCTCATCGTGCTCGTCAAACAGCTCATCGCGCTCGTCGCGTTCCTGATGGTGCTGCTGAAAGTGGCGGTCGTCGTCGCCTTCATCGGCGTGTTCGCCGTCGTCGTGCTGGCGATGCTGCGCTCGCGCGGGCGGCGCAGGCGCGAGACCGGCGGGGTGTAAGCCGCGCCCGGGGGCGTTCAACTAGAAACATCGCGGGGCGTCGTTAACTTGCTGACAGCGGCAGGTTAACGACGCCCCGCGGCGCTTTCCGCGCCCCACTTTTCCACAGCCCGCGTTTGCAAACGCGGCGCGGCGTGTGATAGGGTGCAGCCCCTTATACAGGTCAATCGGCGTGCGGAAGGGTATACATGATCCGCTCAAGGATCGCCGCCGGCTGCCTCATTCAGGCAGGTCACACTTAAAAGAAGCCCCAACCGTGGTTTCATACGCACCGTCGCCCAACGGGGCTGGCAGTGCCTTTGACCGCTTTCGCCTGCGCCGTTTTCCCGCTTCATTTTCGGGGCGCAGACACGGGCGACCGAGAGGACACTTCCCCGAATGATCAGAGATGACCGCCTCTACGCCTTCATCGTCGCGCACACCTCGCGCTCGCGCTCGACCATCCGGCGCTTCCGCATTCATAAACGCTGGCTCAAAGTCGCGCCCGTCGTCGCCATCTTCCTCCTGTGCGCCGCCGCCTACGGGCTCGTCGGCGTCTACCGCGAGGCCGTCCACCAGCGGGTCGAGCGCGAGAACGAGCGCCTGCGGGTCGAGAACGACGCGCAGCGGCAGAAACTCGAACAGCTCAAGGATCGCGTCGACGCCATCGACGCGGCGACGCGACGCCTCGCCGAAATCTCCGGCGTGGCGGGCGACGGCGCGTCGGGCGCGGGCGGGCCGTCCGTCCCGATGGACGAGCTGGCAATCGCCGCGGTCGAGGCGCGCGCCGCGCAGCTCGAAGCGCAGTTGAAAACTTACGAGCAGGCTCTGCGCGAGAAGGCGCGCATCCCTTCGATCTGGCCCGTCGCGGGCGAGACGACCGACGGCTTCGGCGGTCGCAGCAACCCGTTCGGCGGCTCCTCGCTGGAGTTCCACCCGGGTCAGGACATCCGCGCCGAGCGCGGCACGCCGGTCGTCTCGGCGGCGACGGGCACGGTCTTGAGCGCGGGCTGGCAGAACGGCTACGGGCAGATGGTCGAAGTCTCGCACGGCGGCGGGTTGACGACGCGCTACGCGCACCTCTCGAAGATCGAGGTCGCGCCGGGGCAGCAGCTCTCGCGTGGCGACCTCGTCGGTCGCGTCGGCTCGACGGGCCGCTCGACGGGGCCGCACCTGCACTACGAGGTGCGCATCAACGGCGAGTCGGTGAACCCGCGCGCGTACCTGCCGGGGCCGGCTGACGCGGCGACGGAATCGGGCGCGAAGCCGCGCGAGTGAAAAATTTTCTGCTTGACAGTCGCGCGGGGCATCGCTTAGTATGCGCCGTCGTTTCCGGCGGGATAGGTTTTAACCTCAGTCCTGCGACCGCTTTAGAAGTACCGCAATGAGTTTTCCGTAGTATGTCGGGCCCGCGTTCGGTGAAGACAGCGCACTGCCAAGTGCAGCTCACCGGGCGCGGGCTTTTTCGTTTGCAGCCTCCGACAAGGTCGCGTCTTCCCGCTAAGACATAAGCGCACCCGGCTCAACCCCACAACCCGCGGCGCACGCCGCACGCGCCCTCCGGCGCGCCTTCAAACCGAATCGTTAGGAGGATTCGTCTGTTATGTCCAGAATTACCGGTAAGGTCAAGTGGTTCAACAACGCGAAGGGCTACGGCTTCATCGAGCAGCCCGGCTCTTCGGACATCTTCGTCCACTATTCCGCCATTCAGGGCGACGGCTTCAAGACGCTCGAAGAGGGTCAGACCGTCGAGTTCGAAGTCACGCAGGGCCCGAAGGGGCCGCAGGCGGAGCAAGTGACGAAGGTGTAATCTCCCCAGCTTTCGTTCGAAAGCCACTGACCGCTTGCCGGAGCTTAAGGGCCGGGAAGCGTAAGACCAAGCCCCTGCGGGCGGTGAAGGCCCGCGGGGCAAAAATTCGGAGGCGCGATGTTGTCAACGACGACGCCGCGCCTCCGAATTCTTTAACCCGCGAATTTTTCGATCCTTCGGGAGTTCTTCCCTACTCGTCCGCTCTCGCCTTGAAGCTGACTTTGCCGCCCTCCGTGTAGACGGAATAGCGCACGCGCTCGCAGCCGAGCCGCTCCTTGAGCGCGTCGGTCTTCGAGGCGATCATCTTCTGAAACTTCGCCAGCGAGAAGTCTTCGACCGGCTCGCCGCACGTCCTCTTGGCCTCGACGAGCGCGTCGTAGAGGCCGCGCACCGTCGCCTCGTCGGCGCGCGCGTCGGCGCAGACGAAGCTCGCGCGCCGCTCCTTCCCCGGCTGCTCCTCGGCCTTCCCCAACTGCGCGCGGGCGGCGGCCACGGGGTCGCGCCCCTCCTCGCGATCCTGCACGTTGCGCCGCCACAGATCGCGCAGCGCGACGTAGCGCGCGACGAGCGAGTTGTAGCGGTAGCGCTGGGCGTAGGTGAAATGGCGCTCGTCGGCGAGCCGCTTGACGAGCGACTCGACGCGGCTCTTGGTGTCGTAGGGCGGGCGCTTGGTCGCGCCGTTGAAGAAGATGTCGAACTCGATCTTGAGCTTGCGGATGTCGTCTTCGAGGCGGACGAGCTGCTCGTCGATGGTCGGCTGCACGTCGCGCTCGACGATCACCTTCTTGTGATTGTTGCTGTGGCGCGCGCGCTGCTCGTCGAGCAGCCGTCGCGCGAAAGCGTTTTGCCTCGCCACTGTTTAGGGGGTACTCCTTGCCGCGCCCGCGTGGGATGAGCGCCTACTTCGAACATAAGGCTTCGGCGTCGGGAGTGTCAATATAAATAGCTGTCAGCGGTTAGCCATTAGCTGTTAGCCGATCCGCGATGGTTCCGAGTTCGGGCGCGCTTGGCGTAGAATGGCGCGCGGCGGATCGGGCGAGTCGCCCGCATTCCGTTAGGCCGACCCCTAGCAGCTAACAGCTAACAGCTAATAGCTAACCGCTAACTGCTCCTAATATGCCCCCACAGAATCTCATGCGCGCGCTGCCGTCGGTCGATGCGCTGCTGCGCGCCGCGGCGGCGGACGGTTCCCTGCGTGAGCGGGCGGGCGACGAGCGGCTCGCGCGGCTCGCGCGTGAGGTGACGGGCGGGCTGCGCGAAGAGCTGCGCGCGAGCACGAACGGCGCTCACTCGCGCGAGTCGCTGCTGGCCGAGGCGGTCCGACGCCTGTCGCGCGCGGTCGAGCGCGACGCGGAGGCGGGGTTGCGCCGCGTCGTCAACGCGACGGGCGTCATCCTGCACACGAACCTCGGGCGCGCGCCGCTCTCGGCGGGCGCGCGCCGCGCCGTCGCCGATCAAGCCGCGGGCTACTGCACGCTCGAATACGATCTCGCGACGGGCGCGCGCGGTCGGCGCGGCGCGCGCGTCGAGGCGCTGCTCTCGGAGTTGACCGGCGCGGAGGACGCGCTCGTCGTCAACAACTGCGCGGCGGGCGCGCTGCTGGTTTTGACCGCGCTGGCGCGCGGCGGCGAGACCGTCGTCTCGCGCGGCGAGCTGGTCGAGATCGGCGGCGACTTCCGCGTGCCCGACGTGATGGCGCAGTCCGGCACGCGGATGATCGAGGTCGGCACGACCAACCGCACGAAACTCTCCGACTACGAGCGCGCCGTCACCGACGCGACGCGCATGATCATGCGCGTGCACCCTTCTAACTACCGCGTCGTCGGCTTCACCTCCGCGCCCGCGCTGCCGGAACTCGCCGCGCTCGCTCGCGCGCGCTCTCTGCCGCTCTACGAGGACGCGGGGTCGGGCGCGCTCGTCGATCTCGGCGCGCGCGGGCTGAGCGGCGAGCCGGTCATCGCCGACTCGATCAGGGGCGGAGCCGACGTGGTCACGTTCAGCGGCGACAAGCTGCTCGGCGCGTCGCAGGCCGGCTGCGTCGTCGGGCGTCGCGCGCTCGTCGAGGCGTGCCGCCGCCACCCGCTCTACCGCGCCCTGCGCGCCGACAAGCTCGCGCTCGCCGCGCTCGAAGCCACGCTCGACGCGCACCGGCGCGGGGCGGCCTTCCGGGAAGTTCCCGCGATGCGTATGCTCGCCGCGCCGCGCGAGGAGATCGAGCGGCGCGCGCGCGCCTTCGCGCGGCGCGCACGCGCACGGCTCGGCGCGGGCGCATTCTCATTCGCCGTCGTCCCCGGCCAGTCGGCGGTGGGCGGCGGCTCGGCCCCGACCACGCACCCGCCGACGGCGCTCGTCGCCCTCACGCACGCCCGGCTCTCAGCCGGTGCGCTCGAAGCGCGCCTGCGGCAGTCGAGCCCGCCCGTCGTCGCACGCATCGTGGAGGACAGCGTCGTCTTAGACCTGCGCACGGTCGAGCCCGCGGAAGAGTCGGAGATCGTCGAAGCCCTCGCCGCCCTGTGACGCGCGCCCCCCGCCGGGAAGATTTAACTTGCCACGGGCGCGAGGCAATCGGTTATACTGAATTCGTGCCGCGCCCGCGGCCATCCCGACTCTGAAGCCGACTCGCCCGCCTCATCGATCCCAACACTTTGAAGCCTTCAAGCAAACAGATCGTCGTCAAGCTGCTCTACCTCTGCGTCGCGCTCTTCGTGCTCGCGGCGCTCGTGCTGCAACTGCTCGGCAACATGGGCAGGCTCCCGGCGACGCTGCCGTCGGCGCTCCCGACGGTCGTCTCGGTCATCGCGCTTCTGGTCGCGCTCGGCGTCCTCGTCAGACGGCTCTGGATCATCGACCGCCTGCTCACGCGCGAGCTGCCGCCGCGCTCTCCCTCCTTCTTCCCCGATCACCCCGTCCACGAGGTGATGCAGATGCACGAGGCCGAGAAGGAGCGCGCCGTCAGGATTTCGAGCCTCTCGCACGAGCTGCGCACGCCGCTCACGAGCATCAACGGCTTCTCCGAGCTGCTCATGCAGGACGACTCGGTGACGGGCGAGGCGCGCGAGTTCGCCACCTTCATCCACACCGAGGCGCAGCGCCTGACCTCCATGGTCAACACCGTCCTCACCGAGGCGCAGCTCTCCGCCGATATCGTGACGGGTGAACCGTGACAAGTGACGGGTGACAGGGAGAAACCGTAAACGGTAAACGGTGACGGGTGACAGGTAAAACGTTTTCTTACCCGTCACCCGTCACCTGTCACCCGTCACCGTATTTTGTTGATCGTGCCCCTGCAAGTCGGAGCCTTGCAGCGGCACTTTTTTTTGTCGGAGTGGAGGGTGGTTTCGTAGTCGAGGGTGATCTCTTCGCCGGGGTGGATGTCGCGCAGCGCCATGAAGAGGATGTGCCCGCGCGTGATGCGCATGTAGGAGTTGGGACGGCAGGAGTGGTTGATGTAGTGCGTGCCGTTGCCGCCGCGCGCGCCGTCGAGGCTCCAGCGGCGATCCACCGCGCAGATGCGCAGGACGCGGCGGCTGCGCGCGCGCCGCTCGGCCTCCCGCGTCGTGATGCGCTCGCCCGCGTACTCGGCGATCTTGCGCCCCTTCGGGAAAAAACTGGTCGCGAAGCAGCCCCTGCCGTCGATGGGCGAGACTTTAACGCAGAGGCCGGGGGCAAGGGGCATGGGAAGCTGTTGGCGGTTAGCGGTTAGCGGTTAGCTGTTTGCCGGAAGCCTTAGCCCGCCCCAACCTTAGTGGTTTCGGTTTGGCTGACGGCTAACGGCTAACAGCCAATGGCTATTTCACCCTGAAGCTGCGCGCGATGGCGTCGGTCTGCGCGCGGGCGCGCAGGAGCTTGTCCTTCGCGCCGGTGAAGTGGAGCACGTAGACGGTGCGCGGGTCGGCTTGCAGGTAGTAGATGACGCCGACCATCGGCTTGCCGCCGCCGGTGAACTCGTAGGACGAGGCGAGGCCCTTGAGGCGGCCGGGGAAGTTGTCCTGCTTGCCCTCGATGTAGCCGCGCTGGAAGCGCAGCTTGTTGTCCTGATCGCGCCGCGCGAGGTCTTCGAGCCGCACGCCGTCCTCGACCAGCTCCTTGCGGATGCGCAGCAGCCCGTCGGCGCGGTCGCCGTAGACGAAATCGACGTGCTCGTGGGCGCTGTCGGCGCGCGGCACGGCGCGCCACGTCGCGTTCGGCAGATCGAGCGCGTACTCGATCCTGTCGGTCGTGTAGGTCTGCACGTCTTGCGCCCGCGCGGCCTGCGAGGCGGCGCAGAGGGCGAGCGCGAGTGCCGCGGTTGTCAGCAGGCGTCGCATATTTTTGATTTTTAACTCCCGAATGTGGCCGCGCTTTCGTTCGGCTCCGAACGGCGCGGCGGGCTGTCCCGGTCAGACTCGTTAGATGCCGCCCCGGCGGTTATGTTGCCCGCCCGTTACGGCTCGGCGCGCGCGAGGGCCTCGCGCTGCGCGGCGAAGAGCTGCGCGATCCCGCCCGCGGCGAGCGCGAGCAGCGCGTCCATCTCCTCGCGCGAGAAGGCCGCGCCCTCCGCCGTCCCCTGCACCTCGACGAACTTCCCCTCGCCCGTGCAGACGACGTTCATGTCGACGCCCGCGCGCGAGTCCTCGTCGTACTTGAGGTCGAGCAGCGGCACGCCCTCGACGACGCCGACGCTCACCGCCGCGATCTCCCCTTTGACGGGCGACGAGGCGATGACCCTGTTGCGTTGCAGCCGCCGGCAGGCGAGCGCGAAGGCGACGTACGCGCCCGTGATGGAGGCCGTGCGCGTGCCGCCGTCGGCCTGTAGCACGTCGCAGTCAATGGTCAGCGTGCGCTCCCCGAGGCGCGAGAGATCGCAGACGGCCCGGAGGCTGCGTCCGATGAGGCGCTGAATCTCGTGCGTGCGGCCCGACGGCGAGCCGCGCTTGAGTTCGCGCTGCGTGCGCTGCTGCGTCGCGCGCGGCAGCATCGCGTACTCGGCGGTCAGCCAGCCCTGACCCGTGTTGCGTCGGAAGCGCGGCACCGACTCTTCGAGCGTCGCGGCGCAGATGACGCGCGTCTGCCCCATCTCGATGAGCGCGGAGCCTTCGGCGTAGGGCATGAAGTCGGTCGTGATGCGCACCTCGCGCAGCTCGTCGGCGCGGCGCGAGTCGGTGCGCGTGAAGTTTCGTTTAGCTGACAACTGGTTGCTCCGCCGGGTCTAGTTTGTCCCGCCCCCAGACCTCGACGGCTTCGAGGACTGAGGGCGCGCTGCCCAAAAATCTTTCGGCGACGCGGGCGAAACGATCCGCCGCGTCGGTCACGTAGAAGTGGTCGAGATCGTCGCACAGGCGGCGCTCGCGCGCACGCTCCGCGAAAAGTCTGCCCGTCGCCGTGTCGACTTTACGGCGCAGTCTTCTCTTATCGAGCAGCCCTTCGACGCCCTCGGCGGTCGCCTCGCCCGAGTCGATCAGCTTCACGCCCGCGCCGACCGTCTCCTGAATCACGCCCCGCAGGATCGGGTAGTGCGTGCAGCCGAGCACGAGCGCGTCGACCGCGCCGCCGCCGAAATCTTTCAGGTACTCAGCCGCGACCGCGCGCGCCACGCCCGAGTCGGCCCACCCCTCTTCGGCGAGCGCGACGAAGAGCGGGCACGCGCGCTCGACGACTTCGAGCGACGGCGCGAGCTTTTCGATCTCGCGCCGGTACGCCCCGCTCTGCACCGTCGCCTCGGTCGCGATGACGCCGACCCGCCGGCCCCCTCCCGACCTCTCGACGACCGCGCGCGCCCCCGGCTCGATCACGCCGACGACCGGCACGCCCACGCCCCCGCGGATCGCGGGCAGGGCGAGCGCGGAGGCCGTGTTGCACGCCACGACCAGCAGCTTGATCCCGCGCGCCTCCAAAAACCGCGCGTTC
The DNA here is from genome assembly GCA_036389335.1 of Pyrinomonadaceae bacterium. GTDB lineage: Bacteria > Acidobacteriota > Blastocatellia > Pyrinomonadales > Pyrinomonadaceae > JAIVGV01. Next base: position 5,227 of record DASVQC010000015.1, on the reverse strand, counting down.
TCCAGAGCGTAGCGCTCGACCGTCGCCAGAGACTTCGTCCCGTAGGGCACGCGCGCCGTGTCGCCGAGGTAGACGAACCTCTCGTTCGGCAGGCGGTCGTGCAGCGCGCGGTAGACGGTCAACCCGCCGACGCCGCTGTCGAAGATTCCGATGGGGAGGCTGGTGTTCAAATCAGTTGACGACGGCGTAGGGCGAGGCGATGACGGTTCTAAATTTCGCGCGGCTCGCCCTAAATTTCGCGCGGCCGGGCTTCAGGCGAAAACCTCCGAGACGCGGCAGCGGAAGCCCGGCAGGAGTTCGCCGCCGCCAAGCTCGTCGCTCTCACCTAACACGGTCGAGCCCGCCGCCGGGCGGTGAACCGCGGCGGTTCGCTTCTTCGGGTTCACGTTCCAGACTTCGAGCGCGCCGCCCGCGAGCCAGTCTGCGGTCTTCTTCTCGACCTTCCGCGGCGAGTCGTCCGGCGAGAGGACTTCGACGGCGAGATCGGGCGCGCCCGCGCCGTAGCCTTTCGATATGCCCTCCCGCTCGACGCGTTCGCGCCTGATGAAAGACACGTCGGGCGCGCGCACGGTGTCGGGATCGGATTCGAGCTTGAAGCCGGTCTCCGCGGCGAAGATGATGCCGAGGTTGTTCGCCTTGACGTGCTGAGCGAGCAACACTGTGAGGTTGATAGTGATCGCCCCGTGCTCCTGTCCGGCTGGAGACATCGTGATCAGCTCTCCTTTAATGAGTTCGTAACGAAACCTGCCGCTGGGCAGTGTGAGGAGTTCGTCCGCCGTCATCAGTCGGGTCGTCGTCATGTCTCCCTCGCTTTCGCGCGCGAAAGAGGGCCGTCGCGCGAGTCGGATGTTATCACACTGGCGGCGCGTTTAAGCGCCGGACTTGACACGCTTCGGGGGCGGCGCGGGGGCGAAGGACAGGGGTTTTTTGGGGCGACGCCGACGACATTTCGCGAGGCACGGGGCGCGACCTGTTTTGGCCGGTCATCCCGGCGGTCTCCGAAATAAGGGAGGGAAAATCCATAATTATGGATCGACGCCGTGGGGCGCTCACCACGTCGGCGGTTCGGGTATTGAGGTTGTACGACTTACTCCGGCTTCGGAGCGGGCCATCAGGGCCAGGAGCACGGTATAGGGCTTGCTCCGTGCGACGGCGCAGCCCCGCGTCAGAAACCCCCATCCGAGGAAGAGGAGACAACACAAATGAGATTCAAGCGACTACGTCACGTTCTGCTCACCGCCGCCGTGATCGCGCTCGGCGCGATGGCCGCGCCCGCCCAGACCAGCCGCGGCACCATCAGCGGTAAGGTCGCGGACTCGAACGGCGCGGCCATCGTCGGCGCGAGCGTCACGCTGACCAGCAAGCAGACGAACGTCCAACGCACCACGACCTCGAACGACGAGGGGCTTTACCGCTTCGACGCCGTCGACCTCGGCACCTACTCGCTCAGCTTCACGGCGACGGGCTTCGGCAACCTCGACGTGAGCAGCGTCGAGGTCAGGGCCAACCAGACCTCCGACATCCCCGCGCAATTGGCGGTGGCCGGCCAGCAGGTCTCCATCGACGTGACGGCGGACGCCGCGACCCTCTTGCAGACCGAAGCGCCCGTGCGCGGAGGCAACATCGAGGCGGCGCGCATCACGGAACTCCCCTTCGCCGGGCGCAACCCGGTCGCGCTCGCGCTCACGCTGCCCGGCGTCTCCTCGAACCGCTACGGCTTCGGCGTCGGCACCTTCTCCGTCAACGGCTCGCGCGGTCGCTCCAACAACTTCCTGATCGACGGCACGGAGAACAACGACATCTCCGTCGCCGGGCAGGCGTTCCAGATCACCAACCCGGACGCCGTGCAGGAGGTCTCCGTGCAGACCTCGAACTACGACGCCGAGTTCGGTCGCGCGGGCGGCGCGGTCGTCAACACGATCACGAAGTCGGGCGGCAACAGCTTCCACGGCACGCTCTCCTACCTCCTCGACTCGACCCACGACGACGCCGTCACCAACACGCAGGCGCTCGACCCCGTCGTGCAGAAGCGGGGCCACCCGCTGCCCGGCACCGAGCAGTGGTTCTCCGGCACGTTCGGCGGGCCCATCTTCCTGCCGAAGTTCGGCGAGGGCGGGCGCGGCCTCTACGACGGGCACGAGCGCAGCTTCTTCTTCCTCGCCTACCAGGAGCAGCGCCAGGTCTCGACCTCGCAGTTCAGCCGCGTCGTGCCGACGGCGGCGGGGCTCACGCGCCTGCGCCAGCTCTTCCCCGCGGGCACGAACCAGAATCTCGACACCTACCTCGGCATCATCAACGGCGTCGTCGGCTCGGCGAACCCGATCAACATCGCGCTCGGCACGGTGGGCGGCGTCAACCGCGGCGACGTCGAGTTCGGCACGGGCTTCTACTCGCAGGCGCGCAAGTTCCTCGACCGCCAGTTCCAGCTCCGCCTCGATCATAAGCTCGGCGTCAACGATCAGCTCTCCGGTCGCTACCTGTTCGACAACCAGGTCGACCCGCTCGCCAGCTCCAACTTCCCCGGTCTGGAGACGACGCAGAAGAACCGCTACCAGAACGCGCTCATCAGCGAGACGCACGTCTTCTCGCCGAGCGTGACGAACGAGCTGCGCCTCGCCTACAACCGCATCAAGCTCGGCTTCCCCGCCGATCCGTCGAACCCCGTCGGGCGGACGCTGCCGCGCTTCGACATCACGCAGGTCAGCTCCATCGGCATCCAGACGAACTTGCCGCAGGGGCGCATCGCCAACAACTACGTCGTGCAGGACACGATGACCTACCTGCACGGCAACCACACCTTCCGCTTCGGGCTCGACCTGCTCGAACAGCGCTCGCGCCAGCTCGCGCCCATCGTCGAGCGCGGACAGCTCACCTTCACGTCGGGCGGCGGCTTCACCGCCTTCGCCAACTTCCTCGACAACTTCGGCGGCGGCTCCGGCGGCGCGCGCATCGACTTCGGCAGCCCCAAGTACTACCCGTTCCTCTTCCGCCAGGCGTACTTCGCGCAAGATCGCTGGCGCGTCAACACCGACCTGACGCTCACCTTCGGGCTGCGCTACGAGAACTTCGGGCAGCCCATCAACACGCTGCCCACGTCCGCCTTCACGGGCCTCTTCAACGTCGATCCGGTGACCTTCGCCGGCCCCTACAGGCAGCCGAACCAGGTGGCGCGCGACAACAACAACTTCGCGCCGACGATCGGGCTCGCCTACTCGCCCTCGTACACGAGCGGGGCGCTCGGCACGCTCTTCGGCGACCGCCGCACGGTGCTCCGCATGGGCTACCAGATCGGCTACGACTCGTTCTTCAACAACATCTCCTCGAACGCGGCGACCTCCTCGCCCAACGTCGTGGCGACGAACATCAACTCGCAGGTCTCGACCGCCGACCCCCGCGGGCTCTCGAACCTGACGAGCCGGCTGCCGACGACCGCGCGCCCGCTCTCGCCGCTCGACTCGCAGACGCTCGTCGCGGCGAACCTCGTCAACCCGTATTACCAGAAGTGGTCGGTCGGCATCCAGCGCGCCCTGCCGTTGAACCTCGTGGTCGACACCTCCTACGTCGGCTCGAAGGGCACGGCGCTCTTCATCAATGAGGACTTGAACCCGCAGGTCCCGGTAAGCGCCAACGCGTTCCTGCCGGGGCTTCAGCGCATCACGCCCGCGGGCTTCGGCTTCCCGGCCAACTGCACGGTGGGCGGGGCGGTGACGGCGGCACAAGCCACTTCGCGTTTCCCCGCCGGATCGCCCTGTCCGCTCTCGGGCCGTCTCGACAACTTGCAAGGCTCGCGCCTGATCCGCACCAACGGCGGCTCGTCCATCTACCATTCGGGGCAGCTCCAGGTGTCGCGCCGCTTCGTCAAGGGCTTCGCCCTGACGGGCGCTTACACCTTCTCGAAGCTCATCGACAACGCCAGCGAGGTCTTCGGCGTCGCCGAGAACAACGCCCCGCAGCAGGCGGCATTCCCCGCCGTCTTCGGCGGCGAGCGGCTCGACCGCGCGGTCTCGTTCTTCGACCGCACGCACCGCGCCTCGTTCACCTACGTCTACGAACTGCCGTTCATGCGCGAGCAGCGCGGCTTCGCCGGTCGCGTCCTCGGCGGCTGGCAGGTCTCCGGCGTGACGGTCTTCGAGAGCGGCGCGCCGCTCACCGTCATCAACGGCGCGGACGCCGACGCCGTCGGCGGCAACCTCGACCGCCCGCTCTTCAACCCGCAGGGGCTGCGCGGCGTGCGCGCCGTGCCCGCCCTCGCCACCGCCACCAGCAACCCGTGCGCGGTCGCGGTCGGCGCGACCTTCTACACCAACCCGGACGCGGGCGGCGCGTGCATCAACCCCTCGACCGCGCAGTACATCGGACTGCTCGCGGGCGCGGGGCGCGGCAACCTCGGGCGCAACACGCTGCGCACGCCCGGCACGAACAACTTTAACCTGAACCTCCTGAAGCGCGTGCACATCACGGAAGGCACACACGTGGAGTTCCGCACGGAGTTCTACAACGTCTTCAACCACCCGCAGTACGGGCAGGGCAGCGTCAGCCCGTTCTCCGGCGGCGACGCGGGCGTCTCGGCCAGCGTCATCAACTCGACGGCGGGGCGCTTCCTCCGGCCCCAGTTCGCCGAGGCGGGCGGGCGCGTCATCCGCTACGAGGTGAAGCTGCTCTTCTAGTCGCCCGACGCCACGGCCCGACCGCCGGGCGCGTAAAAAGCCGGAGGGCCCCGCAGTCGTTACTGACTGCGGGGCCCTCCGGCTTTCGACTTACCTTTTCTGACCGACTGACCGTGATGGAGGTGCCGAGAATCGAACTCGGGTCCAAAGGTCGCGCCCGCCGGAATCTACATGCTTAGACGCTTCTCTGTTGCCTGTCTCTCTCAGGCGCGTTCGCCGGCGCGCGGGTAAGTGAAGCGACGAAGACCCCGCGACCGGCTAGCCCGTTTATCTCGCCCGCCGCGCCCGGACACGCGCGGAGGGCCAGCTCAACTGAGTGACATCTCGCTCCGCGCGCTTGAGCAACTTGCGGTGAGACGCCTGCTGGTTAAGGTTAATTAAGCAGCAAGGGCCAATTCGTTAGAGTTGGCAATTGTGGTTTCTCAAAGCTTTTTAACGAGCCGCTTAGAGTAAGCCCGGCATGCATCCGCACGAACGTCAAGACCCCTGTCGAGACCTTTCACCCCCGTGCCGCGCAGATTGTAACACGTTCGACCGCGAATCGTGGCGGGCGGCGGGTA
>DASVQC010000014.1:0-10505 GCA_036389335.1 Pyrinomonadaceae bacterium | reverse complement strand
AGCATCCCGGCGCTGGTTAGGAGACCCATCTTCATCAGGTCGCGCCTGCTCAGCCCCGCCGCGATTATCTCGCGCCGGTTCCGGGCCGCGACCCGGCTCTCTTTCTCTCGCGTTGCGTCTCTCTTAGGGGTATTAGCCATTTCTTTGCTCCTTACTTGGGGATGACTGAATGATTAGGACGGTTCGGCTAAGAATCGTGGGGAGTTAATGCGCGTGCGTCGCTCGCGGGAGATCACCCGGCGAACAACCGCGAGGCGCGACAGGCGCGCGGGGGAGTCCGGGCGCGTGTTTTCAGGGAGTGACGGCGAGACGGGTGCCGCCGTTTAGGCTTGGGGCAGGCCGCACGCTGTCGTCGCCGCACTCCCCTTTTCCGGCCCGCGTGGCGCGCGCCTGTGGGCGCGCGCCACGCGGCTGAACTCTCGACGCTTAACCTTCACCGTGCGCGCGGGCTAATGTCGAAGGTTCGTTTGCGGCGGCGCGTTCAGTTAGTTGCACCAGTCGCCCGTCCCTTGCAGGCAGACGAAGTTGTTGCGAAGCGCCGGGAAGACTGGCGCGCCATCGCGGGTCACGGTGCGGATGAAGGCGTCGGGGCGGATGTAGCCGTCGCGCGGGTCTTGCGGGATGGGGCAGATCACCCAGCGGAAGACGCTGTCGTTGACGGGACGCATGCGCAGCTCGACCAAGCCTTTGGAGACGAGCCCGTCGATCTGCGAGGGGCTCGTGAGGATGGCCGTGCCGTCGAGGTCGCGACCGTTGCTGGCGGCGATGGGGTCGAGTTCCTTGCGCCCCGCGGCGGTGAACGCCTTGGGCGTGTAGACGACCCACACCGCGACCCACATGCCGAGCGGATCGTTACTGAAGTAGCCGTCGCGCGTGTCGAAGACGTTGTCCTGCCGCTTGTTCGGGAGGAAGGGATCGAGGATGGAGCCGTTCGACGCCTTCGGGAAGATGAAGACGCGGAAGCGCTCGGCGGTGTCGAACGCCTGCTGCCCGCGCGCCGTCAGGTTCCCCGCGCCGTCGCGCTCGAAGCCCGTCGAGTTGAGCACGCCCATGATGTTGGCGTAGGTGAGGCCGCTTGACCCGGTCGTGCCGGGGGTCGTCTCGATGGTGCGGACGTTGGCGCGGGTCGGATCGGTGTTCGTGTTGTCGAAGACGAAGTCGCCGGCGCGGCTCGGCGTGCCGACTCTCAGCACGATGTTCTCCGGTACGATGCCGTTGGCGCGGTAGGTGTCGTCGCTGAAATCGAAGGGCGACTGCCCGATCCCGCTGGCGGAGGTGCTGGCGTTGAGGAGCGCGCACGGCAGCGCGAAGAGCGCCAGCGCGAAGAGCGTGAGGCGGAGTGCCCGCGTCGAAGTCTTTCTAGAGGGGGTCATGTGATCTTCTCCTTAATTGAGTTGAGGTCAGGTTCGGTTATCGGTCACGGGGGTTAGAGAACCGCCGCCGCTTCCGGCTCGCGCGGGCACACTTCGACCCGGCCCACTCCCGCGCCTTTCCTCTCGGAAGACTTCGGAGAATGAGTTCGCAGTTCGACCGTGGCCGCCGGCAGTCCGGTGTCGGAGTCTTGACGCGAGCCCGCGCCTTTGAAACGTCGGAAACTGCTTGTCGAGCAGGTGGCGCTACCCCTTGGGATTCATCTGGAGTCGCGCTGATGACGGCAGTGCGAGGTGTTGCTGTTGCGAGGCTACTGCCGAGGTTCTCTCTGAATGCACAGGCATCATGCCTGATTACCGAGCGGGAGAATGTCAGCTAACTGACAGAGCATGAAAAATATTTGCAGGGCGGCGCAAAGCAGTCCGCCGGCATAGGTTTGCAGGTTCTTCAGACACTTGACGCGCACCCAGCCCCGCCCCAGTTCGATGATCCCGCGGCGTTCGAGATCGTTGAGGACGGAGGTCGTCGTCTGGCGTGAGGCGCCGATGAGGCTGGCGATGTCGTGGTGCATGAGCGGGACGAGGGACTCTTGCCCGGAGGGGCGCGCCGGGCCGCCGCCCGCCGTCAGCTCGTGCAGCAGCTCGCAGACCCGCGCCGCGACATCCTTCGAGGTGATGTCGGAGAGTTTCTTCTCCATGCGCCGCCGCCGGTCGCCGACCATGCGTATGTAGTTGAGCGCGAGCTTCGGCAGACTCTCCAGCAGCCGCACGAAGTCGCGCTTGTCGAGGGCCGCCGCCACCACGTCGTCGAGCGCCTGCGTCATGTTGCTGCGCGAGCGTTCGTCGACGAGCGCGAACTCGCCGAACATCTCGCCCGGCTGGATGATGTCGATGGCGATCTCTTTGCCCGACGCCGCGAGCACGGACAGTTTGATCCGCCCCTTCTTCAAGATGTAAACGCAGTCGGCGCGGTCGCCGGGCATGAAGACGAACTGCCCGCGCCCCTTGCGTATGGCGCGCGACGCGACCGAGATCGACTCCATCTCGGCGGGGCCGAGCCCCGTGAAAAGTTGCGCCCGCCCGGGCGGTAAAGACTGACGCCCGACTTGTTCGTCGCGCCTCTCGTTTGACGGAAGCCGTGTCGCAACCCCGCCCTCATTCGTCCCGCGGGTCTCTTTATCATCCCCGTCCGCGAGTGACACTGCTGTGGTCGGCATGAGTCTTCACCCTTTACTGATTACACGCTCTCGCCCTTCGGCCCGGAGTTGAACGGCACGCGGGCTTGCGGCGGCGCGGTATTAAAGCAGCCGGTGCTCGCCTCTCCAAACCGCCTGAGCGCCGCTCGGCCCCGGCGCTTCTTCGCCGAGGGCCGAGTCGAGTAATAACGAGAGATCGGGAGTGCCGTCGCGAAGCTGCGCGGGCGAAGGGAGGCGATCAAGCCTGAGCAGCTCTTCCATGAGGGCCATCTCGCGGTCGCGGTTCATCCCGGCGGCGGCTGACACGCGCCCGTCACTCACGTAGAAGGCTATGAAGTCGCGCCCCGCCACGTCGCCCTGATATATGATCTCGTCCCAACGCGAGGCGTGGCCGACGTAGAGCAGCCCGGCGTCGAACTGCCGGGTCCAGAAGAAGGGCACGGCGTCGAACGTCGTCGCCTTCCCCGCCATGTTGTGCGCCGCGACCCTCCCCTGCTGCTGCGCCGCGCGCCAGTGCTCGATGCGGACGCGCTCGCCGGTGCGCGCTTCGGGGAAGCGCGCGATGTCGCCCGCCGCGTACAGCCCTTCGGCGGCGCGCAGGTGCGCGTCCACGATGACGCCGCCGTCGTCGTGCAGGCTGACCCCGTCGAGGAAACTCGTCGCGGGGCGGACGCCGACGCCGACCACGACCATGTCGGTTTCGATCCGCTCGCCGCCTTCGAGCACGACCGCCTCGACCTTGCTCGCGCCCTCAATGCGATAGATCATCGAGCCGAGCTTAAAGTTGACGCCGTGCTCCTCGTGCAGGCGGCGGAACAGTGCGCCCACCTCGGGGCCGAGCGTGGACTCGAAAGGCTCCCCCGACGGCGCGACGACGGTCACTTCGAGCCCCCGCCCGGCGAGGGCCGCCGCCGCCTCCATGCCGATGAAGCTCGCGCCGGCGACGACCGCGCGCGCGGAGCTGCCGGCGGATTCGATGAGGGAGTCCGCGTCGGCGAAACTGCGGAGCAGGTGGACGTTCTTCAGATCGCCGCCCGGTATGTTGAGCCTGCGCGGCGCGCCGCCGGTCGCCACCAGCAGCGCGTCGTACCCAAGCGTCTCGCCGCCCTCGAAGGTGATCGTTTTCGCGCGCGCGTCCACGCGCGTCACCTCCTTCTTGCACACCAGCTCGATGCCGTGCTCTGCGTAAAACTCGTCGGGGCGGAGCGGCATCCACGCCGCCTCGGCGTGGCCTTGCAGGTAGTCCTTGCTGAGATTCGGGCGGTCGTAGGGCGCGCGGTCTTCGCGCGTGATCAGGCAGACGCGCCCACGAAATCCGTCTTCGCGCAGAGTCTGGGCCGCGGCGTAACCTGCGGCGCCGCCGCCGACGATGACGAACACACGCCCGTCCGCCGCCGAATCCCTCCCCGTCATCGCGGGCGTTCTGCGATCCGCAGTTTCGTCGGGCAGGCTCACGATGATGTTCCCGCCCTCGGCCCTCACTTCGTAACAGGGCAGCGCGTCGAGCGCGGGCGGCTCTTCCAGATCGCCCGTCGCGGCGTTGAAGCAGGCGTGGTGCCAAGGGCAGACGATGCGCTCGCCGCTGAGCACGCCTTCCGCGAGCGGCGCGCCGTAGTGCGTGCAGAGCGCGCCGACGGCGTGGTATTTCCCTTTGACACGCGCCAGCAAGATGTCGGTCCCGTCAGCCGAGACCTGGCGCATCTCCCCGTCACTCAGTTCCCCGATCGTGGCCACCGTCACATCTCTATGCGTCATAAAACATCCATTACCCTCGGACGATCTCTGTTCTTCCGATCCCTCGTAGCCACTGCCCTCCCGCCGCCGACTTGCGTGAGCAACGCCCATCGCCGGGCACCCGGCTCAGACCAACTCAAGCAGGTGCCCCATCTTCTCTTTTTTGGTCCGGAGGTAGTGTGAGGCCGCGTCCGTCGGCGCGACTTCGAGACTCACGCGCATGACCACGCTGAGGCCGGATTCTTCGAGCGCCCTCAGCTTCGCCGGGTTGTTCGACATCACGCGCACCCTGCGGAGACCGAGATCGAGAAGTATCTCCGCACACTGGTCGTAACGGCGCGAGTCCACCTCCAGCCCGAGCCGCTCGTTGGCCTCGATGGTGTCCGCGCCGTCGTCCTGCAAGGCGTAGGCGCGAATCTTGTTGATGATGCCGATGCCGCGCCCCTCCTGCAGTTGGTAGACGATAGCGCCACTCCCCTCGGCGGCGACGAGTTGCATCGCCGTCTGTAGCTGCCGCCCGCAGTCGCACTTGAGCGAGCCGAACACGTCGCCCGTCAGGCACTGCGAGTGGATGCGGACGAGCGTGGGGCGCTCGGCGCGCATCTCGCCCCGGACGAGCGCGACGAACTCCTCGGTCGAGGTGAGCGAGCGGTAGCCGACGAGGCGGAACTCTCCCGCCTCGGTCGGCAGGCGCGCGGACGCCACCCGCCGGACGGTCGCCCTCGCGCGGCGCTCGGACGTTGGACGGTAACGACCGGTCTCTGCCTGATTCATCATGGCTTCTTCTCGGATACAAACTTACGTCGCCGGAGGCGTCGGACCGACGCCTCCAAGTCGCACCCACACGCTTAGAGCGACTTAAGATACTCGACGAGATCGGTCTTCTGCCGGTCGCCGAGGCGCAGGCCGAAGAAGGCGTCGTAGTGTTCGACGACGTCGCGCAGCGTCTGGAAGCGCCCGTCGTGGTAGAAGCCGCCCTTCTGGTGCGTCCAGAGTCCCTTGAGTGGGGTGGTGCGGTAACGCTCGTCCGGCGAGCGCATGGCTTGGAAGTCGTCGATGCCGATCTCCTCGGCTTTGTGCATGTTCCAGCCCGGCTCGGTGAAGATCGGCGGCACGTGGCAGGTGGCGCACTTCGCCTGATTGTTGAAGACCGCCTCGCCGCGCGCGGCGGCGGCGGCGTCGAAACTCCCTTTGGGCGGCGTCGGCGCGAGGATGGCGAGCTGGTAGAACTGCAACGCGGGGAGCTTCGCCGTGATCAGATCGTCGCTGCTGCGAACGTCGTCGAAACCGGCCCGCGCGGCGACGGGGAACTTGATCGGGTCTTTCAGGCGCGGGTCGTAGAACGTCCCCTTGCCGTGCATCTCAAGGTTGGCGACGAAGGCGTTCCAGTAGGTGACCGAGCCCCAGCCCGTGGAGGTGTGCATGTTCACACCCGCGAGCCCGAAGGCGGGCGGGATGAGCGTGGCGGCTGACTTGCCGTCGGGGCGGAACGCCTTGCCGTCTAAAAATAGCTGGGCGTCGAACTTCCCCGGCCCCCAACTCAGGAGGACTTTCCTGACCGTCGATTGGTCAACGCCGAGCAGGTCGGCGACCGGCTGGAGGTTCGGGGACAACGCCGTGATCGCGCCGACGTTCAGATCACGATTCGCCCAACCGTCGAGCCGCCGCCCGATGCCGGGCGCGAACGAGTCGTCGACGGTCGAGTGGCAGAGCGCGCAACTGATGCCCACCGACGTGAGACTTCCGCCGCCGCTGAAATTCCCCTTCAGCCCGACGACGGCGTCGAGTTTGAGCAGCGCGAGGGTGGTCGCCGGATCGTCGAGATCGACCCGGCCCAATTTCAACTGGCTGACGAGCGACTGCGGGAGGGCGTCGAGATCAACTTTCAAGCCGACGGCGAGGGCCGTCTTCGGGCTGACGCCCGCGCCCACGCCCCCGGCTTTCGCGCCCTTTATGGCGCGGTCGATTTGCAGCGCGTCGCTCCAGAACGCCTCGTCGCCGAAGGTGTCGAAGCGGAAGGTCTGTCTGCCTTCCGCGATCAGCCGTTTCGACGCCTCGTCGATCAGGCGGTCGCTGTCGATCTCCCCCTTATGTCCTTTACCCGGACTCTGATCTTTCTGATCTTTAATAACGATCTGTGCGCCGCCGCGGCTTCCGAGCATGACGAATGCGAACGCGACGGTCGCCACGATCAAAGAGAACTTCACCATCCGTACGGCGCGCGCATGCGCCTCCCCGCTCTTTCCGGCATCCCGCGCCGAACCCCCGCGCCTTCCGCCGACCGCGGAAATATTCACGCGCGCCCGTGTCGCAAGCCTTTCCCCGCGCCGTTTCGAGTCAACTCTCCCGACTTCTCTGTCTGACATAGTTCCCCTCCCGCAATCTGACGCTCGTCTTCAAATACCCGTAGAGACATTAAAATACGCTCCTCCCACAATAAGTCAAGACCTATTTTGACTTATTGTGGTTTTAGAGAAAAACTATTACAATGGCGATTAAGGGAGGTGGCCCGTGGAGTCAACCAAGTTTGATCAGCGCTTTTTCGAGAGCACGCGCGGACGCGTGGTGACTCTCCTGCGTGGCACGACCTGTTCTGTGGAGGAATTGGCGGGGCGGCTCGATTTGACTGACAACGCCGTGCGGGCCCACCTCCTCACCTTGGAGCGCGACGGGCTCGTCCGGCAAAGCGGCGTGCGCCGCGGCGCGCGCAAGCCACACTTCACCTACTCCCTCACGCAGGAGGCGGAGAGGCTGTTCCCCAAAGCCTACGACATCCTGCTCAGCCAACTCATCGCCGTGCTGAAATGCCGTCTCTCCAAAGACGAGATAGATGACGTTCTGCGCGAGGTCGGGCGGAGTTTAGCGGCGGGGGCGACTTCTGACGAAGAGGACGACTTACAAGGTCGCGTGCGGAGCGCGATCAAGGTGCTCGGGGCGATAGGGGGCGCGGCGGAAGCCGAGCGGCAGGGGGATAAGATAGTCATCCAGAGCAGCGGCTGCCCCCTCGCCGCCGCCGTCGCCACCCACCCCGAGGTGTGCAAGCTCGCCGAAACTCTCATCGCCGAGATCGTCAAGTCCCCGGTTAGAGAGCACTGCGACCGAGAGGGGATTCCCCGGTGCCGCTTTGAGGTAGAACTGGTCCACTAGCGTAGTTATCTACCCGCGTCATCATCCACCCGCGTCGGGGATGACTACGTGCAGAGATCGGGCGAGCCGCCGCACGCTGCGCTTCAGCTTCACGACGCACCTGCCTCCAGTCCGAACCGCGGCCCCGTCTTATTGCGGCACGACCAAAGTGTGCGGGGCGCGGTGCTCGATCTGCGTCATCAGCCACGCCTGCTGTCGCTTGTTCTGCTCGTCCATGTGGATACACGCGTCTAAGAGTTCTTCGTCGCGCAACTCCTTCGACGCCTGCATGACGACGGCGAGTGCGACGTGTATCTCCGAGGCCATCACGTAGAGCCCGTGCAGGTCGCGCAGCACGCCGAACGAGCCGGGGCGCACCGCCGGGAAGAGGGTCGCGCGCAGCTTGCCCGGCTCCTTCTCCCCGTGCTCGCCATATTCCTCCGCGAACGGTCGGAGCAGCCCGACCGCCTCGGTCGAGAACTCCGAGAGCTTTCGCATCCCCATCTGTATCTCGGTCTCCTCAAGGTGGTGCGAGGCGACCGACTCGCACGCCTTGACGAACTCTTCGTTGGCCTCGGAGAGCATCCCGACGTAGTCGGCGACGCGGCTGCGCTCGACGTGGGCCGAACTCATCAGCTTGTCGGACAGCTCGCTGGCGCGGCCCAAGACCTGCCCGGCGGCATACGCCATCTTCTCCGTGACGCTCGCGTCGCCGACCTTGTGCACCTGCACGGCGGCGAACTTGTAGTAGGGCTGTTTGCTGACTGGGTCCCAAGCCGTCAAGGTCAGCTCGTTGGCCGCGCGGTCATGCCCTTCGCCGCCCCCGTCCCAGTAGCCGTAGTGGAACGGGAGGAAGACGTGGCCGGGAAGGATGGCCGCGATCCGCGCGGGCGCGCGGACGCTGCCGCGGCGCGATGAGACTTCGAGCATGTCGCCCTCTGCGACCCCGAGCCGCCCGGCGTCCTCCTCCGAGATTTCGACGAAGGGCTCGGGCGCAGCGCCGTCGAGTTTTGCCGAGCGGGCGGTCTTCGTCCTCGTGTGCCAGTGGTAAACGACGCGTCCGGTCGTCAGCCAGAAGGGGTAGGAGTCGTCGGGCTCCTCCATCGGCGCGCTGTAGTGCGCGGCCTTGAGGACGGCGCGCCCGCCGGGGTCGTGGGCCTCGTACTCGACGGGCGTGCGCGCGGCCCCCGTCTCGATGTCGTGCCCGTAGGTCTCGCACCGGTCGGCAGCCGTCGGGAAGACGTGATCGGTATAGAGCCGCTCGGTCCCGCGCGGGTGCTCCTTGTTGCAGGGCCACTGGATGCCCGAGCCCTTGCTCAGCTTCGCGTAGGTCATCCCGCTGTAGTCGCACAGCCACCCGCGCGAGCACTCCTTCCAGTGCTCGAACGCGCCCTCTGCGTCCGCCCACTTGACGAGCGGCGCCCCGTCCTTGTCTTTGAAGCCCATGCGCTCGGCGTAGTCGAGGAAGATGTCGAGATCGGGGCGCGCCTCGCCGGGCGGCTCCACGGCCTTGTGCGAGAGGTGGACGGTGCGGTCGGCGTTCGTGAACGTGCCCGTCTTCTCGCCCCACATCGCGGCGGGCAGCACCACGTCGGCCAGTTCCGCCGTCTCCGTCATGAAAGCGTCCTGCGCGACGACGAAGAGGTCGTCCTTCGCGAGGATGCGGCGGATGCGGTGGAGTTCCGGGAGCGAGACCGCCGGGTTGGTGCAGATGATCCAGAGGAACTTGACCGAGCCTAGCTCGGCGTTGCGGAAGATCTCCATCGCGTGGTGCGGCAGGTGCCAGTGCGGGATGGTGGAGGGCTCGACGTTCCAGCGCTCGGCGAGATCGTAGAGGTGCTCGGGGTTGTGCCAGTTGCGGAAGGCCGGGAACTCGCCGTCGCAGCCCGTCTCGCGGGTGTTCTCCGAGGTCGGCTGCCCGTTCATCTGGAGCAGCCCGCAGCCGGGCCTGCCGATCATGCCTCGGATGAGGTTCAGGTTGTTGACCTGCACGGAGGCGGCTGTGGCTTGGTGCGACTGGTAGAAGCCCTGCAGGACGGTGGAGAAGAACTTCTCCGACCCGCCGATGAGGCGCGCCGCCGCGCGGAGCTTCCTCGCGGGCACGCCCGTGATCTCCTCTACGCGCTCGGGCGTGTATTCGCTGACGACCTCCTTGAGCCGCTCGAAGCCGACCGTGTGCTCCTCGATGAACTCCTCGTCGATCTTCTTCGAGCCGATGACGAGGTTCAGCAGCCCGTTCATCACCGCGACGTTCGTGCCGACGCGCGGCGCTAAATGAACGTCAGCCTCTTTAGCTGTCGGAGTTTCACGCGGATCGATGACGATGAGCTTCGGCGGATCATCGCTGCGACGCCGATCTAAGATGCGCGACCAGAGGACGGTCTGCGTGGCCGAAGTATTATGACCCGCGTGCAGAATGCAGTCGGCCTCATCAATATCCGTGTAGGAGCCGGGTTGACCGTCGGAGCCGAACGTCTCCTTGAGCGCCTGGGCGGCGGTCGCCGTACACAGGCGGGTGTTGCCATCCATGTTATTCGTGCCGAGTCCCGCATGAGCGATGATTGAAAGCGTGTAATATTCTTCGAGGAACAGTTGCCCCGTGTTTTAAATGCCTATCGCCCCGCTGGTATACTGCTTCTTAATCTCATTGGTGCGGCGGACGATTAGCTTCATCGCCTGCTCCCAAGTTGCTTTCCGCAACTTCCCGCCACGCCTGATCAGGGGTTGTGTGAGGCGGTCGGGACTGTGGTTCGCTATCCATCCGTGTAATCCCTTTGGGCCTAGACGACCGTGATTGACGCGATCCGCCCGCCGACCGCGCACGCCGACCATCTTTCCGTCCTTGACGCCAATATCCAGGGCACAGCCGATGGAGCAAAGGATGCAGCATGACTGAACCCACCTGTCTGGCTTTTCGAGCGTGCGCTCATCGACCCGCGCGGGCCATTCATGATTCTCATGCGGAGTGCGCTCACCCCAAACGTCGGCAATGCTGTCGCGCGTCTCTTTCACAGCGTGTCCCCCTCGAAGAGAAGATGCATTAATAGTTAGCTCTTATAATAACGATGGAGTACGCAGG
>DASVQC010000013.1:0-14943 GCA_036389335.1 Pyrinomonadaceae bacterium | reverse complement strand
CGGAGAACGGCGCCGGCGGCCCGACCGCCGCGGGCGAGCCCCGCGCGGCGGGCGGCGGCCCCGACGCGCCGCGCCCCAACGGGGCGAACGGCAACGGGCACGCCGACAAAATCTTTCACGCGCCGGAGGAGGCCGCCCGGGCGGCCACTTTCTCCCCGGCGCACACTTCAGCGTCCATTGAGCACACGGGCACAGTCTTCGCCGGATCGGCACTCTCCGGCGCACAGGCTCCGCGTGTTGCTGGGGCAACTGTGGACGCTGTCGGGTCGGCGCGCGCGGTCGAATTTCCCTCCGTGGAGATCTCGACCGCGTGCGTCGAACCACATCTGATCGCCATCACCGACCCGCGCTCGCCGCAGGCCGAGCAGTACCGTAGCTTGCGCACGCGCGTCCTGCACGCGGGCGAGCGGCGCAAGCTACAGGCGCTGGTGGTGACGAGCGCGGGCGTCGCCGAGGGCAAGACCATCACGGCGATCAACCTCGCGTGGCTGCTGGCGCAGACCGACGGCGTGCGCGCCATCCTCGTCGACGGCGATTTGCGCAACCCCTGCGTCTCCACCTACCTCGGCGTCGAGACGAGCGCCGGGCTCTCGGAGGTGCTGGCGGGCGAGGCGCAACTCTCCGACGTCATCGTCAGGGTCGAGCCCGCCGGCCTCCACCTGCTGCCCGGCGGCGCGACGCGCGACACGGTGGCCGAGATTCTTTCCGGCCCGCGGTTCAACGGCGTGCTCACCGAGCTGCGCCGCAGCTTCGACTACGTGATCATCGACGCGCCGCCGCTCGGCATCTTCACCGACGCGACGGTGCTCATCAACCGCGCCGACTCGGCGCTCGTCGTCGTGCGCTCGGGCAAGACGCGCTTCGCCGCGCTCGACCGGGTGCTCGAACCGCTCCCGAAAGATCGCCTCCTCGGCGTCGTCCTCAACGGGGCCGAAGGGACGGCGGACGAGAGCAGCTACTACTACCAGCGGCGCAACTACCAGCGCCGCGACGAGACTAAGAACAGTGACGAGTGACAGGCGACAGGTGACAAGGGAGGTCAGTAGTCAGTAGTCAGTAGTCAACTCGATCAGCATTCGCCTCCGACTCCCGACTCTAGACTCTTGGCTCCCGACTCCCGACTTCTCTTGTCACCTGTCACCTGTCACGGCTTTTGCCCATGCCCGCACGCCGCCACAACGCCCGCACGTCACTGCTGCTCGCCGCCGAGGCGTGCCTGCTCTTCGGCGGGCTGGTGGCCGCCGCCCTGATCCGCTTCGGCTGGGAGGGCGCGCCCTTCGAGCTGGTCTCGCGCCACGGCTACTACAAGGCCGCGCTCGTCACCGCCTTCTGCCTCGGCGCGTTCTACCTCTACGACCTCTACGACTTCGTCGTGATGAACGACCGGCGCGAGCTGGTCTTGAGGCTCGTGCAGGCGCTCGGACTGGCGTGGGTGGCGCTCGCGCTGGTCTTCTACGCGCTGCCGCGGCTGATGATCGGGCGCGGCGTCTCCCTGATCGCGCTGCCGCTGGCGCTCACGCTGATGGTCGGCTGGCGCATCTCGATCCACTGGCTCACCGGCCACCCGCTGATCGGCGAGCGCATCCTGATCGTCGGCTCGGGCGACTTCGCCCGCGAGATCGCGCGCGAGGTCTTGGGGCGGCCCGACGCGGGCTACCGCATCGTCGGCTTCGTCGACGACAAGCCGGAGCTGGTCGGCCACTCCATCGTCAACCCGCGCGTCCTCGGCCTGACGACGGAGATGGGCGCGGTCGTCAAGCGCGAAAACGTCGACCGCATCATCGTCGGCATGGGCGACCGGCGGGGGCGCTTCCCGACCGAGGAGCTGCTCGGCCTGAGCCTGTCGGGCGACGTGGCGATAGAGGAGTGCGCGTCCTTCTACGAGCGGCTGACGGGGCGCGTGCACCTCGCGATGATGCGCCCTTCGTGGCTCATCTTCTCGGGGCGCGGCAGGCGCGTGCGCGCGCAGGAGTTCGTCCGCACGGGCCTGCACCGCGGCGTCGCGCTCGTCGGCGCGATAGTCTCGCTCCCCGTCGCGCTCGTCGCCGCCGCGCTCATCAAGCTCGAATCGCCGGGGCCGGCCCTCTACCGGCAGGAGCGCGTGGGGAAGAACGGGCACACCTTCACGATCATGAAGTTCCGCTCGATGCGCTCGGACGCGGAGAAGGCCGGGCCCGTCTGGGCGCAGGACAATGACGCGCGCGTCACGCGCGTCGGGCGCATCATACGTAAGGTTCGCGTCGACGAGATTCCGCAGTTCTGGAACATCCTGCGGGGCGAGATGAACTTCGTCGGCCCGCGGCCCGAGCGCCCGCACTTCGTCAAACAGTTGGCGGAGGAGATACCCTACTACGAGCAGCGGCACCTGATCGCGCCGGGGCTGACGGGCTGGGCGCAGATCAAGTACCCTTACGGCTCTTCCGTCGAGGACGCACGGCAGAAGTTGCAGTACGATCTTTACTACGTCAAGAACCAGAGCCTCGTGCTCGACGCGGTCATCCTGTTCGAGACCGTCAAGACGATCCTCTTCGGGCGCGGCGCGCGCTGAAGGGGCGCGCGGTGCCGGGAAGTTTTGAGAGGTAAGACAACCATGAAGACACGGATCGCTAAACTCGCCACGCTGGCGCTCGCCGCCGCCGTCTCGCTCGCGGCGACGCCGCCCGCCGCCTCGGCGCGGCAGCAGCAGCCGGAGAAGAAGGAGAAGGGCAAGCAGCAGCCCCAGCCCGCGGCGCCCAAGCCGGGCGAGCGGATGGAGCCGGACGATCCCCCGCAGTCGCAGGCCCCGCAGCGGCAGCCCGCCGGGAAGAAGCCCGGCGAGCGGATGGAGCCCGACGACGCTTCCGCCCCGCGCTCCGACATCTCGCCCGAAGCGCAGGCGGCGCGGCACGAGGGGCTCGCCGAGGAGGAGGCGAACATCACGCCCTACTACAACAACTTCATGGCGACCTACCGCCTCGGCCCCGAGGACGTCATCTCGATCCGCGTCTTCGGCAGCCCCATCCTCGAACGCTACTCGAAGATGGGCATCGTCATCCCGCCCAACGCCGTGGTCACGCACGCGCTCATCCCCGAAGGCATCTTCGTCGGCGGGAAGACGACCGCGCAGGTGCGCGACGAGATCGTCAGGAAGTTCGACGAGTACATCGAGAACCCGAAGGTGGACGTGACGCTGGAGAAGGCGCAGTCGGCGGTCTTCTGGGTGGTCGGCGACGTAGGCCAGCCGGGCATCCGCGTGATGACGCGCCGCGTCTCCGTGACCGAGGCGCTCTACCTCGCGGGCGGCGTGCTGGAGACGGGCAACAAGTCCAAGGTCGTCGTCAACCGCCGGGGGCCGGACGGCTTCGTCACGCCGGTCTTCATCAACGTCGCGGCGATAGAGAAGGGCAAGCAGCCCGACAACTTCTTCCTCGCGCCCGGCGATCAGGTGATCGTCCCCGGCAACCGCCTGAAGACCGTCAACAAGGTTCTCGCCCTGCTGCCTGTCGTCAGCTTCTTCCGCATCTTCACCGGGGGCTTCTGACGGAAATGCGGGTCGCGGATTGCGGACTGCGGATTGCCGGCAGGCGCGGCGGAGGGCGTCGCCTCCTATCCGCGCGCGCGCCGCATCGCTCTTTCCTTCAATCGTCGATCCGCGATCCGCGATCCGCAATCGCCGCGGCCCTCTTCGTCATGCTAATCCCGCACGCCGCCGCCGCCGCGGCGTCGGGCGCGTGGTCGCCGCAGCGGTCGGGCACGATGAACTGGCTGCGCGCCGTCTACTTCCTCGACGAGAACGCGGGGTGGGCCGCCGGCGGCAAGGGCAACGTGCTGAAGACCGCCGACGGCGGGCGCAGGTGGGAGACGCTGCCGCGACCGACCGACGACGTGGTGCGCGACATCTACTTCTCCGACGCGGCGACCGGCTGGCTCGTCTGCGAGGCCAGCATCTTCTCGCCCTCGGCGGAAGTCCGCTCCTACCTGCTCAAGACGACCGACGGCGGCGCGACGTGGTCGCGCGTGCTCGTCACGGGCAAGGACGTGGAGGTGCTGCTCGTGCGCGTCGTGTTCACCGACGGCGCGCACGGATGGGCCTTCGGCGAGCTGGGCGCGCTCTACTACACGCAGGACGGCGGCGCTTCGTGGTCGCGCCAGCGCGTGCCGACGCAGCGGCTGCTGCTCGGCGCGTCGTTCCTCGACGCGGCGCAGGGGTGGCTCGTCGGCGCGGGCTCGACCATCTTGCAGACCGCCGACGGCGGCTCGCGCTGGCTCGGCGCCGAGACGCCCCTCGCGGAGCCGACGCGCATCAACGCCGTCTCCTTCGCCGACGCGCGCCGCGGCTGGGCGGTCGGGGCCGGCGGCACGGTGCTCGCCACCGCGGACGGCGGGCGGGCGTGGCGTCGCCAGCAGTCGGGCACCGAGGCAGACCTCTCGGACGTGAAGTTCCTCGACGCGCGCGAAGGCTGGGCGGTCGGGGCCGCCGGCACGATCATCCACACGACCGACGGCGGCGCGTCGTGGTCGAGCGTTTCGAGCGGGACGAACCACCCGCTCGAACGACTGTCGTTCGCCTCGCCCGCGCGCGGGTGGGCGGTCGGCTTCGGCGGCACGATCATCGCCTACGCCCCTTCCACCTCGTCCCCGCCGAAGCTCAAGAATTAACTTTCCGACGGAGAACCAAGATGCTCGCTCAAACGTCCTCGTCAAACGCAACCCCCGCGCGCCTCGCGCACGCCCTTCTGCTCGCGCTCGTCTTCGCCGCGTCGTCAGTCTCCCTCGTCGCGCAACAGCCGCAGAGGAAGACCGCGCGGCGACCGAGCGCGACCGCCGCGCCGGGCAGGAAGTCGGGCCCGACGCCGGCGACGCGCGCCCGCCGCGTCGGCGCGCAGACGACCGCGACCGGCGAGGACAAGCCCGCGGGCGAGCCGAAAGCCGCGGCGGGCGCGGCGCAGGCCGACGCCCCGGCGAAGGGCGACGACGCCGCGAAGAAGGGCGACGCCGCCGCGAAGGCGGTCGCGGGTGCGAAGGGCGACGCGGCAGAGGCGAAGACGGCGGCGGTCGAGCCGAAGCCCGAGACCGTCGAGGCCGAACTGAGTCGCCGCCGCGCCGAGATCAGCGCGGAGACGAGGCCGGAGCAGCGCGCGCGCCTGCAACGCGCGCTGGTGGATCGTCTGGTCGAGGCGGAAATGAGCGGCGAGGCCCTCGCGCAACTGCGCCAGATGATCCACGAGGATCGCTACGACCCCGCCTTCTTCTACAACACCGGCAACGCGCTCGCGCGCCTCGGCGACTCGAACGCCGCGGCGGACGCCTACCGCAAGGCCATCAGCCAGCGCAAGGGCAACTACTCGCGCGCGCTCAACAACCTCGGCGTCGTGCTCACCCGGCAGGGCCGCTGGGACGAGGCTTACGACGCGCTCTCCGCCGCCCTGACGCAGGAGAACCTCAACTACGCGGAGGCGAGCTACAACCTCGGTCGCCTCTACCTGCTGCGCGGCGAGGCGAACTTGGCCGTGCGCGAGTGGACGCGCACGCTGCGCCTGCAACCCGATCACGTCGAGGCGACGAAGGCGCTCGCCCTCGCCTACGCCGAGGACGGCGACGAGAAGCGCGCCCTCGACATCCTCGAAAGGTACACGGCCCGCGCCGCGAAGATCGGCGGGAGCGTGCCGCGCGAGATCGCCTACCTGCGCGACGAGCTGAATTCCGGGGCCCCGCGCGAAGAGCCGAAGGGCGACGGCGTCTTCGCGCCCAACGTCGGCGCGCCGGTCGCGGGCGCGAGGCGCACGAGCGCCGCGCCGCGCGCCTCAGCGCCCGCCGCGTCCGCCGCCCCGGCGCGCGCGGGGTCGTCGGCACGTTCGAGCGCGCCGCCGCCGCGCGCCTTCAGCGTCGATCCCGTCACCTACACGATGCTGCGCGCGGCGCGCGACGCGGGCGACGAAGGGAACTACGAGGAGGCGGCCAAACGCTACCGCGGCGTGCTCTCGCGCAGCGGCGGCTACCTCCCGCCCGCCAACCTCGAACTCGGCCTGACGCTCTTCAACCTGCACCGCACCGCCGAGGCGATCACCGTCCTCGCCCCCGTCGCCGAGCGCGCCGACGCGCGCTACCCGGTCGTCCACTACCACCTCGCGCGCCTCTACGAGCAGCAGAACCAGCTCGAACTCTCCGCCCGCCACTTCGCGCGCGCCGCCGAACTCTACGGCGACGCCGCGCCGCAGATGCTGCTCGACCTGAGCCGCGTGCGCGAGAAGTCGGGCGACGCGGCGGGCGCGCTCGCGGCGATGGAATCCTTCGTCACCTCCCTCGGGCGGCAGGGCAGCATCCCCGACTGGGCGACCGCGCGGGTCAACGCCCTGCGCGAGAAGGCGAAGGGCGCGCCGCCCAAACCGTAAACCGTCCGCGGCGCGACGCCGCGCGCCGCACGAAGACGGTCGCGCGGCCCGTCACGACGACACACGGCGACACGGCGAGCCCCTGAAAGCGGCGTAAGATTTGTAGCCCGCGGCGCGGGCCGCGGGATCAGCAGGCGATTAAATTTGAGGGCCCCTGAAAGGGGCGAAAGAATCTCGACTCGCGCTTGAGATTCTTTCGCCCCTTTCAGGGGCCCTCTATTGTTTTTGATCGCTTGTCCCCACGGCGCGGGCCGCGGGCTACAAATCCGCCGCCCCTTGCTCAGGGGCCCTCGTGAATGCCCCTCACACCGCGGCGTGCGCTACTTCGCCGCGACCTCGACGAGCTTCGTCACGTGCAGCGTCGTGCCCTCGACCGTGCCTTCGACCTCGACCATCACGCCCTTCTCCCGCTCCGTCGTCTTCAACACCTTCGCCGCGAGCTTGTTGCCCGCGTCGTCGAGCTTGTAGAGCTTGCGCCCCTCGGCAACGGCGTAGCCGCTCTTGACGCAGTGGGGCATCCTGGCGCAGCCGACGCTGTGCTCCTTCGCGTCCTCGGCGAAGTCCTTGTCCTCCGTGGGCGAGCCCGCGCACATGTTGTCGGTCAGGTAGCCCTTCACCGTGACGGTCTTCGCCGCGTCCTGCGCGTAGGCGAAGAGCCCGGTCAGCATCAGCAGGAGCGAGACTGCGAAAATCCTTCGGGTCGTCATTACTTTCTCCTTAATTTATTGCCGTGAGGCGTAATCTTTCGGGGTTAAAAATTCGGGCGCGGATCACGCCCGTATGTTTGGTTGCCCGACGCCCTCGGGCGGTTGCTCCGACTCTTCCGGCTTCTGCGCCGCGGGGCGCATGTGTGGGAAGAGGATCACGTCGCGGATCGACTTCTTGTTCGTCAAAAGCATGGTCAGGCGGTCGATGCCGATGCCGATGCCGGCGGCGGGCGGCATCCCGTAGGAGAGCGCGCGGACGTAGTCCATGTCGGTCTGCATCGCCTCCTCGTCGCCCCGCTCGCGCTGCCGCGCCTGCTCCTCGAAACGCTCGTACTGTTCCACGGGATCGTTCAACTCCGAGAAGCCGTTCGCGATCTCCATCCCCGCGACGTACAACTCGAAACGCTCGGCGACCGACGGATCGGCGGGCGAGGCTTTCGAGAGGGGCGATACCGCCTTCGGGAAGTCGATGACGAACGTCGGCTGCGTCAGCCGCGCCTCGGCGTGCGCCTCGAACATCTCGACGAGGTTCTCGTCCGTCAGCTCGGCGCGGGGCGCGAAGCGCGCGGTGATCTCGCGCATCGAGACGCGCTCGAAAGCGCCGCCGAAATTGATCTCGCCGTCGCCGTACCGGACGCCGGTGCCGCCGGTCGCCGCTTCGACGGCGGCGCGCAGCATCTTCTCGCAGAAGTCCATCATGCCGTTCACGTCCATGTAGGCGCAGTAGAACTCAAGCATGGTGAACTCGGGGTTCCAGCGGTAGCCGATCCCCTCGTTGCGGAAATTCCGGTTCAGTTCGTACACGCGCTCGAAGCCGCCGACGAGCAGCCGCTTCAGGTACAGCTCCGGCGCAATGCGCGCGTAGAGCTTGATGCCGAGCGCCTTGTGGAACGTCTCGAAGGGCCGCGCCGCCGCGCCCGACGCGATGGGCGAGAGCATCGGCGTCTCGACCTCGACGTAGCCGTGCGCGTCCAGAAACGAGCGCATCTGCGCGATCAGCCTCGAACGCCGCTCGAAGACCTCGCGCGTCGTCAGCTCGCCCTCTTCGCGCTCGATCTTCAAGCTCGACGCGATGAGATCGGCGTAGCGCTGTCGCCGCCCGATTTCGGGATCGCTGATGCCGTGCATCTTGTCCGGCATCGGCACGAGCGCCTTGGCGAGGAACTGCATCTCGCGCACGTGCACCGAAAGCTCGCCCGTCTTCGTCACGAAGAGGAACCCCGCGACGCCCACGAAGTCGCCGTGATCCAACAACTGCAAGAGCCGCCAGCCGCTCTCCGCCTCGCCGACGACAGCGCCCGTGTCGTTGCTCACCGCGCGCGCGTCGTCCTTACGCACGTAAATCTGCAAGCGCGACTTGCCGTCCGACAGGTGGACGAACGCCGCCTTGCCCATCACGCGCGGCGGCGTCGCCACGCGACCGCCGAGGCGCACCTCGACGCCGTTCAACGCGGCGTTCGCCGCTTCGAGTTGCTCGGGCGTCGGTCGCGCGCCCGCCCCGGCCTGCGGCTCGCGGGCTTTGAACTTCTCGACGACGGACGTGATCGTGTCCTCGCCTTCGGGCGGCGCGGTGACGTTCGTGCGGGCGAAGCGGTTCGGGTAGGCGTTGCCGACGAGCGCGCGGATCGCGTCCAGATGATCGCGGCGGGCGCGCGTCTGATCGTTGTCGTCGAGGAAGGGGATCGGCGCGTCTGTCATAAAGAAGGGTCAGCGGGCGAAAGAGCGGATTATACGGGGGGCGTTCGGCATTCGGCAAACATTCGTCAGTCGTCCGTGGTCAGTTGTCCGTTGTCCGTTGTCAGTAGTCAGTCGTCCGTGGTCAGTTGTTTCTCGCGACACCACGCCACGCGTTAGCACCGCGCCGCGTGTGGGCCGCGCTACTGACAACGGACAACTGACTACTGACCACGGACGACGGACGACAGACCACTGACCACGGACAACTGACCGCGGACGGCTTTCGTGCTAGCATTTCGTCAACACGGCGATGGGCGAGAAGATTCTTTCACGGGACGCGGCGGCGGAGGCGCGCGCGCGTTTACGCTCGGAGGGGCGGCGGCTCGTCTTCACGAACGGCTGCTTCGACCTGCTCCACGTCGGGCACGTGCGCTATCTGAGAGAGGCGCGGCGCTTGGGCGATGCGCTGATCGTCGCGATCAACTCAGACCGCGCCGTGCGCGAGCTGAAAGGCGCGGGGCGGCCCGTGATGACTGCCGAGGAGCGCGCCGAAGTCCTCGCCGCGCTCGAAGCCGTCTCTTACGTCACCGTCTTCGACGAACTCTCGCCGCGGCGGCTCATCGCGAGACTGCTGCCCGACGTGCTCGTCAAGGGCGGCGACTACGCGCTCTCCGAGATTCACGGGCGCGAGGAGGTGGAGGCGGCGGGCGGTCGCGTGCTCGCGCTCCCCTTCGTCGAGGGCGCTTCGACGACCGACATCATCGGGAGAATAAAAGACGTGAACCGTGACGGGTGACGGGTGACAAGGTAGTGATGGGTGATGAGTGACGAGTGACGAGCAACAAGCCTCTACTTATCACACATCACACATCACACATCACACATCACACATCACAGATCACTCGTCACTCATCACTTCTTCCCTGTCACCCGTCACCCGTCACGGTTGACGGCGGTTCGCGGTTGGCGATGGTTATGAGCAGTACGGCACAGATCGGGTCGGCGGTGCGGGACGCGCTGAGGCGCTTGCTCGAAGGCGAAGAGCTGCGCCGCCTCGCGGACGAGGTGCGCGCCGGGAGGCGCGTCGTGTCGGTGGCGGGGCTCACGTCCGAGTCGGCGCGCGCGCTGGCGGTCGCCGCGCTGAGGCGCGAGACGGGGCGGCGCTTCGCCGTCGTCGCGCAGTCGAGCCGCGACCTTGAGGCGTGGGAGCGCGACCTCTGTTTCTGGAACGACGCGCTGGGCGGGGGCGCGGGCGAGCCAGACGAGCGCGACGCCGTGCTGACGCTGCCCGCCTCGGAGAGCGATCCTTACGCGGGCTCTTCGCCGCACGCGGAGACCTTGGAGCGCCGCGCGCTCTCCCTGTGGCGGCTCGCGCGCGGAGAGGGCGCGTACGTTTTGCTGACCTCGCGCGCGCTCGCGCGGCGCACCGTCAAGCCCGACGAGATACTCTCGATGGGCGCGCTGCTCAGGCGCGACGAGGATCGCGCGCCGGAGGATTTGCGCGAGATGCTCTTGGCCTCCGGGTACAGGCGCGAAGACCCGGTGGCGGCGGTCGGCGAGTTCTCCCTGCGCGGCGGCATCCTCGACGTGTGGTCGCCGGGGCGCGGCTCGCCGGTGCGCGTCGAGTTCTTCGGCGACACGGTCGACTCCATCCGCGAGTTCGACGCGGAGACGCAGCTCTCCGTCAGGCAGTTGCAGGAGATCGAGATCGTGCCGATGCGCGAGTTCGCCGTCGGCGCGGACGATTTCCGCCTGTGGGCGATTGCCGCGCGCGAGCGGTTCACGGAGGAGCGTTACCGGCGCGCGCTCGAAGACCGCACCGTCTTCGCGCAGGAGGGCGAGACGTTCGCGGGCTGGGAGTGGCTGATCTCTCTGGTGCTCCCGACGAAGGCCACCGCGTTCGACTACCTGAGAGACACGGTGCTCGTCGTAGACGAGCCCGCGCAGATCGAGAGCTACCTCGGCGGGGCGTACGAAACGCTCGCCGCGCACCACGCCGACGCCGACGCGGCGGACGAGATTTCCCTGCGACCGGAAGAGCTTTATTTGACGGCGGAAGAGCTGCGGGCGCGCGTCGCGGAGTTGGGGCGCGTCGAGCTGCGCGCTCTGGGGCGCGCGGCGGCGGCGGTGGACGAGAGGTTCGCGGGCGAGTCGGAGTCGCCGGAAGTCCGGATCGGGCGCGCGCGGGAGAAGGCCGCGCCGCTGTTTCTGTTCCCGGCGGTCGGCGAGGCGGCGGAGGTGGAGTGGCGCTCGCGCG
Organism: Pyrinomonadaceae bacterium; assembly: GCA_036389335.1. GTDB lineage: Bacteria > Acidobacteriota > Blastocatellia > Pyrinomonadales > Pyrinomonadaceae > JAIVGV01. Next base: position 3,931 of record DASVQC010000013.1, on the reverse strand, counting down.
CGGCCCGCCGCTACCACGGGCGCGTCGCGGAGCTGGCGGCGGAGGTGAAGCGCGCGTCGAAGGAGCTGCGGCAGGCGACGCTCTTCGTGATGCCGAGCGCGGGCGTGGCCGAGCGCGTCGCCGAGATGCTCGCCGACTACAACGTCGCGGCGCGGCTCGCGCTCGCGGGCGAGGCGGGCGGCGCGGGCTCGGACTCGCAGGCCGTCGTCACGACCGGCAGACTCGTCGGCGGCTTCGAGCTGCCGGGCGCGCGGCTCGTCGTCCACGTCGAGACCGATCTGTTCGACGAGGCGAGCGCCGAGACGGTCGAGCACCGCGCGCCGGGGACGACGCCCGCCTCCACGCAGTCGAAGCGCGGCGCGAAGAAGAAGTCGAAGACGGCGGCCTTCCTCTCCGACTTCCGCGATCTCAAAGTCGGCGACTTCGTCGTCCACGTCGATCACGGGGTGGGCCGCTTCGGCGGCCTGCAGACGCTCGACCTGCAGGGGCGCACGGGCGAGTTCATGCTGCTCTTCTACGCCGACGAGGCGAAGCTCTACGCGCCGGTCGAGCGGCTCGATCTCGTGCAGCGTTATTCGAGCGCCGAGGGGCACGAGCCGGTGCTCGACCGCCTCGGCGGGCTCGGCTGGCAGAAGACGAAGGCGAAGGCCAAGCGCGCCATGCGCGACATGGCGGACGAGCTGCTGCGCCTCTACGCCGAGCGCAAGCTCGTCGGCGGCTACGCCTTCGCGTCCGACACGCCGTGGCAGCGCGAGTTCGACGACGGCTTCGAGTACGTCCTGACGGTCGATCAGGAGACCTCCATCGAGGACGTGAAGACCGACATGGAGACGGCGACGCCGATGGACAGGCTGCTCTGCGGCGACGTCGGCTACGGCAAGACCGAGGTCGCGATGCGCGCGGCCTTCAAGGCGGTGATGGACGGCAAGCAGGTGGCCGTCTTGACGCCGACGACCGTGCTCGCCTACCAGCACTTCGAGACCTTCTCGGCGCGCTTCGCCCCGTTCCCCGTCCGCATCGATCTCCTGTCGCGCTTCCGCACGCCGCGCGAGCAGAAGGAGGTCGTCAGGCGCGTCGAGGCGGGCGAGGTGGACGTCATCATCGGCACGCACCGCATCCTGTCGAAGGACTTGAGCTTCCGCGATCTCGGCCTCGTCGTCGTGGACGAGGAGCAGCGCTTCGGCGTCGCGCACAAGGAGCGGCTGAAGCAGTTGAAGAAGAAGGTCGACGTGCTGACGCTCTCGGCGACGCCCATCCCGCGCACGCTCAACATGAGTCTGATGGGCTTGCGCGACATGTCGATCATCGAGACGCCGCCGCGCGACCGGCTCGCCATCCAGACGCAGGTCGTGCAGTTCTCGGAGGCGGTCATCACGTCCGCCGTCGAGCTCGAACTCGGTCGCGGCGGACAGGTCTTCTTCATCCACAACCGCGTCGAGACCATCGAGACCATCGCCGCCCTCGTCCGGCGGCTCGTGCCGTCGGCGCGCATCGCCGTCGCCCACGGGCAGATGAACGAGAAGGAGATGGAGCAGGTGATGCTCGACTTCATCGCCTTCAAGTTCGACGTCCTCGTCGCCACCACCATTATCGAGAACGGGATAGACATCCCCCGCGCCAACACCATCATCATAAACCGTGCCGACAACTACGGCTTGGCGCAGCTCTACCAGCTCCGCGGTCGCGTCGGGCGCTCTAACCGCAGGGCTTACGCGTACCTCTTGATCCCGTCCGAGGCCGAGCTGACGCCGATTGCGCGCCGCCGCCTCGCCGCCATCAGGGAGTTCTCAGACCTCGGCGCGGGCTTCCGCATCGCCGCCCTCGACCTTGAGCTGCGCGGGGCGGGGAACTTGTTAGGCGGCGAACAGTCGGGCCACATGGACGCGCTCGGCTTCGATCTTTACACGCAGATGCTGGAGCGCACGGTCGCGGAGCTGCGCGGCGAGGAGATCGACGACGAGACTTCGGTCACGCTGAACCTCGGCGCGGACGTGGCGATCTCGGAGGACTACATCTCCGACATGGGGCAGCGCCTCAGAACCTACAAGCGCATCGCCTCGGCGCGCGACGAAGAGGCGCTCCGGGCGATCCGCGCGGAGACCGAGGATCGCTACGGTCGCGTCCCCGAGTCGGTCGAGAACCTGTTCGCCTACTCGCGCCTGCGCCGCCTCGCCGAGCAGATGGGGGTCGTCTCCATCGACCGCACGCCGACGGGCCTCGCGCTCAAGTTCGGAGAGCGCGCGCGGGTCGCGCCGGAGAAGCTGATGGCGCTGGTGGGCGAGGGGGCGGGGGCGAGTTTTTCGCCGACCGGCGTCCTGCGCGTGGAGCTGCCCGAGGGCGAGCGCACAGACCTCATCGAGACCGCCCGCGGCTTGTTGCTGCGAGTGCGGGCGGCGGATTAGAATCTGCGGCGTCAATCAAGGTGGCAGGGGCGGGGACGAGCCCTCCGCCCGCTCTCGCGCCGCGGCGCGAACCCGGATTCCGTATCACTCGCGTTGTAACCCCGACACAATGAATCAGGCGGCCCCCCGCGGTCGCGGACGGGCGGAGGACTTGTCCCCCGCCCCTACAATCACCCCGAGCGGCAGTCCCATAGTTCGCGCCGCCCGGTAAGGAGTTAAAACTGCTGTGAGAAGAAAATTATTCGCGCGCCTGTCCCCCTTGGCGCTCGCCGCGCTCTTGGCCGCCGCCGCCGCGCCCGCGCGGGCGCAGGAGGAGGGCGTGCCGAAGGTCGTCGACGAGGTGATCGCGCAGGTCAACACCGAGGTCATCACGCTCTCGATGCTGCGTCAGGAGATGAAGGACGCCGCCAACGCGCTCGCGCAGCAGCGCGGCATCAGCCCCGAACAGGCGCAGGCCGAGATCGCCAAGCGGCAGACGGAGATGATCGTCACGCTCATCAACGAGCAACTGCTCTTGCAGAAGGGCAAGGAGCTGGGCTTCGCCGACAACGTGGAGAAGGAAGTCAACGGGCGGATGCTGGAGGTGATGAAGCAGGAGGGCTTCAAGACCCTCGAACAGCTCGAACAGGCGATGCGCAACAGCGGCGTCGATCCGGCGACCGTGCGGCAGCAGTTGCGCGCCGAGGTGATGAAGCAGGCCGTCTTGCAGAACGAGGTCAACGCCAAGCTCTACTGGGGCCTGACCGAGTCGGAGCTGAAGAACTACTACGCGGCGCACCAAGACAAGTTCCGCAAGCAGGAGACCTACACGCTCTCGGAAGTCTTCCTCTCGTCGGCCAATAAGGACGACGCGGAGGTGGCGGCGCGCGCCCGACAGATCGTGGCGCAGTTGCGCGGCGGGGCCGACTTCGCCGCGACCGCGAAGGTCGCGTCGGAGCGCGAGGATCAGAACCACGAGCGCGTCGCGGTCAAGACCGGCGGCAAGCTCGGGGCTTTCACCGCCGAAGACATCACGAACCCGACGGTGCTCGCCGCCGTCAAGTCGCTGAAGGTCGGCTCCGTCAGCGATCCCGTCAAGCTGCCGGACGGCTACCTCATCCTGCGCCTCGACGAGCTAACGCCCGGCGGGCCGCCCGCGTACGACGAGAAGCGCGTGCGCGAGGCCATCGCCAACGAGCGGCTCGATCAGGAGCGCAAAGACTACCTCGCCTCCTTGCGCCGCGACGCCTACGTCGAGGTCTCGGCTGCCTACCGCGATCAGGTGCTCCCGCAGCTCGGCGGGCCCGCGCCTTCGACGGCCCCCCCCGCGGCGACCGGCAAGAAGAAGGAAGATAAGAAGGCGGAGAAGGCCCCGCAGAAGTCCGCCGAGAAGTCTTACGCCAACGGCTCTAAGAAACCCTGAACTGCGCGACGGGTTAACCGTGACGGGTGACAGGAGAAAGACGTGAACCGTGACGGGTGACGGGTGACAGGTAAGAAATAGGATGTACTTGTCACCCGTCACCCGTCACGGTTCACGATCTTCTCCT